>PBVQ01000012.1 GCA_002728715.1 Dehalococcoidia bacterium
ATATAAAAGCTGAAAAAACTACAAAAGCTGAAAAAACTACAAAAGCTGAAAAAACTACAAAAGCTGAAAAAACTACAAAAGCTGAAAAGAAATCAGTGAGTAAAAATAAAAAAGCAAAAAAATCCGATGTGAAACCTAAAGCAAACAAAAATTTCACTTCTAAGGATGATGAACCTGCTCAAAATGAATCTTCTGAAAATATCCAAGAAGTTGAAAAACTATCTTCAGAACTTTTAGATTATTTTTTAAGCTCAATCGGAGTAGTGGCAGATACCTATATTCGTGAAGATTCAAATACTTCAAGAGTGTCATTTGAAATAGAAGGTGAAGATTCAGCTCTGCTTATAGGAAAAAGAGGAGAAACACTTCAGTCAATACAATTTTTAGTTAGAATGATTACTAGTAAACAATTGGGTAGAAAATCTAACATTCAGATTGATATTGAAGATTATAGAAGAAGAAGGGTTAGGACGCTCAGGAATATTGCAAGAAATTTAGCAAAAGAAGTAGTTGATTCAGGTGAAGAAAGAACATTAGAACCAATGTCACCTGTAGATAGAAGAATAATACATGTTGCTCTTTCTAAAAATTCTCAAATAACCACAGAATCAGAAGGTAAAGGTAGAGACAGATTTGTTGTAATAAAACCAAAATAATTTATATTTATGAAAAATAAATTTTTGTATGATTTTATTTCTGTTGGTAGCCTTTCATTTGATATAAACAAATATGACAAGGTCATCAATGATAATCTTGTCGCTGGTGGAGCAGTGGCTTACTCAGCTAAAACTTCTATGAATTTAGGCTTAAGAACAGGTATGATTACTTCAATAAGTGATGATTATCCCCTAAGAAAATATTTAAATCAAGTAGATCTTCTAACAAAAGATAAAGCAAAAATTCCGATATTTTACAATTATTTTTCTGGTCAAAAAAGAGAGCAAAAATTATTCGATTTTTCCACTTATATTAACGCTAATAATTTACCAAAAAATCTTTCTACAAAAATCCTTTTTGTAGCACCTTTATTTGATGAAATTTCTCCTGATTGCTATGATTGGTTCAATTATGAAATTTCGTGTTTAGTTCCATCTGGATGGTTTAGAGAAAAGCGTAATAATTCAAGTATTTTTCTAAAAAATAACATTTCAAAAATTCATAAAGGAAAGTGGGATATAGTAGTTGTTTCAAATGATGAATTAATATCAACTAATATTAATTTATCAGATTTAATTAAAATTTCTAAATTTCTTTGTGTAACAAAAGGCAAGTAGGGTGTTGAAATCTTTAAAGATGATAAAAGTTTTTTAGTACCTGGATTTGAAGTTAATTATAAGGATCTTAATGGTGCTGGAGATGTCTGGGCTACTGCCTTTACTATAGCAATTTCTAAAGGTAAAAATCATATTGAATCAGCTCAATTTGCTAATGCATGTTCAGCGATATCCATAAAGTATAAAGGATTAGAATTTAGTTTGGTTGATAAAGAAATTCATCAGTTGATTGATGCCATATAATTGTCAATTTGATTAATTACTTCTTTTTTATTAATTAGACCACCTGACTGTTTCCACAGTATTTTATTTTCATAAGATAATATCAGATAACTTGGAGTGGTAAAAGCATTTAAATTTTTTATTATCTCAAAGTTATTTTTATTACTTACATCTAATTTTAAGAAGATAACTTCTATACTAAATTTATTAACTAACTCAAGTTCAAGCTCTCTGATAAATGGTTCATTGATAATGCAACCTATACAAGTTTTTGAGTATATTTGAATAAATTTAATTTTATCGTAATTTAGTACTTCAGATGAATTAACTTTTTGATCTAATTCTTTTGGGGTAAGTGAATTGATTATGACAAAAATTATAAAAAAACTCACCAAAAATAAAAACAATATTAAAAATTTGTTTTTTGTTATTTTAAAAATTATAAATAATAAGATAACTACTAAAATAGGTATAAAGATTAGTAAGGAATAATGGTTGATAAAATTATTCATTAACTAAATTTTTCCAACCATAAGTATAGTAGAACCAGCAATTATCCACAAAATTATATTGATTATTATTGGAAAATCAGAAAGTAAAATTTTTTCTGGAGTTTCTCCTTTATTATCATGATAAAGTAAGTATATATAACGAATAATACCAAAAGCGACGAAAGGTATTGTTATCATCATAGAATTATTTTCTGGCACATTAGAGTTAGATTCAGAGTTAAAAGTATAAAGTGTATAGCATATAAGAGTTGCTGAAGAGACAATATTTAAAATACTGTCAAGAAATGGTATAGAGTATTTACTAAGTACAATTCTTTGATCAAAATTAGTTGAGCGATTCAAATTTTTTATTTCTGATCGACGTTTACCTATCGCTAACATTAATGACCCAAGTCCAGTAACGACATAAAGCCAAGGTGAAATAGTAAGGTCTAATTCAATCTGATTTTCATCTATAGTTATTATAGAGTAATCTATTGCAATTGAACCCATAATTGCTCTTATAATAAAACTTACAGATATACATAAAATATCTATAATTACTATATTTTTTAGATATAGACTATAAAATACATTAATTATTAAATAGGTAAATGTTGCCAAGAACATTTGGTAAGAGATGATAAAAGAAAGAGTAAGACTAGATGTAACAAGTATTATTATAATTGTTATAGCTAGCTTAACAGAAATATATCCTTGGGCAATTGGTCTGTTTTTCTTGGTAGGGTGATTTTTATCTTGATTGATATCTAGGAGATCATTTATATAGTATGCAGCAGAAGATATTAATACTGCTATCACAAATGCTAGTAATGACTTTAAAATTATTGAAATTACTCCTGAAACATCTTGTTGGTTAAACCAAATATTAATAGTGAAGAAAAGAGGAATTAAAACAAGAAAGTTTTTTGTTATTTGTTGTGGCCTAGAGGTAACTATTATTTGGTTTAATTTTTTCATAACTTATAAAGTTTACAATAATATAATCAGGTTATGATATAAAATGCTTTCTAATTACAATGTTTAAAAAAGAAAAAATTAAACTTAATACTCTTTTACAAGAGAGAAATATAGCAAAAGACTTAAGGCATGCTGAGGCTTTAATTTTATCTGGTAAGGTAATATTAAATTATGGTAAAACCTACCCTACGCCTGGTTTATTAGTTGACAAAAATATTCATGTGAAAATTTTAGATTCACCTGAATTTGTATCTAAAGGGGGATATAAGTTAAGATTTGCCTTGGAAAAATTTAGAATATATGTTGAAAATTTTACATGCTTAGATATCGGATCATCCACAGGTGGATTTACAGATTGTTTGATTAAAAAAGGTGCTAAAAAAGTATATTCTGTTGATGTCGGTAGAGGACAATTACATAATGAATTAAGAAATAATAAAAAAGTAATAAGTTTGGAAAGAACTAATGCAGCCTTTGGATTGAGCATACCGGATGTAATTGAATTTTTAGTAGCAGATGTTTCATTTACTTCACTAAGCATAGTCCTTGAAAAAAATTTGAGTTTATTAAAAAATAATGCCGGTTTGTTAGTATTGTTAAAACCTCAATTTGAGACTCATAAAAAACTTGTTCCAAAGGGAGGAATAATAGAGGATATTTCAGTTTATTCTTCAGTTATAGGTAAATTTATAAACTGGGCTGTAAAAAATAAACTTAGGATATTAAATATTTCAAAATATAATCATCATAAAACTAATATTAATACAGAATTTTTGATTTATCTAAAAAAATATTAGTAATAATTTTCATAATTCTTATTATATTTTCTTGACCAAAATTCATTTCAAAGTTAGAGTGACAGTGTGCATAAAATTTTTTCTTTAATTATTATTCAAATTGACTAAATTAAATTATTTTAATAGACCAGATAAACCTCATGAAGAATGTGGTATTGTTGGAGTATATAACCCTAAAAAAAATGTGGCAAAAGATTTGTTTTTTGGGTTGTTTTCTTTGCAACATAGAGGTCAAGAGAGTGCAGGAATAGCCACTTCATCAGGCTTTGGTATCAAATTAGAAGCAAATATGGGATTAGTATCTCAAGTATTTAATGAGGAAAATATATCTAGGTTATCTGGAGGTATTGGCATTGGTCATACTAGGTATTCAACTATGGGTGGAAGTAAAAAAAATAATGCACAACCATTGATTACTTCTGGAATAAGAGGAGAAATTGCCATAGGGCATAATGGTAATGTTATTAATGCTTCTGAATTAAGAGAAGAATTATCTATAGAATTTGGTTCAAAGTTTGAAAGATCATCCGATACTGAAGTTATACTAGAAATGTTTGCAAATGCTCCTGGTAAGAATTGGTTTGAAATATCTTCGTATGTTATGAGAAGACTAAAAGGTGCTTATTCTCTGGTAATTATGAATGATAATGAATTAATTGCAGTTAGAGACCCTCTCGGTATCCGCCCATTATGCTTAGGAAAGCTTGATGATGGATGGGTAGTTGCTTCAGAGAGTTCAGCTCTAGATAATCTGGGAGCTGACTTCATAAGAGAAATAGAAAATGGTGAAACCTTAGTAATAAATTCTGAAGGAGTAAAATCTAAGATTTGGAATGGTTCTAGTAAAAACCATAAAATGTGTATATTTGAGCATATTTATTTTGCTAGGCCGGATTCAATATTGAATGGTGAATTAGCATATGAGACCAGATTTAGGCTTGGATCTGAATTGTTCAAGGAGCATCCAGTAGAAGCAGATATTGTTGTGGGAATCCCAGATTCTTCGACTCCTCATGCAGCAGGTTTAGCCGCTGCATCTAAGATACCTTATTCTGATGCAATTATTAGAAATAGGTATGTTGGTAGAACGTTTATAAATCCTGATCAAAGCTCTAGAGATACAAATGTTGCTAATAAATTTAATCCCATGAAAGAAATTATAAGTGGTAAACGGTTGATTGTTGTTGATGACTCAATAGTTAGAAGTACAACCATAAAAAAAGTAATATCAATGCTAAGAAAAGCTGGGGCAAAAGAAATTCATGTAAGAGTTGCATCTCCTCCAATAAAATCTACATGCCACTTTGGAGTTGATATGGCTACCTTAAGTCAACTGATTGCGGCGAATAAAACGAATGATGAGATCAGGGACCTAATTAATGCGGATAGTTTAGCTTATTTGTCTGTTGAAGGATTAGAAAAAGCTACCAAATCTAAAAAAACTGAATATTGTAAGGGATGCTTTACAGGCAAATATCCTATACCAGTGCAATTAGAAATGGATAAATTAACTTTAGAAAAAGAAATGAAAATATGAAAAATAAAAATTCCAAAACATATTTGGAATCCGGTGTAGATTTAAGTAAAGCTAAAATTCTAAAGGAATCGATTAGAGATATTGCCGAATCTTCTTTTAATAAAAATGTAATTTCAGGGCCAGGAGCCTTTGGAGGAGTATTTAATATTAGTGATTCAGGTGAAGACTACTTGGTTTCAAGTACAGATGGAGTTGGAACTAAATTAAGAATTGCTAATATACTTAACAATCATTTCACAGTTGGAGAGAGCATAGTAAATCATTGTATAAATGATATTTTACCATCTGGAGCAAAACCCTTATTTTTCTTAGATTATATAGGAGCAAATGGATTTGATACCAAAAAAGTTACAGAGATAGTTCAAGGTATTTCATATGCTTGTAAGCAATCCAACTGTGTTCTACTAGGGGGAGAGACAGCATCAATGCCCGATACCTACAGTGGTGAAGATTATGATCTTGTAGGATTTATAGTGGGAAAAGTAAAAAAAGTAGATTATTTATCACCTTCTAAAACAAATATAGGTGACTTGATCTTAGGCTTGCCATCTAATGGACTGCATACTAATGGATACTCATTAGTAAGAAATATATTTGATACGGAGAATAACCCTAGCATATTAGAAGAGATAGTTCCTAAAACTAATAAAAAGCTGGGAGAATTATTACTCTTGCCTCATAAGAGTTATCTTGATGAATTATCCCCAATATTAAGTAAGATCAATGGTTTATCTCATATAACAGGAGGTGGTTTTTACAAAAATATTCCTAGATCAATAGATAAAAATCTATCAGCAGAAATTCAACTCAATAGCTGGAGAACTCCGGAAATTTATGAATTTATAAGGAAAGAAGGTAATGTAGACCTAGAAGAAATGTATAGAGTATTCAATATGGGAATAGGTATGGCTGTAATTATTGATCCAGATAAATACAACGAGATAAAAAAACAACTACCAGATTCAATTTTAATCGGTAAATTGGTAGAAAATTTAAATGAAAAAAATAACGTAAAATTAATAGGTTTATAGACTTATAAAAGGAGAGTGAATGAGAGCTTTAATTTCTGTTTCTGATAAATCTAATCTTGAATTTTTGGCTAAAGAATTTATTGATCTAGATATCGAAATCATTAGTACTGGTGGTACCGCAGATTATCTAAGAGAATTAGGTGTAAGTGTTGTTGATGTAAGTACAGTTACAGGTTTTCCTGAAATATTAGACGGAAGAGTTAAGACATTAAATCCTTTTATACATGGAGGACTTTTAGCTAAAAAATCAGATCCAAATCATATTAATCAAATTGAGGAATATTCTATAAAAAAAATTGATATTGTAATAAATAATTTATATCCATTTAATAAAACAATTTCAAAACAAAATGTAAGTATTAATGAAGCCTTAGAAAATATAGATATTGGCGGGCCTGCCATGACAAGGGCTGCTGCAAAAAATTTTGAAGATGTTCTTATTGTAGTCGATCCAAAAGATTATAAAAATTTTATTGAGCAAATAAAACAAGAGAATATTAATTTAGATTATAGAAAATATCTTGCATCAAAAGCTTTTCAACATACAGCAGCTTATGACGCAAATATTGCAAGTTTTCTTTCAGATGAAAAATTAATTTATCCAAACGAATTATCTATGACATGGAAAAAAATATCAGAAACGAGATACGGTGAAAATCCTCATCAAAAATCAGCAGTCTACTCAAATATAAATGAGGTACATGGAATAGTTAATTCAAAACTTATTCATGGACTGGATATGTCCTATCTAAATTATTTTGATGCAGACGCTGCATGGGATATTGTGAATCAATTCTCTGAACATTGTGTTGCCATAATAAAACACGCAAACCCATGTGGTTTATCAACTAATAAAAACCAAACCAAAGCTTATAAAAACGCTTTTTCTGGCGACACAATATCAGCTTTTGGTGGAATCGTAGGATTTAATTCAAAAGTTACGTATGAAACTGCTCTGGAAATGAAGGGTATATTATATGATGTAATTGTAGCTCCTGATTACGAAAAACCTGCTCTGGAATTATTAAGGCAAAGAAAACGCACAAGAATTTTGCAAGTTTCCAAAACATTAAATAATACTTTACAAATAAGGAATATATCAGGAGGTGTTATTATTCAAGAAAAAGACAATAAGTTTGATAGTTATGATAAATGGCAATGTGTGACAAAAGAAAAGCCTTCTAAAAAAGAAATCCTTGATATGGAGTTTGCTTGGAAAGCTTGTAAATATATTCATTCAAATGCAATTGTCTTTGCTAAGGATCAAATGATCAAAGGAATGGGAGCAGGACAACCAAATAGAGCCATTAGTGTTTATCTTGCAGGAAAAAATTTGATCCACACAGCAAACAAAAATTTTGTTATGGCTAGTGATGCCTTTTTCCCTTTTCCGGATGGCATAGAATTAGCTCACAAATATGGTGCATCCATAATTATTCAGCCTGGGGGCTCTATTAATGATAAAAAAGTTATAGAATGTGCTGATAACCTTGGAATAATTATGATGTTTACAAATAGAAGACACTTTCTACATTAATTTTATACATGAGAAAAAAAAGTATTGACATAGTTATACCTGTCTTAAATGAAGAGAAGGCATTACCAATTTGTATAGAAAAAATATTATTATATATAAATAAAAATAAACAGTATAATTGGTATATTGTTATTGCTGATAATGGCTCAACCGATTCTACCAACTTAGTCGCTAGTTCATACGTTGAACAATATAAGAATATTTCTCTTATTACACTATCTAAAAGAGGAAGAGGCAGGGCTCTTAAAAAAGCTTGGTTATCATCAAATTCGGATGTTAGTATGTATATGGATGTAGATTTATCTACTGATTTGAAGTTTACTAAATTATTGATTGATGAGATAACTAAAAATAATTCTGATATAGCAGTAGGATCAAGATTGCATAGAAAATCAAAAGTATACGATAGAACTTTAATGAGAGAATTCACCTCTAGAGCTTATAATCTCTTAATTCATGTGATTTTTCCTTTTCCAGGTTTTAAGGATGCTCAGTGCGGATTCAAGGCTATTTCTAAGAATATAAGAAAGAATCTATTACATAAAATAAAAGATAATGAATGGTTTTTTGATACAGAATTATTATTGTTATCAAAAAAATATGGGTATAGAATTTCAGAAATACCTGTGATTTGGAAAGATGATCCGGATACTAGGGTCAAAGTAATATCTACTGCCATAAAAGATATTAAAGGCCTTCTAAGAGTGAGACTTAACTTTTAGATAAATCATAGGTAACGTTTTATAACTTAAAATATAATTATGACATCATTAAATCAGCAAGATAAATTTCAATCTCCTTTTGTAACATATAATTCAGTTGTTACGGGTGCAACAGCAGATAATGAATTAACTAGATCAATGACAATATTGAGAAACGAAGGAATAAATCCTCTAGTTGTTATGGAAATTACATCTGAATCGGATGGAGTTTTGTGTGGAGTTACGGAGATTCATACGTGGCTAAGAGACTGGTTATTCTCCTTACCGAAAAATTCTAGAGGCCTTTGGTCAGTTCAAGAAGGTAGTGATATTTACAAAGGAGAAGTTGTAGTAAGAATCGTTGGACCATATGCATCTTTTGGCTTATATGAGACTGCAATATTAGGTTCTTTGTCATCATCTTCTGGTTGGGCTTCAGCAGCAAAAGAATGTGTAAAGGCTGCAAATGATATTCCTATTGTTTGTATGGGGGCTAGAAATGTACACCCCCAAGTTGTTGGAGTAATGGATTATTCAGCAAGGATAGGTGGGTGTGCTGCAACCTCTACTGCTGTTGGGTCAGATTTACACGGTGGTACACCATCTGGAACTATGCCTCATTCAATGATACTGTTATTCGGTGATACCTTGAGAGCAGTATTAGCTTTTGATAAGCATATGGCTGCAGATGTTCCTAGAGTTGCACTTGTTGATACATTCAGAGATGAGGGTCAAGAATCAGTTGAAATAGCTAGATCACTAAAGAGAAAATTAAGAGGAATTAGGCTTGATACTCCTAAAGAGAGAGGTGGTGTAACTCCAAGTATGGTTTTTGAAATTCAGTCAAGATTAAGAAATGAAGGATTTGATAATGTTGATATATATGTCAGCGGGGGATTAAATCCTGAAAGAATAAAGGAGTTTGTTGATAGTGGGGCTCCTGTTATTGGCTTTGGCGTTGGTAATTATATTTCTGCAGCTAGCCCATTGTCTTTTACTGCAGATATAAAAGCTATTCAATCAGATAAAGTAAAATTCGATAATAGTAATATTGATGATATAGACCAGGTAATGGAAAGTTTTATACCTATTTCAAAACGAGGTAGATTGCCTGGGATAACAGAAAATAATAAACTAATTAGACTCTTTTAAATTAGTTAAATTTAATTTTATTGCATGAGAATCAATATTTTTTACTTTTGCCCATTCTGCAACTCTCAATCCTATTACCCATATTATCCCTTTTTCATTTTCTAGCACCATAGTTTGCTCTCTATGTCTATTAGGCATGTTTTGTCCTTTGAGGAAATTATATGCGTTGATTTCTTCTTTCATTCCCAAAGGTTTAAATACATCTTTTCTTGTGATAGTTCTTAGTTTAATTGAATCTAAGGATATATTTGTAGAAACATATACTACTAGTTTATTGCTAGGGGGGAAAATACTAGGACATTTTTCTAATTTAGCGCTTAAAGAATATTGTGTGTTGGGTAAACTAATGGAATTAGTTTCTTCTAATTTAGGATAATTAAGTTTTGTATATTTTTTTGTAATTATTTTTTTTATTTTTGAGTTATTTCCATTTCCTGAAAATACGAATGTATCCTTGTCAAAATATAGAATAATTTTTCCTGGTAGGTATACTTTTTTTCCGCTGTTTTCGTATACTAGGCTCGAAATTTTTAAAATATGTTTTTTGTCTAAACTTCCCTTGTGACTATAGTTTATTGCCCAAATTTTCATCATAACTTTTGCAGTAAGTTCTATAGGTAATTTATTAAGAATATCTCTCCTGTAAGTATTTTTTTTATCAGTGATAATTTTTTTATAATATTTATCAATTATCCAGTCTAAAATTTTGATTTCTGAAGTTAAATTTTTTGAGAGCTTAGAAATGTTTTCTATACTTCTTTTTGAGATTTTATTTAGTTCTGGTATAACCCCTAACCTTATCTTATTACGAGTATATATTTTTTTCTGATTTGAAAGATCAATTATAGGTTTTACATTGTTTATTTCACAATATTTCATACATTCATATTTTCTAATATCTAACATAGGCCTTAAGACTTTTAGGAAACGATTTTTTGATAAAATTTTCATCCCTGATATTCCTGCTAAACCTGACCCTCGTATAGAGTTATGAATAACTGTTTCAGCTTGATCATCCATTGTATGTCCTAAAAATACAATATCCGTATGATATTTTTTTGCCATTGATTGAAAAAAATTATATCTAGCATTTCTTCCTGCTAATTCTATTGAAATTTTTTCTTTCTTTGCTAATTTTGGAATATCAATTTTACGAGAGAAAAAATCCACAGAAAGATTTTCGCATATTTTTCTAGATTCTTGTTCGTAAAAATCAGAATTTTTTTCAATTAAATGATTAAGGTGTAAAGCAATTATTTTTTTAGATTTATTTTTAAGAAAAAATTTCAACCCCAGTAGTAATGCAGTTGAGTCTGGCCCCCCAGAAAAACCTACTAAAACATTTCTATCAATCTCATAAATATATTTTTCAAGATTTTTTGAAAATATATTTAAAAAATTTGAATTAGCATTCATATTTAGTTGATTTTTGGGGAGTTAATAGTTGCTTCTGAAATCTTGGTAATTCTAATGCTAGTAATTTTTGAGTCATCCATTTCATTGATTTCCATTCTTAGGTTATTAAAATTGATTTTTGCACCAATTTTTGGGATTATTTGAGCATTTTCAAGAAAAAATCCAGCTAATGTTTCATAGTCACCTTCAGGTATTTCTGTATCTAAATCATCATTAATATCATCTATATTTATGCTTCCATCAACAACAAATGTATTTTCGTTTATTGAGATATAATCTTTTTCTATTTTTTCACCTTCTTCGCTAGATTTTCCAACAATTTTTTCTACTAATCTACTTTGGGTAATTAAACCAGAAATACCACCAAATTCATCTACAACTAATGCTATTTTATGACCAAACTTTTGCATCTCTTCGAATAGATTATCTAACTGTTTAGTTTCAGGTATAAAAAAAGGTTTTCTCATTAATTTTGTTACAATTTGTTCAGCTGGAGAAGAAGTGCTGGGCATTTTCCCTATGATATCTTTAACGGATAATATTCCTACAACGTTATCTTGATCATCTTCAAACACTGGAAATCTTGTATGAGGGTTACTGTTGTAAATTTTCATAAATTCCCTAAAATTTGTATTTGTTTTTATCCATATTATTTCTGTTCTAGGTGTCATTAAATCCCTTACTTCCATTTCACTAAACTTGAATATATTGTCTAGCATTTCACCTTTAGATTCTTCAACTGTACCCTCTGCCTCTCCTAGGTCAATCAGAGTTCTAAGTTCAGATTCGGTGACTATGGGTTTTGTCAGAGTATCTTTACCACCAAGTAGAATAATTATAATTTTTGGAAAAAGAGTAAATATAAAAACTAAAGGCCATGTCAATTTTATTAGTATATTTACAATCCTAGCATTTCTAAGTGCTATTGATTCAGATGATAATACTGCTAATGTTTTAGGTGTTAACTCTCCTACTATAACGATAAGAATCGTGCTTATAACAGTTGCTACTATAGTCGAGGTTACAGACGGATTTCCTCCACCAATTGTTGATATTGCAAGAGTTGTGCCAACAGATGCTACTACCACGTTAAACATATTTCCAAGTAATAAAATTGTCCCAAAAAACTGCTCATAGTTATTTAGAATTTTTATTACAGATTTAGCTCTAGAGTCCCCTTCTTCAAGAAGATTTTCTATTTTATATCTATTTGAGTCTAAAATTGCTGCTTCGGTAGCACTTATAAAAGCGCTACCGATAAGCCCAGTCAAAATAATTATTATTGATATGGTCAATTATTCACCAAGAATTAATATTACATAAATTATGATTATTTTATTCTACAATTAATTTCATTACTTTATCTATATTTTTTCAACTTCCTCAGAATTTCGAATTGCATCTTCAATTTCATTTCGGATTTTCATATTATCTCTAAGAAAAATTCTGGCTGATTCTCTCCCTTGCCCTAACCTTGTATCTTTATACGAGTAAAAAGCACCACTTTTCCTTATAATATCTTTTTCTGTTCCTATATCTATGATACTCCCCTCCTTACTTATTCCTGAATCGTAAAGAATTTCCATTTCTGCTTTTTTAAATGGTGCTGCAACTTTATTTTTTACTACTCTTGCTCGCACTCTGTTACCGATTATTTCAGTACCTACTTTTATGGCTTCAGTTTTTCTTAGATCAATCCTTACAGAACTATAAAATTTTAATGCTCTACCACTAGGTGTTGTTTCAGGATTTCCAAAGATTACTCCTACTTTTTCTCTGAGCTGATTAATAAATATACATACAGTATCAGTTTTATGTATTATTGAGGTTAATTTTCTCAGTGCTTTTGACATTAATCTAGCTTGTAATCCAACTTGCATATCTGACATATTTCCTTCAATTTCAGCTGTTGGTACAAGAGCTGCTACACTATCTACAACGATAATATCGAGAGCGCCACTCCTAATAAGATATTCTGTTATTTCTAAAGCTTGTTCTGCGGAGTCTGGCTGTGATATCAGTAATTTATCAGTATCTACTCCAATTTTTTTTGCGTAATTAGGATCCATTGCATGTTCTATATCTATAAACGCTGCTTGTCCTCCCATTCGCTGTGCTTCTGCTACAACCGACATGGCTAACGTTGACTTGCCGGCAGATTCTGCACCGAATATTTCTATTATTCTTCCTCTTGGCAGTCCTCCTATGCCTAATGCAGTATCTAGAGTCAGTGACCCAGTAGGTATTGATTGTATTTGCTCAGAATTACCTTGATCACCTAAACGCATTACAGCACCTTTTCCGAATGATTTTTCGATTTGAGCAAGCGCTATTTCTAATGTGTTATCTTTTTCTTTTTCGTTCATTGGTTTTATAATATCTATTTTTTTTGTGGCCATTTGACTTCCTTTTGTAAATAAAATTCTTATTTTTATATATTAGCACATTTGTTCTAATATTACAAAATTTATATGTCAAATAGGTTTATATCAATTTATTTTTATCTTGTTCCCAATACCACGTCTAATGTAATATTTTTTGAATCTCTTATGATCCCAAGTTTTATTTTTTCTTCTGGATAAGTGTATAAAGCTAAGTATCCAACTAAATCATCCATAGATTTGATTTTTTCTCCATTTACCGATGTTATAATATCCCCGTCCCAGCTTTCATTGTTATAATTACCTGTGTCATATAGTAATCCTGCTTCATCGCTAGGTCCGCCAACAGCTACATCTGTAACGTATGCCCCAGTAACAGCTCGATCTACTCCTGTTCCTTGTCTAATATCCATATCTAGGTCTGTTCCAGAAATTCCTAGCAATGGATACTCATGCTTTCCGTTATTTACAATTGCTACTACAACTTTTTCGATCAAATCACTTGGTACTGCAAACCCGACACCTGAAAAAGAACCTGATTCACTGATTATTTGTGTGTTCATTCCAATTACTTCACCAGAACTATTTAATAATGGTCCGCCTGAATTTCCAGGGTTAATTGCTGCGTCTGTTTGTAATACAGCTGGAATACTATATGATGAAAATCCACTTAATTTCGTTCTGCCGACTCCACTTATTATTCCTTTGGTGATTGTAAATTGTTCACCAAATGGACTTCCTAATGCTATTGCAGCTTCACCGGGTGTTACTAGATAAGATTTACCAAAATTTAGAGGTTCTATTGTGTGTTCTAGGTCCTCAATTTTTAATACAGCTATGTCAGAGGGAGGGTCTGAACCTAGTATAGTTGCTTCATACTCCATTCCGTTAAAAAATTTTATAATGATTTTTTCCGCATTATTTATAACATGAAAATTTGTGATGATTAGGCCTGAATCATCCCAAACAAATCCTGATCCACTCCCAGTTCTCATTTGGCTATCTGTTTTTATGTATACAACAGAGTCAATTGTATCTTGAAAAACTCCCGAATAACTTTCACTCGATACTCCATAATCATCATCATCAGGATAAACGGGGGTAAATTTATCCTGAGGAATTGATAAAACTTCTTCTTGTATAGTTTCTTTTGATTCTAGGTCTTTTTCATCAGATGAGCAGGATGCTAATAGAACTAAACTTCCTAGCAACAATGCAATTAATATTGAATATTTATTATTTCTCATATTTTAATTATAAAATAAAATATGAGTTAAAATGTTAAGAAATTTATAAATTTTTCCAACCGGACGAGATTGGTAAACGCCTATCTTTGCCTAGAGCTAAATTTGAGATTTTAACTCCCGGCGGGCTTTGTCGTCTTTTATATTCATTTCTGTCAATTAAGTTTATATTTTCCATAATTAATTTTTTATTTTGAAAACCAAATTTTTTCTTAAATTCTTTAGCAATTTTATCTGGAGAAAATTTTTTTTCTACATAAAGTTTAATTATTAGATCAAGTTGATCGTAAGGAGGTAAACTATCGGAGTCTAACTGATTGGGCCTAAGTTCAGCAGTAGGTGGTTTAATTATTATATTCTTGGGTATTATCTCTGATAAATTAGTCCTATTAATGTATTCACATATTTCATATACCATAGTTTTAGAAACATCCTTAATACAACTAAAAGCTCCGGCCATATCTCCATATAATGTTCCGTATCCAGTAGCCATCTCAGATTTATTTCCGGTTGAAAGTAGTAAAAAGTTAAATTTATTTGCAATGGCCATCATTATATTGCCCCTGATTCTAGATTGTATATTTTCTTCTGCCAAACCAGGTTCTGATTTATTAAATAATTTTTCAAGAGATGCTTCAAAAGAACTATGAATATTATTAATTGGAATCTTGATTAGTTCCATTCCTAAATTTTCACATAAAATTTTTGCATCATTGTAACTGTTATCTGATGAGTATTTTGAAGGGAGAGAAACACCCATTACATTTTTTGGACCTATGGCATTAACTGCAATAGCTGTAACTAAGGCTGAATCAATTCCTCCAGATACTGCAACTAAAACCCGAGAAAAATTATTTTTTTTGATGTAGTCTTTTGTCCCAAGAACCAAAGCTCTATATATACTATCTATTTGGGAATAATTAGGCGCAATAGTGAGGGTAGGTTGATTGTGGTTTATATGATTATTTAGTTTTATCTTTTTTATTGGTAAATTTTCTTTTTCTTTTTTTTGTTTATTTGATTCATTTTTGGTATCAAAAGTTACGATCATTAGATTCTCATCAAATCTTTTACTAGATGAGATAATCTCACCCATATTATTAGTTAATAAACTACCACCATCAAATACTAACTCATCTTGACCACCTACCTGATTGGTATATAAGACATAGACATTATTTTCTTTAGAAATTTTTTTGATTAAGTTTACTCTTTTTCTGTACTTATCATACTCAAAAGGAGATGAATTAATATTTATTATTATTTGAGCACCTTGTCTCGCTTGAATTGATACGGGGCTTTCTTTTTCCCAAATATCTTCACAAATACTTATACCAATTTTTGTATTATTTATTTCTAGTATGGGTATTTCTTCTCCTGGATAAAAATATCTTTTTTCATCAAAAACTCCGTAATTTGGTAAATGAATTTTGTTATAAATATACTTGATTTTTTTATTTTCTATAATGGCAGCTGAATTATAAAGTCTGTTTTTTATTTTGTTCACAAAACCAATAACAACAGTGGTGTTTTTTACTGATTTTGATATTTCTTTTAGTTTTTTAATATTTGAATTAACAAAATGGTCATAATGAACTAAATCCTCAGGCGGATATCCAGTAATTGTTAATTCTGGAAAAGCTAATATGTCAACTTTTTTTTCCTCAGCTTTTTTTATAAAATTTATAATTTTTTTTGTGTTGGAATCGATATCACCTACAGTAGTATTAATTTGTGCGGATGCTAAGGTTATTTTTGACATAAAATTATGAATAACTAACAGAAGGTCGCACGTACTTGCCAACAGATGGCAATTCTGATTTTCCCATAAGAAATAAATCTATGCTTCTAGCGCATCTTCTACCGCTAGCAATTGCATGAACAACCAATGATTGACCTCTCTGCATATCTCCGCATGAAAATATTTTGTTTTTACTTGTCATCATTTTACTGTTAGTTGAAACGTTTCCTCTTGAGTCATAATCAATATTTAATGAATCTAATAAACCTTCATGCTGAGGATGCAAAAATCCCATAGCTAAAAATACTCTCTCAGCTTTTATATTAAAGTTTGTATTAGGTACTTCATGCATTGACATTTGACCTGAGTCTTTGTTTCTTTTCCATTCGACACGAATGCATTCTATAGATATAAGATTGTTATTTTCATCACCTATGAATTTTTTTGTCAAAACATTGTAATCTCGCTCTCCACCTTCTTCGTGTGCACTTGATGTTCTAAATATCGTTGGCCAATTTGGCCATGGATTATTTTCGTTTCTTTCTAATGGTGGCCTAGGCATAATTTCCATCTGTATGATGTTTTTAGCACCCTGTCGGTGAGAAGTGCCTAAGCAATCAGCACCAGTATCACCACCGCCTATAATAACAACATTTTTGTCTTTTACATCAATATTTTCTGAGCCAATATAGGTTTCGCCTTTTAATTTTTTATTTTGCTGAGATAGAAAATCCATAGCAAAATGTATACCATTCAAATTTCTACCTTCTATGGGTAGGTCACGTGGAATCGTTGATCCTCCAGAAAGGCAAATAGCATCAAAGTTTTTAATTAGTTCATCTGAAGTAATATCAGTACCTACATTTGTATTAACTTTAAATTCAACACCTTCTTGTTTCATTTGAGTTATTCTTCTGTCCACGATATGTTTTTCAAGCTTAAACTCAGGTATCCCAATAGATAATAATCCACCAATATATTCATTTCTTTCGAAAACAGTTACTGAGTGTCCCGCTCTACAAAGTTGTTGAGCTGCTGCTAAGCCGGCTGGCCCGGAACCAACAATTGCAATCTTTTTATTGGTTTTATTTTTATTTATTACTGGCTTTATCCACCCAGAATCCCATGCCATCTCAGCAATATTTTTTTCAATCATTTCAATTGTAACAGGATCTGAATTTATGGATAAAGTACATGAAGCTTCACATGGTGCCGGACATATTCTTCCCGTAAACTCAGGAAAGTTATTGGTGGCATGTAGTGTATGAATAGCACTTTCCCAATCTTGATTATATACATGATTATTAAATTCTGGAATTAGGTTGCCTAAAGGACAACCATTATTACAAAAAGGGACACCACAATCCATACATCTACTAGCCTGAGTTTGATATTTTTTTTCGTCCCATTCTGTATAAACTTCTTTCCAATCAGAAATTCTTTTTTCGGGATTTCTTCTGCTTGGAGTTTGTCTATTGTGATTAATAAATCCTTGTATTTTACTCACTTAAACTAAATTCCTCTCGATTATCTCTACTGATAATTTTTACAAATTCTCTTGGTAATACTTTTAAGAATTTTGATTCATATGTATTCCAATTATTTAATATTTTTTCAGACAATTTACTTTCTGTGTAATTTTTATGTTTTGTAATCAATTTCTTAAGAACCTTAACATCCTTTTCATTTCCTTGAACTTTAAAAACATCTGAAAAAGTAGTGTCAAAGTTTTCTTCGAAAACATTTTCTTCATCTAGAACATATGCTATTCCACCGCTCATACCTGCTCCGAAGTTTCTTCCTGTTTTACCTAATACTACAACGCATCCACCAGTCATATATTCACATCCATGGTCTCCTATTCCTTCTACAACTGCTACAGCAGATGAATTTCTGACCGCAAATCTTTCTCCAGCGAGTCCAGAAATGTATAATTCACCTCCTGTTGCGCCATACAAAGCAACATTCCCAATTATAATATTTTTATCAGATGAAAAAGTGGATTTTTTATTTGGCCTAATGATTATTCTTCCACCAGATAAACCTTTACCAACATAATCATTTGCGTCCCCTTCTAACTTAAAGTTTATACCCTTAACTAAGAATGATCCAAAACTTTGACCAGCTGAACCAGTAAAATTAATGTTTAAGGTATTTTCACTTAATGTTTTATCTCCTAGTAATTCAGTTATTTTGCCACTCAATGTAGCTCCTACTGTTCTATTCAGATTACTTATCTGAAATGAGTGGTTTATAGTTGAATTATCTTTGATTGCGGGCAAACATATTTCAATTAATTGATTATCTAGAGCTTCATTAAGGCTGTGATCTTGTGTTATACAACAAAATGCATGGTCATTAGGGAGTACGTCAGGTTTGTGGAGTATTGGCGAAAGATCAAGCTTTTTTGCTTTCCAATGAGTTATGTCATCTTTGATTTTTAATTTATCTACTCTCCCAACCATTTCATTTACAGTTTTGAATCCCATTTTTGACATGTGAACTCTTAATTCTTTAGCAAGAAACATAAAATAGTTAATCACTGCATCAGGTGTGCCTGTAAATTTTTTTCTTAATTCAGGATCTTGAGTTGCAACACCTACTGAGCATGTATTAAGATGGCATTTTCTCAGCATTATACAACCCATAGAAATTAATGCTCCTGTAGCTATCCCCCATTCTTCGGCACCTAATAATGCTCCAATAAGAACATCTTTTGAAGTTTTCATTTGTCCATCTGTTTGTACTACAATTCTATCCCTTAATCCATTTGCAACTAATACTTGTTGAGTTTCAGCTAAGCCCAGCTCCCACGGAACTCCAGCATGACGTATTGAACTTAATGGTGAAGCTCCTGTTCCTCCCGAATCGCCTGAGATAAGAACCACGTCCCCTTTACCTTTTGCAACACCTGCAGCTATTACTCCGACTCCTGCTACAGATACAAGTTTAACGTGAACCCTAGATTCAGGGTTAACATTTTTGAGATCATGTATTAATTGAGCTAAATCTTCAATAGAGTAAATATCATGATGCGGAGGCGGTGAAATCAATTCAACACCAGGGGTCGTTTTTCTAATATAACCAATATATTCAGAAATCTTTTTCCCTGGTAACTCTCCACCTTCACCAGGTTTAGCACCCTGAGCCATTTTGATTTGAAGATCTTTTGCATTTACTAAGTAATTAGTTGTAACACCAAATCTTCCAGATGCTACTTGTTTTACCGCGCTAGATCGTGAGTCGCCATTTGGATCAGGTTCAAATCTTTTTGGGTCTTCACCACCTTCACCTGTATTAGATCTTGCATTAATACGATTTGTTGCAATAGCCATAGTTTCGTGGGCTTCTTTACTGATGGAGCCGAGAGATATTGCTCCTGTTGCAAATCTTTCAACTATTTTTTCAGCGGGTTCAACTTGATCAATAGATATTTCATCTCCATATATGGGTTCTATCATATTTCTAAGTGTAATGTGTTCTTCCATTTCATTATCAGATGATTCCTCAAACATCCTGAAGGTGCTAATATCATTTCTTTTTACCGCATCCTGTAACAAAGAGATGGTATCCGGATTCCACATGTGTCTTTCGCCAGTAGAACGCCATAGATACAGCCCACCAAGGTCCATTTTTAGGTTTGAAGGAATATTATCTGGTGCGTATGCTCTGAAATGATTTGCAAGTAGGTCTTGTTTAATTTCAGTTAGTCCAATACCACCAATTCTAGATGTTGTCCAGGTAAAGTATTTATTTATAAAGGACTGAGATAATCCTAAAGCTTCAAATATTTGAGCTCCCATGTACCCTTGTAATGTTGATATTCCCATTTTAGCCATTGTTTTGACTACACCTTCTTCAACTGCTTCTCGTAGGTTGGTCTCAGCGATGTTTTTTTCTGGGAGGTCTTCATCAGTAAGTGGATTTAATCGTAATCCTTCGATACTTTCGAATGCTAAATATGGATTTATTGCAGAGGCTCCATACCCAAACAGTGTCGCAAAATGGTGTACCTCCCTTGGTTCCCCTGATTCGACAATAATATCAGCCTGAGACCTTATTCTCTTTTTTATGAGGTGATGGTGTACAGCTCCAACTGCTAGTAAGGAAGGAATATAACTATGATTTTTATCAACTCCTCGGTCAGATAGAACAAGAATTGTGTATCCTTCAGAGATAGCTTTATCAGCTTCTTGGCATATTTGTTCTATTCTTTTTTCTAAACTATCCTTGTCATTGATATTAAACAAAGT
Source organism: Dehalococcoidia bacterium (assembly GCA_002728715.1). GTDB lineage: Bacteria > Chloroflexota > Dehalococcoidia > Lucifugimonadales > Lucifugimonadaceae. The sequence continues at coordinate 20,759 of PBVQ01000012.1, forward strand.
TGAAATTGTTTTTGCTTTAACTGCTGGATACTTAGTATTTTCTTGAATTTTTTTTAGTTCTCTATTAAGTAAAACAGGATGATCAATTCTTAATGTTTTACAATGTTCAGGTGTTGTCTCAAAAATATTTGGTCTCCTACCAACAGGAACAGCCCTCTGTGTAAATAATTTTTCTCTAATCGCATCTAATGGAGGGTTAGATACTTGCGCAAAAGCTTGTTTAAAGTATGCAAAAAGATTTTGTGGTTTATCAGACAGTACTGCTAATGGTGCATCATTACCCATAGAACCTTGTGGCTGATGTGCAGTTATAGACATAGGTTTTATTATCAGGTCTAAATCCTCTTTTGTATAACCAAAAGCCACCTGACGGTTAATCAGGGTTTCTAGATCAAAGTTATTTATTTCACCAACGTCTGATAATTGTGGAATCGTAACTCTATTTGAATCTAACCATTCACCATAGGGATTAGCAGAAGATAGATTATGCATCAATTCTTCTGGCTCAATTATTCTCTTTTCTTTAAAATCTAGTAAAAACATTTTTCCTGGCTCTAATCTAGATTTGTAGATAATATCTTCCTCATTAACATCAAGAACTCCGGTTTCAGATCCCATAACTAGCAAATCATCTTTTGTTACGAAATATCTAAAAGGCCTTAGTCCATTTCTATCTAAAACCGCTCCTACAGCTGTTCCATCAGTAAAAATTACCATTGCGGGGCCATCCCATGGCTCCATAAGATTACTGTGATATTCATAAAAGTCTCTAGTTGCCTGCGTTATTGAATTATTATCAAACCATGCTGTAGGTATCATCATTGCAGCTGTATGCTCAATTGACCGACCTGACATTCTCAACAATTCAAAAACGTTATCTAGGGAAGCCGTATCAGACGGTGAATCACTGTCACAAACAGGTATGAGATTACTTATATCTTCGCCAAAAAAATTAGATTTTAGAGTTTTTTCTCTAGACTGCATCCAATTTCTATTCCCACGAACAGTATTTATTTCCCCATTATGAGCTAGCATTCTGTATGGGTGTGCTAATTTCCATGATCCTAATGTATTTGTTGAGAATCTTGAGTGCACTAAACCAAAAGCACTTGTGAAATTTTTATTGCTGAGATCTGGATAAAATTTTCGTAATTGATCAACAAGTAGCATACCTTTATAAATCAAAGTTCTTGATGACCAAGAACAGATGTAAAACTCTCGATTTATAGTAGTTCTTAAATCCTTAGATGACTTTAATGATTCTATTTTTTTTTCACAGGTTTTTCTAGTTAAGTAAAGTTTTCTTTCAAGTTGATTTTCATCAATTTTTTTTGTTGTTTTAACTACTAGTTGCTCAATCTTAGGCATTAGTGATCTTGCAGAACTTCCTATTTGGTCTGGATTTATAGGAACATCTCTCCAAATAATCACTTTTAGTTCATTTTTATTAACAATTTCTTCGATGATTTTTTTTATATTATTATTGAGTTTTTTATCTTTTGGTAGAAAGCACATTGCTACCGCATACGAACCTTTATCAGGTAAGTTAAATCCAATTTTTTTTGACTCTTGTAGAAAGAATTCATGTGGCATTTGAACAGTAATACCAGCACCATCTCCAGTTAATGGATCAGATCCAGCAGCACCTCGATGGCCCAAATGCTCAAGTACTTCTAGTGATTGCTCAACAATTTCATGGGAAGAATTAGATTTGATATTTGCTACCATACCTACACCACAAGCATCATGCTCGAAATCTTCGGAGTAAAGTCCATACTTTTTATTTTTTTCAAAATTTTTATTTTTTAAAGTTTCATAATCTAACATAATTTAAATTCTAATACATATTAAAAATTTTCAAATACAAAAAACTAATTAAAGATTTTGATATTTGCTTATTTCATAGTCAGTTACGAATGAAGAGAAATGTTTCCACTCTTGACGCTTATTACTTAAGAGTGTTTCAAAAGCATCCATACCAAGTGTATTTTGTAGTAGTTTGCTGTTTTCAGCTATATCAATTGCGTCTTTTAATGTTTCAGGTAATTTGATAACGCCGTATTTTTTTAGTTCTTTGTTTGACGATTTTGTTATATCTAGATCAATAGGGTTTTCTATCTTCATTTTATTTTTTATTCCATCAAGACCTGATGCTAATAAAACAGAGAAAAGAAGGTAAGGATTACTTGAAGAGTCAGGTGCTCTGTATTCAACCCTTAAACTTTCTTCCCTACCATTTCTAAAACTAGGGACTCTAATCAAATCTCCAAAGTTATTGGTGCTCCATGATGAATATGTTGGAGCTTCTAATCCAGGAACTAATCTTTTATAAGAATTTACCCATTGATTAGTAACTATGCATATCTCTGATGCATGTGATATCAGGCCAGCTATAAATTGTCTACCAAGTTTAGAAAGTTTGTATTCTAATTTATTATCAAAAAAAAGATTTTTGTTCCCTTCAAATAATGACATATGAGTATGCATTCCAGATCCATGCCTATTGTTGTAAGGCCTTGGCATGAAGGTTGCATTTATTCCACTTAGTGTGGCAAGTTCCTTGGCTACAACCTTGAATGTCATAATAGAATCAGCCATTGTTAGTGCATCCGTATGCCGCAGGTCTATTTCATGTTGACCTTTACTGACCTCATGATGGCTGTGCTTGACTGGTATGCCCATCTGCTCAAGAGTAATAACAGTATCTCTCCTAAGATCAGACTCTAAGAGATCCGTAGATGTTTGATCGAAATATTCTGATTGTTCATTAGGTTGGGTGTAGTTGTCATCTTCACTTTCATAGTAGTATTCCATTTCAGGTGAAACGTAGAATGTAAAACCTAATTTCTTCGCTTCTGACATGTTTTTAATTAAAATATTTCTTCCATCTGAGTAAGAAGGGTTACCGTTAGAATCTAAAATATTGCAGAATATTCTTGCAACTGTAGCTTTAGTACGCCAAGGTAATATTTCGAAGGTTGTTGGGTCTGGCATTGCTACTTTATCAGTTTCGGTGTCTCTTACAGAAGCTTGAATAGAACTTCCGTCGAAACTAGCTCCGTTATTCATGACTTCTTCTAATTCATCTATTGTTATAGCAAACCCCTTGAGATTGCCTAGAATATCGGAAAACCACAGTCTTATAAATTTGACATTATTTTCACTTGCAGACATTAATACATAATTTATTGCTTCTAAGTTATTATTTTTCATGTTTTTTCCTAATTTTGTATCTGATTTTCTGGAGGTACGAATTTATACCCTACGTTCCATTGTGTTTCAATAAAATTATGAGTTGGGTTATCTATTTTACTTCTTAATCTTCTTATATGCACATCAACAGTTCGAGTTCCACCAAAATAGTCATAATCCCATACACTTTTCAGAAGCGAGTCCCTTGAATATACTCTATTTGGATTTGATGCTAAAAATTTTAGTAACTCATATTCTTTATAGGTGAGGTCTATTTTTTTATCCAAAAGATAAACTTCATATCTTTGTGAGTTTATGGTCATTATTTTATAATCAATCAAACCTTCCTCTTTATTTTCATCTGAATCTTCTATTTTAGGGATTATTTTTTCTAATCGAATATATATCTCCTCTTTAGTAAATGGAATGAAGCATATTTCAAGGTTAGGAATTTTTAGGTTTACATCATCAACCATTGTTGAAGAAAAAATTATAAGGGTAGGTATGTCATTTTTGGATAATTGTTCTATTAGTTCACCAGTATGTCCAACCTCAATACCAGGATTCCAAATCATAACAATATCAATATCCTTATTAATATTATTAAAATCAATCTTTTCTATATTATTTATGTTGTAATTTTGGAAATCTTTAATTATTTCAGATGCTAACCTCTGTGACTCAGAGTCATTGAATCCCAAAATACCAATCTCAGTTTTCATATTTTATTTATAATTTGTTTTGCGAACGATGTTTGTAATTACACACAATCCTTATTATATACAAATTTGAAATTATGCAATATTATTTTTTTGGGTAAAAAAAACACCAAATATCGTTGACTTACTACCCTATCAATTCGTATACTTATTCTTTGTGACTTGATTTATAACATCAATGTCCGCCCTAAATTTAATTTACTTGGAGTATAACTTTGCCTACTGTAAATCAATTGGTAAGAAAATCTAGAAAGCAAAAAAGGAGAAAACCCAAAACTCCTGCTATGCGATATGTGTTTAATTCCTTTTTGAGTAAACAAATAGAAAATAAAAAAGGAAGTCCTCAAAAAAGAGGGGTTTGTTTGCAGGTAAGGACCGTTACTCCAAAAAAACCTAACTCAGCTTTAAGAAAAGTCGCAAGGGTTAGGCTAAGTAATGGTATGGAAGTTACTGCATACATTCCAGGAGAAGGTCATAACTTGCAGGAGCACTCAGTGGTTTTAATTAGAGGTGGGAAAGTACCTGATTTGCCTGGTGTCAGATATCATGTTGTACGAGGAGCATTGGATACTTCTGGGGTTGAGGACAGAAAACGTGGTAGAAGTAAATACGGTACCAGTAAGTCTAAGAGTTAATAATTATGATAATTATGATTGAATCATACAAAAATATTTTTTAGGATAAGCGAATTAATGGCTAGAAGAAGGCAAGCAAAAAAAAGAGAAATACTTCCAGACTCACTTTATGGAAGTATTAGTCTATCAAGATTCATCAATAGGTTGATGATAGGTGGTAAAAAATCCATTGCCCAGAAGGCAATGTACGACTCATTATTTCGACTTGAAAAGCAACTTGGAAAGCCTGCAATTGAAATCTTTGATCAAGCCATAAAAAATGCAATGCCAGCCCTAGAGGTAAAGCCGCGAAGAGTTGGTGGTGCAACATATCAAGTGCCAGTTGAGGTAAGACCTGACAGGCGAAATGCACTTGCTCAAAGGTGGATTATTTCTGCGGCTAGGGCAAGATCAGGTTCTACTATATCAGACCGATTGTATGATGAATTATTAGAAGCTTATAATAATTCTGGTTCTGCTGTTAGAAAAAGAGAAGATTTACACAGAATGGCCGAGGCTAATCGGGCATTTGTACACTATAGGTGGTAATAAAACACATGTCTGAAAAAGTTGATTTAAATAAGGTAAGGAATATAGGTTTTATAGCTCATATTGACGCTGGTAAAACTACCGTAACGGAAAGAGTACTTTTTTTTACTGGAGAGACTTATAAAATCGGTAACATAGACGAAGGTACCACTGTAATGGATTTTATGTCTCTTGAACGAGAACGAGGTATTACTATTGGTTCTGCGGCAACTAATGCAAAGTGGGATGGGCATATTGTAAATATCATCGATACTCCTGGTCACGTTGACTTCACTGCTGAAGTGGAAAGAAGTCTAAGAGTTCTAGACGGTGGAGTTGTTGTTCTTGAATCAGTATCAGGAGTTCAACCCCAATCAGAAACTGTATGGAGGCAGGCTGATACTTATAAAGTGCCAAGACTAATTTTTGTAAACAAAATGGATAGACTAGGTGCGAACTTTGATTATGCTGTTCAGACTGTTCATGATCGATTAGGAGCAAATGCTGTTCCCATACAATTACCAATTGGAGCAGAGTCTGAATTTAATGGTTTGATTGATTTGATTGAAGAGAAAGCATACGTTTATGAGTCTCCCGAGGCTATAGAGCATAAAATTGTACAAGTTCCAGATGAATATAAAGAATCGGTCGAGGCTGCAAGAAATAACTTAATAGAAAAAATTGCTGAAACCGATGATGATCTAATGATGAAATTTTTAGAAGAGGAAGAAATATCAATTGAGGAGATTAAAAAATCTTTGAGGAATGCAACAATTGATTTGAAAATTTTTCCTGTATGTGTTGGTTCGGCCTTAAGACATAGAGGTGTGCATCCCTTGCTCGATGCTATAGTTTCATACCTTCCTTCACCTATTGATGTTCCTGCAATTGAAGGGGTTGATCCTTCAGATGAAACAAAGAGCCTTCAGAGAAAACCATCTATAGATGACCCTATGACCGCACTAGCCTTTAAGGTTGTTACCGACCAGCATGTGGGGCGTTTAGTGTATTTAAGAGTTTACTCCGGACAAATTGAATCGGGGTCAACCGTTTACAATTCTGCAACTCGATCAAGGGAAAGAGTTGGAAGATTGATGGTTATGCATGCAGATTCTAGAGAAGAAAAACAATCAGCAGGTCCTGGTGAAATTGTCGCTGCTATTGGACTAAAATCTACAGTCACTGGTCAAACATTGTGTCCTCAAGATCAGCAAATCTCACTTGAACAAATTTCATTCCCAGATCCAGTTTTATCAGTTGCTGTAGAACCAAAAACCAAATCAGACCAAGAAAAAATGTCCAATGCCTTAGTAAGATTAGCAGATGAAGATCCTACACTAGAAGTAAGGAGTGATGAGGAAAGTGGTCAGGTTATCCTAGCAGGAATGGGAGAACTTCATCTTGACGTTATAGTAGAGAGGATGCGACGTGAATTTAATGTTGATGCGACTGTTGGTGCTCCAAGAGTTGCCTATAGGGAAACCATAACAAAAGAAGCTACGGCTCAAGGTAAACTTGTAAGGCAATCTGGTGGAAGAGGGCAATATGGTGACTGTACTCTCAGGCTAGAGCCGCTTGAAGCAGGAGATGGATTGCAATTTGAATCAGAAATCACGGGTTCTACTTTGCCAAGAGAATATTTCAAGCCTATTGAACAAGGATTTATGGAGGCTGCAAAATCTGGAGTTATAGCTGGATATCCATCAGTTGATATTAAAGCAGTTCTGATTGATGGTTCGCATCATGATGTTGACTCTTCAGAAATGGCTTTTCAAGTTGCTGCATCAATGGCATTCAAAGCAGCAATGCAAAAAGGTAAACCTTCTTTGCTTGAACCTATAATGAAAATAGAAGTAGTGACTCCTTCAGAATTTTTAGGTGATGTTCTCGGAGATCTTAATTCTAGGCGTTCTCAAGTTCAAAATATGGACGCAAGAGGTGATGTTCAAGTTGTAAATGCGTTTATACCCCTTGCCGAAACATTTCAATATGCTACGCATGTCAGGTCCTTGACAACTGGAAGGGCAAGTTTTTCAATGCAATTAGATCACTATGCCGCAGTACCTAAGAGTGTTACAGAAAAAATTTCAGGAGCCGGAGGATAGAATGGCAGATCAAAAGATAAGAATTGTTTTAAAGGCATTCGATCACAGAGTTCTTGACCTATCTGCTCAACAGATAATGGAGACAGCAGAAAGAACTGGAGCGCGTACTGCAGGTCCTATACCTATGCCTACAACTAACAAGAAATTTACTGTCATTAAGGGCCCTCACGTTCACAAGGACGGTAGAGAGTATTTTGAGTTAAGAATTCATAAAAGATTAATTGAAATTCTTGCTCCAAGCTCAAAAACGATGGATTCACTTACACGATTAAACATGCCTGCGGGTGTAGATATAGCTATAAAGTTATAAGAGGGATATTGTTTTATTATGATTATAAATGGACTTATAGGTAAAAAAATCGGGATGACTACCTTTTTTCATAAAGATGGTAAGTCAGAAGCTGTTACCGCTATAGAGCTAGGTCCATGTACCGTTACTCAGGTGAAAACTTTAAAAAGAGATGGTTATGATGCTGTTCAGATTGGTTTTGAAGAATCCAAAAATCTAAATAAGCCTAAATTAGGGCATCAATCTAGATCTGGTGGTAAATTTAGATTTTTGCAAGAATTTTCTGTAGATAATCTGGATGAATTCGAGGTGGGTCAAAAAATAGATTTAGGTATATTTGAAGTTGGCGAGCCTGTCAAAGTTATTGGTGACTCAAAAGGTAGAGGATTTTCTGGTGTTGTGAGGAGGTATAATTTCAGAGGAGGTCCTAAGACTCATGGTCAATCTGATAGGCATAGATCACCCGGTTCAATTGGCGCAGGTTCATCGCCTGGTCGTGTATGGCCTGGGACTCGAATGTCAGGAAGGTATGGTGGGGAACGTTTCACTATAAGGGGGATTAATATTTTAGCTAAGGATGAAGAAAATAATATTATATTTGTTAGTGGTCCCGTCCCTGGTTCAGAAAATACACTAATAAGAGTTGAAAAAAATTCTAATGGTAAGACTAGATCAATAGTTGCTTACTATGAACATGAAGAAGCTCCTAAAGTAGAAGAAGCTCCTAAAGCAGAAGAAACTCCTAAAGCAGAAGAAGCTCCTAAAGTAGAAGAAGCTCCTAAAGCAGAAGAATCTCCTAAAGCAGAAGAAGCTCCTAAAGCAGAAGAAGCTCCTAAAGCAGAAGAAGC
>PBVQ01000016.1 GCA_002728715.1 Dehalococcoidia bacterium
TATTGTAAACATTCCCAGCCATTCGTCTATTAGAAATCTGTGAATAATCTAGTTTTATTATTAATTTATCTGATAGAATATAAATTGAGACTGAGTCTCATTTTTATGTTGTAAAAAAAATACTGGAGACAGATTGAAAAATTATGATGTCGTAATTGTTGGAGCTGGTCCAGCAGGTATAGGAATTTCTTCTATGCTTAAAAATTTTGGAATTGAAAAAATAATTGTACTCGATAAGGGTAAAGTAGGAGATACTTTTGATAAATGGCCAAAAGAAATGAGATTTATAACCCCTTCATTTACAACAAATTTTTGGGGACATATGGATCTTAATTCAGTTGCTTACGGTACATCTCCTGCATTTACTTTAGAAACAGAGCATCCAACAGGTAAAGAATATGCGAATTACCTAAGAAAAATTTCAGAACATTTTGAATTACCTATTAAGGAAAATACCAACGTGGAAAAGGTGACCAAAACTAAAGATCAGTTTACCATTTCTATTAAAAATGGAAAAACCATTAGCTCTCGTTTTGTAATTTGGGCAGCTGGAGAATATCAATACCCAGACTTAGATTCATTTTCAGGATCTGAATTATGCATTCATAACAGTCATATAAAAAGTTGGAAAGAAATTCATGGTGATGAATTTTATGTTATTGGTGGTAATGAAAGCGGAATAGATGCTGCAATTAATTTAAGTAAAATTGGTAAAAAAGTCACTGTTTTAGGTGATAAATCAGCTCCAGATACAAAAATTACTGATCCTAGTCAAACTCTTACTCCCTACACAATCGATAGGTTAGAAGATGAAATTTCTAATGAAAGAATCACACTTGTACCCAATTCCAGAGTTATAGATGTCAAAATAAAAGACAATAAATACTATATTTATGTTAAGGGTAAAAAATCATCGCCATATCAATGTCATGCGCGTCCTATTTTAGCAACAGGATTTATTAGTAGTTTATCTATGATTAAGAATTTATTCGATTGGGAAAAAAGTAAGCATTATGCCATACTAAACGAACATGATGAGTCAAAAAAAAATCCTGGCCTATTCCTTGTAGGCCCTCAGGTACGTCATGAAGACCTAATATTATGCTTTATCTATAAATTTAGACAGAGATTTGGTGTTGTTACGAAAGCAATTGGTGACAGATTAGGTATGGATACTTCCCTGCTTGAACCTTATCGGGAAGAAGGGCTCTATAAAGATGACTTAGGAGCTTGTGGAGATGAATGCCCATGTTGAAACTAATAAAAAAAAATTTTAGTATAAATTGGCTTTGCCAATCCATTGCTAGTACATCTTGGATAATTTCCGTTTTTGTTTATGGATTATTTACTTCAGGTGATTATTTTCAATTACTCGCTGCATCTGCATGGACTACAGGAAACGTATTTAACATATTAAAGGATTAAAAAATGAAAAAACTCTCAAGTGAATTTTTAAATATTATTCAACGCATACTAAATAAAGGAAGCTTAACTCTAACATTTATTTATACATTAGGTCATATTATCGTTGCTATTGTTGTAGTTAGAATAATAACCGGAGCAAGCTGGTGGGGTTCAGGAGCCGTAGCACTGGTTGAACCACTTATAAATGGTTTATGGTTTTATGTTTTACACAAAGTTTGGATAAAATATTCTAGAAAGAATGTAACAGACTAAATTGATTTAAGTTTAGAAATTTCAAGAAGAACATACTTGATAATATCCATAAATATTTAAATTTAGGCCATAGCAGTTTTTGCTCTATATGCTGTCCTTAAGTCTTGCTCTTCAAATTCTAGCGGCTTTTCACCTAAAGCATGTTCGTAAAGAGCTGCTTTGTATATTCCTTCGAGCGTATAAATTATAGACACTAAAGTCGTGGCAGACAAGAGACCGATCGCTATTCCAAATGTTCCATTTATAAGTCCAAAGAACCATCCTATACCCATACTTATTACAATTGCTAAAATTTGAAATATTCTAAAACCAAAATTTGCAGCTACTTGATTTCCCCATGTTTGCTTAAATAAACTAGAGGATCTCTTTATAGCAGATAAAGGACTTATGTTTTCAGAAACAATAATAGGTATAACAAAAAAAGTCATCATTGCCCAACCTGCTTCTAAGAAACTAGCAAAAATTTGTGTCATGATACCACCAAATCCACCTCTATTTCTGCCGTTAGCCTTAAGAGCAGCAAATATCAATCCCATTATTGTTACTATTATTGACCAAAAGAAAATATGGTGAATATGTTTAAGTGCGTGGCTGAGGCCTGAAGAAACATTTGGATCTCCTCCTCTTAATCTTTCTAGAGCCGCAGAAATTAATGCTGAGTTAAAAAAAACAATTATAAAATTAGCTCCAAAAATCAGAATAGCAAGAGGGAGAATAGATTGCTGATTATCGTTGGTTTCTGACAAATCTATGGAACCAGTTCCAAGAATGAAACCCAATAATGAAATGACAAATATTGCTGCCATTATTGGGAATAAAATAAGTTCTTTGTCTTTTTTTAAAACCCTAACGCATGATTTCATTAATTTTATTGTGTTTGAAATACTTCCGAAGAATCCACCATGTACCAAAATAAACTCCTTGTGTGATTTTATAAATATTATATTACTTAAGAAATCTTAATCAAATGATTTATCTGAAATTAAAATTTCTTATCTAGAATTTTTAATTTCAGATAAATATTCTAACTCCACCTCTTGAAACCACTTAGTCAATTCATTTTCCATTTTTTTTGCTATCTTAGGATTATCTTCTGCAACATCATTTTGTTCGCCTGGGTCAATATCCAAATTATATAACTCTGGTTTTGGAATAGGTCCATCTATGACACTTTCAGCCCAAGGTTCAGCCATTATTTCAGTAACAGTGTTGGGTTTATATTTATAATCTATGTCCATTTGAACATATTTTTTGTTATTTTTTATGTGTACGGGATCGATAAATTTATCTATTTTTGGTCTAACTAATTTCCAAGGTCCCTTTCTCATTCCAGCATTTGTTTCCACTCTAGGAGGATACTGGCTAAACTGCCAGAATTGAGCATAATCTGTTTTTTTTGTTTCCCCTCTAAGTATTGGTAAAATATCTTTACCATCAATAGGTAAATTCGGTTTTATTTCTGATCCTGTTGCAGCTAATAATGTAGGCAGCCAGTCAACAAAATGAACTAATTGATCTGAGTTTTCTACATTAGGAATTCCATCAGGCCACTTTAATATCATTGGAACTTTTATTCCTCCTTCATAAATAGATCCTTTAGCTCCATTGTAACCACAATTAAATCTTTTTTGGTGAATCATTTCATCTGTGTAATAACCAGGAGAATTTACATCAGGACTAATGAAATTGGACTTAAGCATTTCTCTATATTCATGGGGTACTTGATCTTGTCGATGAGTGAATGCAGGACCATTATCACTTGTGAACATTACAATAGTGTTATTTTCTAAATTTAATTTTCTTAAGGTTTCTAAAATTCTTCCCACTTGTTGATCCATCACCTGAATCATTGAGTAAATTATTGCTGTGAGAAGATCAACCCCCTTTTCAGTATAAATATTAATTAATTCCTTAGGAGCCTGAAGTGGTGAATGAGGGGCATTAAACATAAAAGAAAGAAAGAAAGGCTCCTCTTTATTTCTATTAATAAAATCAATAGCATTGTCACCCAGAACATTAGTAAGATATTCTCCATTAGATTTGTAAGATTGACCATTTTTCTCTATATTCCATTTATAATAATCTGCCCAACCTCCTCTAAATCCTATAAATTCATCAAAACCTCTATTATTAGGGTGGTATTTTTTATCCAGAGCACCATTATGCCACTTACCTATTAAACCCGTTTTATATCCAATTGACTTGAAGTAGTCTCCAATTGTTTTTTCTCTAATAAATAGCCTATCTTGCCCCCAAGTTTCTGCAGGCGAAATCACTCCAGTCCTTAATGGATATCTTCCTGTTAATAAAGCCGCTCTAGCTGGAGAACATACTGCAGAGCCAGAATAATGTTGAGACAAGCATGTTCCTTCATCAATTATATTATCTAGATTTGGAGTAATAACAAAACCATTATTAAATTTACCAAAGTCGCCGTAGCCCATATCATCAGCAACCATCATAACGATATTTGGTTTTGTTTTATTAGACATTTTTGACTCTTTCTGTAATTAAATTTTACTAACTAATATATTGGTTAATTATTTAGTCTACAAATAATTATTGCCTAATATTTTCCTTCTTTCAGGCAAAGACTTCATTATCTTTTTTCTATTTTCCTCAGAAAAATATATCCAATTAGTAATTTCTTCTCCACTCCTAAAACACCCAGTACAGTACCTATAACTGGGATCATAATTACAATTTTTAACACAGGGAGAAGATATTTTATTCATACATTAATTATAATTAATTATTATAAAAAAAATTTTATCACAACTTAGGATTCTCTCAATTTAATTAACTCGTCCACTATCTCAACAAGCGAACTTCCGACGATCTGAGGTTGAGCATCTAAACTACTAATTCTACAACCAGGTCTTGCAATAAAAGCTGCGTTCCAACCCGCGGCAATTGCACCTGACGTATCCCAATTATGTGCAGCGATCAGCCAGAGTTGACCGGGATCTTCAGAAAGCTCACTAGCAGCGTAGTTGTAAACCTTTGCAGCTGGCTTGAATGCTTGAACTGCATCAACTGATATCTGTTGCTGGAAATATTTTGAAATTCCCGCGTTATCGAGTTGTGCAGCCACCATTGCAGGAGGCGAATTCGTCAGTGTAACCAACTTGAAGCCTTTGTCATGCAATCGCTTCAATTGAACATCTACTTCAGGGTGAGGGGGGAGGGAACGCATACCCGCAACAACTCGTCCAAAATCTTCTTCGCTCACATCTATTTCTCTACGAGCAGCAACGAGCTTGAATGCCGAAACACCGATAGTTGCAAAATCTGCGTAATTATCTGTGAGAGTGACAACTGTAGCATCCAAAATGACTTGCGAAAACCACTCTTTTCTAACTAGCGCCTCCCCAAAAACATCTTGGAAAAGCGGATCTAGGCTTGATAGGTCCAACAAGGTTTCGTTAACGTCAAAAACTAATGTATTCAATGTATCCTCTTTTTTATATATTTGGAGATAATGATAACCTATTAAATTTCAACCTCTAACCTACTAATCATATTAGAAGGGCAAGATATATAGATTCCAAAAAATTCTATTGTCTAAATATTTTTTTAGATATTATTTTTGATTTCATCAAAATCAGGAAGTACTCCTGGGTTTTCTGCTACCCATTTATAAGTAATTTCTCCAGATTCATCAGAGATAAAAACTGCTCTATTTGAAGAAATATAACCTTCCATTCCAGCTAAACCTTCAAATTCAACATCAAATAATTTTATACATTCTTTTTTATAATCACTTAGTAAAGGAAAAGTAATTTCATTTGCTTCAGCCCAGCCTGATAAAGCAAATGGTGAATCTACACAAATACCAACTACTTGAACATTTAAATCATTAAATTGATTTAAATCCGATTGGAAAGAACATAGTTCTTCAGTACAGCCTCCAGTAAAAGCTCCAGGGAAAAATGCTATTATCGTTTTCTTTCCAATATAAGTATTAAGATTTATTGGGTTTCTTTCTAAGTCGTACAACTCTACATCAGGGATTTTCATATTTTTTCTCCTAATAATTTACTAATAATATGAACTCATAATTCATTGTACTATACTATAATCTTAGTTGCTATCTATAATCTTAACTTAGATAATCATAAACGAATTATGATTATGTAGTTGATTTTTTGGATACTATAACTAATAAACTTGGAAGAACAAACACAGAAGAAATTAATGCAAGAAAAATCATTATTGCGGTAATTTGACCAAAACTTCCAAACATTGGCATTGGTGCAAATCCCATTATTCCAAATCCTATAATACTTGAAATTGAAGATCCTAATAACGCTATACCAGTTCCATTAAGTGTCTTTTCAAGAGCCTGAGTATTGTCGTGTTTTTTCAATTCTTCTCTAAATCTTTGCGTAATATGTATAGAAAAATCTATACCAACTCCTATCGAAATTGCTCCTATTGTTGCAGTTACTAAATTTAGTGAATATCCACCTAAGTACATTATGCCATATAACCAACTAACAACTAATCCTATTGGCAGAACCGTAATTATAGAATATTTTAATGATCTAAAGGTTACGAATAATAGTAAAAATGAAGCAAAGGCTGCTATGGGTATTGATTTATATAATGAATTTGTAGCTGAGGATAATTCAATGTCTCTTACAAATGCAGATCCTGTTATTCCAAAGTCAGAAATATATGATTTATTACTTAAGAATTCTAATTCCTTTTCCAGCTCTTTTCTTGCATATGTTGTAATTTTTTGATTTGCAGAATCAGGAATACCTACTCTAAAAACAGTAGAAAAATTATCACCTTCTTCAATAAGTGTAAATTTAATACGATTTGGTGAGTAGAATACTTCATTTTGTTCATTTACTAATCCAAAATTTATTAATTCTTTTAGAATCTTATTATTTTCCTCTTCATTATTTCCAGAAATATTTTTTTTACTTAGTAATGACAATATATTCGGTTCAATTAGTCTAAGTTCTCCCTTTTGATCGTGCGCTAGAAACTCTTTTTTATTCAAATTATCAACTAATTTTTTCATATCATTAATTGCATTAGGGTCATGAAGTGATCCTTTTATATATATAACTGCAGTTTCTCCTGCAGTGTCTCCTAAATGATAATCTAGTTTATCTAAACCAACTACAAATTCCGAATTTTCATCGAAAAAATCAGCAACTTCAAATCTAGCTTCTAGTTTGAAAGCTAGATAGGTGGAGTAAATAGTAATAACGGCAAAAACAAAAATAGTTATGTAAGGTTTTCGTGTAACAAATAAAATTATTTTGCTAAATTTTTCTTCAATTTTGACAAATAAATTCTTACTAATAGTTGGATTATTGATTTTTTTTATACTTGATTTTCTTACCCTTATTATTGGCAATAACAAAAATAGTAATAAGTTGGATAAAATCATGATCATCCCAATAATAGGAGAAACAAGTAAAAATACTATTACAGAACCGCCTGCAAGTGATGCAGAACCGATTGCTTGAAAAGACCAAATAAATTTATTTTTATTGTTCTCTTTATCTATAGATTCTATTTTAGATAATATAAAAGGTGCATAAATTCCTAGAACTATATAGGCTGCAAAAGTTGCAACTCCTGCAGCTAGCCCAAAATGGACAACAGATTCTATTCCAGCAGTAATATTTGAAAGAAATGCTATTGAATCACTAATAAATGCTAGTGTAAGAGCTGACCCGACTCCTCCAAAGGCTAATATAAATTTTTTATCATAATTTAGTTTATTATTTTTTTCTTCTTGGTATCTTCTTATAGAATGAACACCAAAGTCTACACCGAAAGCAATCATTGCTATAGGAACTATAAAATCAGAGATCAATCCACCTTTTAATCCTAGTAAAAATGAAATTCCTTTCAACCAGATCATTAAAGTTGAAAGACCTAATCCTATAAGAACTACTGCCCAATATGAACGAAGAGAGAGTCCAACTACTGCAATTGCTGCAATAACTGTTAAAGTTATGAATAATGAAGATGCGTAACCTTGTCTTTCACCTTCCAAATTAACGTCAATAGCTATCCCCCAAACACTTATATCTTTTAACTCATTTTTTATTACATTTAAGACTTTAATATTATAATTTTCTTTATCTATCGTATTTTTATCTCCACCTAAAGCTACTCTTTGAGAACCGCCTCCTAAAGATTCATTATCACCTACCACGGCAATTAACATTCCGGGTGATGTCCACCAATCAATTTCTTGATTATTAATTTTTTTCTTTTCGACGTTTGAATTAATACTAATATTTCTCTTAATATCTTTAATTTGATCACCTTTTAGTAATTCAGAAATAATTTCTTTAACTTCTTCATTAGTCGCTATTTCAAGATTTTTTGAATATTTTGGATTCATTTTTAAAATATTATTTACAACATCTGCTAAAGTAATTATTCCATTTACTTCAATACCTGCCTCAGGGTCAAAATACTTAAATAAGTGACTTTTATTCTGTATATTTTCAGGCGATAATTCTTTATTTAGATCTTTTTCTCTGAGTACTTGAGATGCTTTATATATTTGATATAAGTTCTTCTGAGAAAGAATGTCTTCTCCTTTGGGAACTTCCAACAAAAATAGGGTGAAATGAACTTCATCCGAGAATTTTTTTGAAATTTCTATATCTAAATCGATAATTGGATCACGAGGAGAAGTTGAAGCATCACCCTGATAAGGTAAAAAAGAATATGACAAAGCTAATCCAAAAGTAATTATTATAAAAAGTGTAAATATTTTTTTTGGATTTTCAACAAAATATTTAGAAATTTTTTCATAAACGTTCATTCCTTAATTTTATTATAATTTACTCATGTTTGTTGGCTAAATATGAATGAACAATGCATATTAGATGATAGAATCTTCTCTAATGAAGAAAAAGCACTTTTTATTATTATTGTTCATATTCACAACTGGATTGATTTTTACTTTTTATACCTCTAAATATATGCGAATGTATATTTATGTTAATTTTATGAATGAAAAAAGTAGTTTAGAAAATTATTTTTTTGAAGATACTTTTATTCCTTATAGAGGATCTGTTTATATTAGTAATAACATACTAAATTCTTCTGATAATTCAACTTTTACTTCTATAGAAAGCATTCCTGATAATCTAAGAACTATTTATGACCGCAGAAATAATGGTTCATGGATAACTATAACTCCTTTTTTATTTAAGGCTAAATTTTCTGATGACA
>PBVQ01000017.1 GCA_002728715.1 Dehalococcoidia bacterium
TATAAATACATACTTAGTGACGGAAAAAATGAATGGGAATATCATACAGATATAAATGATACATATACGGTAATTTGCGAAGAAATTTTAAAAAATAGTGATAAATTAATTAATATTAACTCGGAGTTAAATTTAAATGAAGCTGAAGAAATAAAATTATATAGGTGGAATTTTGATGAAAATGAATTTTTATTACTAGAATCATTAGAGGAAATAGATTTTCTAAAGGTTGTCGACATATTAAAAACAGACTTAATTTTATCAGAGCAGGAATCATGTCGAAGTTTATTCATGATTGAATTTAGTAGACAAAACCAAATTGACCAACTGGAATTTATTTGCTCTGAAAACAAAGATGCTTTGTTTGGTAATCAAAAATTTTGGAATCAAATGCAGGCAAAAGCTCCAAAAGAGTTAGGAAAGGTTATAGGATCTTACTTAACAGGTCAACCAATTCCATCCCTGCCTGAATAATGATAAAATTATAATAAGTAAAAAATGACAATAACTAAAGTAGAAAATATATATAGAGAACTATTTGAAATAGTTAGTAATTACCTGCCAGAGAAAGAAGTCATATCAATAAAAAAAGCCTTAGATTTCGCTCTCAATTCTCATCAAAATCAAAAAAGAGTCTCAGGTGAACCATACATAATTCATCCTGTTTACACTGCCATACATCTAGCTAAAATGAAACTTGATAGTGAAACTATTCAAGCTGCATTACTGCATGATGTGATAGAAGATTGTGGAGTATCTCACAAAGAATTATCTCAAAAATTTAATAATAGTATTGCCAATCTAGTTGATGGAGTAACCAAATTAAAAAAATTAGATATGATTTCAACGAATTCAAAAATGGCAAAACAATATACTAAACAAGAAGCCTCTAGATCAGCATCATTAAGAAAAATGCTTGTAGCAATGGCTGAAGACATCAGAGTCGTATTAATAAAGCTTGCAGATAGATTACACAACATGGAAACTTTGGAGCATTTGTCCCTAGCAAAAAAAAAGAGAATTTCACGTGAAACACTAGATATTTATTCTCCAATAGCTCACAGGCTAGGTATGAATGATATCAAATGGAAACTTGAAGACTTTGCTTTTAGGTATCTAAATCCTGATTCGTACAAGATTACTTCTAAGCTAGTAAATAGGAAGAGAGATGAAAGAGAAAAATACACTTCTGCAGCTATAAAATCAATTGAAAAACCTCTAAATGATAACGGGATATATTGCCATATAGATGGTAGAGTGAAAAATTTATATAGTACATACAACAAACTGGAAAAATATAAAAACCTTGGAAAAAAATTTGATGAAATTTACGATTTAATAGCCCTAAGAGTTATCTGCGGAAACGAAAAGGATTGCTACACAGCATTAGGAATAGTACATTCAAAATGGCGACCTGTCCCAGGCCAATTTGATGATTACATAGCAACTCCAAAAGAAAATATGTATCAAGCACTACATACGTCAGTTAGAGGGCCAGGGAATTATCCCATAGAAGTTCAAATAAAAACAAAAGAAATGCATATAATCGCAGAAGAAGGGGTAGCTTCACATTGGGTATATAAAGAGACTAAAGATTCTCAAATAAATATAGATGAATTCGAAAAAAAAATGTCATGGTTAAGAAGGCTTCTTGATTGGCATAATGAAATGTCTGGAGATGAAGAATACCTTGATAATGTTAAAACTGATATTCTAAAAGATCAGGTTTTTGTCTATACTCCCAAGGGTGATGTTAAAGACTTGCCAACAGGTGCAACTCCACTAGATTTTGCTTATAGAATACACACTGATTTAGGGCACGATGCAGTTGCAGCAGTAATCAACGGTAAAATATCAGCTTTAAATGCACCTTTATCTAATGGAGATGTAGTTGAAATTAAAAAGTCAAAGTCAAATAGAGGTCCCAGTTTAGATTGGCTAAATAAAGACTTAAGATACTTAATAACAGGAAGTGCTCAAACTAAAGTACGACAGTGGTTTAGAAGACAAGAAAAAGAAGCAAATATCGAGCGTGGCAAAGATATAATAAAAAGAGAAATCAAACGACTTGATATAAGAAACTTCCCTGAATTAGAAATAAGTAATAATCTAGAATTTGAAAATTTTGAAGAATTGTCAGAGGCTGTTGGAGTTGGTCAAATATCAATCCAGGCTATAACTGAAATGATAAATCCAGTTAATCAAAATAATTTTTCCAATTATAATGACGAAGAAAATAATATAAATAGAAACAATGAAAACATTTTTATAATGGGAGATAATGAGTTTTCGATTGATATATCAAGGTGTTGTAATCCAATTTATGGTGAAGAAATTATTGGCTACCAAACTAATAGTAAACTTGTTACAGTTTGTAGCCAAACTTGTAGAGCGATTACACAAGACCCAGAAAAAATTATACCTGTAGCTTGGAGGCATTCTGAATCTGCATTCCCATCAAGAATTGAGATACATGCATATGACCGCTTAGGCTTAATAAGAGATATTACAGACATAGTTTCATCTGAAAATATAAACATACATTCGTTAGTTTCGCAAGAACACCCAAAAAATAACATTTCTAATGTCTACTTAACAGTGTACACTACAGGAGTAGAACAATTAAGCAGACTATTTTCGCGTATTGAAACAATACCCGGAGTAAATAACGTATTTAGAGTGTATGAAAAATAAATATATATATTAGAAGGAAAATTAATGCCCCCAAAGAAAACTTTACGTTCACAAAAAAATAAAGCAGTTAGAAATAGAGCAGTCAAATCATTTACTAGAAATAGAGTAAAAAATGCTATAGATGCCTTTGATGACAGTACTGTCGAAAATAAGGAAGAATTATTAAAACAAGCTTTCTCAGCCCTAGATAAAGCAGCTTCTAAAGGAGTTATCCATAAAAATAATGCTTCTAGGAAAAAATCTAAATTATCAAAGAAAATTCAAGCAAAATAATTCATAGATGAATGATTTAGATTCACAGCACGATAATCACCATAATCACAAAATAAACTCAACAAAAACTAATACTCTTTATAATTGGAGAATTTACCATCCATATGAGGATGTTGAGAAAAGGGTTTGCGTTGAAGTTAATGCCTGGAGAGGTTTATTGTACCGTTGGCGATTTATAATACCTCATGACTATAAAGGAATAGTAAAATGGGGAGTAGGTAAATCTGGGACAGGTATAATAAAAGATTCTATAAAAAGTAAGATACAAAATGGTCCTGTAAAAATGATTAATGGCCCAACTGTATTATGGTTTGGCGGAAATGAATCATTAAGTACAGAACTTTCAGCTTACTTAGTTTTTGAAGGAGAACCTCCTCACTATATTTCATTTGGTCAAGCTAGGGATGTAGATGGACCACCATATGAGTTGGAAGGCATAACACTAGGCAATAATACCCATAATCACCCATAATTAAAAATATTGGATAAAATATAATCATTAATAATGATATTTTAGAACATTTGTGCTATCATTAAGAATGAAAGGATCAAAATATGAAACCTATTTCAGAGCGACAAGAAATAATATTAGACTTTATTCAAAACTTCATAGAGGTTAATGACTATCCACCAACGATTAGAGATATTCAAGCTGGATGCAATATCAGTTCTACTTCAGTGGTATCTTATAATTTAGATAAATTAAAAGAAACTGGTTATTTAGATAGAAATTCTGAGGTTTCTAGAGGCCTCAAACTTACAAAGAATAATAGTGATTTTGGCGTTCCATTATTAGGAACTATTGCTGCAGGATCTCCATTTCCATTACCAGATAATGATACTTGGTCCGATTTAAACGGTCAGGAAATAATTGAAATACCTCATTCTATGATTAATTCTCCAGATGGAGTTTATGCATTGAAAGTTAAAGGCGAATCTATGATTGATGCTTTTATTTCAGATGGAGACTTAGTTATCATGGAGCAAACAAGCAATGTTAGAAATGGTCAAATGGCAGCCGTTAGAATTATTTCTGATGACTCTACTACGCTTAAGCATGTTTATTCCGATGGAGAATTCACAAAACTTGAACCTGCAAATAAGCAAATGAAACCTATGACATTTAAGTCTAATAATATTCAAATACTAAGTAAAGTAATTGGCGTTTGGAGATACTTAGGATAGAATTATATTAAAATCATTTAATCGTTAGGAAAAAATAATGCAAAATCTTGGAATAGCACAAATACTACTAATTCTAGTTATAGTTCTACTTCTATTTGGTGTAGGTAAGTTGCCTCAAGTTGGAAAAGGACTTGGTCAAGCCTTGAGTGAATTTCGTGGAGCAGTAAATAAAGATGAAGAGAAAAAAAAGAATAAAAAGTAAACTACTATTTTTCTCCAATTTTCACTAAAAACATACCAGCCTCAAAAAGAAGCATCACGGGTACAGCTACAATTATTTGTGAAATAGGGTCTGTTGGGGTTATCAACGCTCCAAAAATAAAAGCAAATAGGATCATCCATCTCCTGAATTTTCTTAATGAATCATAATTTATAAGTTGAATTTTTGCTAGTAAAAACATTATAATTGGCAATTCGAAAACCAAGCCAAGCCAAAAAATAAAAGTTACCATTTGAGAGACTAATGGGCCAACCATTATTACTGGCTCCCCAATATCCTTTGACAATTTGATCAAAAAATTTACCAATCTTGGTATCACTATGATATATGCAAATAAAGCACCAATCCCAAAAGATATGATAGAAAAAGGAACGAGGATAAATATATATTTTTGTTCGTGTTGTTTTAGGCCTGGCTTAAAAAACATTGATAACTCCCATAAAAAATATGGCAATGTCAGTATGACGCCAAAAGTTATGGCCAACTTTGCTGCTACCACCCACCCTTCAGTTATACTTTGAATTGCTATAATTCCACCATTATCCTGAATAATAGATTCTATATCAACAATAAAAAAGTCGAAAATTTGCTTATAAAAAACTAACGAAATAATAGATAGAATAAGAGCTAATAAAAAAACTCTAAGCATCCTTTTTTTCAATTCATCAAGATGCTCCATTATTGACATCATCTTATCGTTCAAGATTGTTTTTCCCTATTTTTTTTGTCAAACGGATCATTAACTTCATCAATTATCTGATCTAACTTAGTGGATGATTCAATATTTTTTATATCATTTTTTATGTCATCTAAAGGATCTAATTTTTTCAATTCTTCTATCTCTACTGCTTCTGTCACAATGGATATTAATTCATCTCTTTGCTTTTTTAATTGGGTATAAAATAACCTCATCTTTCTTATACCAAAAATTAAATTTTTAGGTCCTAAAAAAAATAAAGCAACAAATAATATCAATAAAAATTCAAATCCACCAACACCAAAAAAATTCATTTATATATTTCCCTTAAAACTTATGTATGCTTATCACATAGTATATTATTATAGATCTTTAAATTCATTTTATTTAACAATTTTATCAATTTACAAACTGGTAAACCCACTACATTATTGTAACAACCAACATAACTTTTTACTAAGTTAAATTCTTTATCTTGAATTCCATAAGACCCAGCCTTAGATAATACATCATTATGTTTCATATATTCATTTAAGTATCTATCACTATAATTTTTCATTACAACCTTAGTTGTTTGGAAATTTACTTCATAATGCTCCTTTTTCCTAAGGCAAATTGCTGTAGAAACAAAATGAGAATTATTTTTTAATTTGTTGAGATTTGTTTTTGCTTCATCTAGATTATTGGGTTTAGAGAAAAAAAAATTTGAATTCCAAACAAGAGTATCTGCCGTTAGTAAAAAATAATTTTTATCATTATTATCTAAATTAGTATAAATACTTTCGTTTTTTGCTATTGCAATACATTTAACAGCTTCTTCGAATGAATTACTTTTTTTTATAAATTTATGCTCATTAATATTATGTTTATATTTTTTAATTTTTAAGCCTAAATCCAACAAAATTTTCTCACGCCTTGGAGATTCAGAACCCAATATAAGTATATTTTTTTTCATAAATCCTGCTCATTTAGAGATAAATATGCAATTATTTCGGTATGTTTTGTTTGAGGAAACATATCTAAAGGTATAATTTTTTTTACATTAAATAAATTATTTTCACATAATATAGATAAGTCTCTAGCGAAGAATTCAGGTTCACAAGATAGAATTATAATTTTTCTTGGTTTTAGTTTACGAACAGCTTCTAGTACGTTTTTGTGACATCCTATTCTTGGGGGATCGAGTAATAAATAGTCAATATCTTTATTCCAATTTAATAAAACATCTTCTGTTTTACCCATTATAAATTCTATATTTTTTATATTCTTTGCATTATATTTTGCGTCTTCTACAGCCGAGTATGATTCTTCAATACCATATACATGCTTAACATAAGATGAAAGTAGAATACTAAATACTCCTACCCCAGAGTATGCATCAACAAGAATTTCATCACCTGACAATTGTAAAAATTCCTTTATCTCATCAACTGCATTAGATAACTGTTCAACGTTTACCTGAAAAAAAGAGGCTCCTGCTACTCTAAAATTTATATTTCTTATTTTTTCGTCATAATATTTTTGACCAGAAAAAATACCTGATGAATCTAAATCTAGTTTTGGCTGAATTATATAAGAATCATTATTTATAGCAGTTCTTATACTTACTTGAGTCACATCAGAAAGTTTATTTTGAATACGACCAAGAAAATTATTAATTTCTCCATTCATTATCATACATTTGTCGATTTTTACAAATCTTTTTGTATACATGTTCACGTAACCTAAATTTGTATTATTATCTTCTCTAAAAGCTGTGAATCTGGCGTGGTTCCTGTAATTAAACTTCTTGTTACTTGGAATAGTCTCGCTAATATCTACATGAGAAATATTTTTATAATTTTTTATTTCATTTTCCAACCTAATTTTTTTTAATTTTAGTTGGAATTTATAATCAATGTGTTGCCATTGGCAACCAGTACATTTTCCAAAATATTCACACTCAGGCAATTTTCTGTAATTACTAGCAGATAATATTTCTTCTATTGAACAAATAAATTTTTCAGGTTATTTTCTTAAGACCTTAACCCTTAACTTTTCTCCTGTAATAGCCCCCAATATAAGTACAGGAATATTATTATCTATATATGTAATTCCTTCTCCAGATTCAGTAATTTTATCAACGGTTAGTTCAAATATATCTCCAGGATATAATTCAACATTGGAGGTAAGATCAGGTCCATTATAATATTTTCTTCGTTTTCTTTTACCCATATATAATTTCAATTTTACTATATTGTTGTTTCATTATAGGAAAATAAATTATAAAATATTAAATAATGATACCTGAACCTAAAGAAAAAAATAAATCTTCTGACATAAGAAGGTTACCCGAATGGTTTAAAGTGAAAGCACCTGGATCAGAAAATTATCTTTCAATAAAGAAAAAAATCCAAAACTTTAAACTCAACACTGTGTGTGAAGAAGCTGCATGTCCTAATATAGGTGAATGTTGGGATAGAGGAACAGCGACTTTTATGATTCTAGGAGATACCTGTACACGAGCTTGTTCTTACTGTAATGTAAAAACTGGTTGGCCTATTACAGTTGATAAGTCAGAACCAATAAGAGTGTCTCAAACAATAAAAAATATGGAATTAAAATATGCAGTAATTACTTCTGTCGATAGAGATGATTTAGAAGACTACGGATCAGATATATTTAGAGATACAATCTTAAATTCAAAAAAAATCAACCCGGAATGTAAAATCGAAGTTTTGATACCAGATTTTGAAGGAGATTTTATCTCTCTCAAAAAAGTTGTAAATGCTAAACCTGATGTTTTAAATCATAATATAGAAACTACTAGAAGAGTATTTAGAAAAGTCAGACCTAGAGGAAACTATGACCTATCGTTGAAATTATTAAGTAATGTGAAAAAAATTAATGAATATATGCCGACGAAATCAGGTATGATGGTCGGATTAGGCGAGACAATGCCAGAAATCATAGAAACAATGAATGACTTAAGATCGGTTAATTGTGACCTACTTACTATAGGTCAATATCTTCGACCCTCTAAAAATCATCATCCATTAATAAAATTTTATACACCTAAGGAATTTAAAGAGTTAGAAAAAATCGGTCTAGATTTAGGATTTAAGCATGTAGCCTCTGGCCCTTTAGTAAGAAGCTCATATCATGCTGATGAACAACATGATGCAGCAATAGAAAACCTGTTAAAACTTTCCAAATAAAAATATGTCAAACCTATATATTGTTGCAACCCCTATAGGCAATTTAGATGACATTACTATAAGGGCAAAAAAAATACTTCAAAATGTAGAAATTATAATTGCTGAAAACACCTATAATAGTAAAAAACTATTAAGAAATATTAATTCAAATGCAAAAATTATCCAGTATAACGATCACTCAAAAGAAAAAGATATAGAGTATATACTAGATATCTTGAATAATAATGACATAGCACTCATTACAGATGCGGGGACACCAGGAGTATGTGATCCAGGAGCACTGATAGTAAAAATTTCAAAAAAATATAACCATAAAATTATTCCAATACCTGGACCGTCATCCATAGTTGCTGCATTCTCTGTTTCAGGAATTTCTAGCAATGAATTTCAATTTATTGGATTTCTTCCAAAAAAACAAAAAGCAAGACAAGATAAAATCTTAGAAATCAAAAATAGTACTATACCTACAGTAATGTTTGAATCACCACATAGATTCAATCAAACAATTATAGATATTGAAAAAATTATGCCGAATAGAGAAATATTTATAGCAAAAGAAATTACAAAAATTTTTGAAACATTAATTCATGGTAATGCAGAAAAAATTCAAAGCATATTTTCAAAAGAAAATATTAAGGGTGAATTTGTAATTATTATAAATAGTGATAAAAAGAAAAAAAATAACACTACCAAAAATAATGATATAGAGAAAATATTAAAAACTATGAAAAGAGAAAACATATCAGGAAAGATAGCTTCTAAAATAGTTTCAGAAAATTTCAATATATCAAAAAGTTCAGCATATAAATTATTTTTAGATTTACCATAAAAGTATTATTCTTAAAATAAGTTTATAATAAATAATAAAAATTTATAAGGAATAAAGTTGAGTAGGAAAATCCTAGTAGGTGTGGCGTGGCCATATGTTAATGGAGAACCTCATCTAGGTCATATAGCAGGTATGAATATGTCAGCAGATATCTTTGCTAGATTTCATAGAATCTCTGGTAATGATGTAGTTATGGTTTCTGGC
This sequence comes from Dehalococcoidia bacterium, assembly GCA_002728715.1. GTDB lineage: Bacteria > Chloroflexota > Dehalococcoidia > Lucifugimonadales > Lucifugimonadaceae. Next base: position 9,300 of record PBVQ01000017.1, read on the forward strand.
TCAGATATGCATGGAACACCAACAGCCTTAAAAGCTATTGACGAAAATACAACTCCTGAAAAAATTGCTACAAAATATCATAAAATTTGGGAGCAGGCATTAAAAGACATGGGATTTTCCTATGATTTATACACTAATACTCATACAGAAGAACATCAAGAAGTTGTTCATGATATATTTCTAAAATTAGACAAAAAAGACCTCTTATATGAACAAACCCAATCAATGCCTTTTTCTGAAAAAGAAAAACGTTTTTTATCGGACAGATTTGTGTATGGAGAATGTCCTTTCTGTAATAATAATAAAGCTAGAGGAGATCAATGTGAAAAGTGCGGAAAAACATTAGATCCAATTGACCTTAAAAATATCAAGAGTATACGTGATGATTCAACACCGATATTTAAGGAAACTACTCATAAATTTATTAAGTTGAGTTTTTTTGAAGAAAAATTAAGAAGTTGGATTGAAAGCAGGTCTGATTGGAGGCAAAATGTCGTTAATCAATCATTAGGAATGATAAAAGAAGGCTTGCATGATAGGGCCATTACTAGAGATATTGAATGGGGAATTCCTGTACAAGTTAATGATGAAAAATATTCCTCAAAAAGTATATATGTTTGGTTCGAGGCAGTCATAGGATATTTGTCTGCAACAAAAAGCTGGGCAAAAAAACAAGGTGATAAAAATTTATGGAAAAAATGGTGGATCGATCCTGATGGTGAAACATATTATTTTCAAGGTAAAGATAACATCCCATTTCACACCATTATATGGCCAGCTATACTCTTAGGTTACGAGGGACTGAATTTGCCAACAGATGTAGTTGCTAATGAATACTTAAACCTTGGTGGATTAGACTTTTCAAAGAGTAAGGGACACGCTGTTTGGGTTAGAGAATTTTTAGAAAGTTATGAATCTGAATCTTTGAGATATTACCTTACTAAAATTATGCCTGAAACATCTGACTCTGAGTTTACATGGAAGGGTTTTGTCGAAAGTAACAATAATGAATTAGTTGCAACTCTTGGAAATTTTGTTCACAGGATATTTAACATCATAAATAAGAATTATGACGGAATTATACCTGATCCTCAATCTATTGAAAAAGAAGATGAAAAAATACTTGATCAATGTAAAAAAACATTGATTGATATATCAAGTTGCATAGACTCTAGGAAATTTCGTAACGCGTTAAATCATTTGATGCAACTTGCCAGGGACGGGAATAAATATATTGACAAAAAAGAACCTTGGAAAATGGTAAAAATTGATAAAAAATTGAGCTCTACTACCCTTTGGGTTGGATGTAGTATAATTTCTTCACTTAGAACAGCTATGTATCCATTTTTGCCAAAAACTTCAGACAAAATTCATAATATGATTTTTGATGATAGTGACACATTAAGCGATGGTTGGAGTGTGAGGGAAATACCACCAAAAACAAAACTTAAGAATGTAAAGACTTTATTTGTAAAATTAGATGAATCTGTGATTGATTTCGAAAATAGAAAATTTAAGGACTAGATATTGGATTCTGATTTAATATATAAACCTATTAATAAAGAACTTAATTTGGTTTTTGAAAAAATTGTTAATGTTTCTTCAAAATATGACAAAGATAAAAAAAATCAACAAGTTTTTGAGCAGTTATCACATGTTCTTGCTGTACCAGGCAAAAGAATTCGTCCATCAATTACTTTATTAATTTCGAATCTATGGGGTGAATCTGATATTGATAAAACAATATTAATGGCAACAGGAGTTGAACTTCTACATATCGCTACATTAGTACATGATGATACTGTTGATCATGCAAACTTAAGAAGAGGACATAAAACTGCTAGTAGTTTATGGGGGAGAAATGCTGCCGTTTTAATAGGAGATTACATATTTGCCACGTCAGCAATATTTGTTTGTGAAACAAATAATGTGAGACTAATAAAAAGGTTTGCAGAAACAATAACAGAATTATCCAGAGGAGAATTAAATGAAATTAATGACTCTTGGAAAACTAATATTTCTGAGGATAAATACTATCAAAGAATTTACGATAAAACCGCATCTTTATTTTGTACAGCTACTGAAAGTGGAGCTTTATTAGGAAACTCTAATGAACAAAACACTAAGGATCTAAAAAAATTTGGTTACTTTTTAGGCATGGCATATCAAATAATTGATGATTTATTAGATTATAAGTATTCAACATATGAAATTGGCAAACCTTCAACAAATGATCTACGAGAAGGAATAATGACCCTTCCTGCAATTTATGCTTATAATAATGGTTTAGAAAAAGAAATTAATAATTACATGAATTCATCTGAGGAAAAAAGATTATCTGATTTACCTAAACTTGTTGATAAAATTAGAAATTCTGGAGGCATAGAATATTCAGAGAAAAAATCAAAAGATTTAATAGATAGTGCAAAAAAAATACTTACCAATTTACCAACTTCTACATACAAAAATTCTCTAGAACTAATCGTTGAGTATCTTGGATCAAGAAAGAAATAAACTCTTGAGGTAATAATAGTTGCTAAAAAAAGAAAGAGCGGCATATATTATGAAAAAATTAGATGAAGTTTTTCCAGAAGCTCCTATTCCATTAGTACATTCAAATAAATTCGAACTACTTATAGCAGTTTTACTAAGCGCTCAATGTACTGATGAAAGAGTAAATAAAGTTTCACCTAAACTTTTTTCTTTAGCGAATAATCCAAAAGAAATGTCAAAA
>PBVQ01000018.1 GCA_002728715.1 Dehalococcoidia bacterium
ACAAAATTATACGAATATTACGATAGAAGCGATTTATTAATTGTTCCAAGTTATTATGAAAGCTTCGGATTAGTTGCACTGGAATCTATGGCTTGTTCAACCCCTGTAATAGCCTCAAATGTAGGAGGTCTTGGGATTTTAATTAAGTCTGGTTATAATGGATTTTTGTTTGAAGCAGGCGATGAATATAATCTTTCAAAAATTATAATATCTATGTACTTAAAAAATGGTCATCCTGATTGGAAGAAAATTGAATCTTTATCAAAAAATGCTCTTGTTTATTCTGAGGAGTTTTCTTGGGAAAAATCAGCAAAAGAAATTATTTCTTATATCGAAAAATTAGTCTAATTCTTTTTCCCACCAAATTAGTGATGAATATTTGTTAAAACCAAATTTCTCATATAATTTACATGCTTTTATATTTCTTGAATCTACATCTAATATAACCCTTTTTTTCCCATTGTTAATTTCATGATTCAAGGCATGATACAATAAACTTTTACCTAGTCCATTTCCAGTAAAATCAGGGTCAATTCCTAGCATATTAATTTTTGAAATATAATTTTGTGTTTGCATAATCCAAACGTAACCTAAAATTGATTGAGATTGATTTTTATGTATTAAAATTGTATTGTACTTTTTAGTTATTTCTTTTGTTATTTCTGAGGGGGTGTTTTTTTCATAACCCCAATGGCTTTTGAATGCATCATTTTGCAATTTAGCTAATTTAGATGAATCTTTTTCTTCAATTCGAATAATATTAAATTTATTATCTATCGTAATATTTGAGTCATTGAATAAGGTTTTTTCTAATTTATAAAATTTTCTAACAACTCTCCAATCACAGGTAAGAAGATATTTTTGTAGTTTTTTTTCTTCACTATTTGATGCTATAACTAATTTTTTTGTTGTGATTTTTGAATTTTTCTTCAGATAATTTATTATTTTTGTAATATTTGAGTAATTTTCATCTTCTAAAAATATATTTAATTGAGAGTAACCTAAGCCTATCTTATTATCAATTAAACAGTACCCAGAAATTACTTGTTTACTTTGATCGGAAAAAATTAATATAAAACTTTTTGTAGTGTTATTATTTTTAGAATTAAGAGAGTTTTTGAAGAAATTATACTCAAGTATCCAATCTATATAGCCGTGAGGCTTTGAATTTTTGATAAATTTATATAAGGTTTTTGTATATGATTTGTCGAAATTAGTTATATGCATATTGTGATTTGTTTTTTGAAAATTCATCAAATCTTGTTTTATTATGTTTATTTTACAATTAAGAATTGATTTGAACTACAGTTAGCCTTTATAATGGTATATAGTGTTGAAAGAAAGTAGTAGGTAATATTTTTATTTTAGAGAGTCGATGTTAGCTGTAAATCGATATAAAAAATTTCTGAACTCGTTCTGGAGCTTTTCTCATTTAGAGACGTTGATTTCGTAAAATTATAAGTGGTTAGGAAGTAATCCTAACAATAAAGGTGGTACCGCGGGTAATTTCTCGTCCTTTGTTGGGACGAGATTTTTTTGTTAATAAAGATATAGAAAATTATTTATGTAGGAAAAAATGAAAGAGAAAAAATTAGGAAGTCAGATAGTTTGTGAAGCATTGATTAATGAGGGTGTTAATGTTGTTTTTGGCATACCAGGCGGCGCTATTTTACCTCTTTACGGAGTTTTGTCTCAATATGAGGACCTCAAACATATACTTGTAAGACATGAACAGGGTGCTGCGCACGCTGCAGATGGTTACTCTAGATCTACAGGTAAAGTAGGAGTTGCTTTTGCTACGTCTGGTCCTGGAGCTACCAACCTTATAACTGGATTAGCAACTGCTATGATGGATTCTATTCCTATGGTTGCAATTACAGGTCAAGTAGGAAGAGCTGCTATAGGATCAGACGCTTTTCAAGAAACTGATATTACTGGTGCTACTTTACCAGTAACAAAACATAATTATTTGGTTATGAAAGCTGATGATATAGGAGAAATTATACACGAGGCCTTTTATATTGCTCGTACTGGAAGGCCTGGCCCTGTATTAATTGATATACCTAGAGATGTTTTTACAGAGTTAGGCAATTATGATCCTAAACAACAAGTTTCTATTCCAGGATATAATGTTCCAAAAAATGCTGATGATAATGATTTAAAATTTGCAGCTAAATTAATTAATAAATCAAACAAGCCGGTAATACTTGCAGGTCATGGAGTAATAATTTCTAAAGCATGGGATGAATTAAGACTTATTGCAGAAAAAGCTCAAATTCCTGTTGTAACCACTTTACTTGGTATATCATCTTTTCCTGAGGACCACATATTAAGCACTGGATGGCCAGGTATGCATGGGATGGCATATGCATCTCTAACATTAGATCAGGCAGACTTAATTATAAATTTTGGAAGTAGATTTGATGATAGAATTGTTGGAGATGTTTCAAGGTTTGCAAAAAGATCTAAAAAAATTCATGTTGATATAGATCCTGCAGAAATCAATAAGAGTGTTCAAGTAGATGTTTCCTTAGTTGGGAATATTAAGAATGTAATTAATCAACTTATACCCTTGGTTGAAAAAACTACCCATACCTCATGGATAAATCACATAGATAAATTAAAAATTGATCATCCTTCACTAGAAATTCCTGATTCAGATAGAATATTGGGTCAATATGTTGTAAAAAAACTTTCTGATACTACATAAGGTAATGCTATAATTTGTTCTGGAGTTGGGCAGCATCAAATGTGGGCTGCTCAGCATTACACTTTTACAAATCCAAACACATGGTTGTCATCCGGAGGTTTAGGTACTATGGGGTATGAAGTTCCATCTGCAATAGGAGCACAGGTTGGTAATCCAGGCAAACTTGTTTGGTCGATTTGTGGTGATGGAGGTTTTCAAATGACACTTATGGAGTTGGCTACTATTGCTGAAAACAATTTACCAATTAAATACGCAATATTAAATAACAATCATTTAGGTATGATTACTCAATGGCAAGGTTTATTTTATAACCAAGATTATCAGGCTGAAACTTATACTGGTAATCCAGACTTTGTAAAGCTTGCGGAAGCATACGGTATAAAAGGTATAAGAGTATCTAAAAAAGATAATGTTGAAAATGCAATAATTGAAGCTAATAAGTACAACGGGCCTGTATTGGTAGATTTTGTGATAGAAAAAGTAGACGATGTATATCCAATGATACCTGCAGGACAGAGTGTAAATGAACTTATAGAAGGTCCAAGTAATGTCTAATCATATTGAACAAAGAACGATATCTGCATTGGTTCAGGATAAGCCTGGTGTTTTAGCTAGAATTGCTGGATTATTTAGGAGGAGAGGTTTCAATATCGCAAGTTTGACTGTAGGTAGGTCTGAACAAAAAGGATTGTCTCGTATGACTTTTGTTGTAGAGGGTCCTGAAGAGGTTGTATGCAAGGTATCTGCTCAACTAGAAAAACTCATTGATATAGTTGAGGTGCAGGATATAACAGAATCTAATATCGTATGGAGAGAATTGGCATTAATCAAAGTAAATGCTGACTCAGTTTCTAGAAGTAAGGTTTTAGAAATTGCAAATATTTTTAGGGTTAATATAGTTGATATTGGTGTTGAGTCACTAACAATGGAGATTTCTGGCGGTAAACAAAAAATCAATTCTCTTATAGAACTCTTAAAACAGTTTGGCATCAAGGAAATTCTAAGAACCGGAAGGATAGCTACTCTAAGGGGAACACTAATTCAGGGAGAAGAGGATGGAATTTTTCAATCAGAACAAGATAATGACAATAACTTTATAATACCTACTGAAAGTGGTAGTGTGTAAATAAAAAAACAAGGAGAAGAAATGGCAAAATTATTTTACGATAAAGATATAGACGAATCATCATTAGTTGACAAAACTATAGCAGTTTTGGGATTTGGATCTCAAGGCCATGCTCATGCTTTGAACTTAAAGGAGAGTGGCTTTAATGTGATAGTAGGTCTCTATGAAGGCAGTAAAAGCAAGGAAAAAGCAGAGTCTGCAGGATTATCTGTTTATTCAAATTCAGATGCAACTAAGAAAGCAGATTTAATTTCTTTTTGTCTACCTGACACTGTTCAGGCTAAAGTCTATAAGGATGAAGTTGAACCTAATTTATCTCCTGGCAATATACTTTTATTCGCTCATGGTTTTACTATTTTTTATGATCAAATATCTCCACCCGATGATGTTGATGTAGTTATGATTGCTCCAAAGGCCCCAGGTCATAGAGTTAGAGCTGTTTATGAAAGAGGCTTGGGTGTTCCATGCTTAATTGCGGTAGATAAAGATTTTTCAGGAAATGCTCATTCAATTGCCCTCGCGTATGGTAAGGGAGTCGGAGGAGGTAGAGCAGGAATATTAGAAACAACTTTTAAGGAAGAAACCGAAACTGATTTATTTGGAGAGCAAGCTGTTTTATGCGGAGGTGTAAGCGAACTTGTTAAGACAGCATTTGATGTCCTTGTAGAAGGTGGCTATGAACCAGAATCAGCGTACTTTGAAGTTTTGCATGAATTAAAGCTAATTGTTGATCTCATGTATCAAGGTGGCTTAGAGCATATGAGATATTCTATTAGTGAAACTGCTGAGTATGGAGATTATTCAAGAGGCCCAGTTGTAATAGATGAAAACGTCAAGAAAAACATGCAAAAAGTTCTTGAACAAATCCAATCTGGAGAATTTGCTAGAGAGTGGATAGCTGAAAATGATGAAGGCTTACACCGCTTTAAGCAGATGAGAGAACAAAATAAAGAGCATGGAGTAGAGAAAGTCGGAAAAGAACTAAGAAGCATGATGCCTTGGTTGGAATCTACTACATAAATTTTAGTGAAAAAGTTTTAAGAGAAAATGAATAAAAGTGATAAAGTCATAATATTTGATACAACTCTTAGAGATGGTGAGCAGTCTGCGGGTGCTGGATTAACTGTTGAAGAGAAATTGAGAATTGCTCATCAACTTAATAAATTAGGAGTTGATGTGATAGAAGCAGGTTTTGCTGGAAGTTCTCAAGGTGATTTTGATGCAGTAAAACGTATAGCTAATGAAGTTAAAGGTCCGATTATTACTTCATTGGCACGAGCTGTTGCAACCGACATAGATGCAGCTGGAGAAGCATTAAAAGGTGCTAAAAATGCACGTATTCATACTTTTATTTCTGCGTCTGATATTCATCTAATGCATCAAATGAGAAAAGATAGAGAATCTATTATGGATATGGCTGTTAAAGCTGTTGAAAGAGCAAAAAAATATGTTGACGATGTAGAATTTTCTCCTATGGACGCGACTAGAACCGATCCTAAGTATTTGTATACAATGTTGGAAGCTGTTATTAAGGCAGGAGCTACCACAGTTAATATTCCTGATACTGTAGGTTACTCAAATCCAAAAGAATTTGGAGAATTAATTAAAGGTATTAAGGAAAATGTTCCTAATATCGACCAAGCAGTTATAAGTGTGCATTGCCATAATGATTTAGGTATGGCATCAGCTAACTCTTTATCTGCAATAGAAAATGGTGCAAGACAGGTTGAAGGATGTATAAATGGTCTTGGTGAAAGAGCTGGTAATGCCGCTCTTGAGGAAGTAATAATGGCGCTTGAAACTAGGCCTGACTTTTATGGATTAGAAACAAATATAGATCCCAAAGAGATAGGAAATTCAAGTAGAATGGTTGGCTCAATATTTGGTTTTCCTGTACAAGCTAACAAGGCAATTGTAGGTCAAAATGCCTTTAGGCATTCATCAGGTATACATCAAGATGGATATATAAAGAATCATTCAACTTTTGAAATAATGGAACCTGAGTCAGTTGGATGGAGAGGTGAGGCGCTAGTGCTTGGTAAGTTATCTGGTAGAGCTGGTCTTAGAGCAAGATTGAGAGAATTGGGTTATGAATTAAGTGATGATGAATTGGCAAATATATTTCTTAAGTTTAAAGATTTAGCTGATAACAAGCGTGAAATTACGGATATGGACTTAGAGGCATTGATGTCTGAACAACATAGAATTATTGATACAAATCGTACATATCATGTTGACAGCGTAAAAGTTGTATGTGGAAATAATGTTACTCCAAAAGCAGAGGTGACACTTGACTGTCCTAATAAGGATAAACGACAAGTAACATCTGAAGGAACAGGTCCTGTTGATGCTGTTTGTAAGGCAATAGATCAAGTAGTAAAATTAGGAGCTGAGTTAACCGAGTTTTCGGTTTCTGCCGTAACCGAAGGGATTGACTCTTTAGGTGAAGTAACAATACGTATTCAGAAAGAAGGATCTGTTTATTCGGGTAGAGGTTCAGATTCAGATATTGTATTTGCTTCTGCTAAGGCTTACGTTAACGCTATAAATAGATATCTTATGATTAGTGAAAAAGAAAGAAATTTCACTAGAGAAATAATTTAGATTAGAAAAACCTTTTGATATATGGAGGATAAAATGTCAAAAACTATGTTTGAAAAAATATGGGATCAACATGTTGTTGTTGAACCCGATGGTCAACCTGCCCTAATCTATATCGACTTGCATCTTGTGCATGAAGTTACATCTCCTCAAGCTTTTGAGGCTCTCAGAATTTCCAATAGAGGTGTTAGAAGGCCAGATTTAACAATATCTACGGTAGATCATAATCTCCCAACTGATGAAACAAGAATGCAAGAGATTAAAGATCCTATAGCGCGTCAACAGGTTGAAACATTAAGAAAAAATTGTAAAGATTTTGATATAACATTATATGATGTTGATTCAGAGGGACAAGGAATAGTGCATGTTATAGGTCCAGAGCAAGGTTACACTCAACCTGGAATGACTATAGTTTGTGGTGATTCACACACCTCCACTCATGGCGCATTTGGTTCATTGGCATTTGGTATAGGTACTTCTGAAGTAGAGCATGTTTTAGCCACTCAAACATTGCGTCAAAGAAAACCTAAAACTATGGAAGTAAGGTTCAATGGTGAATTAAGACCTGGAATTACTGCTAAAGATATGATTTTAGCAGCTATTGGTAAAATGGGTACAGCAGGTGGAACAGGATATGTTTTGGAATATACTGGTGAAGCAATTAAAGGCCTTGATATGGCTGGTAGAATGACTATATGTAATATGTCTATTGAAGCAGGTGCAAGAGCGGGGATGATAGCTCCAGATGAAAAAACTTTTGAATGGATGAAAAATAGAAAGTTTGTACCTAAGGGGCAAGAATTTGAAGATGCAAAAAAAGAATGGTCTAAATTAGTTTCTGACGCAAATGCTAAATATGATAATTTATTAGAAATAAATTGCGATGAATTAACTCCTTACGTAAGTTGGGGAACAAATCCTGGGCAAGTAGCTAAAATAACAGATAAAATTCCTTTACTAACAGATTATGATGATGATGCGGAAAAAAATTCTGCTGAGCGCGCATTGGAATACATGAATTTAAAACCTGGTATGAACATTGAAGACATTAATCTTGATAGAGTTTTTATAGGTTCATGCACTAATGCTAGAATAGAAGATTTACGCTCAGCAGCTAAATTTATAGCAGGTTATAAGGTCTCAGATAGAGTTAGAGCTCAGGTAATGCCAGGCTCAACTTTGACAAAAATAATGGCTGAAAAGGAAGGATTAGACGTTATATTTAAGGAAGCAGGTTTTGAATGGAGAGAGGCTGGTTGTTCTATGTGTTTAGGTATGAATCCAGACATTTTAATTCCTGGGGAAAGGTGCGCCTCTACTTCTAATAGAAATTTTGAAGGAAGACAAGGAAAAGGTGGTAGAACCCATTTAGTAAGTCCTGAAATGGCAGCAGCGGCAGCTATAAAGGGGCATTTTGTTGATATAAGAGAATGGCAAATAAACTGAACATTCAAGAATGAATAAAGATAAAAATAGAAATTTTAGCCAGGATAAAAAGTATAGTCTTTATGACAAATTAACTGGTAAATCAGAGTTGGAAGCAATTCGGGAGAAAAAATTTGAGCCTTACAGTTTTGAAAGTAATAATTTTCAACTCTTTACTCTCATCATTAGCTTAATTAGTTTTGTTATACTTTCAATATTTTTACTAATTCAAGACGATAGGATTATTACTCACTTAGAAAGCCTTCGAACTGATGGGCTGGAGACATCTCCTCCTAGTCGTTTTTTCGTAGATGATTTATTAGCTTTTGCTGATAGAGAAGAAATTAAATGTGAGAATGAGAGTGAAATTTTATTATTAAGATCTGATTGTCCATTAATTGTAGACATACATTCGAATTATGCGAAGGTAAAAAATAATTCTTTTGTTATCACAGGATTGCTAATTTTTTCATCATTGGTTTCTATTTTCATATTTTGCTCATTTATACACAGGGGAACTAGAAATTTACCAACATTGAAGTTTGACAACCAATCTCTTACTCCAGACCAAAGTGTATTTTGGTTACTGATTCCTATAGTAAATTTTTGGAGATCTTTTCAAGTTTTTCGACAATTATATTTAGGTAGTAAGCCTAAACATAGTAATAATTTATTACTTGAAATTTTTACTTCCTCTATTGTTTATTACATATTAATTCTTTTGTGGGTTTTAATATTGGTGATTTTTACAATATTCAACAGGAGAACTATTGACTTTTTTTGGTCTCGCCAGAACGATATCTTATATAATTTAATTGATTATTACAATATATTATTTTTGTCTGATATAGTACTTATAGTAATTGGAACCTTAACAATAATTAATATATCGGTGATAAATACTTTTCAAAACTTAAGACATAAAGAAGTTGGTATTATAGTTGTAGATCCAAAAAAAAGATTAAAAAAATAGGTGGTAATATGGAAAAATTTACAAAAATTAATGCAATTGTAGCTCCTCTTGATAGAGAAAATGTAGATACTGATCAAATTATACCTAAGCAATTTCTAAAAAGAATTGAAAGAACTGGATTTGGAGAATTTGCTTTTTTTGATTGGAGATATTTAGAAGATGGAGCACCAAATCCTGATTTTATCCTAAATCAAAATAAGTATAAAAATGCAGAAATACTAGTTAGTGGAAGAAATTTTGGTTCAGGCTCATCAAGAGAGCATGCACCCTGGGCACTAAAAGAAATGGGCTTTAGTGTAATTATAGCCCCCAGTTTTGCTGATATTTTTAAGAATAATTGCATGCAAAATGGATTATTACCAGTAATATTAGATCAACAATACGTTGAATTAATAATGGCAAGATCTATAAGAAATAATAGTTATAAACTCACTGTAGATTTAGAAAATCAAACTATCGTTGATGAACAAGATTTGAATGTCAAATTTGATATAGATCCTTTTAGAAAAAACTCATTACTAAAAGGTCTTGATGATGTTGGGATTACTCTAACAATGTCTAATGATATTGATCAATTTGAGAATAAAAGAATTGCTAGATGGTAGCAATAATTAAATAAATTTATTAATTATTATTCATAAAATTTGTTAGATTTATAAACAAATGATACAATTTTAGATTGTTTTGATAAAAAAAATAATGATGAAAGTGTAAAAAATATGGAAGCAAGGATTTCGGTTTTAGGAGGAGATGGGATAGGTCCGGAGGTTACTTTAGAAGCTGTAAAAGTTTTAGATTCTATAGCTAAACGTTTTGGGCATGATTTTACTTATGTTGCAGGAGATGTTGGTGGAATAGCAATAGATAAAACAGGTACTGCATTACCCCAAGATACTATGAACATAGTAATGGGATCTGATGCAGTTTTATTCGGTGCTGTAGGTGGCCCAAAGTGGGATGATCCAAAAAATAAAGTTAGACCAGAAGATGGTATTTTAGGTTTAAGAAAATCCTTGGGTCTATACGCTAATTTACGTCCATGTAAAGTATATGATCAACTCATTGATTCTTCCCCACTCAAACCACATCTAATAAAAGATGTTGATTTCATTATTGTACGAGAACTTACTGGCGGTCTTTATTTTGGTAAGCCAAAAAGAAGGTGGGAAAATTCAAGAGGTAGAAGAGCTGTTGATACATTGGCATATTCTGAAAAAGAGATAGAAAGAGTATTACGTGTAGCATTTGAACTAGCAAAATCTAGGAAAGGGATACTTCATTCACTAGATAAGGCTAATGTTATGGAATCTTCTAGATTATGGAGGCAAATTGCAATGGAAGTTGCGGTTGATTATCCTGATATAAAGCTCCACCACATGTTAGCAGACTCAGCTGCTATGCAAATAATTACTAATCCCAATATTTTTGATGTTATTGTGGCTGAAAATACATTTGGAGATATTTTATCTGATGAAGCTGCTGTAATCGGTGGTTCATTAGGCATGCTTCCCTCAGCCTCTTTATCATCATTACCTCCAAAGAGTGGTAGAAGACGAAGAGGTGGTAAGCCAGCATTGTATGAACCAATACATGGTTCAGCCCCAGATATAGCTGGTAGATCTGAAGCAAACCCAGTAGCATCTATACTTAGTGCAGCAATGATGCTAAGATGGTCATTTGGACTCCATAAGGAAGCAGATGCTATTGAAGCAGGTGTTCAAGCATTATTAGATGAAGGATATAGAACATTTGATATTGCTTCTAAAGATGACAGGCCATTAACAACCAGTCAAGTTGGTAGCATGGTAGCTGGTTTAGTTAAGGGATAGAATTAGTCAGCTGAAGGGTCATACTCAATAGGTCTATTAATATCCATCTCATTAGCGGCTAAATATTCTTCATTAAGATTGATTCCTATTCCTGGTGATTCGTCTAAATACAAATCTCCATTCTTGATATTTAATGGCTTATCTATCATTTCGTTATAATAAGAAAGATCGAATCTTGAAGTTTCTAGCTTATAAAAATTCGGTACTGTCATCATTACTTGAGCCCCAGACATTACATTTATTGGCCCGCTTGCATCGTGGGGTGAAATAGGAATATAGTATGCTTCGGCCATAGTTGCAATTTTTTTCAACTCAGTAATTCCTCCAGTCCAAGTTATATCAGGCATAACAAAATCTGCAAGATTATTTTCAAAAATGGGAATAAACTCCCACCTAGTATGCAATCTTTCTCCAACTGATATTAGTGGCTTAACCTGCTCTTTTACCTGTTTTAAGGCTTTCCAACTTTCAGCTGGAACAGGTTCCTCAAACCAAAATATATTCCAGTCAGCCATCCTGTTAGCGAGTCTTGTAGCAGTTGGTACATTATAAAGACCATGAGCATCAATAAGAATTTCAATTTTTGGTCCTACTGCTTCTCTAGCGGCTGCAACTATTTCTATCGCTTTTTCTTCCGCATCTGCACTAATTTCACCATCAAGAAAAGTTGAATTTCCTACATGGAGATGATGCATCATTGGATCCATCTTAAAAGCCTTATATCCAGCATTAACAATATCTTTGGCATGCTTAGTTATATGCTCGGGATTCTCTGGTTCAGGAGGATGACAATATAATGCTATCTTATCTCTAACAGCTCCACCAAGTAATTTGTATACAGGCTGATTAAGCATTTTTCCTTTTATATCCCATAATGCAATATCTATACCACTTATAGCTGCACTTGTTGCACCTCTTGTACCGACATATGTCATACCTCTAAATATTTTATTCCATATCCTTTCAATATCCTCAGGATCTTCTCCTACCAACCATGAACCAATTTGATCTACATAAGCAGATATAGCTCTGTTTGCTACTGGACCAGGATAGGTTGTGATTTCCCCCCAACCAGTTATCCCCTCATCTGTATCAACCTGAATAAAAACAAAACCTCTATCCTTAATTTTTAGTTGATTGTCTATTTTTCTTGCAGGCTGCTTTACTACCCAAGATCTAGCTCTTGTTATTTTCATGTTTTCTCCGATATGATTTAACTTTATATTTATGAATTTATAACATTTATTTATTTTTTGCAAAATATTTCAAAGATTATTTAGATATAATTTTTGGTATTATTATTTTGAAGTAGTTACTTAAGGGGTAAGGGGACTTTTATGAATCTAGAATCATACCTGCCAGATTATACAAAAAATATCACTATTGATTCCCTTAATGATCAAGTAAAAATTTATCGAGATAATTGGGGGATTCCTCATATAGAAGCTAGTACTCAATATGATTTATTTTTTGCTCAAGGATTTGCAACTGCTCAAGATAGATTATTTCAAATGGATTTGGATAGATTGAGATGCTTAGGTAGATCCTCAGAATATTTAGGTTTAAAAGGAATTTCAAATGACAAATTAAATTTAAAACGAAATTTTGAGATAGTCGCTAAAGCTGACCTAAAGAAAGCAAGCTCAAATGCAAAACAAATGATTGAAGCATATACAATGGGAGTTAATTTTTATATAAATACTATAGATAACCTTCCTTTCGAATATCATCTTCTAGATACTAAGCCAGAGCCTTGGGAACTTTGGCATTCCATATTGGTTTATAAAATTAGAAATGCTGCTGAAGGGTCTTTCAATGGAAAACTCTTTTACTCTCAACTAGCAAAAGAGATAGGTGAAGAAAAGGCAGCAAAGCTTATTCCAGGATATTTCCCTGGTGCATTATTAACATTACCACCAGGTGAAAAATATACAGGTCAGATAGAAAATGCAATTAAAGAATTATCTGAAGCTGCTAGAAACTTCAAAGCAATAGGAGCTATAGATGGGGAATCCAATGGTTGGTCGATATCAGGCAATAAAACGTATTCTGACTTTCCTCTTGTTGCAGGAGATTCTCACAGAGCTTTAGATACACCTAATGTATACTATCAGGTTCATCTAAAATGTGATGATTTTGAAGGGATTGGATATACTATACCAGGATATCCTGGATTTATGCATTTTGCTCATAATAAAAACGTAGCATGGGGTATGACTCATGGTGGAGCAGACACACAAGATTTATTTTTAGAAAAACTTAGATATAAAAATAATAAAATACAATTTTTTTATGAAGATAAATGGTTAGACACTAAAATATATAAGAAAATTATAAATCCCAGAAATTCAGAATCTATAAATATTGAAATTATTGAAACATATAATGGTAATATTATATTTGGAGGACCTGAAAAACATTATGGTATTTCTTTATCAGATCCTGGAGGAAAAACTGCTGGTACATATTGGATTGACTCTGCATATGAGGCAATGATATCTAAATCTGCAGACGATCTTGAAAAAGCATTTGATAAATGGACTGACAGAACCAACAATTATCCATACGGTGATAATGATAAAAATTTTGGGTATAAATTCGCAGGTGCGGTACCTGTTAGGGATCAACAGCATCATTGGGGAATAGCAAAAGGATGGGATCCAAAAAATATAGTTAATAAAGAAATTCCAAGAGAAGATTTACCCAAGTCTAGAAATCCTAAAGTCGGATGGGTGGTAACTTGTAATCAAAAGGTAGTTGACTCGGATTATCCTTATTTTATGTCGATAGCTTTTGCTCCTGAGTACAGGGCCAAGGTTTTAGTAAATTACATTAATAATTGTTCAAAAAAAATGGACATAAGTAATATGCTAGAGATGCACAATCAAATACTTTCTATTCCTGCTATGAAAATGATCAATTTTTCTAAAAAAATCGATATAAATAATAAAGGATTTTCTAACATAGAAAAAATATCATTTAAATCACTTAATCAATGGGATTTTAATATGGATAAAGAAAGCTATGAAGCTTGTATTTATACAGTAACTAAAGAGATGCTGATAGAGAAAATAATTTCAATTAACTATGGCTCACTTAGTGGAGAAATTATAAATTGGGGCAACGAAGGAGGAATATCTCATGTTAGAAGATTTCTTGTTCCTTTAATAAATGAGAATATTGGTGTTAAAGACAGTTTTTTGATAGGTGATTTGACATGGGAGGAATTATTTTTAGATGCCTTTAGAAAGGCTATTGCTTTTTTAAGAGATAAATATGGAGACAGTATTTTCGACTGGAAATGGGGTGTTCTTCATACAACAAATCATACACATCCTCTGAGTTCAGAATTTCAGGAATATTCCGATATTTTGAATCCAAAAAAGGTGCCAGCAAGTGGAGATAACGATACACCTTTAGCCGGAAGTTACGATAGAAATTTTAAAGTTTCAGCAGCATCAGTTAATAGGTATGCTCACGACATAAGTAACTGGGAAAATAGTAGATGGATTGTGCCATTAGGTGCCTCTGGAAATCCAGGGTCAAAACATTATTTTGATCAACTAGAACTTTGGGCGAATGGAGAAACTATACCTCAACTATGGAATTGGAATGAAATAAAGAATAATAATGAAACTATACAAATACTTACTTCCAAAAAATTATCTAAATTTCAATAATACTTCACCTAAAGCATCAAATGATGCTATGATTTCATCATTTTTACTTACCCATTTAGTTTGAGTAATACTTCCTAGCATTACAATTTCTCCTTGCCTAAGAAATTTATCTTTTTTTTGTAAGTTATTAATTAACCAACTAAGAGCATTAATTGGATGCTTCATTATATTTTTCGTATTTCCTTCGGAGATTTGACATTCATTTATTACAAGCTTTCCTGTCAAGTCGTCTAGATTATTGATCTTATGGTATGGCACAGGATTACCAAGTATTATTTCAGAAGCAAAAAAATCATCAGCAATTAAGCTATTTTTATCCATTATTTTGTAGTCTATCCATCTGTTGTCAACTATTTCTATAGCAGGAAAAACGGTTAATTTATCTAGTGGGATTTCGTCAATAGTTGTTTCATTAGCGAATTTGAAATCTTCGTTAATAAAAACTGCAATCTCGATTTCAACTCCAGGCATGCTAAAATCCTCAAAGTTTTTATTTGCAGAAATATAATTTGTGCCTGTATTAATAATTCCACCGTAGCATGGTTCATTGATACCTAAGTACTTTCTCATCACAGAAGAAGTACATCCAATTTTATATCCTATACGCTTCCCAAAATTTATTTCCTCAAATATATTATGCGTCTGCTCTTGAATTTTATATGCATCATTGATATTTTTAGGTTTTAATTTATCGGGAATTTCCTTTAATTGTTGTTTTTTTATTCTATTTAGAGCTAGTATTCCAGCTGACATTTTAATATTTTTTGGGTTCATTGAGGACTTCGAGTATTTTTTATTTATGAGAGCTGTTGATATTGTGTTTGTTTATCCACCATTCAAAACTATCACTAAGAGCTAGCCAGCTAGCTTCCAAAATATTGCTTGATGCACCTACTGTGTACCATACATTTTTATCGTCTGCAGATTCAATAATTACTCTAACAATTGAGCCAGTTCCTGAACCTTCATTCACTACTCTGACTTTGTAATCTGTTAAACGAATTGCTCTTAATTCAGGATAAGAATTTAATAATCCTTTTCTAAGAGCTTGATCAAGGGCATCCACGGGGCCATTGCCTTCAGCGGCAGTGTGATGTACATCTTCATTGATTCTAACTTTAACAGTTGCTTCTGATAACATTTCATGTTCTACACCATCATTTCTCCATCCTATCCCAAAAGATGATCTTCTTTTATTTTCAACAATAACCATAAAGTCGACAAGCTCAAATGGAGATTCATAATTGGGTAAAAATTGATTTAATATCAATTCAAATGAAGCCTCAGCACCCTCATAAGAAAAACCTTTTGATTCTCTCTCTTTTATAAAATTTACAATTTTTATTGCATCTTCATTGCCTAAGATATTGTCAAGATTAAGTTCTTTTATTCTATTTATAATATTACTCTTACCTGATAATTCTGAGATAACAACACCATTAGAATTTCCAACAAGTCCAGGATCTATATGTTGATATGCGTTTACTTGTTTTTCAGTTCCAGATGCATGTAACCCTCCTTTGTGAGCAAATGCACTTGATCCTACGAATGGCTGAAACTGAAAAGGTCTTCTATTAGCTTTCTCAGCTACAAAATTTGCAAGCTCAGTTAGTTTTGAAACATTTTCATCGTCAATTGCATCTATGTTCATCTTAAGTTTAAGATTTCCAATTATGCTAACGATATTTGCATTTCCAGTTCGTTCACCATATCCATTAACACAACCTTGTATTTGAATTGCACCTGCTTCATAAGCTGCTATTGCAGATGCAACGGCTGTATCTGTATCATTATGTGTATGAATTCCTAATATTGCACTTTTTGGTAAAGCATTGGTTACCTCTTTGGTGATTTTATAAATCTCACTAGGTAATGTCCCTCCATTTGTATCACACAAGATTAATCTTTCAGCTCCATTGTTATGAGCTATCCTTAAGACATCTATAGAGTATTCTGGATTTGATTTATATCCATCAAAAAAATGTTCAGCATCAAAAAATACAACTCTGTTTTTTGATTTTAAGTATGAAATAGAATCTGCTATCATATTTATATTTTCTTCAAGTGAAGTTTGTAGAATATTCTCAACTTGGAAGTCTGATGCTTTACCAACAATAGTTAAAATTTGAGCTTTAGTATCAATTAGAGCTTTAAGTGTTGGGTCAGATTCAGAATTATTATTAGCCCGTCTAGTGTTTCCAAATGCTGCAATTTTAGCATTCTTAAGTTGAAGTTTTTGAACTTTTTTGAAGTACTCATCATCTTTAGGATTAGCTCCTGCAAAGCCACCTTCGATATAATGTACTCCTATTTCGTCTAATTTTTTAGTTATTGCTAGTTTGTCCTCAACAGAAAGAGATATTCCTTCTTGTTGAGTCCCGTCTCGCAACGTAGAATCATATATTTCAATTTTCAATTATTATTCCAATTTAAAATTTATAAAATATTATTTTATCATTACTTGTGTCATGAGAATAAATTTTTTAGTAATTTTTTTCATTTTTAATAATTGTATATGATGTTACTAGATATGTACTTAACAATTTTTTTATTTCCAGATAAGATAAGTCCTTTCCAGTTTTGTATAGAACTATAAGTATCCTCGTCATTTAAGTAGCCTTTTGACCATCCTTGGAAATTAATGAACTTATTTTCTTTTTCAGAATATTTCATTACGCTTCCTCCAGCTTCTTTTATCAATAGTATTCCTGCTGCGAAATCCCAACTATGAGCATAGCCGCTAATTGCATATTGCATTTGATTATTAGCTACTAGAAAAAGTTCATAACATGTACTGCCTAGATTTCTAATTTCTCCCAAATTCCCAATTAATTTGTCAGATAACATAAATTTGTTTTTTAACCATTTTGGATTTCCTGATAATATACCTTTTTTGGGTAATTCAAAACTATGATTAATATCTATTTTTTTGTCATTTATCCAGGTACCTTGACCTTTTATTGCAAACATAATAGTTTTTTTATGCTTAATACTTGGTATTGTTATAGATGATGCAACAGGTGTCCCTTTATGTAATATTGCTATTGATATTGCAAACATTGGTAGTTTATTAACATAATTAGTTGTTCCATCTATTGGGTCTACGATCCACATCCAATCTTTTGCTTTTTTTTCGTTGTAATCTGAATCTTCTTCTCCAAGTAAAACATGATCAGGGAAATTTTTTATCATTACTTTATATACTATTTCTTGGCTTTTTTTATCTATGCTGGTTACTAAGTTTTCTCCCTCAATAATTCCCTTGTTAAACACATCAAAATCTTCTTCGAAATTTTTTATAACGTATTCGCTTGCAGAATTTGAAGCCTCAAGTAATGCATTTTTTAGTTTTTTTGTTAAAGATTTGTCCATTGTTAGAGAATTAAAAATGTAAAAATAATAAGATTAATATTATAATTATAAAAACTATAAAGGAACCTTTCATGAATTCTAACCCAGTTACTAAATTTCATAAAGACAAAAGTTTAATTTTTAGAATGTATTTTACGATATTTATGCTAGGGATTTTATACGCAATTTTTTCTCTATTCTTACTTGCTAGTGGTGTCCCTGTAACTTTTATTGTTCTAATTGTTGGAGGAATGGTGGTTTTTCAATATTACACTTCCGATAAACTTTTATTAAAAAGCACGGGAGCTAAAATTATTGACGAAAAATCAGATCAAGCTCTTTTTGATACAGTTCGAAACTTAGCAAATAACTATGGTATGCCTATGCCTAAAATTGCAGTGATTGAGTCTAAAGTTCCAAATGCTTTTGCAACAGGAAGAAATCCTGACAATTCTGTTGTTGCAGTTACGACAGGTATTAGAGAAAGATTAACTGAATTAGAACTTAGAGCTGTACTAGGTCATGAATTAGCCCATGTTTCTAATCAGGATATGAAAGTATTAGCTATTGCTAATTTCTTGACTACTATAACTAGTTTCTTGATGACAATGTTTTTTTGGAATATGATGTTTGGAGGAATGGGGAGAAATAGGAATAATGGTTCAGGCGGTTTCATGGTAGTTTATTTGGTTACAATCATTGTTTATTTTATAGGGCAGCTTCTTGTTTTAGCTCTCACCCGTCATAGGGAGTACGGAGCAGATCATACTGGTGCTGAGATAACTGGAGATCCAGAGTCATTAGCTAATGCCCTTGAAAAAATCAGTGGGTCACTTGCGAGAATTCCAGATCAAGACCTTAGAAAATTACAAACAGCTAATGCTTTTCTTATAATACCTTCAGCATTAAAAGGTGAGGGCTCGATGAATCTTTTTTCTACTCATCCACCCGTCGAAGAAAGAGTTAAGAGGCTTAGAAACTTAAAACATAGGTTTTAGGTTGATAAATAAAATACTCCATATTCTTAAAAATCCAAGCAAAAATCTTAACGATTGGGATATTCTAATTACTTTAGATAAAGCATATAGAGAACTCTATAGTAGAGGAGAAATTTCTGCTGCTAGAAAAGCTGGAGTTGTCTTTCATCCTGATGACAAAAATTTATATCTTTCAAATTTACAAAAAGAATTGAATACTGCTCTTTACACTGGTGAAGGATCTACAAAAACCTCTTTTAGTATTCTGGATGATTCCCACTCCACAAAATGGATAGTATTGGAAGATGGAAAATTCTATGATTTGCTATCAAGTGTATTTACTGTTGGAAATGCAATACGCAGCAATGGTGGAGGAGAAAATATAATAGGCTTAGTTTTTGAATTTTTTTTCATGGATAAACAAAACTCTCAAGAAAATATTGAAACAACGAAAGTTTACCTAATATACAGGTATGACCTAAAAGCTTTTTATCCATTTGTACCCACAGGAGATACGAAAGGTGAAAGAAATAGAATTATTGAGAATAGACTAGGTTATGCTTTGAAAAATTATGGAATAATAATTGAACGAAGTTTAGAAAAATGGCTCGGTTTATGGGGGATTCCTTTTTAAACTATGGCAAATAAATTACATAACTCAGAGGTTGGGATTTTCACATCAATTAATGGGGAAAAAACAATATTAGACCAGTTAGTTAATGACATAAATGAATATGGTTCTAATGCTGTAAACATAAGATTAAGATCAAAATCTACAAAATTATCATCGCTGATTATAGTTAGTGATGAAGATTTCGAAATTAAAGAAAAAATAATGGCTCGAGAAATACTTAATGAATCCCTTTTGGCAAATATACCTATTCTTTGTATTAATTGGGGCATGTATTTATTTAACTCTTTTTTTGGAGGAGGTGATCCAATTTTGATGAAGGATCATCATCAGCATAATGGAGAAAATTTTAAACATCCTGTATTTATATCTCCCGGAGGGAAGTTGTCATACACAATTGGTGGATCAGGCTGGGTAACTATACCTTCAGAACATAAATTTGGATTGTCACATAAGGAACTTTCAAGTAAACTAATATCCACTGTTTATTCAGAAGACATGATACTTCATGGAATTGAACTTCCAGGAAAAAACTGGGTAGTTGGTGTTCAATGGCAGGCTCATAAAATTGATGATAATCCTAAAGGCTTTGATAACCTCTTACGTTATATATCTGACATACCTAAGATTTAAGTTTCCATACAAAAATGATCCGCGCGCGCACACGCGCGCGAGACAAGTTTGCTGGGAAAGAATACATTCATCTCACGTATAAAAATATATTTTGGAGAAAATTATGGTCAATAATGACCTTGGAAACATAGAACCAATAGAAATACAAAAAGAAATGAGCTCGTCTTATCTTGATTATGCTATGAGTGTAATCGTATCCAGGGCATTGCCGGATGTAAGAGATGGCTTGAAGCCTGTTCAAAGAAGAATTTTATATGCTATGTATGATCAGGGTATGAGGCCGAATTCCTCTTATAAGAAAAGTGCAAGGCTTGTTGGTGAAGTTTTAGGAAAATATCATCCACATGGGGATAGTGCAGTATATGAAGCTCAGGTAAGAATGGCTCAGCCCTTTTCATTTAGGTACCCTTTGGTTGATGGTCAAGGTAATTTTGGTTCTATTGATGGGGATAGCGCTGCAGCAATGAGATATACGGAATGTAAGCTTTCTCCTATTACTGAAATGATATTAACTGATATAGATAGAGAAACAGTTGATTGGAGTGATAATTTTGACCAATCCCTTAAGGAGCCAAAAGTACTTCCTTCAAGATTGCCAGTTTTACTTGTAAATGGTGCCTCAGGAATAGCTGTAGGAATGGCAACAAATATACCTCCACATAATTTATCA
Organism: Dehalococcoidia bacterium; assembly: GCA_002728715.1. Classification (GTDB taxonomy): domain Bacteria; phylum Chloroflexota; class Dehalococcoidia; order Lucifugimonadales; family Lucifugimonadaceae. The sequence goes on from PBVQ01000018.1 coordinate 20,607, forward strand.
GAAGTATGTGATGGGATAATTCAATTAATAAAGGACCCTGATTCAACAGTAGATCGACTGATGCGTCATATTAAGGGGCCTGATTTTCCTACAGGGGCTCATATATGGGGGCAAGAAGGTATTCGCAATGCTTATAATACTGGTAGAGGTCGAGTAATAGTACAGGCCACTCATAAAGTTGAAGATGTTCCAAGGCAGGAGCGTAAAAGAATCGTTTTCACCGAAATACCATTTCAAATGAACAAGTCTGTTTTAGTTACAAAAATTGCAGATTTGATAAAGACTAGAAAAATTGAGGGTATAAGTGAAATTAGAGATGAATCTGACAGAAAAGGTATGAGAATAGTACTCGAATTACGTCGTTCTGCTCATGTACCTGTTGTACTTAATAATTTATACAAATTAACTCCATTGAGAACTTCCTTCTCATTCAATATGATAGCTTTGGTTGATGGTACTCCAAAAGTATTAAATTTGAAGCAATCCCTTAATTATTATATTGAATTTAGGGTGGATGTAGTTAGAAGGCGTGCTGAATTTGATTTGAAAAAAAATAAAGCTAGACTGCATGTTTTAGAAGGTTTGAGAATAGCGATTGATAATCTTGATAAAGCTATTGAATTGATTAGAGCTTCGGTAGATGTTGAAACTGCAAGAGAAGCATTGATGAAGGAATTTAGTCTGTCTGAGATTCAAGCCCAAGCTATATTAGACATGCAATTGAGACGTTTAGCTGCTCTTGAGAGAGAAAAAATTGAAAACGAGTATAATGAACTTCTTGAGCAAATAAAGCAATTAGAGGAGTTGCTCTCAGATAACCAAAAAGTACTTTTAGAAGTTTCTAATGAAACTAAGGCTTTGAAAAATAAATATGGAGATGAAAGACGAACTGTTATTCATGAGGAGGAATTGGGTGAATGGAAAAGAGAGGATACTGAGCCTAGGCTGGATGTTATAGTTACTCTTAGTAAAAATGGTTATGTAAAGAGAGTTCCTATGGATACATATAAAAAACAAAATAGAGGTGGAAAGGGAGTTAAAGGTCAGCGAATGACTAAAGATGACGATATAGCTCACCATCTTCTATCAGGTAATACGCATGACTACATACTTTTTTTTACTGATAAGGGTAAGGTTTTTGCTACAAGGGTTTTTGAATTATCTCCCGATCAATCCAGAAATTCAAGAGGAACTCCTGTTCAAAATTTAGGTTTTAATATGGAACCAAATGAGCAAGTTCAAGCAGTTGAAATTGTTTCAAGTTACTTAGAAGACACATATTTATTTATGACTACTAAAAAAGGTCAAGTAAAGCGAATGCATTTACCCCTGCTAAGAAATATGAATAGAAGTGGGCTAAAGTGTTTTAATCTTAAGTCTGACGATGCTTTGGTCTCAGCAAGACTAGTAAGTAATAATCAGGATGTTATTATTGTTACAAGGAATGGCCTTTCAATAAGATTTCCTTCTTCTTCTATTACACCTCGTCAAAGAGCTGCTGGAGGTATGAGGGGTATTAGGCTAAATCCCAAAGATCAGGTTGTCGCACTTACTGTGGTAAACGAAGAAGATGGATTTTTATTTACGGTTTCTCAACAAGGGAGAGGTAAGTTTACTTCTTTGCAAGATTACAGGCAACAACAAAAGGGTGGTAAGGGTCTTATTACGCAAAAAGTAACAGAAGGAGCTAAAGGAACTGGTAAAATTGTTGATGCAACTGTAATTAGCAAAGAGCTTCGTAATGAAGGTTATATAGATAAAAGAAAAAAATATTCTGATGAAGAAATTAAGGAAATCAAAGACTCTTCTACTGGAAGATTAGCTTGTGTAACTGAGAAAGCACAGGTTCTTAGAGTTCCCACTGGTCAAATACGAGAAACTGGTAGAAATGCTCAAGGGGTAAACGTTGTTAGGCCTAACGCTGGAGACAGGGTTTCTGCCATAACTATGCTTCCTGAAGGTCCAAGAACGGCTGCTGAAAAAGTTGATTTAAGTTCTATAGATAACGAAATAAATAATTCCAGCGAAGATATTTTAGAGATTAAACCTACTAGTGAGGAATAATTATTTTTTTATTGAATAATGTTTGAAACTTTTGGTAAAAAAATAATCCAACTAAGGCTTTATATTGTAATTGTCTGGTTGTTTATGGTTTTTATTTCCTTGCCATTTGCACCTCAGGCGCAAAAATATCTTAAACCTGGAGGTTTTTCCAATGAAAATTTCCCATCGGTTGAAGCTAGAAAATTGATGCAAGAAAAAATGGAAGTTTCTACTATTGCATTTGATTTAGTGTTTTCACATAAAGATTGGTCACCTTTTGATCCAAGATTTACTGAGAGTATTCAAGGTGCATTGCTACCACTAAATCAATACAGTGAAGTATCTTCTATTGTTACCCATTTGGATGATCCTAATAGAGCCTCAAACATGAGTAATACAGTTCACGCAACAGTTGGTTTGAGTATTGAATTAGAAGAATCACTCGACTTTCTAAAGATGGTCGAAAAAGAGATTAATCCAGGTGCTTTAGAAATGATTATCACTGGTGGACCAGCACTTTATCGGGATATATCTTTGGCTAGCGAAAAAGACTTAAGAAAAGGAGAACTATTTGCATTTCCTCTAGCAACAGTAACATTGTTGATAGTTTTTGGAACTATAATTGCTGCTTTTCTACCGGCTGCCGTGGGAGGTGGGGGTGTCATTTTAGGGCTTGCATTAGTCTACCTAATTTCTCAAAGCATAGATATGTCTGTTTTTGCTTTGAATATTGTTACTCTTTTGGGTATAGGTTTGGGTATAGATTATTCTTTGTTTTACACATCTAGATTTAAAGAAGAACTAAATTACTCAAAAGATGTAACCCAAGCAATTATTAATACACATAAAAGAGCTGGACCTGCTATATTTTTTTCTGCATGTACTAGTCTTGTAGGCTTAGTGAGCTTAATTACATTCGATATAATGATGCTTAGGTCAGTTGGAATGGGTGCTGTGATTGTAATATTTTGTGCATTATTTGCATCATTAACTTTGATGCCTGTAATGTTATCATTCATTGGGCCTAGAATTAATTATTTTAGAATACTACCTAAAAGAAAAAGTAAATTTGAATTTTGGCTACCATTTTCAAAATGGGTAATGTCTAAGCCATGGTTAATTTTATTGCCAACAACAACAATATTAATTATACTAGCAACCCCTGTTCTAAATATGAGATTAGGAACTGTAGATGCAACAATATTACCTCAATCTATTGAAAGTCGACAAGGTTTTGATATCTTATATGAAGAATTTGATTTTGGGAAAAAAACTATTATTCCGGTGATATATACTTTTGAAGGTAAAACATTTTTACCAGAAAATTTAGAATATGCATATAATATTGGTAAAAATTTAGAAAATATTGAGGGGGTTACTAGGGTTAAAAGTATAGTGAATATTGATGAAACTTTTACTTTTGAACAATATTTGCTAATGTATGAAAATCCAAATTCTTTAACAGATTTTGAGGTACGAAATATTGTTGAAAACTTTGCTAGAGATGGAGCTATTTTATTTTTATTAGAAAGTGATTTTCATCCTTTTGGTCCGGAGACAAGAAATTTAGTTACAGAAATTAGATCTTATAAATTAGATAAAGGTGAAATGCTTGTTGATGGTGGACCAGGTGAAACGACCGATATAGTTAATAGTTTATACAAAAAATTTCCTATAGTTGTTTTGGTTGTAGTGATTGTGACTTATATTTCATTGATGATTTTGTTTAGATCTATAATTCTGCCATTAAAAGCCGTAATCTTAAATATATTATCTATTTTTGCAAGTTATGGAGCTTTAGTATTTATTTTCCAAGATGGAAATTTTAGTGGTTTACTAAATTTTCAACCAATGGGAGTGATTGATTCAACTTTACCTATTTTACTTTTTGCAGTAATTTTTGGACTAAGTATGGACTATGAAATTTTCTTATTATCAAGAGTTTCTGAGGCATATAAAAAAACAAATAATAATGAATTAAGTGTCTCTATAGGACTACAAAAAAGTGGGTCAATAATTACTGGTGCTGCTGCAATTTTGATTGTAGTCGCTTCAAGTTTTATTATTGCTGATGTTGTGGTTGTTAAGGCAATAGGATTGGGATTAGCTATTGCAGTATTCGTAGATGTCACACTAGTTAGGGCATTAATTGCTCCATCTTTAATGAGAATTGCTGGCCCATTAAATTGGTGGCTACCATCTTGGTTAGATAAAATTTTACCAAATATTTCACATGAAAATTAAAGTTTTTTACATACTGTTATTATTTGTTATGTCTGCATGCTCAGGAGGGGGAAAAATAAATACAATAAAAAAAGATATATTACCTAACCCAACTCCAATTCCTTATTATTTAGACTTAGACTTAGGTTCAGAAATTTCTATACATGAATTTGGTCATGATAATAGGTTGGAATGGTGGTATCATAACGGCCATTTGGAAGATGAAAATGGTGAAAAATGGGGTTTTCATTTTGTAATATTTAAATCTCAGAATAGCGATAAAGATAACTACGTAGCTCAGATGAGTATAACAGATATAAAGACAGGTGAAGTTTTTCAATTAGCAAGGGCTGATAAAGGCTTAAATAACATATATCTAAATAATTTAGGAACTATATTTATTTCAGATTGGAAATATACTATTGGGCCTGAACCTGGACAATTTGAGATAAGTATATTTACAGATGATATAGATTTGAATTTATATTTTGATTCTTTTCAAGAGCCAATGCTACATAATAAAATTGGTTGGTTCGAGACGAGTCTAGGTTATAGTTATTATTATACTTGGCCTAGACAAAAAACTACTGGAACTATAAAAATAAAAAATAAAAAGTTATCAGTTAAGGGGGAATCTTGGTTTGATCACCAATGGGGTGATTTCTTTGTACCTGGAAAACCAGCTGGATGGCAGTGGTTTGGAATAATGCTTGATAATGGAGATAATATCATGATTTCTCAGTCAAGAGACACAAAAGGGAACGTTGAATTACTTTATGGTACATATCAAATGAAAAATGGTTCAGTGAGTCATATAAATGATGGCATAAAAATAGAAGTGGTAGACGATTGGTATAGTTCAAAAACAAATACAATTTATCCTTCAGGATGGAAAATAAATATTAAAAAAATGAATTTGAATTTTACTATTAAGCCAGATATCCTAGATCAAGAGATATATGAAGGTCTTCCTCCAACTCAGACTTACTGGGAAGGAAAATCTACAGTTTTTGATAATAATTATAATGATATCGGGGATGCTTTTGTAGAATTATCAGGATATCGAGATCCTATCCAGATAGATTGGATTAAGAATTATGAGTAAAAAAATAGAAAAAATTAATTTGTTTAGGGATGTTTGGTCTAAATTTCCTACTGGTGTATCAATAATTACAACATTAGATAAACATAAATCTTATCATGGTATGACTGCAGCATCAGTCACTTCAGTTTCTTTAGATCCATTATTAATTTTAGTTGTTGTTGGGAATGAGAGAAAATCTCATAATTTTATAAAATTATCAGGTGTTTTTGCCCTTAATTTTCTTACTAAGGATCAAAGAAATGTTGCAAATTATTTTTCCCATTCTCAGTCTAATTTTAATGATAGAGATTTAGATTTTGAGAAAAATACTTTTTCTACACTTGGAGGCATCCCTATAATCAAAAAATCCTTAGCTAGTATGAAATGTGAGGTTTTCGATGATATTGGAGCTGGAGACCATACAATTTTTATAGGAAAAGTTCATGATATCATTTTTTCTGATAATGAACCTTTAGTTTGGTCAGATAGAAATTATGGCCAATTTATTCCATCACGGTAAATAAATTATGCGTATTGCGATTTTTTCTTTAGCACCCTTAAATGATAAAAGTATAATGGGTGGTTCTCAAAAAATTTTACATGAATTATCCGCTTCTTTAGGTGATTATGGACATGAGGTAAAAGTTTGGTGTAGTGCTAGTGAAAACAATCAGCAAAAGTTTACTATAGGTGATTCAGAAGTATATCCTAATTTATTATTTAGAGGGAAATTTCCGTCTCCTTATCAAGTTTCACCAATAAATTTAATAAAAACTTTTAAGGTGATTAGAGAGGGTAGTGATTGGGCAGATAAAATATATTTACACGCTGATGGTATTTACCTAAGAGATTCTTTTTCTGACAAAAAAATTATTCGTTCATTTCATGACTTTATATATGATGAGTCAATAATTTCTGCTCTATCTCTTAATGCTCAATCTACAATTGTGCCAAGTGATTACTTGAAAAATTGTATTGAAGCTACGTTAGTATTATCAAAGAAAAACATAATAGAGCCAATTTTTACAGTACCCAATGGTATTAGTTTTGATGAAAAATTAAGTTCGATGATAAATAAGAATAAAAATTTACGCGAGGTTAATTTATTATTCCCTCATAGGCCTCAAATTACAAAAGGCATTATTGAGGCTATAAAAATAGCTGTTAAGTTACAAAGCAAAATTCCAAAAAATAAAGTGAATCTTATGATGCCGTATTTTTGTGAAGGGGTAAATAATGATGACACTTCACTATCATTTGACCAAATACTCAATATAGCTAAAAATCAAAAAGCAGAAAATATCATAAAATTGCATGAATGGGTCCCTTATCAAAATATGAAAAGATTTTATTCTTTGGCTAATATTACAATCTGTCCAGGTAATTTTATAGAATCATTTGGTTTAGTTCCATTGGAATCAGTAGTTAATAACACACCAGCAATTTGCTCTTCAGTTGGAGGTTTTAGAAATTATACTGATATTCCTGCCATAAAACTTTTTCCTTATGGAGACATAGATAGTGCAGTTGATAATATTTTAGATTGCTTAGAAATTCCTTCAGACGATATTATCATATCCAAAGAAGTAATTTCAGATAAGTATTCCTATAAAAATATGATATCTGGATATGAAAAAATTATTACTAGTGATAGTGTAATGCGACAAAAAATTACTATTAGGAACAATTATAATTTGAGATTGGCTCCATGGTGCTATATAGAAAATGATTATATATATAATGACTATAAATCTGAAAAGTTATTCCTCAAGAATATTGGTTCAGTAATTAGTAATAATAAAACTTTAGATGCGAAGAGCAAAGAATTAGACTCTGATATTATAAAAAAATCAATCGATTTAGGATATTTTATAGAAGATTATAAGATTGAGAATATATAATCTAATTTTTTCTATTATAAATGTTCAAATACAATTGACCTTAGGGTTCTATTTTAATAAAATAGTAATTTAGTTTATTAGGAAAAAATTAAATGTCGCAAGATTATGCAGTTATAAAAACTGGTGGAAAACAATATAGAGTTCGTGAAGGCGATCAAATAGATATTGAAAAAATTAATGCTGATATAGGTTCAGATGTTATATTTGAAAATGTATTATTGTCCTCCATTAATGGAACTATTGAGATTGGTAAACCTTTAGTTGAAGGTAAAAAAGTTATAGCCGAGATAGCCGAACAAAAAAAATCCGACAAAGTTCTTTCATTAAGATATAAAAATAAAACTCGTCAGCGAGTGTTGCGTGGACATCGCCAAAATTTGACTTCAGTTATCATTAAAAATATTTCAACTAAGTAAAAGAAAGAGGATATTATGGCACATAAAAAAGGTGGAGGTACATCTAGAAATGGTAGAGATAGTGCTGGTAAGAGGCTAGGTGTAAAGATTTTTGCTGGCTCTGATGTAACTCCTGGTTCAATTATAGTCCGGCAGAGAGGAACGAAGTTCACTCCAGGGCTAAATGTTGGAATAGGTAGAGATCATACATTATATTCATTAGTTGATGGTTATGTTAGATTTGATTTTTCTTCAAAAAATAAAAGAAGAGTAAATGTTGACCCAATAAAAAGGTAGTACATATGAAAAAAGAATTACATCCAAAATATAATGATCAAGCAAGAATAGAATGTGCTTGTGGAAATTCAACATGGGTTGTGGGTTCAACAAAAGACAACTTGAGTGTCGAAATATGCAGTAGTTGTCATCCTTTTTGGTCTGGAGAACAGAAGATAGTTGATACTGAGGGTAGGGTTGAAAGAATGAAGAGAAGATACAACTTAAGTAATTCTTAGTTTGAGTAATAATAATTTCCTATATGGTGGTCAAGCTGTAATTGAAGGTGTCATGATACGTGGTATTAAGAGGGCAACCTTAGCGGTCAGAAAACCTAATGGTGATATTGTTAAGAGGTCTATACCTTTAGAATCATGGGCTAACTCAAAATTAAGAAATCTTTTTCTAATTAGAGGAGTTTTGGTGCTATTTGAAACTTTGATAATTGGTACAAAAGCGTTAACTTATTCTGCAAGCGAAGCAGCTGAAGAAGAAGATAGTTCTGAAATGTCAAAGTTTGCAATTATAATTATGATCTCTATTTCTTTAATTTTCGGGTTATCATTTTTCTTTCTTCTGCCTCTTTTTTTGTCGAGTTTAGCCGATTCTGTTTTTTCTAATCATTTTTTAGCTAATATAATTGAGGGAATAGTCAGGTTATTTTTGTTTATTGGTTATATATTTTTTATAGGTAGAATGAACGATATAAAAAGGGTTTTTGGTTATCATGGAGCTGAACATATGACTGTACACTGCATGGAATCTAAGAAAACATTAAGGTATGATAATATAATTAATTTTTCTCCAGCACACCCACGCTGTGGAACATCTTTTTTATTGACCGTAGTATTTCTTTCAATTCTTATATTTATATTGATCCCAAGAGAACCAGCTTGGCTATTAATATCTTCAAGGATTTTCCTGATCCCTGTAATTACGTCTGTTTCTTATGAATTTATCCGATTTACAGGAAAATATGATAATTTTGGGACAAAAATTTTATCTTTACCAAATTTATTCTTACAAAAACTAACAACTAATTTTCCTGACAAAGAAATGATAGAAGTATCAATAGTAGCCATGGAGTATGCTATTGCAATAGATAATGACGAAGTTAACCCAGAAGATAATAAATTTGTCCCAGCATAATTAATTTTTCATTCTTAGGCTTAATTGTTTCCATACATCTTCATAGTCAATAGGAGATGCTTCAATTAGTACAAGCATATGATAAAAGAGGTCTGAAAATTCATTAATAATCTCTTCCTTATCATTGCTAACGCAAGCAATTGCTACTTCTCCAGCCTCCTCGACAACTTTTTGAGATATTCTTTTAATTCCAGAATTTAGTAATTTTGATGTGTATGAATTTTCATCATTCGAAATTTTTCTACTAGAAATTATTTCGATTAATTGGTCAATAATTTCAGATTGATTATCTTTATCTAATTCAGAAAATATTGAATCTTTATATTCTGTATTATTTTCAAAACAGGAAGTATTTCCTGTATGGCATGTGGGCCCTTGTGGTAGTGCTGTAATTAATATCGAATCCAAGTCACAATCAATTTTAATTTTTTTTACTTTTAGGTAATTACCAGAAGTCTCACCTTTTTCCCAAAGTTTTTTTCTAGAGCGAGAATAGAACCAAACATTAGGTCCATTATAAGTTTTGGTTAGGGCTTCTTCATTCATGTATCCAAGCATTAATACTTTTTTTGTATCATCATGCTGAATAATTGCTGGTAAAAGTTTTTTAATCATTTTTTTTCCTCTACTATATTATAACTAAGAAACATGACTAATAATTTCTAAAATTTCTTTTAAATTTGTTATTTCAATGTTTGGCAGAGGTTCTCTGGTAATTTTTTCATTATTTCTATTTATCCATACAGTTGTCATACCTGCTCTAAATCCGCCTAGAACGTCATCAAATAAATGATCTCCAACGTACCATATATTATTTCTTTTTTCACGTAATCCATTAGATAAAAATTCAAAAGCTTTCAGGGAAGGTTTATATGTTTGAGCCAACTCGGAAGATGCAATAAAATCAAATTTTATATTTTGGGATTCTAGAAGTTTAATTATCCAGTCATGATCTGCATTTGAAAATAAACCAATTTTAAAATTTTTACTTAATTTTTCTAATACTTCTACAGTCTCTTCAAATATTGGTTTTTGGCTCATATGGTCACTAGACATGACACCTGCTTCAACAAAGTCACCATTAAAATTAATATCATCAAATACTTTTTTAAAGCAAATTGTCCAAGCTTCTTGGTAAGTCTTAAATTTAGGTGAATTAGAAGGCCTACCTAGATCTATTCTATTTTTACGAAAATCAACTTCATAATTTTTCCATTTTTTCCAAAAGTTTTCAGGACTTAATGGTATTTTTTGTTTGAAAATAATTTCTTTAAATAACTCTATCCATCCATCTTCTGAGTTTGAAAATAAAGTTTTATAACAATCAAATCCTATAGCCTTTGGCTTGTTTGGTATTTCAGAATGTAGTGTTATAGGCATTTTTAATTAAAAATTATAATCTAATGGGTATATTTTTATCAGTAAGATATTTTTTTAGATCATTTATTGTTATCTCTTTGTAATGAAATAAGGATGCTGCCAATACAGCGTCTGCTTTTCCATCTACTATTGCGTCGTAAAAATGTTTTTGTTCACCAGCTCCACCACTTGCAATAATAGGTATATTTACTAGCTTATTTATTGAAGATAATAAATTATTATCATATCCAGTTTTTTTACCATCTGTATCCATACTTGTAACTAGTAATTCTCCAGCACCAAGTTCTGTAGCTTTTTTCGCCCATTCAAGCGCGTTAATGTTAGTATTATTTCTTCCCCCATGTGTAAAAATATTCCATTGTTTATCATATTTTTTTACATCCATTGCTAAAACAACACATTGTGAACCAAATTCTTTTGCGCAATCCTCAATCAGCTTTGGGTTGTTTACAGCCGCACTATTAATTGAAACTTTATCTGCGCCTGCTTCTAGCATTTTTTGCATATCTTTTTTTGTTCTTATTCCTCCCCCGACAGTTAGAGGTATAAATACTTCTGATGAAACTTTTTTTACTACATCTACCATGATATTTCTATTGTCAGAGGATGCTGTTATATCTAAGAAAACTAGTTCATCCGCTCCAGAATTATTATAGTAAATTGCTAGATCTGTTGGGTCTCCTACATCAGATATATTTAAAAAATTTATACCCTTAACTACTCTTCCTTGATCAACATCTAAGCATGGTATAATTCTATGCGTAAGCAAATTTTACTCCATCATTTTTTTCTTGCAACTATTATATATTTATGTTGGGTTAGATGCCTGGACGTTATAGTTGATAGACCATTATCCTCCAACTTTTTTCTTATATCTTCCTGTTTTAATCTTGATGATTTGTTTGGGCCGTACTTGGGTTTAGAATCTTCACTTGGTAGCCATTCTACAACGCAAAGCCATCCTGATTTTTTTAAAATTCTTATACCCTCTTTTAAGATCTTTTCGATATTTTTAGCTTCATTTAATATATCTGAAAATACTACACCTTCAACAGTATCATCATCTATTGGAATTTTATTTTCTTCAGATAATTTTGTTTCAATATTCCCTAGTTTATATTTTTTTGCTTGGGATTTAACTTTTTTTAGCATCTCATTTTGAATATCTATAGCTATACATTTTCCTAAATATAGATATTTTGCAAGTGGAATTGATAGCCATCCTGGCCCTGATCCTATATCTGCAACTTTTTGTTCACAATGAATCGGTATCAAAGCAATCATCGATTGTGGGTCAAATGTTTCTTCTAGGGTAGGATTTAACATATTATTTATTTTTTTTATTGAAGTCTTAGTAATCATTTTTTTTCTCCTGTAGTAGTTTTTTTATTGCTTCTTCTAAATTTATTTTCCCTTCATATAGAGCCATTCCGGAAATCGCAGAATGCACTCCTAAATTTTTTAATTTTAAAAGTTGATTAATAGTTGCAACTCCTCCTGCTACTGTAAGTTTAATATTGAAATTTCCCAATATTTCAATAATTTGATTATAATTTGGTTCTGATAAAGTTCCATCTCTTGTAATATCTGTATAAATAAATTGTTCTACTCCAAGATTAATCATATTATTAAATAAAATATTAGATTTAAGTTCAGAATCAAGAAGCCATCCATTTGTTTGAACTATTCCATTTTTTGCATCAATTCCTACAATTACAAATTTACTACCAAACTTTTCTATTGTTGATACAATTTCATTTGGATTTTCAACTGCTGATGTACCAAAGATAATTTTATCAACTCCTAATTCAAAAAGATATTTTGCATCTGTAAATTTTCTTACACCTCCCCCAATCTGTACGGGAATGTCTGAAAATTCTACTAATTTTTTTATAAGAGATATATTTTTTTGGGATCCATCTTTCGCGCCATCCAAATCAACTATATGTAGTCTTTTTGCTCCCAAATCAATCCACCTACTTGCAATTTCTAGTAAATCATTTCCGAAAACTTTTTCTTTTGAGTAGTTTCCTTGGAATAACCTTACACATTTTCCATCTTTAATATCTATTGCAGGTATAATATCCAATTTATTTGACCATATCTATAAAATTTTTATAAATGCTAATTCCTATATCTCCACTTTTTTCAGGATGAAATTGAGTCCCCACAATATTGTCATCGCTTACTATCGAACATACTTCTATGCCATAATCAGTATTTGCTATGATTTTATTTTTTTCTTTTGGTTCGCAGTAAAATGAATGAACAAAATAAAAATAAGAATGATTAGGTATATTTTTTAAAATTCTATGCTTTTGGTTGATTATACTTAACTTGTTCCATCCCATATGAGGAATTTTCATTTTTCTATTATTTATATCTACCATGTTTTCGGGAAATTTTTTTACATTTCCCTTTATTATTCCTAAACATTTTGTGTTACCTTCATCTGATTTATCAAATAATACTTGCATTCCAACACAAATGCATAAAAGAGGTTTTCCTGAGTTTCCAAAAAATTTAATTTCATCTGTTAGGTCAAGATTTATAAGTGATCTCATTACAGCATTGCTTGAACCAACTCCAGGCAAAATAACAGCATCAGAATTTCTAATATCTGATTTATTTTTTGATATAAAAGGAGTAATCCCAGCTTTAATTACAGCCTTGTTAACACTATGGACATTGGCAGCGCCTGTATCAATTATTATAATTTTCAAATTTCTAAAATCTACTCTTTTTTCTATTTTATATATTCCAATTGTAATATACAATTGGAATATATAAATCAATCTAAAACCTAATTAAAGTGATTATATGTTAAAAAATCAAGTCCCAATAAACACAATCCAAATAACTCAAAAAGCTGCATCAAAAGTAAAACAGTTTGCAGATGAGAAATCTATGTCTAAATTTGGACTAAAAGTTTCTGTTAAGGGCGGTGGCTGTTCAGGTTTGACTTATGTTCTAGATATCGTTGAATGTCACGATGAAGAAGATAAGATAATTAAGTCTTCTGGTATTGAAGTGTATATTCCCAAAAAAGCTTTTGTTTTCTTAGCTGGAACTGTTTTAGATTTTTCAGATGGACTAAATGGAAAAGGTTTTGAGTTTACTAATCCTAATGCAAAAAAAACTTGTGGATGTGGAACATCTTTTTCAGTATAGATTATGGATAGTTTTTTTTTTATAGATGGAAAGACACTCAATCCTTAAGAATTGTAGGTTCTGATTCATTAGACTTTTTGAATAGGATTACTACAAATCAAATTTCAGAAAACCTAAGTACTAGAACTTTACTACTTGATGATAATGGAAGAATAATTGATAACTTCTTAGTTTTAAACTCTACTGCCGAAGATTTGTTATTGGTGTCTGACTCATCAGAAATTAGTGATCTTAATGAACAAATTACAAAATATATAATTTTAGAAAATATTACTATAGAAGATATTAGTAATTCTTATAAAAGAATTTCTATAGTAGGTAATGGATCATATAAATTTTTATCCAAAATCCTTAAATCTAACCCACTTAAGTCTAAAAATGTTTTTTTAAATGATTTTAATTTTTTTGTTTTTATTGATAAGTCTAAATCTATTGAATGGATAGACATAATAATTCAAAGTAAAGATTTATCTAAATTAGAAAATATTATTTTAAAAAATATACCTGAAATCTCTGATTTAGATTTTAAAAAATTTAGATTTCATCATCTAGTTACAGTTTTGGATGAGATTATAGGTATTAATCCACTAGAGTTATCATTGATAAATTTAATTAGTTTCACGAAAGGTTGTTATATTGGTCAAGAAGTAATAGCTAGAATGGATACGTATAGTAAAGTTACACGAAAATTAGTAAGATTAAAATCGGATTTTCCTTTCCAGCAAAAAAGAATAACTACAATAAAAAATAAAAATGCAGGCCATTTAATATCGTATTTATCGGAAGAATCTCAGAATAATAAATTTGTAGCTTTAGCTTTAATTAAGAATAAAGAGGTTGTTAATTCTATTTTTTGTGGAGGTAAACCTGTTTATATTAGTGATTAAAATTGATTGTTGATCCTCCATCAACTAATATATTTTGTCCTCTAATCATTTCGGCATCTGTACTGCAAAGCATGGCTACTACGTTTGCTACATCTTGAGGGCTTATTGGTCTTCCTGCTGGAGTTGCCCTTTCAGCAATTTGTACAACACTATCTTTATCAGGGAAATGATTCAGTGCATCAGTTAAGACATATCCGGCAGATACAGAATTAACCGAAATATTTTTCTCAGCTAATTCAATTGAAAGATATCTTGTTATTGCCTCTATTGCTGCTTTTGAAACACCAATTGGAAAGTAGTCTGGAAGAACCATTGAAGAACCTGGGCTGGAAATATTTATTATATTACCACCATTAACCATGTGATTTGAAAGTTTTTTTGATATATACCATGTACCTCTCGCATTGATATCCATTGTCCAGTCCCAGTGTTTCACGTCTAGATCAGTAGATTTTCTCATAACTCCTGAGGCAGCATTATTAATTAGAATATCTATTTTATTGTGCTCTGTAACTATTTTATCTATAAACTTATCTACAGATTCAATGTCTCCAATATTACATCTATATATTGAGCAATTTATATTATTTTCATTTAGTTCTTTTTGTGTTTTTTTTGCTTCTTTATGATTGCGTAAGTAATTTAGTATTAAATTCGCACCCCTTATTCCAAATTCTGCAGATATTGCTTTTCCAATTCCTCTAGTGCCACCTGTTATTACGACTGTTTTATTCTTTAGGTTGTTTTTATTTCTTAATTGAGACATAAGATTTATATAGCCATACCACCATCAACTCTTATGATGGTTCCAGTAATATAATCAGCTTCTTTCGTTGTTAAAAAAGCTATTGTTGGAGCAACTTCATCAGGTTCTCCAAATCTACCTTGAGGTATCCAAGTCAATACTGTTTCTTTTTGTTTTTCGTTTAGTACGTCGGATGTGGCGGTTTTGATATACCCTGGTGCAACAACGTTCACAGTTATACCTCTTTTAGCAACCTCTTTTGCCAGAGATTGACTAAATCCGTGAACAGCAGCTTTAGATGCGGAGTAATTTGATTGACCCATGTTGCCACGTAAACCTACGACTGATGAAACATTGATAATCCTACCCCATCGATTTTTTATCATGCTCGGTAATGCATTTTTAGTGCAGTAGTATGTTCCAAACATATTTGTTTGCATTGTAAATTCAAACTGCTCATCTTTCATTCTGAGTAGCAAGGAATCGCTAATTACACCAGCGTTGTTTACTAATATGTCTACACTGCCCATATCTTTTTCAACTTTCATAAACATTTCTTTTACATTTTCCTTATTAGTAACATCACATTTAATCTTCATACAATCCGGATTAATTTTTTTTATGTTATCTAGTACATTGTTTGCGTCATTTTCATGAGAATTATAGGTAATTACAATATTGTAATTTAATCTTGCTAATCTGATTGCTGTTGCTTCACCAATTCCCCTGGAACCACCAGTTATTAATGCTATTTTTTTTGTATTCAATTTATTTACCTGTTTATTTGTTTTCTTATTTTTGTAAGTTCTTCTTTTTGTGATTCAATTAAGTTTGTTTGTATAACAAATTTAGCTGTTTCAACTGCATTTGTAATTCCAATTGCATTAGATGATCCATGGCCAACAATTGCTAGACCATTAACTCCTAATAAAGGTCCTCCACCAAATGCTGCCAATGTATTCATTTTTTCAAATATAGAATTTTGTAAATCCCTTGATTGATTATTATCTCCTAATTCTTTTTTTATTAATTCTACTACTGCATCTCCTAGGCCTTCAGTAAGTTTAAGAACTACATTACCGACAAATCCATCGCACAATATTACATCTGCCTTAGAAAAAGGAATCTCATTTGGTTCAATATTACCAGTAAAATTTAAGTCTGTATTACTTAATAACTTGGATGTTTCCTTAACTAAATTGTTTCCTTTTCCTTCTTCGGATCCAACACTGAGTATAGCTATTCTAGGATTATCTACTTCATATATTTTTTTTGCCATTATATTTCATAATGCTGCAAAATCAACTAATTGATTTGGCTTTGTGTCAACATTTGTCCCTAAATCTATTATTATA
Source organism: Dehalococcoidia bacterium (assembly GCA_002728715.1). Taxonomy (GTDB): domain Bacteria; phylum Chloroflexota; class Dehalococcoidia; order Lucifugimonadales; family Lucifugimonadaceae. The sequence goes on from PBVQ01000018.1 coordinate 37,216, forward strand.
GACTTGGGTGCAAATCCAACAATTGGACCTCCAAGTGCGCCTCTATCTACTCCGTCATGAGTCCCGAAAAGAACTGTCGCTGCAGCAATAGAAGCCCCAGTGGAACCCATACTGATAAAACCATCGGCTTTACCAGATTTAACTATCCCAGCAGCTACAAATATAGAGGCTTTTGGTTTTGACTTAAAGGCCAAAGCTGGATGTTCTCCTTCGTTTACAACGCCTTCAGCTGGAAATACTTTTATAAGTTGTTTTTCTTTTTCACTATATTTATTTAGTTCAAAATTAATTTTTTCTAAATCTCCAACTAATATAATCATTACGTCTTTATTTTTTGTAGCATTAATTGCTGCTTGTACTGTTACTTTAGGACCATGATCCCCACCCATAGCATCTATGACTATAGTTTTTAAGTTCTTATCCATTTAAATTACTTTCCTTGACCGATTTATATTCTAATTTCAGCTTTGCCAGATATTACTTCAGTTCCATCTGTTTTTTTGCAACCAATATTGCATTTTACTATTTTTTTTTCTTCTGATTCTACTATAGAGATTACCTCTCCATATGTAATTATATATTCACTTGGAAAAACAGGTGCAGTAAATCTAACTTTTATATTTCCATTTTTATACCAACTTTTAGGAAATTCTCTAACAAGGATTTCAGATAATATGCCGAGCGTTAGCATGCCATGAGCTATTCTTTTACCATATGATGTATTTTTAGCATATCCATCATTGATGTGTATTGGGTTATTATCACCTGATGCTTTTGCATATAGATCAACTTTACTTTGATCAACTAAAATTTTTTTTTCTTTAAACTTATAACCTTTATACATATTATTTTTCATTTAATATTATTTTTGAAACAGATGAGCCAACTATTTCATCTCTTTTATCAGTATATTCAACTGAAAATACAAGAAATAAACTTTTCTTTATAGATTTTTTTGAAGATAATTTACCATTAGCATAAATTATTTCATTAGAAGATATTTCTCTATTCCAGGTTACTTCTTGTCCTGAATGTACGGCTTCTAGACCTGTATTAAATAATTGTATTTCTTCAATTAAATTCGATAAGGCTAATGCAATAACTAAGAAAGGAGGTAAATATTCGTTATAAATTTCCTTATTTTCGGGGAAAGTTACACAGTTTATATAATCGTTGATATTTTTATCTTCAAATTTTAGTTCGTATGGACCATAATTTTGTCCAATTTCAGCATCTAAAACATTCATAAATTGTAAATTTTAATTTTTATTTTTATTCTATTTGATTTTATTCTTTATTTCATAATATATAAATAACTAATATCAATCAATATATGGATAAGTCTAGTGAATTTTCAGAAATTTCTGCAATAAGGTTATTTAGGTCTTTTGAACTACTAGGTCCTAGTATTTTTTTTACTATTTTGCCATTTTTGTCGATTAGTATTTTTTCTGGAATAGCTGCTACACCAAAATCTACTGCTATCTGCCCAAAGTCATCTATTACAATTGGATAATTAATATTGTATTTTTTTATGAAGTTACTTACCTCTGGCTCAGTGTCCCATATTGCAATACCTACAAATTCTACATCATAATCATTCCATCTGTCATAGGTTGAAGCTAAAGTTTCTGCTTCAGCTATACATGGAGCGCACCAAGATGACCAAAAATCTATAAGAACAATTTTACCTTTTAGTTTTTGTAAATTAACTTCATTGCCAGAAGTTGCTTCCATAATTAATTTCCCATCAAAATATTTTGGTATTTCTCCTAGGGCAAAATTATTATTTACACCAATATTTTTTTTATCTTCTTTAAAAAATCCAAACGTAACAATAGCAACTAAAATCAGAGATGGAATCAAGATTATTAATAATGCTTTAAGTCTGTTCATTTATAGTGTTCCATATTTAAGTTTCTTCTTTTTATAACTGCAAATATAATAATAGAAATTAATACAACTGAGAATAAAACACCAAGAAAAATCACATATAATTTACCTTCTAAAAAGTTAATAACATTACCAGTAAAAGATGGTTCAGGTAATCCGGTAAAACTAACATTTATAATATCATTTTTTTTGAATTCATCCCCAGAAATCATTATATATTTTTTTTCTCCGATGGTTACTTCTGTTTCATCAGAAAATTGTTCGGCGGTAATTTTCCCTGCATCATAGGGAAGTAGAAACTGAATATTTTCTCCTCCATATGGTAGTTTTAAGTCAAAATCAAAGTTGTCATTATTATAATTAATTATGTAATTAGTCAAGATTGAATACTCGCCAGGAGGAATTGGGTTACTCATAGCAAAACCCGTATTTATTTCTATAACGTTACCTGCAGGTAGTTCAGATTCAACTGCAAGATTTGACCAGCCATCTGGCAAATTAAAACGGAATAGATTAAAACCAGTCAGACTAGGGTCAGAAAAGTTAGCTGAAAAAACATTGTTTCCAGAATTTTCTATTTTTATCATTGATAAAACACCAGCTTGTCTAGAATTTTTGTCAATGCTTGGAATCATCATAATATAGGAATTTAGACTGATATCATCTAGTGAATCTGTTCTATCATAAATAGGAATTTCTAAATTATTTGTATCATTATTTTCTACATCATAAAAATTTACATAATATCCAACATCTACAACTAATCTATAAATAGCATCTTTAGAATAATTTTCTAAGTTAAATTCAAAAGATCCATCACTATTGACTATTTGTTCTTTCACTTTTGTTATTGATTCATTTTCTTTATCAATTTGCATCAGTTGTAGGATTGTTGGTTCAGGTAAAACACCCGGAGTAGTTATATTTATAATTTTCCCATTAATATTTTTTTCTATATTAACCTGAGAATAAGAATTTTCTACAAAAATATTTTGTAAAATAAACATTAAGACGAATATCAACAAAAATTTATACATTATTTTTTTCTTTTCTAATCAAATTTGCAGCTTGTAATTTTAAGTACTTAATTTCATTTTCATATGTCTTTAGGTTTATTTCTCCGTCCATATAATTTTTATGATAATTTTTTATCTCTAAATATAATTTTTTTCTTTCTTGATAATATGATATTTTTTGGTTGTTTATTTTTGGCTTTATAATAGGGTAAATTAATACTACTAAACAGATAATAAATAAAAAAGTAATAATCAAAAACTCTAACATTATTTACCTTCTTCTAATTTTTTATTTGGCCATAAAGCAATCATAGTTCCTAATATAAATATCGGGCCAGATATCCATAACCAAATTGCTAAAGGATTAATACTTATTGATAATGAGACTCTACCGTCATCTAAAAAATCTCTAGGAATAACGTATAAATCTTCATAAATACTGCTTTTTATACCTGATCTTACTGAAGCCATATTAAAATTAATGTAGAATCCATGCCACGGTTTCAGTTTGCCAATTATTTGTTCATTTTTAGCTAATTCTTCTTTTTTTAAAATAAAACTATCAGTACCTTTATTTTTTGCTTCATTAATTTTTTCAGAGTAGTTTTTTGAATCTATTTTATATACAGTCATATTTGCCCATTGAGCTAATCTATCTGAACGATCGTCGTTAATTTTTTCATCATATTGAATTCTATAATCATCTATTACAACGCTCTCATTAATTTTTAATGCTACATCAGATTTAATCTGGTAAAAATTTGTACCTATTATACCTAGAGCTAAACAGAGCATTGATATGTGAACTATATAACCTCCATGTCTAGGCTTGTTACCATTAATCATCTTAAAAAAAGATAGGTACCATTTTTCACCATTTTTATATCTTGAATAACTACCTTTATACCACTGTTGAACTATAGAAATAAAAACAAAACCTACCATTGAAAATGAAGCCATGGCTATAATTTTTTTATCTCCAATTAGCAACAATACAATAAATATAATCAAAGCAACTATACTCGGAAAAATCAGCCATTTAATAATTTGATAATAAGATGATTTTCTCCATGGTATTACAGGCCCAATTCCCATCAGAACAATGATGACTAAGAGTATAGGTCCATTTACTCTATTAAAATATGGTGCAGCAACTGTTACTGAAATATCTCTAGCCAAATCTGAAAAAATTGGAAAGATTACTCCCCATAAAGTTATTGCCATGACTGTAATAAATAAGAAGTTATTTATTAGAAGCGAAGATTCTCTTGAAAGAAATGATTCTAATGTTCTATCTGATTTTAGTCTTGGTAATCTCCAGATAAAAACACCAAAAGCAAATATTATACTTGCTATCATAAACAGTAAAAATACCATTCCTAATGTGGAAGAAGCAAATGAATGGACACTAACTACAGGACCACCTCTGTTAATGAACATTCCTAATTGTGCTAAAACAAAAGCTATATTAAGTAACACAATATTCCATATCCTAAACATTTTTCTTCTTTTTTGTACCATTATAGAATGTAAAAATGCAGTCATCACCAACCAGGGCATCAGTGCTACATTCTCGATAGGATCCCATCCCCAGTATCCTCCCCATCCTAAAATAGTATATGCCCACCATGCACCGATAAGCATACCTACTCCTAAAATACCCCATGATAAAATTGCTGTTATTCTTGCAGTATCAATCCAATCATCTGTAAAATTTCCTGAAATTAATGCACTTATGCAAATTGTAAAGGGTATAGTTATCGTTATCAGTCCTGCCATCAACATTGGTGGATGAGAAAACATAGCTGGATGTGTTAGTAAGGGATTCATTCCTCTCCCATCTACTGGTACATTTTGTAAAGTTGTGAAAGGGTTTGCACCAAATATAAGTACTAGCAAATAGAAAAGTTGGATTATGCTGAATACAGATATTATAGATTTAATTGAAGAAAATTTATAACTTTTAGGTATAAATTTTATCGTTAATGATGAAGTTACAGAGAGAATTAATAGTATGTAGAGTAAAGAACCCTCATTGCCTGCATAAAAAGCTACCCATACAAAAGCTTTATTCATTATTGTATTTGAATGATCTGCTACGTACTTAATTGAAAAATCATTATTTACAAATGCATAAATTAAGGTCACTGATGCTAGTAATGACGTTACACTTGTCATGTAATAGGCATTTCTACCACTAATTGAAAGTTCATTTATTTTCATCCTGGAGCCAATATTGACTGATAAGAGTGAATAAATGCACAGCAGAGTTCCTAGTACTAAAGATATATTTCCCAAATTAGACATTTTTTTGTTCCAATTCTGCAATTTCTTTCTCAACATATTTTAGATATTCGTTTAATGTTTCTGTATATTCTTTTTCTTGGGTATTTGAATTTTTCATACTTTTAATAGTGTATAAAGAAATAGATAATAATAATGAAAAGATAATTACTGGCATAATCCAAGCAACTAAATTAAATCCTGTTGATGAGGGCGATGCTATGATATCAGGGCCATACCTATCTATGAAGTACTCCCTAATTTCTTGGTTACTCATTTCTTGGTTGACAAGAGTTTTTAATTTTAGTTTCATGTCTATTGAAACTTGAGAGTTAGACCCTTCGATTGTTTGAGCGTCACAAACTGGACACATTATTTCAGATGCTAACTTATGATATTTTTGTTCGTTGGATAGATCGTCTTCTTTAATACAACCTGAAAAAAAAATTATTGATATTAAACATAAACTTATAAAATTAATTTTTACCATACTTAATTTTATAACAATAATTTAGTAAATTTATTTGCTTAGCCCGTTTTCTTTATCAAAAATATAATAAACTATTTCTCGTATTTCTTTTTGAGTTAATAATTTTTTGAATGCGGGCATTAATTGACCTTCACTAACTGCATTGATATAGGTAATCATTAAGTCATGTGTATTAAGTCTGTTAGCTGCAGAATCAACTAGATTAGCAGGTGCATTATGAGGCATGCCATTTACTTTGGAGTAAAAATTATTTTTAGAAATAATATGCTTTGTAGCACTTCCATCTCCTAAACCGGTTACACCATGACATGTTGAACAGTTAACTCTATATAATTCTGAAGCCATTTTAACATCATAATTTTTAATATTAGGATACTCTGTGTCATTTAGAACAACTTCTGGTCCTCCTTCAGAGTTGAAAGTTACTGCGTCCACTACAGCTGCAAGTCTAGGAGGCTCTTGGGCTCTATATGATTGAGAATAATGCATTTCTGTGAATGTTTCTATTGGGTATGTGTTATTTTCTTGAACAGCACAACTAAACATGAGCACAACTAACGAAATACTTACTAAAAATCTTTTATTTAAACTAATATACTTTTTCATGCTTTTTTTATTTCTACAGCTCCTGCATAGTTTAAGACTTTTTCTGCGTCATCTGCCCTTGATTCATCTTCTAGATTTATAACGACCCCGATCCAACCTTCAGTTATTCTTCTGTCATATGCACCCATTTTTAAATTTGGCAACCTTGATTCAAAAATTATTCCTATAACGGTTGCAATTACACCTGATAGCATTGTTAACTCATACATAATTATAAGCATCGCAAAAATTGATAATATAGGTTTCCCACCCGTAACAAGTGGATACGCTAATTGTGTAGCTGCAGTTAAGAATAGCGAAAGTGTAAATCCAATTATAGCTCCAAACGCTGGAAATCTAAACAATCTATGTTGAGGGACATGTTCTCCAAAAGCGCCTTCTGGATATGGAGTTCCAGTAAGAACATCAAAGGAACCTAGTTCGAAACCCGCGTTCTTCAAACCATCCATTGCATCCGCAGCTGGTGTTGCTTCTTGAAACAATCCTATCATACTAATACTCATAAATTTTTCCTTTACTCTACTTCTCTAACTATTGCAGGAACTTTTGCCCTACCTATTTGTATATCGTCAGTAAATACTTGACTTTCTTTTTGTTCAAATAATGGTACTAATGGAAAAAATCTTGAAAATAGTAGCATGAGTAACGAAACCCATGCAAAAGACCAGATCATTATTGCCCATTCTACAGGACTAGGCCTATATGCTTCCCAAGTGAAAACAAAAGGTGTTCTTCTTGCTAGTCCTGGAACTATAATCAAGAATCTTTCAAGCCACATGCCAACATTGACTAATATTGAAGTCCAAAACATAATTGCTATGTTATTTCTATATTTTTTTACGCACCATACTGGTACAGGTATGATATAACCAGTAACCATGAAAATTATAAATAATAGATTCCAAGGCCATTGGAATATTTGCATTTCTCTAAGTGCTATTTCAGGAGCATCTTGACCGTATAAGGCAAATATTAGCTCTAAGAATGTACATGCGAGCCATCCAGTAGCTACAACAATCAATAATCTAGCTAGAGCATCAAAATGTTCTGGACGAATAAAATCATCCCATTTCCACAACCATCTCATTAAAGCCATCATGGTAACAACAGCTGATACTCCAGAGTGAACAGCTCCTATAACAAAGTAAGGAGCAAAAATTGTTGAATGCCAACCCTCAACTGCAGAAGCTACAGCAAAGTCCCAAGAAACGATTGAGTGAACTGAAACGAAAATAGGTAACATAAGAGCTGAGAGTAATATTCCACCAATAGTCTGCATCTGCCACTGTCTTGGATTACCTTTCCATCCTAGTGCAAGCAAAGTATAAAAAGCATTTTTCCATCCAGTTGTTCTATCTCTAAGAACACCTAAATCAGGCAATAATGCAATATATAAAAATAGTGTTGAGCCTGTCAAGTAAGTACTTATAGCGACAGGGTCCATTATCAGTGGAGACCTAATGTTTGGATAAATTCCTCTAGAAATATCGTATGGAAGTATCCAGTATGCTATTCTCCAAGGCCTACCTGCGTGTATAAGAGGAAATACTAGCGCAGTAAATAATGAACAAACAGTAAGAAGTTCTGCTGCTCTTGTCACTGGTCTCCTCCATTCCGCTTGCGTCAGCCTTAAAATCGCAGATATCATAATTCCAGCATGTGAAATACCTACCCAAAATACGAAAGTAGTGATAAATAATCCCCAGTATACTGGTCTAGAAAGTCCAGTAAGTCCTAAACCTCTATTAATCATAGTGGCTATAATAATTAACCCAATCAACACAACAAAACCAAGACCAGCAACTGTAGGTGCCCACCATTTTGGAGTTTCAAGGGTTCCGTTAAGTAGTACTCGATTCGTATATTCTTGACTTAAGTCTCTTTTTTGTTGCATATTATTTATATTTCCTAATCAGGCTTAGCAATCAAAGTTGCATTCCCTCTAATATATTTTATTGGTTTAGATAGCAAATTAAATTCTTGGATTTGCCATATAGATAGCACAGGGATAATTTTTGTCATTAGCATAATTATAAGAATAGACAAAGATATACTACCGATAGCTATAACTATATCGTATACATCTGGATAAATTGTATCTGGTATTTGCTTTAACCATTTCTGATGTATATGTTCTTGTGGAACAGACCACGCAGCTACGAATAAACGTATTCTGTCAAGTAGAAGCCCAAAAATAATTACAGAGGCACCAATTGCCATACCATTAATACTTTTTCTTACCCTGTTCCATATTAGAATCCACCAAGGCACAAGCCAAATAAATGTAGCACCAGCAAAAAAAGCCCAAATCATCGGACCCTTGACAAGTAGGTCTAGGGTTGCCTTGTCATTTTCTGATCTACCATACCAGAATACGATGAATGAAGAGTAAAAGAGATATATCCAAAGAAGAGTTAATGCAAATAATAATCTTCCCAATGACCAAAACGCATCAAGATGTATATATTTTTCTAAATTCATTTTTTTTCTTACTATCCATAATGCTATTACAAGCGCTGCTACACCACCTTGCCATGATGATACAGTATGATATAAGGTGAAAATTGCGTCACGCCAACCTGGCACAACACCCTGAGCAAAATCAGTAGTGTAGAGAAAGTTTACCATTACCATAACAAAGAAATAGAAAGTTCCAAACATCCCTATTCTCATTCTTAGAGTTCTCCATTGTGAGTCTGTACCAACCCATCCTCTAGATAGTTTTTTCCCTAGTTTTTGCCTCCATCCAGTGGAGTTTTCTCGCATTGCTGCAAAATCAGGAAGAGCTGCAGAGTAAAATAATGCTATACCAGTTATAAGTAACAGCACCATACCTATTATTCCCCAAATATGTGGTGAATAATTAGGAGCTTCAAACCATATACTTCTTCTTCTAGTACCATCAACAATCAATGGAGGAAGTAAAAATAACAGTGGGATTAAGACTATAATTGTAGATATACCTGCGAACGAAAATATTGCTGCTAATCTTGTAAGAGGTCTTACCCAATTTGCTTTTGCCATGACTGGCCCCATAGCAACCATTGGAGCTCCTCCAGTTATAGAAAGTAAAAAAGATACTAATGCTGCAATATAACCCCATCTTGTTGAATCATCTCCATGGTTGATCCATTTTATTATAAGTGCAATTATCCCAAGAACAGACATTACTCCTAATGTAATAGCAATAATTTTGAAGCTGCTTGATGTTCCATTAGTTGTATCAATTAGATCCTTAACTATTACAGCGGACTCAACATTTTCAGGAGGTAATGTATGGTGAGAATCATGATTTTCTTTTCTGGATAAATTCACCATTTAATGATGTCCTTCTTCTGAACCTTTTTTGTGAGGATCAACTTTAGCTAAATAAATCACATTCGGGTCTGTTCCAAACTGTTCAAGAAGCGTAAATGCTCTTTTGTTATTTTTTAATTTCGATACTCTACTATCTGGATCATTTAAGTCTCCAAACACAATTCCATGAGTTCCACATGCTGCTGAACATGCTGTTTGAATTTCTCCATCTTCCAATTCCCTACCTTCACTTTTTGCTTTTCGAGAAGTTCTATTAATTCTTTGTATGCAAAAACTACATTTTTCCATTATTCCTCTTGATCTGATTGTTACATCAGGATTTAAGTGGTTTCTTAATGACTCAGGCCAAACAGGATCCCAGTAGTTAAAAAATCTTACTATATAAGGACACGCATTTGCACAATATCTAGTTCCAACACATCTATTGTAAACCTGAACATTCAATCCTTCCGAGTTATGATAGCTCGCATATACAGGACATACAGGCTCGCATGGGGCATTTTCGCAATGCTGACACATTATGGGAATAAATCTAGCTTTTGTATCAGGGAAATCTCCTTCCCAGTATCTTTCAACTCTAATCCATGAAATTGATCTAGCTCTTTCAACTCTATCTTGTGTGTTAATAGGAATGTTGTTTTCTGCTTGGCATGCAAGCACACAGGCTTGACACCCTGTACATTTATCAAGATCTGCAATCATTCCCCAGTTTCTTGTTCCAAATTTTTCGACATCTGTTGTCATATATTTTTCCTTAATTAGTGATCACTTTTTGATTTCGAATCTTTTTTTTCAAATAGTTCTTTTTGATATTGATGATGATTGTGCTCTTGTGCTTCCTTAGCAGTTTCGTTAGGGCTCACAACAAGTACTGGTACTCCAGGCTCTACTGGCCTTGCTTCTACTTCACCTTCCATCTTTGGAACTTTTCTCCTATTACCGGTTTTATTTACTGATACTTTAGTTGCTGCCCATGCAAGAGCACCTGATTCCGAATCTCGCATATTTGCAAGGATACTAAGAACATTAGAGCCTCTTCCTTCAGCGTATCTACCACCATTTTTATTTCCTTGACCGATTGGAACTCCAATTACTCCTGGTCTAATTCCAGGGTGTGGATATGCTAGTGCTTCGATACTTCCATTAGAAGAGGTAATCTCAAGAACATCTCCTTCTCTGATATTTAGGTTTTCTGCTTGACGGCTATTGATCTCTACCCATGTTGACCAAGATGCTGAAGAAATTGGATCTGGAGTTTGTTGAGCCCAAGGTGCATACGCTAGTCTTCCATCTAAAATTGAGTTTGAAACAAAAGGTGCAAGGTAAAAGTCTGAAGAATGGTGGTTTACATCAGAAATATGATCTTCACCTGCGTAATTTTCTACAGATGAAAAATTACTATTGGATTTAATACTTGCAATTCCTTTGCTTGATAATTTAAAGGTTTTATTTTTGTTTGATAAATTCCACCACCCACCTCTCTGAAGTATTCCATTCGTAAAATTATCTGGATTAGTTGATATTATCGAACCATTAGAAACATTACCATGAAGTTCTTTTAGGTCATTTTTAATTATTGATTCCATGTCGTTGCCAAAATTTTCACCTAAATCCTTAGATATTTGCAAAATTAGATCACCAAAACTTTTAGAATTACTAATAATTCCTGTACCGTCGGAGGTCATAGTTTGCCCCACAATAGGTTGCTGGGTACCTATAACCTGGTAACCTGGTGCAGGCTCAGGAATATTTGTGTCCCATGATTCAAAACAGGTGTCTTCTGGAAGTATCAAATCAGCATATTCCATAGTGTCATTATAAACTTGTCCAAAACACACTACATTTTCTACTTTGCTTATTGCTTCTTCTATACCAGTAAATTTAGGCATCCCATGAATTATGTCTACACCACGTATTATCAAAGTTTTTACTTCGCCATTTGACCATCTATTAATTTCATTTTCCCAGTCGCTAAGTGAATTACCAGTAGCTGTAGAATTAATTTTTGGTAACGCTGATTCTGGATTGGGTAATATACCACCCTTTGCATTGATTGAATTAGTGAGAATATTGAGAGAGTAAATGGCAATAGTAGCAAAAGTTCCATTAGTGTGAGCTTCGGACGACCCTCCCCCGAATGCTATAGAAGGGGTGTGTTTTGCAAAATGTTTGGCTGCTTCTTTTATTTTTTCTTCAGAAATGTCGCATTTATTTGCAACTATAGAAGTTGAATATTCATCCAAATTGATATCAACTACAGATAAGTATTTATTGATAAACTTTTCGTCAACTAATTTACTGGTAATTATTTCATGTGCTATTCCCAGAGCAAGATCACCTTCAGTACCTGGTATGGGTGACAACCAAAGGTCTGAGGATGCAGCAGTATTCGACATTCTTGGATCAACATGAATAAAATAACCTCTGTCTCCACCCTTACCTTCTCTAAATGCGCCATACATTTCATTATACTGCGCTGGGGAATGCCATGTGCTTAGCCAATCAGCTCCAAAAGAAAGAATGGTATGAGAGTTTTCTATATCAAAATGGGGTAGTCTATCTAAGTCAAAAATTCTTTTTAATGTATTTTGTTGTGTATTTTGATTGATTGGATCAAAATGCATATTTTTTGCTCCAAACTTTTTGGCAAATTCACTTGCAACATACGATGAGTGACTTCTTAGCGGGTTAGTTATGATTGTGATTTTATCCTTGGAGTCCCGAATCATATTCTTGAAGTCATTAGTCGCCTTATTCCAAGAAGTATTAATGACATTTCCAGATTTAGAATATCTGCTCAAAGGTTCCTTAATTCTATCAGGATGATATAGTATTTGAAGAGTGGAATCATATCTTGCAGTAGCTACACCTCTATTAATTGGGTGGTCAGGATTTCCTTCTACCTTAGTTGCTCTTCCCTGAACGACTCTGACTATAACACCATCTCCATTTGTATAATCAGGCATGCTTGTTGCGTACCAAGCATCTTCTCCTCTAACCAAATCTTCAGGATAACCGACTGGACTTTGAACAATCAGTTCTTTTTCAGGTAAGCCACACGCTGCAAAAATCATTGCTCCAGCAGCTGATTTACCTGTAAGTGAAAGAAATTCTCTTCGATTGATTTTCATATTTAATTTTTTGTCCTTATATCATTCATTAATTAGTGATGGCATGTTGCACAATCTGTCGGAGCACCATTATCTCTATGGCAATCAACACATTGTCTCATTTTTAGGGGTTCGACCTGGTACACTTTTTCCATAGATGCAACATTTCCATGGCAAGTTGAACAAACTGCTGAAGGACCTGTTGTTACACCATCTGTTTCACCCTTTATATGTTCAGGGTTAGCTGATAAGTACCTTATATGAGGCTCATGAACAAATCTAACATGGTCGGGTAACCTATGAACCCTTCTCCAATTAATTGGAGAAGTCCCATCTTCTCCAATAATTCCAGCAGCATCTCTTAGGATATTTAATTGAACATTATCCTCTGACCCAATTACTCCGTGGCAATTGGCACAAAAATTTACAGGTGGAATATAGGCATTTGCTCCTGCTGCTGTATTTTTATTTACAGTTCTATGGCAAAAAGTACAATCGGTTCCTAAACCAACCATTACGTTACCATCTGCATCCTTATAATCTAATTGTTTTGTTGATGCATGAACCGTATGTGGAAAATTAATGGGTTGGTCAAATGTTTGTTCAAAGCCTAGTACAGGAATGGGCTGACCCCACCACGCAGTTATTATAAACGAAGCAATAGCTCCAACAAAAGCTAAAGTGAACAGTCCTCCTATAGGTAGCAAATACATTAATGTTTTTGGTAATTCAACATCACCTAAGTGTGTGGGAGGAGGAGGGGGTTTTGGTAATTTAATGGGTAGTTTAGGAAAATTAAAGGGTAATTTAGGTAAATTGAAAATACCTGATTTAGCTTCATTATCTTTATGTTTATTTTCCAAATCCAATTTTTTCCCTGTTTAACCTGATAGCTTCAATATTTATATCCAAAATCTGGAATAAGTTTCTTGCAGAAAGTTTAAGTTTCTAGAAAACATTATGAGTGATCCAATAATACCTAATAGGCAAAAAGTTCCAAATGCATATAGTGGCTTTCTAAGTTTTGTCCACTTTGCATCAATTGACTTATCTCCTATAGCAGAAGGAATCATTGCATGAGCTATAAGAAGTGAAGGTCCAGCCATTAATGCAAAACCAAGTGCTAGCCATAAAAACTTCAGGGCCATTCCTACTTCAGCCCATTGATCCTTTGAAAGTGGTGCTGGATCCATTAAAAATTAAACTCCTAAAAAATTAATTTTAAATTTTGTTTATAATTTTTCTAATCTATATAAATTTTATTGATTACCTAAAATCTATGCAATGTCATAAAACATAATTTGTTGTAAATTTTGATTAAAAATAGTGTTTTAAGCATTATTTATAATAATTATGCCAAATATCAATATACTTATAAAAGACTTTGTGCAATTATTAAAATATTACAATACATTCTATTCTATTATAAAAATTCGGCTAGAGAGGTAAATTTTGACTATTCCAAAGACTAAACTTAAGTGGATTTACGAGACTATGTATAGAATTAGACGTTTTGAGGAAACAATGCTTGAGCAAACCTTTAAGGGCAATGCTATGGGAGTAACCCATCCATCTGATGGTCAAGAAGCACCGCCCACAGGAATTTGTGCTCATCTTACTAATGATGATTGGATAGGTTCTACACATAGAGGTCACGGGCATTGTATAGCAAAGGGTCTAGATACAAGTGCAATGATGGCTGAAATAATGGGTCGTTCTACCGGGCAATGTGGAGGTAAGGGGGGCTCAATGCACATAGCAGATTTTTCTAAGGGTATGTTGGGAGCTAATGCTATTGTTGGGGCATCTATTCCTTTAGCAGTAGGAGCAGCACTCACAGCTAAATACAAAGATAATGAAACTAATTCAATAGGTGTCTCATTTTTTGGCGATGGAGCAACTTCCCAGGGAATTCTGCACGAATCTATGAATTTAGCTTCTGTGTGGAAATTACCTGTCATTTTTGCTTGCGAGAATAATGGATATGCTGAAGCTACCCCTGCTTGGTATGCAGTATCAACCGAAGATATTGCATCAAGGGCTGAAGGTTATGGTATGCCTGGTATTGTAGTTGATGGTATGGATGTTTTCGAAGTCTATGACGCAGCAGGTGAGGCTGTTAAGAGAGCTAGAGCAGGTGAAGGCCCAACACTTATTGAGATGAAAACTTATAGATACCACGGGCATTTTCACGCAGATGACACAAAAAAATACCGAACAGATGAGGAAGAAAAATTATTTCATCAAAAGGATCCTATTAGTAATTTTGAAAAAAGGGTTATTAGTCAAAAACTTATGACTAAAACTGAACTTGAATCTATAAAGTCTGAAATTGAAAAGGAAATGTTAGTAGCGGTGGAGTTTGCTATGAATAGTCCAATGCCAGATATTAAAGATTTGTATAAAGATGTCTATGTTGAATACTCTAATTCTATTCAAGGATTGAGATAAGCAAGGAGGTAATTTATGGTTGAAAAAACTAACACAAATCCATTGGGCCCAGGATATGAAAATGTTCCTGGTAAAGAAATGAGATTTCGGGATATTTTTAGAGACACTCTTAGAGCGGAAATGATTAGAGATGAAAATGTTTTTTTAATGGGAGAGGACATTTCTGGTGGTTTTGACAAAAAAACTAAGGAGCCGCTTGATGCTTGGGGTGGTCCCTTTGCAGCTACAAAAGGGCTTGTTCAAGAATTTGGCCCAAAAAGAATAAGAGATGCACCTATTTCTGAGGCTGCTTTTACTGGTGCTGCTGTTGGAGCTGCCTTAACTGGACTCAGGCCTATAGTTGATTTAATGTATTTTGATTTTGTTACAGTAGCTTATGATCAATTATTATCTAATGCTGCAAAGAGTAGATATATGTTTGGCGGACAAACAAAAGTACCTATGACTCTTTTTGCGCGATCTGGAGCTGGAACTGGACATGCAGCTCAGCATTCGGAAAGTTTTTATTCAATGCTAGCTCATATTCCTGGATTAAAAGTTGTAGTTCCTTCCGATCCTTACTCTGCGAAAGGTTTATTGGCTGCATCTATCAGGGACGATGATCCTGTGTTTTTAGTGAATGATAAAAAATTGATAAATCTATCAGGTTTTGTACCTGATGAGGATTATACAATTGAACTGGGTAAAGGAAGATATTTGAGAAATGGTAATGACATAACTCTTGTTGGAATGTCATACACCTCAATTGTTTGTAAAGAGGCAGCAGAAAAATTAGAAGCTGATGGTATAAGTTGTGAAGTTATAGACATGATGTCATTGTCTCCTTTTGATGAAGATATTCTTATTGAATCTATAAAGAAAACAAATAATGTTGTAATTGTAGACGAGGACACTCCAAGAGCTTCAATGGCGTCTGAATTTGCTGCTGTTATAGCTGACAAAGGATTTGATTATTTAGATTCTCCAATTAAGAGAGTTACGGCTCCTCATAGTCCCGTTCCTTATAATAGAGATTTAGAAAAAGCTTTCATGCCACAACCAGAGGATGTAGTTTATTCAGTTAAACAAGTTTTAGGTTTGTAGTTTTTATTAATGTGGATAAAAAATATTAATGTGGATAAAAAAATTTTAGTTATTTATTCGCATATTACAGATTTATCAACCTGACTCATTTTACGTAATATATTATATGGATAAATACCCGTGCTGTGGCCATCTGACCATAAAAATTGTAGTGCATATTTACCCACTTCAAAATAATCAACTACGATAATATCTTCAGGTATAGTTGATACATTTAATAATTTTCTTCCTGTCATTTCTTCAACGCAACTTGCGCACCCACATTGTGACCTTAGGTATTTATACGGATATATGCAGTGTATTTTATCTGCCCATAAAATTTTTACTCCATTATCAAGCAGTTTTACTTCATTAGGTATATCCATAACTTTTCCTTGTCGGTAACATTCAAATAAATTGATTTTTATATTACAGAAAATATTGATTTTTTAAATATATATATAATACTTATTATACGAAAATAGTTAAACATGAATAAATAATAAAGGTAAGAAGAAATGTCACAAGAAGTAATAAAAGTAGGTTTTATTGGAGCAGGTACTAACACTACATTCCGTCATATTCCTGGATTTAGAGCTATGCCTAACGTTGAACTAGTAGGAGTGGCTAATCGAAGTATTGAATCTTCAAAATTAGTAGCAGAAAAATATGAAATTAAGAATATATATAATCATTGGATGGATCTAGTTGAAGATCCAGAAATTGATGCAATATGTATTGGCACTTGGCCCTATATGCATTCAATAATGACTACTACTGCTCTTGAATTTGATAAGCATGTTTTATGTGAAGCAAGAATGGCTGCAAATGCTATTGAGGCACGTGAAATGCTTCATGCATCCCAATTAAAACCAAATTTGATAACTCAGATTGTTCCACCACCACACCTAATGCATTGCGAGGCACACCTAATCGATATGATTTCAGAGGGTTACTTGGGAGATATAATAAATGTTAATATCAGAGTTAGTGATGGAAGTGCTTATCCTGATTCATTGACTGAGGTTCACTGGAGGCAGATAAGAGAATATTCAGGAAATAATGTTATGTTTTTAGGTATTTGGTATGAAAATTTAATGAGGCTTGTGGGACCTGCTAATTCAGTAATGGCTCAATCTCAAGTAGTAGTTAAGCAAAGACCAAATTGGGATGGAGAAAAATATTTTGTATCTATTCCAGACCAAATTGATGTAATATATTCCTTGACTGGCGGTGGAAACGTTAACCTTTCAATGAGTTCTGTGAGTGGGCCTTTTTCAGAACCCATGGATCTTTGGATTTATGGATCAAAAGGTACGATTAGAATTAGAAGTAAAGGTCCAAATGAATTACCTATAGTTGAAGGAGCTTCTAAGGGGGAAAAATCTATGTCTATAATTAATATACCTTTAGAAAAGCAAGGAAAATGGAGAGTGGAGGAAGAATTTATAAATGCTATCAGGGGTAAAGAGCAAATTAGTAGGTCAAATTTTGTTGATTCATTAAAATATATGGAATTCACGGATGCTGTTCAAGAATCATGGCAAACCGGTAGTAGAATTTACTTACCTTTAGTATAACTTTTATAATGGCAGGCAAAAATATTCAAATAGATTTGAACGCGGATATAGGTGAATCCTATGGGATTTATAATTTAGGTGATGATGAAAAGATTGTCGAGATAATTACTTCTGCAAATATAGCTACTGGTTTTCATGCAGGTGATCCAAATCATATGAAAAGAACAGTAGATCTATGTGAAATAAATGATTTTGGTATTGGAGCGCACCCTGCATATCCAGACAAACTTGGGTTTGGTAGAAGAGATATGAATCTTCAAACTGAAGAAATATCAAACATATTAACATACCAGATTGGATCACTGATTGGTTTTACGAAACGGAAAAAAATTCAACATGTAAAGCCACATGGAGCATTATATAATTCTGCAGCAAAGGATGAAAGAATTGCCAATGCAGTTGTAGATACAATTATGAAATTTGATCCAGAATTGATACATGTGGTTTTGGCCGGTTCTATTTGGGAGGATATTGCTAGGTATAAAAAAGCAAGAGTAGCAAGAGAATGTTTTGCTGATAGAGCAGTTAATAAGGATGGTAGTTTAGTTTCAAGATCTATGCCAAACGCGGTTATAGATGACCTAGATGAAATTATAAAAAGATCTAAAAAAATGGTAATTGAGAGTAAGGTTGTAGCTAATGATGGAACAGAGATTAATTTTGTTGCTGACTCTATTTGTGTCCATGGCGATAACCCAAAAGCTATATTAATTGCTAGTTCTTTAGAAAGAAGCTTTTTGGATGAAGGGATAAGAATATTACCTTTATCCAAAATGGAAAATATCTAGAAATGAATATAAATAAACCTAAAATCTCTCATCTGGGAGATTCTAGCATAGTAGTAAGATTTTCAGATAAAATCAATTCTGAAGATAATGATAAAGTATATAGTTTTTATAAGTTGATTAAAGAAAAAAACTATTCTTTTGTTAATGATGTAATACCTACTTATAATTCTGTTGCTATTGAATATTTACAAAGTGAAAAAACTTTTTTTGAAATTAAAGAACTTGTAAAATCTCTTACAGATGAATTAAGTGAAATAAAATTTGATTACGAAAAAAAAATTATAGATATCCCGGTAAAATATGGAGGTAAATATGGTCCGGATATAAACTTTGTTGCTGATTACTGTAAAATTTCTAGGGAAAAATTAATTGAATTACATACTGGTGTAGATTATAGAGTTTATATGATTGGTTTTTCACCGGGCTTCCCATACTTAGGAGGTATGAACTATAAATTAGTATGTCCTAGAGTAAAAAAGCCTAGGATAAATGTTCCAGCAGGGTCAGTAGGTATAGCTGAACAACAAACAGGAATTTATCCAATAGATAGTCCTGGAGGTTGGCAAATTATAGGTAAAACTTTCTTAAATTTATTCGATTTAAGCAATAAAAATCCATCCTATATTTCTCCAGGAAATATTATTAGGTTTAGGGAGGATTAGTTGCCGTACTTAAGAGTAACATCTCCAGGGCTTTTTTCATCAGTTCAAGATAATGGTAGAGATGGTATGAAATCTATTGGTATATCTTCTGGAGGAGCCCTTGATACTCAATCATATTCTATGTCAAATTATATTCTTGGTAATTCTAAAAATGATGCAAGCATAGAAATTATAGGAGGGGGCTTTGATGCTATATTTTCTGAGCCTACTTTTTTTTGTGTAACCGGCGCACATGCTAAGAACTATTTAGACAAAAAATTAATATTAAGCAATACCCCCTATTATGCCTCATCTGGATCTAAGATAAATATTGGAATTCTCGAGGATGGCTGGATTTGTTATATAGGTATTATTGGAGGTGTACAAAGTAAAAAATATCTTGGGTCAAGATCTGTATATATTAATTCAGAAATTTTTGGAGAGAGAATTGATAAAAATACAAAAATTAATTACATGGAAAAAAAATATTCACCTAAACCTAAAATTTACAGAATAAAAAATGAATATACAAACCTATCAATAAGCAATGAAGTTACATCAATTAGAGTATTAGAATCTACGGAATATAATAAATTTACTGAAAAATCTAAAAAACTATTTTTTAGTTCAATTTTTACTATCTCTGATCAATATAATCGACAAGGTATGAGGCTTAATGGCCCAGAAATTAATACTAAAAAAGATAATCATGATATTATCTCAAATTACGTTAATAAAGGTTCGATCCAAGTTCCAGGTGATAAAATGCCTATAGTTTTACTTTCTGACTCGCAAACAACTGGCGGGTATCCCAAGATAGCAAATGTAATTAGTGTCGATTTTACTAAATTAGTCCAGCTAAGGCCAGGTAGTAAGATAAGGTTTGTACTTACTGATATAGTTGAAGCTCAAAAAATATTTAGAAAAAATAATAAATATATTGAACATAATATTTATGAGAAAAAGCTAGAAAAAATTTCACTTAAGGTAAATGGTTCTGATATTAGTTTTGGGTATTTATTTGGAGATAATGCAAACCTAATTGACATAGATGGGCGATTATTGCCTTTAGATTTTATTAAAGAATTATAATTTTTTTGTTTTTTTGTTAGAATTTAGTTTGTTTTAACAATATTTTATTAAATATTAACTTACAGGAGAATATTTTTGGATTCAAATGAATCAATATTATTAGACGGTGTATATGTTACTGCTATTGGTATGCTGACTGTTTTTTTAATATTAGTTCTTATTTTTATATCTATAAAATTGGTAATTTTTCTTGCTTCAATTAAAAAAGACTTAAATGACAATACTGAAAATAATCAAATTATAAGAATCCCTGAACAAAATGTTAATATTTCTGAAAGCCAAGTTGCTGCTATTGCTGTAGCTTATTTGTTGCGGGGTCATAACCAAAACATTGATCATTTTGACACTAATCAACCAGTTATAAAAAATTCTAGTAATTGGTGGTCTAATGGCAATCAAAGAAGTTTGAACCAACCAACTACAAAATACTAAGTTGATTTTAAGAAAGTAAATATATTTGCCTGAGTCAAACTACATACAAATAAAAATAGGAAATGAATCCTACGATGTTGAAGTAGGCGATATTTCAGTATCACCTGTGGATGTAACAGTTAATGGGAATATTTATTCTGTTGATATATCTAAATATTTGAAAAATATTCAACCTAAAAAAAGAAAAATCACAAAAAAAATTCCTACAAGAACAAAAAAACAAGAAAATATTACCAAAAATAATAATACTGTTAATAACTCAGTTAAATCTCCCATGCCTGGCACTATACTAGGAGTGAAAGTATCAGTTGGGGATACTGTCAAGGCAGGGGATGAGCTATTGGTATTAGAATCAATGAAAATGGAAAATATGATTAATTCTCCTATAGATGGAACTATAAGTAAAATCTTAATATCAGAAGGTGATTCTGTTCAACATGGTCAGGAACTAATAATATTTTAAGGAGATAATATTGGAAGACTTAATATTAGGAATAGAGACTGTTTTTGATAATCCGCGACTCATAATTATGTGGATCATATCATTTTCTCTTTTATATTTTGGAATATTTAAGAAGAAAGAGCCTCTATTATTAATACCTATTTCTATGGGGCTATTTTTTGCCAATCTTCCATTGTCTGAGTTTGTTAGATTAGAAAAAGAAGGACATACAGCAGGACTACTAATAACCTTTCAAAAAATTGGAATGGAATCCGATATTTTCCCACTTTTGATATTTTTAGGAGTTGGTGCTTCTACTGATTTTGGTCCTATGTTACGTAATCCAAAAACTTTGTTACTAGGAGCCGGAGCACAGATGGGTGTATTTATTTCTTTATTAGGCGCTTTATTTTTAGGATATTTTAAGATTTTTGATTTTGGCTTATTGGAAGCATCTTCTATAGGAATTATAGGAGGAGCAGACGGACCTACCACAATATTTATTTCTACAAGAATGAGAGAACTTGGAGAATCATTGTCTGGCGTTGAGGTTATGGATATTGTTGGAGCTACAGCAATAGCTGCTTATTCATATATGGCATTAGTGCCAATTATTCAACCTCCTTTGATAAAGCTTTTTACTACCAAAAAAGAGAGAAGAATAAAAATGAATCAGGTAGTTCAAGATACTCCGTATTATGTTAAGATTATATTTCCAATATTAAGTATATTGATAATAAGTATTTTAGTTCCTTCCGCATCAACATTAATAGGCATGCTTATGTTAGGAAACTTAATAAAAGTTAGTGGTGTGGTTCCTAGGCTTGCTGATGTGTCTGAAAATTCTTTGATGAACGTAACAATCATTTTTCTGGGTTTAGCGGTAGGTTCTACTATGCCTGCAGAAGTTTTCCTTAGGTGGGAAACTATAGGTATATTTATCCTTGGACTCGTTTCATTTATATTTGCTACAATTTCTGGTATTATTTTAGCCAAAATCATGAATATTTTTAGTAAAGAAAAAGTAAATCCTATGATTGGTGCTGCAGGTGTTTCTGCTGTTCCAATGGCTGCGAGAGTAGTACAAGAAATGGGGTTGAAAGAAGACCCTGAAAATCATTTACTTATGCATGCTATGGGCCCGAATTTAGCAGGTGTAATAGGTACTGCTACTGTAGCAGGAGTTTTGTTAACATTAGTTCCAAAGATTGTGAGTTGAGAATTTTGAAAAAACAAATTATAGATGGAATAATACCAATTATATCTACCCCGATTAATAGTAAAGGAAATATCGTATTCGAAGACTTAGAGCGTCAAGTTGAATGGTTGATCTCTTCAGGTGTAAATGGTGTCGGAATAGCTGTAGCATCAGAGATATTTAAATTTAATGAGAAAGAAAAAGACTCTATTTTAAAAAATGTAGTCAAAACTAATAATGGAAGAGTTACAGTTGTTATGAATACCGGTGGAGAAAGTACGGACTTAACTATATACAACTCTGAAAAAGCTAAAGATTTAGGTGCTAATTCATTAATGATAAGGCCTACCTCATTTTGGTCTTATCCCTATTCAGAGCACTTTAATTATTTTATTGATATTGCTAATGCTGTAGATTTACCTATTTTTTTACAGGATCAACCAACTGCTCCAGTAACACCTAAAATGGCTGTTGAACTAGCTAATAAACACGACAATTTAGCCTATGTAAAAGTAGAAACTCCTCCCACAATGCCAAGAGTTCATGAGACAAAATTGCTCGATAAAAAAAATAAAGTAACTATATTTGGGGGAGCAGGAGGAGCATTTGCAATTGAAGAATTTTCCAGAGGATCTGTAGGTACAATGCCGCATCCTATTTTACCTGAAATGTTTGTAAAAATTTGGAAAGAATATAAATTAGGTAAAATTGAATCTGCAAAAATTGAACACCAAAAATATTCAGAACTAACAAAAATTTTATCTCAGGCTCTTGGTCTGGCTCCGTGGCTATATAAATATATTTTAGTAAGGCGCGGAATTTTTACAAAAGGTTCCGATTATGCAAAATTACCCTCATTAAGACCAGACAAAGAACAATACATAGAGGTTGATGGAATACTTGATAGATTAGGACTACTATAATGGATAATTTTTTTCAAACAGATTTTTCATTTGTAGTTCTTTTATCACTATTGTTATTATCTCTTATTATTGGAATTGTTGGAGGAATAGTAGGAATCCCTTTAGGAATAATAAGAGTTCCAATAATGAATTTTTTTGGAGTAGATTTTTTTGTAGCTGCTAGTACAAATTTATTTGCTAGTTGTTTAGGATCAATATCTGGCGTTATTCCTGCAATAAAACAAAAAAGGGTAATTTACCGAATTGTAATATTTATTGGTGTCCCTTCTATGATTGGCTCCTTTATTGGAGGTTTTTTTGCAGATTCAGTTTCAGTAAGATTTGTTCTTCTTTTAGTCGCTGGTATGTTAATTTCTTCTTCATTTTTTTTGATTAAAAAAGCCATATCAGAAATAAAGAATTTATCTACAAATATAAAAGATCTCAATGAAGGTCAATTATCTTTTTTAAGGATGTCTAGTGAAGTCTCGACAGGATTCATTATAGGTGTGATTGGAGGAATAATTGGTGTAGCGTTAGGAGTTCTAAGAGTACCTTTGATGATACAGGTATTAAAAGTTAGACCAACCCTAGCAGCGGGAACAAATCTAGGATTATCAATTTTGATAACTTCATCTGGATTTATGGGGCATTTATTGAGCGGCAAGGTTGATTGGTTTTTAGTTGCTTTGGTTACTACTCCATCAATTTTTGGAATGTATTATGGTTCAAAAATAGGTGGTAAATTTCATCAAGGCAAATTACGACTCACCATAGGCTTAGTTTTACTTTTTATAACGCCTTTAGTTATTTACAATGCTCTAAACCAGTAATTATTATTATCATGGATATTTTGACCCATGATAATAAATCTTAACTACTTTTTGGTTTCCCAAAAGATATTACCTATTTCTTCTAAAGCAGATTTAAATTCTTTTGCTTTATCTAAATCAACATTAACTTTTACGTAGGATCCAAGCTTGCAGGCATTCCATACTTTTTCATGCAAGTCTGGATATTTTTCAAGGTGCTCTGGCTTAAAGTAATCAGTCCAAATAACTAGAATGTCATTTTTAGCTTTTGTTGCATGCTCTTCTTTAGCTGCAACATATCTCATCATCGAGTTAGCTAAACTTGGAGATGGACCTCCTGAAACATCCAATTCTTCCATTAGTTCAGTCATTCTTACTACGGTTTGTGCTGCTTGTATTGCATCCCGCGGATCATATATTCCACATGGTATATCGCAATGAGCATATGCATCTCCGTCATATAATGGATTTAATTTATCTAAAGATTTAATTATTTTATTTATCATTTATTTCCTCATTCAATAACAAGATATTTATTGTTAATTGTTTGTATTATAAGATAGTCTATTAAATTAAATTAAAAATGTATAGAAAAACATATAAAATTTTTGAGAATTTATTACTAATTGTAATTAATTTTTTCCCTCAAATTACCAAATATCGTTACATAAGAGTAAATGGCCCTAGTATGGAACCTACTTTAAAAAATAACTCTATTTTATTTATGAAAAGATTTAATTTGAGCACAGATAAACTTAAAAGATTCTCAATTATAAGGTATAAAGATTCTGTCAATAAATTTTATATAAAAAGAATTATAGGTCTACCTTTGGAAAAAATAGAAATTATCGATAGTAAACTTTTTATTGATAGCGAATATCAAGAAACAGATATATTAGAAAAAAATAAAAATTACAGTTGGATGTTGAAAAAAAATCAAATAATACTCTTTGGAGATAATTATCTAAATTCAGGCTTTGATTCTAGAAAACTAGGTCCAATTAATCTAAGCGATATTCAGATAACGCATATTAGATAATTATTTAGTATTAAATTTCCCAAAATCTTTTTTATCTGACTTTGATCCGAATAAAAATGTGTATATTATTGCTCCTGATATCCCGCCAATAATTGGAGCAGCCCAATATATCCAATGATTAGTCCATTCATTATGAATAAGGGCAGGAGCAAAAGATCTTGCTGGATTTATTGAAGCTCCAGTGAGATTTATTGCTACAAGATGAATAACTAATACGTAGAGTGATATTGCAAAAGGAGCAAGAGGATTTTTATTATTCACCACAAACATAATTACAATAACTAAAAATGCGGTAAGTATACATTCAATCAGGAACCCATCTAATGTAGAGATATTTTCTGATAATTTATGAACGCCTAATCCATCTATATCCCACATAAAAGAGTGGATGATTAAAACTGCTAAAGATGCACCCGCTGATTGGGCAAAAATATAAATTAAGCTAATTTTCAAACTAATTTTATTACTAACAAGCATTGCTAAAGTTACTGCGGGATTAAGGTGACCTCCAGTTAAGTTACCAATCATCAATATACCTACTAATATACCAATAGAGTGAGCAATTGCAATTAATAGTATTGCTAATCCATCAAGATCAGAGGATAAACTCACTACTGTTCCTGCAGATCCAATACCAAGTAGTACAAAAATGAAAGTTCCTAAAAACTCTCCCATAAATTTTGATAAAATTTTATCCACAAATAACCACCTTAATATTTTATCCAGTTTTTTTTGATAGTATAAACCAAATTCCCCAAATGGAAACGATTAGCACGGGTACCTTAAATAACATCCCGTATCCCGAGTATAACATAGAGATTGAAGTGAATACTATGATTGAGCAAATTGCAATTATTTTAATTTTTTTCGGAATTTTATTTGTTTCTAAGTATTTTTTTACAAACTTTCCAAATTTTCGATTATTAATTACCCAATTATACATTCTTTCATTAGATTTCATAAAAAATGATGTAGCAATAATTAGAAAAATTGTTCCTGGTAGCCCAGGCAATATATATCCAAGAATTCCTATTCCTAAAAACAAGAATCCCATAGACATAAAAAAATATTTTTTCAAATTATTCATAATTAAGTTTCTAATATTAATAGTTATTTTATATAAATCTTTATAAAAATTACTATAATTTATTAGCAAAATCTTTCTTGATATCCAAAATAGTATTTTTTGCGCTAATTACTGCAGCTTCCATTGTTGATGGCCACTCAGATTCTGCCCAGTCTCCAGAAATATATAATCCTTTAATTTTTGTTCTATTTTTTGATCTTATTTTTTGTATTCCAGGTTGGCATCGAAATGTTGCATTAAGCATTTTAATAACTGAAAAATTTATCAATTTACTTTTTTTCGATTTTGGAAAAAGTTTATTTATTTCTGAAAGAAATATTTCTTTTATTATTTTTTTGGGTTTATTTTTCCATTCCCACGCATTACTTAGTGAAATTACAATATGTTGAAAACTTGAACTAGAATTTTTAATTTTCGAATCGTTAAAGATCCACTGTATTGGACTTCCCAAAACAACCATAAATTTTTCATCGAAAAAATAATTTTCAAACCATAAGTGTATACCGACTATTGGTGCCATATTAATTTCTTTTGATTTTTTGAAATAACTTTGATGATTTTTTGGAATAATATCTAATATTTGATTTGGTGGCAAAGTTGATATGACTATATCAGATTTAATTTTTCTGTCGTCTTTAGTAATTACTCCTGATATTTTATCGTTTTTTACTATAATAGATTTAATTTCTTGGTTTTTAATGATTTTTGTATTTGTATTTTTAAGAAAATTTTCTGCTGAATCACCAAGAAGTTTAGTTAGCCCAACGTTAGGTATTGCAAAATTAGCATTTATGTCTGACTCTATGAAAGCTACCTGGAAAAGTCTTATTCCAATGCTTGCACTAACATTTTTAATTTCATCATTCAAAGCAGGTATCGCAAATAACTCCCAAAAACAATCGATAGTATTTTTACTTTGATTATTATTTTTTAACCAATTATAAAAATTTTCATTATCTAATTCCTTAAGATCTTTGGGTTTCATTTTGGATATTTTATATAAGGTTTTTAGTAAACTAATTCTTTCTCGTAATTTTAGGTGTTTATATTCCAAAATAGAAAAAACTTTACCTAGTATATTGATAGGGAAGTTGTGGGATCGTAGATTAACTAATTTATTTTTATTAAGTACCGGTATTCTTAGTTTTTTTTCAAAGGAAATTTTTTCAATTGCGTTGATTTCGTACAAGAAATTTATAAATTCTTTGCATGCTCCTACAATAATATGTTGTCCATTATCAATTTCTTCTTTTGAATTTTTATCGAAGAATGAATAAGCTCTTCCGCCTAAGAATGGCCTTTTTTCTATAAGGATATTATCTATTTTTTCTTTTGCTAGTTTACATGAAATTGCTAATCCACTTACTCCTCCACCTATTATGATAATTTTCATCGAAATAATCCGATATAAAAACTTTTAATTATTGAAGGAAACATTATCTTGATTTTTTGAGTTTTTGACAACCTGATTTTTTTATTTATGACATCAAAGTTATTTTTTTCTATTTCAGTAAGAATCTCAAAATAAATATTCTTCATAATCTCAGGACAAAATCTATATTTGTTATTTATTAGTGGTAATAGTCTTTCACCTGATATAAAATAATCTCTTACTCTTTTGGCTTGAAATTCCATAAACTTTCTTACATTTTCTTTTTTTTCTCCAGATAGAATTTCATTTTCAGATGTGTTGAAATTTCTTAGTTCATCTTCAGGAAGATAAAACCTTCCCATTTTATAATCTTCCTTAATATCTCTCAATATATTGGTTAGTTGAAGTGCAATCCCTAAATCTGTTGCATACTTATGAGCTTTTAAGTCTTTTACTCCAAAAACTTCAATCATAGCTAAACCCGTAGAACTCGCAACTTTTTTACAATATTCTGTTAGTTGATAAAAATTTTTATATTTCTTTTTATTAAGATCCATGCGACATCCATCTATAACATCTTTTAAGTGTCTAAGGTTTTGTGGATGTTTTCGTAAAGTTTCTCCTAGTGCAATCCACAGTCCATTATGTTTATATTTTTTTGGCTCTATGCAATCATTTAATTTATTCTCAATATCAAATAACTGAGATTCAATATTTTTTTTTGGTAAATTATTATTTTTGTCTACCAAATCATCTACTAGTCTACAAAAAGCATATCCTGAATAAATTGCATTTCTTTTTTCTCTAGGAAGAATTTTAAATGCATAGTAAAAATTAGATGATGCTGACTTGGTTAATTTTGCCACAAAATTATAGGAATTATTTATTTCAGTTGTTGGATACATTATTTTAAAAAATTTTTGCCTGATATAGGATTGAGACTTAATTTTATCCTAACGTAAATGGATATGAATATCTTTATTTTATCCAACTTACTTAATGTTGGTCTTTTGGTAATGGTATCAAAATTATTTTTTTCAATTTTACCAATAATTGATAATCCCCCCATAGTAAATAAACTAACATCTAGTACTAATTTTTTGTCAATATAATTAATAAGATTGTACCCTTCTTCGAAAAGTTTTTTCGTTCTTGTTACTTGAAATTCCATCATTTTTTTAAAATTTTTAGAATATTTTTTCTGTTTTATTTCTTCATAATTAACACGAAATCTTTTTAAGTCACAAATAGGAATGTATAACCTATTATTTTCTATATCTCTTTTTATATCTTGAAGAAAATTGGTTATCTGTAATGCGGTGCATATTTTGTCAGAAAGAAATATATTATTTTTATTGGAACAATTTAATAATTGAAGTAAGATTCTTCCTACTGGATTGGCAGAATATTTACAATAATTCAATAAATCACTAAATGTTTGGAAATATTGTATTTTCTGATCCATTAAGTTTGCTGTTATTATTCTTTTAAACAAATATTTTTTTATCTTAAATGTTTTAATTGTATTTTCTAAAGCTATGAAATATGGGTGGGAAGACTTAGAAATGTAACATTTATCTAATTCTTTTTCCCATATTCTTAAATTTTCTATTCTGTCACCATTAGATTCATCTCCAATATCATCAGTTAATCTACAAAATGTATAAACTGAATAAAAATGTTTTCTGATATTTTTAGGAATAAATTTTGAACCTATGGTAAAATTCTCATAATTTTCTTTCATAAATTTTTTACATTCTTCAAAACATTCAGAAAGATAATTGTCATTTGAGTGATGATTATTTAATTTTACAGATGGCAGTAAGTCATTTAGTTTTGAATTCATATTAATTATTTTTCTCGTATAAGCTATAAGTTTGAAAAAACTTTGAAATATTTTCACCAGGTTCTATATTTTTTGATAATTTAAAAAGATTCAATATAGAATTTTTTTGATTGGCATTATATGTCTTATTTATAGATAATAAAGTTATTATAGGGGTATTTATTTTTTGGAGTGTTTCAGCGATAGTAAATATATTTGAATCAATACTATTTGCTAAATAATTTTTTTGTATCCATGATTTATATCCCAAAGCATTTATTTCATTTCTTAAAGTTACATTTTTATTTATATATAGATCAATAGCTGCAATCTCAGCAAACATTTTTAATTTTGATATGATGGATTTATTAATTTTTATTGATGGAAGTTTTTTTCTTGAGTCCCAAGTAGTAGGATCGCCAATAAGTAAAGATAGTTCTGAAGGGATTACTATGTCTCCAATTTTATAAAAACTATTAATTGATGAGCAAAAACCAGTTAAAAATATTTTTGTTGGATTATATTTATCTATTAAATATAAAATATTATCATAGAAGTCGCTTAAGTTTTTAATAATAATTATTTTCATATTATTAAGATTGTTTGAAATGTACTCTTCATAGTTATCGTCTGAATAGTACTCAATGAATTTATTTTTATTAATTAAGTTTTTGGTAGATATTTTATTTGTAGTTATAATTAAATTCATATTTGATCTCAATTTTAGACATTTCTTGTTAATAAAAATTTACCTAATTCTATTAATTCAAGCTTGATTTTTTCATTTATATTTGATGAAATTATTTCTTGGTAGCAATTTTCCCATGTACTATTAAGTAAATTTTCACAATATTCTGAAGTTCTTAGTTCCTCCATAATTCTTAATATGATTTTAATTTCCTCGTTGTGAAGGTTTCTTTTTTTTATAAATAGATTTTTGATTTGTTTTTTATTTGAGCCCTTAGCGTAATTAATTGCATGAAGAATGGGCAGAGATTTTTTTTTCTTTATAATGTCTGCTCCTACTGGTTTACCAGTTTTTTCATCCCCCCATATACCAAGCATGTCATCTTTTATTTGAAAGATTTTCCCAAATTCTTTACCGATGATTTTTATTGATTCGATTTTCTGATCATTCATGGATAAATTTTTTTGTCCAACAATTGCTCCTATGTGCAATGATGCTTCTATTAGAGCACCTGTTTTTCTTTGGATCATGTCTAGGTATTCATCAATAGTTATTTCTAATTTACTTTCAAAATCAATATCTAAAAATTGTCCTTCCATCATCGTAAGGTATCTTGATGATAGTATATGTGAAGCTTCCAGTTTTATTTTTTCGTTGATTTTTATTTTTTTGTTTGTTGCTAAATCTGCAATTTTTAGCATGGCATTTCCAGAAATTATTGCACCAGGTATTCCCCATAATTTCCATAAAGTTGCTCTGTGATGTCTTAGTTCGTCCATATCCTCTATATCATCATGGATGAGTGAGAAATTATGTATCAATTCTATTGCTACCGCAAAAGGTATTGCTAATTCTATATCTCCATCAGCTGCTTCAGCTCCTAGTAAAACAAGGTTTGGCCTGAGTCTTTTACCACCAATAGCATTTATTTTTTTACCATTTTCATCCGTCCAGCCCATATAATATTTGTGAGTATCATAAATGTTGCCGTGTAATTTTTCATATTCTTTTCTTAATGCAAAATTAATCCTTTCCTCGTATCTTTGGAAAAATTTTGGAATACTTTTATTTTTTGAGAAGGAATGTTTCATAAAAAAATTAATCTACAATTCATTATAAATGATTTAAATAAGTAAGTAGTAAATATAAATCTTTGTTTTTGTATTTTATAAAATATGATAAACTGTTTATAAGATTAATTATAAAAAGGTGTCATATATTTATGAATGATGAATATTATAAAGTCCTAGGATTGTCAAAAAATGCCTCTGACAAGGAGATCAAGATTGCTTTTAGAAAGTTAGCAAGAAAATATCATCCTGATGTTAATCAAAATGACCATGAATTAAAGAATAAGTTTCTAAAAGTTAATGAGGCTTATGAGGTACTGAGCGATAAAAAATCTCGTCGAGATTACGATGAATTTGGCGAAAAATGGAAACATGCTGAACAACTCAGATCAATGAGAACAGGTTTTAATAATTCAAATTCATTCGATATGCATGATTTATTTTCTGGAATGAGAAACCAAAATATCAACGATATATTTAGTTTTAACTCTAATAGGCAAATACATAAACATAAATGCGATGTCTTTTTGACTATTGAAGAAATTTATACTGGTACCAAAAAAATGTTAAATCTATCAGGTGCTACAAAAAATTCAAAAAATATTGAAGTAAATATACCAAAAGGTGTAAGATAAGGTCAAAAATTAAGACTCAAAATTAAAAATGATACTCAAATTATTGTAACTATAAAGATAAAGAAAAATAAGCAATATATGATAAATAATGAAAATCTGATTATGACCATTAATTTGCCATATATAGATATGATTCTTGGGACAGAAATTAAGATTGACTCATACGAAGGGTCATTTATGTTATCTATTCCAAAGCTTACTCAAAATAATCAAATTTTCAGAATACCTAATAAAGGGTTGCCTATGTACAAAGAAAACAAACATGGAAATTTGTTAATTAAAGTAACAGCTGAATTGCCCAATCAAATTCATGAGGGTGAACAAGAAATATATGAAAAATTAAAGTCAAAATAATGAAAGATTTATACCGATGAATATGGAATTTAATCAGCCAGTTTTTGCAATTGGAATAGTTGCTCATATGGTAGGGGTGCATCAACAAACACTTAGAAACTATGAAAGATGGGAGCTTGTTGTCCCTCATAGGTCTGAGGGTGGTACTAGATTATACTCAAATAAAGATGTAGAAATTATTAGGCAAATATTGAAATGGAAAGAAGAATTAGGTCTCAATCTGGCTGGAATAGAGGTAATGACAAAATTATTAAGAAAAATAAATCTTTTGGAAGAAAAACTTGATAATTTGACTCTTGAGATTGTAAGGCTTAGGGATGGAAATTATAAGTTTCCAATAGAATAAATATAAGGAGAATATAAATGGTTATGCCAACTGAAAATGAATGTACTGAACAAGCTTTTAGAGCTTTACAAGACTCTCAACAACTTCTTATTCCAATGAAACATAATCAATGGGATGTTGAGCACTTGTTTTGTGGGCTATTAGAGGTTCAAAACTCACTTTCAGCAAAAATTCTTGAGAACATGGGAGTCAATGTTAGTTCTTTAATACTAGAGGTTAGAGAAAAACTTGAAAAAGCACCTAAAATTGGATCTCAGGGTCAATTTTATATTACTCCTAGAATGCAAAATATTTTTAGTATATCTAAGCAAGAAGCTAGGAGGCTAAAGGATGAACTTATTGGAGCAGATCATTTATTAATTGCTATAGTAAAGCAATCTGATGGCGATACAGGAGAAATTTTATCAAAATACAATATTACTGAAGAAAATGTATATAAATCCTTACTTGAAGAGAGGGGGTCGGCTAGGGTTGTAGATCCAAGAGCTGAAAGTAAATATAAAGCTTTGTCAAAATATAGTGTAGATCTTACTAATCTTGCTAGAGAATCAAAATTAGACCCAGTTATTGGTAGAGATTTAGAAATTAGAAGAGTCATGCAGACCCTTACAAGAAGAACAAAAAATAATCCAGTTCTCATTGGTGATGCAGGAGTGGGAAAAACTGCAATTGCGGAAGGTTTAGCACAAAGAATTGTTTCTGGAGACGTTCCTGAAAGTTTGATTGGCAGAAGAGTAATTGCACTAGAGATGGGATCTTTAGTTGCTGGAGCGAAATTTAGAGGTGAATTTGAAGAAAGATTAAAGGCTGTGATGGATGAAATTCGTCAAGCTTCCGGCGAAATAGTATTATTTATAGATGAAATTCATACCGTAGTTGGAGCTGGAGCTGGAGAAGGCGGATTAGATGCTTCTAATATGATGAAACCTGCCTTAGCTAGAGGAGAATTGCAAACTATTGGTGCAACTACACCAAATGAATACAGAAGATATATAGAATCTGACCCTGCCTTAGAAAGGAGATTTTCTCCTGTGTGGGTTGATGAACCCGAAAAAGAAGTTGCTTTGGAAATGCTTGAAACATTAAGGCCAAGATATGAAAAACATCATGGTTTCACTATTAAGTATTCTGCTTTGAAAGCTTCAGTTGATTTGTCCTCGAGATATATATCGGATAGATTATTACCTGATAAAGCAGTTGACCTGATTGATGAAGCTGCTGCAAAAAAAAGAATTCAAAATGAATCACTTCCAAGCGAATTAAAAAATTTACAGCATCGTATACAAAAAATTGATGAAGATCAGCAAGCTGCATCAAATAGAGGTGATCATGAAAAAGCAGCAAACTTAAAAGTAGAAAAAATCAATCTAGACAAGGACTATACTAAACAAAAAAAAGAGTGGGAAAAATCTCATGAGATAAGTAATACTGTAACGGATGAAGACATTGCTTCTTTGATATCAGAAAGAACAGGCATCCCAGTCACAAGATTGGTTGAAGACGAATCTAAAAGATTGCTAAATCTTGAAAAAAGACTACATAAGCGTGTAATTGGTCAAGAGCATGCAGTGGAAATTTTATCAGATGCAGTAAGAAGGGCAAGAGCTGGTCTAAAGGATCCCAAAAAGCCAATAGGAAGTTTTGTCTTTTTAGGTCCTACTGGAGTTGGAAAAACGGAATTAGCTAGGGCATTAGCTGAATGTATGTTCGACGATGAGGATAATATGATAAGAATTGACATGTCAGAATTTCAAGAAAGGCATACGGTTTCAAAATTAATTGGAGCCCCCCCAGGGTACGTGGGTTATGATGATGCAGGACACCTTACTGAGGCTATAAGAAGGAGACCATTTTCAGTTGTGTTATTTGATGAAATTGAAAAAGCGCATCCAGAGATATTTAACACTTTATTACAGGTGTTGGATGATGGTAGGCTTACTGATAGTCATGGAAGGACAGTTGATTTCAGAAATGCAATAATTATCATGACTAGTAATCTGGGTTCAGATGGAGTAACAAGAGAGTCATTTGGGTTTCAAAAAAAGTCAAGAGCAGAAAACGAGAGTGCTCAGATAAGATCAAATGTTGAAGAAACATTAAAAAAAGCATTTAGGCCAGAATTTATAAACAGAATTGACGAGTTTGTTATTTTCGATTCTTTGGATGAAAATGATATTAAACAAATTGTAGACAAATTTATAAATGAATTTACCAATAGACTTACAGGCATGAACCTAAGTATTAAATTATCTGAATCTGCAAAAACACACCTAGCAAAAATAGGTTTTGACCGAATGTATGGTGCTCGTCCTCTCAAAAGGACTATTCAAAAATTAATTGAAAACCCGTTATCTAAAGAAATAATTTCAGTAAATATTGAAGAAAATATTGAAATAATTGTTAGTGAAATTAATGGAGAGTTAAAATTTGATTATAAAACATTAAAAAATTAGATAAAAAGCCATTAAAAAAAACTAGAGTATAAATTTAAAAAATAATTTGCTAGATACAAAAAATTATAAAATTCCAAAAATATATTCATATTTAGTTTTGTCTATATTATTTGTAAGTTTAATATGGTTATTAATTTGGATGAATAACTCAATACCCTATGAGACTTTAGGTTATTTGGGTATTTATATTGCAAGCTTGATTTCAGCGAGTTCTATATTAATACCTGTACCTGGTATTGCTTCTGTTTGTGTGGGTTCTCTCCCTAGTTTAGGGCTAAATCCACTATTAATAGGTTTTATAGCAGGTTTAGCTGAATCGATTGGAGAACTTACGGGCTATTTTGCAGGCAGGAGTTTTAGCGGTAGTTTTAAAGAAAATAAGCTTAAGAATTATATTTACCAAAAAATGAAAAAAAATGGCTATATAATTATTTTTTTTGGTAGCATATTTCCTAATCCCTTTTTTGATATTATAGGAATTATATCCGGAAACATGAAATATCCTATCAGAAAGTTTATCGTGATTTTATTTTTCTCAAAGTCAATTAAGTCCATAGTTATATCCTATTCGTGTTACTCTGGATTAGAAATAGTTATTGGATGGTTCAGATGAAACAACCTTTTCTTGATGTGATCATACTTTCTGCTGGAAAAAGTTCCAGAATGGATGGAATAGACAAACAGTTAGTTGAAATAGGAGGTAAAAATGTAATCAAATATAGTATTGAGTTATTCAGTAAAATCCCGGAGACTCGATCCATAACATTAATGTTGTCTGAAAAAAACGCTAATGAAGTAAAAACAATTGTAAAAAATATGGATATAAACAAAGACATTCATACTATGATTGGAGGCGCACTTAGACAGGATACTGTAAGCATAGCCCTGAAAAATCTTAATTCAATTTATACTGATAAAGATTTAGTTGCAATCCATGATGGAGCTCGCCCATTTGTTAGTAAAACTATAGTTGAGAATGGTATAAAATCAGCTCAGGCATCTGGCGCTGCAATTCCAATCATTAGATTATCAGATACTGTAAAAAAGACCTCAAATAATTTGATTATAAAAACATACGATAGATCAAAGCTCGCTGCTGTACAAACACCACAATTTTTTAGGTTTGATGTTTTGAATACAGCATATGAACTTTTGAATGAGGAAATTACTGATGATGCATCTGCTGTAGAACTTTCAGGCGGTTTAGTTTCATCTTTTCCTGGTTCTTTAGAAAATATTAAAATAACTAATCCAATAGACTTAAAAATTGCCTACTCTATAATAGATAAAGAACAAGCAATTAGTAATGTAAAACCTAATTCAAATAGGTATGGAACGGGTTTTGATTGTCATAAATTAGTAGTTGGAGGACCATTAGTTTTAGGTGGAGTAAAAATTCCTTTTGAAAAAAGTTTAGCAGGGCACTCAGACGGAGGTGTTTTATTACATGCAATAGCGAGTTCTTTTTTAGGCGCTGGTAATTTTGGAGATCTAGGTAGTAATTTTCCCTCTAACCAAAAAAAATATAAAAATATTAGTTCTGAATTTTTTGTCAACCAGTCTAAAAAACTTTTGATTGAAAATGGATGGAAAATTTTATATTTAGATACTACTATCATTGCTCAAAAGCCACGCTTGAGTAAATTTGTAGAAGTCATAATTGATAATTTATCTAAAATTCTACTCCTTGATAGAGATTGTATTAACTTGAAAATAACTTCTACAGATTCTGTTGGATTCATAGGAAATTCAGAAGGAATTGCTGCTCAGTCAATTGCAACGATTGCAAAAATATAGGAAAATAAATTCTTATGAAAATATATAATTCTTTAAGTAGAAAAAAAGAAATTTTTGAACCATTTGACCCACAACGAGTTTATATGTATATTTGTGGTGTTACAGTTTATGATCATTCCCACTTAGGACATGCCCTAAGTAGTATAGTTTTTGACGTACTTTATAGGTATTTAAGATATAAGGGTTACAGTGTAAAAAAAGTGCAAAATTTTACTGACATCGATGACAAAATAATTAATAAAGCATTACAAGAAAAAACATCATCTGAAGTAATTTCCGAAAAATATATTAAGTCTTTTTTTCAGTCAATTGATGGTCTTAATGTATTGAGATCTGATTCACATCCAAGAGCTACTGAAGATATGGAAGAAATTATTAATTTTATTAAGAATTTAATCGATAAAGGTTATGCTTATGAATCGTCTGGGTCAGTTTATTTTAACGTAAAAAAATTTGACGATTACGGTAAACTTAGCGGCAATGTACATAATGAAGAGTATAAATCATCAAGAGTTGATGAAAATCATAGTAAAAAACATAATAATGATTTTGCTCTATGGAAAATATCTAACGCTGGGGAACCATTTTGGGATAGTCCTTGGAGTAAGGGTAGGCCTGGTTGGCATATTGAATGTTCAGCAATGGTAAAGAAGCATCTTGGTGCCCAGATAGATATTCATGGTGGAGGAATGGATCTTATTTTTCCTCATCATGAGAATGAAATTGCTCAAAGTGAATGTTTTTCTTCAAAAAAACCATTCGTTAAGTATTGGATGCATAATGGTATGTTGAGAGTTAAGGGAGCGGAAATGAGTAAGTCACTAGGAAATACATTTAGCATAAATGAAGCCCTAAAACGATTTAGTTCTGACGCAATTAGACTATGGATATTACAAACACACTATAGAACAAATCCATTACTAGATTTAGATTTAATTAAATCAACTGAAAAATCTCTTACACGCTTAAGATTAATAAACTCAGAATTAAAAAGTAAACCTGAACTCAAAAAAATGAATTTCATCAGTTTTAAACAAAGATTTATAGAATCTATGGATGATGACTTAAATACTCCTAAAGCAATAGCAACTATATTTGATTTAGCAAAAATGATTAAAAAATCATCATCAACACATGACGTTAGCCAAGGGTTGATTTTGTTCAGAGAACTTTCAAATATTTTAGGATTAAATTATAAGAAATTAACAAAAGATAAAGTTGCTAATGATGTAAATATTAACGAAATTGAACTAATGATTGAAGAAAGAAACCAAGCTAGGTCAGATAAGAACTGGAAAGAGGCTGATTTAATTAGAGATAAACTGCTTGAATTAGGTATTGAAATAACTGATACCACGGAAGGAACCAAATGGAAGAAGTAGTTTTACCCTCCGAATCTTACATTTAGTATAGCAATACCCACAAATATAACAGCTAATATAATAGTTAATCTAAAGAGTAATTGCTCTAAACCTCGCCTTGATCTAAAAGTACTTGTAGCTTCACCAAACAGCGATGAGCCTGAACCTCTAGCTTGTAAAAGCAAAACCGCAATAAGAGACGTTGCTACTATGATAAGTAATATACTAAACATTATTATTCCTTTATAAAATATTATACCTGTAATTAGCTAAGTTTACTAATAATAAGTTGACTTGCTTCTGAGGCATTTGCTTGTCCTTTAGTAGCTTTCATTACTTGTCCTATCAAAAATTTCAATGATGCTTCTTTACCATTTTTATAGTCATTTACAGCTTGTTTATTTTTTTCAATAATTTCATCTATTATAGGTGACAATGAATCAGAGCCTGAAATTACTTCAAAACCTAAATCCTTAATCAGTTTAATCGGATCTTCGCCATCATGATACATTATTTCAAATACTTTTTTGGCTGAGTTATTATTTATCTCTCTATTCCTAAATTTTTCTACCAACTTAAATAAATTTGATGGTGTGATTTTAGTTTCATAAATACTTTTTTTACCTTCAAGATTCATAAGTCTTGTCATTTCTCCAATAATCCAGTTAGCTACCTCTTTTGCTATAGAATGTCTGTCTGAGTTACTTTTATAAGTACCATTGTTGCAAACCTCTTCATAATATTTTGCAGTAGATAAAGAAGTTGTAATTAATTGAGAGTCATATTCTGATAAACCCCAATATTCCTTAAATCTATATCTCATCTTAGATGGTAGTTCTGGCATGGAGTCGCTAATTTTTTTTATCCATTCATCTCTTATCTCTAATGGAGGTATGTCTGGCTCTGGAAAAAATCTATAATCGTGTGCTTCTTCTTTACTTCTTTGTGAAATTGTAATTCCTTTTTCATCATTCCAGCCTCTAGTTTCTTGAATAATTCTTTCTCCTTTATTTACCATTTTTATTTGTCGTTTTATTTCATAATCGACTGCCCTTGTAACAGCCTTAATTCTATTCATGTTTTTTACTTCAACTTTAGTATTCATTTCCTTACTACCTTTTGGTCGAATACTAATATTAGCATCACATCTGAAAGACCCTTCTTCCATATTTGCAGTTCCTACCTCTATGTATCTTATAATTTGTTGAAGTGAATTGATATATGACTCAACTTCTTCCGAATTACTTAAGTCTGGTTCAGTGACAATTTCCATTAGTGGAGTCCCTGACCTATTTATATCAACCAGAGAATATGAGTCTGAATCATTAGAACTTGGATAATGAATAAGTCTAGCTACATCTTCTTCCATGTGAACTCTATTAATTCGGATTTGCTTTCCTTTGTTATCAAGCTCTAGTGTACCTTTTGTAGCAATTGGATGATCTAATTGGGTGATTTGGTAACCTTTCATTAAATCTGGGTAAGTATAATTTTTTCTATCAAATTTTGTGAGTTTTGTTATTTTACAGTTGAGTGCTAATCCAATTCTAATAGCGTACTCTACAGCTTTTTTATTTACCACGGGTAATGTACCAGGTAATGCCATACTTACAGGATCAACAATAGAGTTAGGCTCAGCATTTTGGTATTCTGCACTAGAATTACTAAACATTTTACTTTTTGTTTTGAGTTGAACGTGTGTTTCGAGCCCAATCACTGCTTCGTATTCCAAATATTTTCTCCTTATGTAAATCTACTCAATCTTATATTAATTTTATTAAATTTAATATGTTATATCTATCAATAATTTTATGTTGACTACCAACTAGGAAATCAATAAAATTTAAGTATAAATATAAATTTAGTAGCTTTTGGTGAAAATTTGACAAATAAAAAGACAATTTCAAGAACTTCTGATCTCTCTAACGACGAATATCAATGGGGTTTTACTACTGAAGTCGATACTGAGTTGGCTCCTAAGGGTTTAAATGCTGACATAGTTAGATTGATTTCATCAAAAAAACAAGAACCAAAATGGTTGCTTGATTGGCGAATGCACGCATATGAAAATTGGACCAAAATTAACAAATCTGAAGGTGAACCTGATTGGGCAATGATTGATTACCCCGGAATAGATTATCAAGATATTTATTACTATGCTGCACCTAAGTCAACAACTGACTCTCCAAAGAGTCTTGATGAAGTTGATCCTGAAATGCTAGCAACTTTTGAAAAGTTAGGAATTCCACTAAATGAGAGGGAAAAACTTGCTGGAGTTGCTGTAGACGCTGTATTTGACTCAGTATCAGTCGCAACAACTATGGAAGATAAATTGAAAGAACTAGGTATCATATTTTGTTCTTTCAGTGAAGCTGTTAAGAATCACCCGGACTTAGTAAAAAAATATCTTGGTTCAGTAGTGCCTTTTTCTGATAATTTTTTTGCAGGACTAAATTCTGCTGTATTTAGTGATGGGTCTTTTGCATACATCCCCCCAGGTGTAAGGTGCCCTATAGAATTGATGACCTATTTTAGAATTAATACTGAGGGCTCTGGTCAGTTTGAAAGAACTCTAATAGTAGCTGACAAAGGCTCTTATGTTTCATATTTGGAAGGTTGTACTGCACC
Organism: Dehalococcoidia bacterium; assembly: GCA_002728715.1. Taxonomy (GTDB): domain Bacteria; phylum Chloroflexota; class Dehalococcoidia; order Lucifugimonadales; family Lucifugimonadaceae. Next base: position 77,987 of record PBVQ01000018.1, read on the forward strand.
TTTTAGAAAATCTCATCAACTTCATGCTGCTGTAGTAGAATTAGTAGCCTTAGAAGGCGCAGAGATCAAATATTCAACAATTCAAAACTGGTTTCCTGGTACACCGGAAGGAGAAGGTGGGGTTTATAATTTTGTGACAAAAAGAGGTAGAGCAGAAAAAAATGCAAAAATTTCATGGACTCAGGTTGAAACAGGTTCAGCTATTACATGGAAATATCCCAGTGTTATATTAAAGGGAGATAACTCGGTTGGTGAGTTCTACTCGGTTGCACTTGCCAATAATCACCAACAAGCAGATACAGGGACTAAAATGATACATCTGGGGAAAAATACTAAATCAACAATAGTATCAAAAGGTATATCTGCTGGAAAAGGCAATAACACTTACAGAGGTCAAGTTCAGATTATGCCAGGTGCAGAGAATGCTGTAAATCACACTATATGTGATTCATTATTGGTAGGAGACCAATGTGGAGCTCACACAGTTCCTTATATTGAGGTGAGAAACCCTACGGCTAGGTTAGAACACGAAGCATCAACATCTAAAGTTAGCGAAGACAAATTATTTTATCTCATGTCCAGAGGTCTATCCGAGGAAGAAGCTCACCACATGATTATAACTGGATGGAGTAGAGACGTCATTAGAGAATTACCATTTGAGTTTGCCGTCGAAGCATCTCAGCTTCTTAAAGTATCCTTAGAAGGTGCTGTTGGATAAAATATATTAGATTAGAAACCAAAAACATACTTGAAAGAGAAATTATGTTAAATGTAAAAAATTTATGTGCATCTGTTGAAGATGTAGAAAATTCTCAGATACTGAAAGGTGTTAACCTTGAAGTAAATGCCGGAGAAATTCATGCAATAATGGGGCCAAATGGCTCAGGTAAAAGTACTTTTTCTAATGTACTGATGGGAAGACCTGATTATGAGGTTACCGATGGTGAAATAATTTTTAATGGTGAGGATATAGTTGATTTACCTGTGGATGAACGTTCGCATAAAGGTTTATTTCTTGCCTTCCAATATCCTGTTGAAATACCGGGAGTAAGACCATGGCAGTTTCTTAAAGCTTCTCTTGACGCTAAGTCTGAATATCATGGTGAATCTAAAATGTCCGTTAGAGATTTTTCTAAATTATTTGATGAAAAGGTAAAAGCTTGTGGAGTAAACCCTGATTTAATTAAGAGATCATTAAATGATGGCTTTTCCGGTGGAGAGAAAAAAAGAAATGAGATGTTGCAATTAGAAATACTTAGGCCTCAATTAGCTGTACTTGATGAGACGGATTCAGGATTAGATGTAGATGCTTTGAGAATTGTTGCTGATGGAGTAAAT
>PBVQ01000019.1 GCA_002728715.1 Dehalococcoidia bacterium
CTCTTAATCAATAGGTTCCGGGTTCGAGTCCCGGGCGCTTCACCAATCTCAATCTGAACTTAGAGAAATCTCCTCATTTTTGACCTAGATTTCTTTTATGGGCGCAGTTTTGGGTACATTGGAATTATCTTTTTTTCTCATTAATTAAGCATAGGTTATAAAGACTTTAGTAAATTCACATTAAAGAAATTTTCCTTTACCTTTTGCAATTTGACCAGCAGTGGGGCCTCTATGTTGATGGATATGTGCATGGTCACCTTCAAGCCTTTTTGCTAAAACATTAGGATTTACAGGCCACTGTAGAACGTTACTAATTTTTGCCCATTCTTCCCACTCATTAGCCATTTCTTCAACCCTCTTTTTTTCTTTACTGGATAAATCATTTAATTCTGTTCTATCTTCTGATAAATTATATAATTCCCAGTCTTTGTCATACTCTTTTACTAGTTTCCATTCTCCCTTTCTTATACCTTGATTCCCTTCATGTTCCCAGTACATAGGTTTTTCTCTAGACCATTTACTAACTAGTAAATCTAAGAAACTTTCTCCCTCTATTTGTTTTATCTTATTACCATTGTATTCATCAGGGTATTTAGCGTTTGCTGCATGAATTGCAGTAGCAGGAATATCCATAATATGTAATTGTTCTGATTCTATTCTTGATTCTTTTATAACTGAAGGCCAATGAACAATAAGTGGAGCACTAATTCCTCCTTCATGAATCCATCTCTTGAAAAGTCTGAATGGACTATTGCTAACATTTGTCCAAGGAATTTCATAACTCTGAAAAGTTGTTCCTGGTCCTGGTCTTAGGTTTGGGATATTCCCAACTCTTACAGATTCCCCATTTATAGTATTTGTTTCCCACTGTGAGGTATTACTCCAATCTCCATCCTCTCTCATAAGTTCAGCGCAACCACCATTATCGGACATAAAGAAAATTAAAGTGTTGTCTAATTGGCCATTATTTTTCAAGCAATCTATGACTCTGCCTATACCTTGGTCCATGCTATCGATCATAGCTGCATAAGCAGCCATTTTTGAATCTTCCCAGTCATGAAATTTATTATCTTCCCAATTTTTAACGTCTGAATCTCTTGGGGAGATATCCCATTTTGAGTCTACTATTCCTAAGCCTTTCATTTCTTCATGTCTAGCTGTTCTAAAATAATCCCATCCCTTAAGATATTTTCCTTCGTATTTTGCTATATCTTCTTGTTTTGCATGTAATGGCCAATGAGGAGCAGTATAAGAAAGATAAAGGAAAAAAGGGTTTCTTTTATTAATGGATTTACTAATCATACTGCAGGCTTTGTCTGACATTGCATCAGTAAAATAATAATCAGGATCATCAATATCAATAAACTTATCCCCTTCCATAAGACTTTCTGGTCTATAAAAATTTGACGCAGCGTCCATGATACCGTAAAACTCATCGAAGCCTCTTTGAGTAGGCAAAGGATGATTTTCTGTTCCAGCCAACCACTTTTCTTTTTCTCTTGGATCCCAGCTACCACCTAGGTGCCATTTGCCAGAAATGTATGTGTCATAATTTTCCTGCTTAAGAACTTCAGCAACAGTTACGCACTCGTTATTTAAGAATCCTCTATATCCAGGTGCCCCTAAATCACCAGATAATTGACCAATCCCTGCTTGATGTCCTGTTAATCCTGTCATAAGTGATGCTCTAGAGGGGCTGCATCTAGCTTGGTTATAAAACTGAGAAAATTTAATGCCATTATTACCTAAACTATCAATGTTAGGGGTCTTTATTTCTGAACCATAACATCCAAGATCTGAATATCCTAGGTCATCAGCTAGTATAATTATTATATTAGGTTTGTTTTTAGGAGTATCCATAATTATTTTCTAAATCTCTTAATAAGGCTTGATGTGTCCCATCTTCCGCCTCCCATTTCTTGAACCTCACTATAATATTTGTCAATAATTTTTGTTATGGGTAGTTCTGATTTATTTCTTTCAGATTCTTCGATTGCGATTTTCAAATCTTTTCTCATCCAATCAACTGCAAAACCGTAATTAAATTCATCTTCAATCATAGTTTTATGTCTGTTTTCCATTTGCCAAGACCCTGCAGCACCCTGAGAAATAACTTCTACTACATCCTGCATGTCTAAGCCAGCGTTCATGCCAAAATTTATAGCCTCAGATAGTCCCTGTACCAATCCAGCAATACAAATCTGATTAGTCATTTTTGCTAATTGACCAGAACCTGCACTGCCAAGTAATTTCATTTTTTTACTGTAGCAATCAATCACCGGTTTAGCTTTATCATATGCTACCTGGTCGCCACCAATCATTACTGTTAGAGAACCGCTTTCAGCGCCAGCTTGCCCACCGGATACTGGTGCATCTAGTGATGCAAAACCGTTTTCTTTAGCATATGTATATATTTCTCTTGCTATAGTTGCTGAAGCAGTAGTATTATCGATGTATACAGCACCTTCTTTAATATTCTTAAAAACCCCTTTTTCTCCAAATGTAACTTCTCTTAGATCATTGTCATTCCCAACACAAGTAAAAATAAAATCTGCTTCTATTGAAGCTTCAGCTGGAGTTTCTGCCATAGTTCCTTTATACTCTGTTATCCATTTTTCAGCTTTTGAAGAAGTTCTGTTAAAAACACTGACTTCATGACCTGAATTTGAAATAAATCCAGCCATAGGGTACCCCATTACTCCTAGTCCGATAAATGCAACTTTGCTCATAATATAATTCCTTTTCACTAAAAACATTATTATATAAATATTTGAATAACTTAACAAAAATATTTATATAATTTTGTTAGTCTTTCTATAAATCATTATATAGGCCTTATCAAAAAAAAATTACTTGAATAATTATTTAATATAATATTTGTAATTTTTTTGAAGAAACAATGAAAATTCACTAATTCTTCCAAATCTGATAATTTAATATTTATATTGGGATAAAAATATATTTGATACATTGTATCAATACATTACATACTCAACCACTTGACAAATTGCCATATTATATTATTATACAAATATAAAATAATTGATATGAGGTATCATAATGCCTTTATCATAAGGGAGAAATATTATGAAATTGACAGCATATAGCGTGAAATTAAAGAAAGTAGTTGAAATTGCTAATCCTGAAATAGTTACAATGAAAAACGGAAGAAAAGCCGTAAAAGGAGTTGCAGCTGAAGATCCTACATCTAAAGTTTTCAGAATCTTAGGTGCAAATGATTTAGCTGAAGCTGAAAAGCTTATTAATGGCTAAAACTAAAATTTTTTTCTCATAAGATTTTCATAGTTTTTTCCCGAATCAATGAAATAATTGAATGAGATAATTAGGTTGAGTGTAATGAATACTCCTACACTCAACCTTTTTTATTTAATCTATATAAAAAGTATCTAAATTTTTTGTATGACAATCTAAAGTAATCTATCTGAAACTTGTGATGAAGCATCGAGGAACGAGGATCTAAATTGTATGCCCCATTTTCCTTCGATTTTTGTTATTATCCAGAGGGTTTCAAATCTATGATATTCTTCGTTATTTTTGCCTCTTCTTGATTGAGTAAGTAATAAATGAACTTTATTTTTGTTTGATTGTATAGATTTTATATCTAATGTTACTGTATGGTCCCAACCTTCATTCATTAGTTTTTCAGTTTGAGAATCAAATCCTCTTAAAAATTCTTCTTCAGAAAAAACAGAAAATTTATTATCCCATAGTCTTATGTGGGGAAAATGAAGATATTTTACACATATAATTTTGTTCCTCTTATTAAACCCTTCATCATTCCATTTGCGTGCTACATTTATCGCTTCTTTTTCAAATTTATTCATAATAATTTATTAAATCCATGAATTATCTAAACTCTTAAGTAAAAGTGTTCTTATATCTTTAGGAGTAATTTCTATTGGACTTAACTTCGTTACTCTGTGTTGTGGAATCGTACCTTCAACTAATTTATCAATATCTTTTTCTACATACCCCAGATCGCTTAGTTTTGTTGGCATACCAATGTCAGACATAATTGTTTTTATTGCTTTAGGAAGAATCATATCGACATTTTCTTCATTTACATTTTCGTATCCTAATGCTTCAGTGATCTCAATATGTCTTCTGAAATTACTTTTTGCAGTAAAGTTAAAAATTGCAGGTGCGCAGATTGCAACAGAAAGCCCATGTGGAATCAAGGGTGATTTTTCCGGATAGTCATCTAAAAAGAAAGTTTTCACATTTCCTGAGATTGCATAAGATAATCCATGACATAAATGAACCCCTGCATTTCCAAAGCCTACACCAGCAAATGTTGCTGCGAGAAGCATTTGAGATCTTGCTGTAAAGTTATAAGGATTGTTGACAGCTTCAACTATATTTTGTGCTACCATTTTTACAGCAGTTAAAGACCACACATCACTAATTGGATTAGACCCTTGATATGAAGGTCTTTCTCCAGGATTATTACCTTTGATTCTTTTATTGAATGGTAAAGCAGTATATGACTCTAATCCATGACATAAAACATCTAGTCCGCTACATGCAATTATGTTTGATGGAAGAGTTTTTACGTTTTCTGGATCTACTAAACCCATTGACGGTCTTAAGTAACGATGCATTATCCCTGTTTTAGCCTTCATTTCTTCAAGATCGAATATTGCCCCTCCAGTTGTTTCACTTCCTGTACCAGTAGTAGTTGGTATTGCTATAAGCGGTTTTAGTGGACCTGGAACAGGAGTCCCTTTTCCAATTGGCGCATTTACGTATGCCATGAAATCATTTGGGTAAGTTGAGTATAAATTTGCGGCTTTAGCTGTATCCATACTTGAGCCACCTCCAACTCCAACAAATCCATCTACATCGTTTTCTATTGCAAAATTAATAGCATTTTTAAATGATGTATCTGTTGGCTCTACACTACATTGGTCAAATAAAACAAATTTTATCTTATTTTTATCTAATGATTTGATAATAGTTTGAACACTCTGATGCTCTGTAAGATTATTATCTGTTACGATCATGACATTTTTACAGCCAAGTCTACTTAATTCCCAACCAACTTCTTCACTTACTCCAGAGCCGAATTTAATACTTGATGTGTCTATACTAAATGCCGTATCTTTTATATTTTCCATACATAACCCTATTTTATCAATTTTAGAATTTACTAATTTTCTTAGTATATTATATTTTTTACATTAAGTATGATTCTATTTGAAAATACTTACTTATTGATGTAATATATCTCTTAATAATAGGTTGGAGAATTAAAGTGACGCATTTATCAACTGATCAAATAGAAAAATTTCATCATGAAGGTTTTTTAATAGTTAACAATATTTTTGATTCTGAAAATATTATAGATCCAATAATTGATGAGTACGCTACAGTACTAGATGATTTAGCAGATTATCTTTATTTGAAAGGTACTATATCATCAAATTATTCTGAATTAGAATTTGGTGAAAGGGTTACAAAAATTTATTTAGAGTCACAAGCAACCTATAATCAATTTTTTGATTTTTCACTTCCCCAAAATGGTATAGAATCTGATACACCTTTTTGGGCTGGTCCTGCAGTTTTTAACGCCCTAACTTCAAAAGGGATACTAGATGTAGCTGAGTCCATTGTAGGTAGTGAAGTTTATTCTAATCCTGTTCAGCATGTTCGCGTTAAGACTCCGGAATCAATAAGTCCACGTGATGAAAAAGGAAATCTAATTGGTGATATAAAAACTACACCATGGCACCAAGATAGTGGAGTAATAAATGAAGATGCTGATAATACAAATCTTCTTACTATATGGTTCCCATTAATGGATGCAAGTGTTGAAAATGGTTGTTTGCAAGTTGTACCTGAATCTCATAAAGGTGATATATTAACTCATTGCCCACAAGAATCAGGCACTCAAATTCCAGAAAAATTATTTAATTCAAATGAAGCTATTCCTGTCCCGATAAAAAAAGGTGATGCCTTACTCCTTACAAAAAAAACAGTTCATTCATCATTGCCAAATATTAGTGATAGAATCCGTTGGAGTTTTGATTTAAGATATCAACCAACTGGTCAAGCTACAGGTAGAAGCGCTTTCCCAGGCTTTGTAGCAAGAAGCAAATCAAATCCTAGTTCAGAACTTCGCAACCCTAAAATTTGGTTTGAAATGTGGAAAAATACTAGGGATTCCTTAGCCACAGGTAAACAACCTAAATTTAATAGATGGGATGGTAAACATCCAGTTTGTGCCTAATTTCAATCATATTTAAAAATGATATAATTATTATTTAAATATCTTGGAGTGATTTATGAATATTATAGAAGGCGAAAAAATTCCTGATTTTAGTTTGTTTGATCAAGATGAAAAAATAGTCACACTTGAATCATTAAAAGGAAAACCTGCTGTTCTTTATTTTTATCCAAAAGATGAAACGCCAGGCTGTACTGTTGAGGCCTGTGAGTTCAGAGATATATATGCTGAATTTTCAAAAATGAATTGCGAAATATATGGAATCAGCCCAGACGATTCAAATTCACATAATAAATTTATATCAAATCATTCATTGCCTTTCAAATTACTATGCGACCCGGATAAAAAGATGATAAAAGATTTTGGTGTATGGGGAGAAAAAAATATGTATGGAAAAATTTCTTATGGAATTATTAGATCAACATTTCTAATTGATGAAAATGGAATATTATTAAAAAAATGGACAAATGTCCGTGCCAAAGGTCACGCAGAAAAAGTTCAATCAGAACTAGCTAAAAAATGAAAAATTATAATTTTTTTGTTTCTGGTATGACATGTGATAGTTGTGTCAATGCAATTAAATCAGCAATTAAAAATGCTTATCCACAAGCAACAGTTGATTTATCACTAAATACTAAAGAATTGATAATTAATACAAATTTACAAATAGAACTAAGTAAATTAAATAATATAGTTGGAGGTCTGGGTGATTATAAAATTAACGAAAAAAAATCACCTGATATTGATTTTATTAGACTCAATTTAGAAAAAAAAGATAAAACTCTTCTTAATAAGATATACAATTATTTTAATGATAAAAAACCTTTGATAATTGCTCTTCTTGTTGTGATTGCTTCTTCTATTTGTTTATCAATTAATTCTGACAGATATGATTTGTTCAATAAATTTCTATCATACTATATGGGTATGTTTTTTATTGTTTTTTCTTTTCTTAAGCTACTAAGTGTTAAAGGCTTTGCATCAAGTTTTTCCAAATATGATATCATTTCAAAAAAAATATATAAATATTCATTAATTTATCCTTTTATAGAGTTATTTTTAGGTTTATATTATTTATCTGGAAACACAGCTTTATTTGTTTCTATTTTTGTTATGTTAATTATGCTTTCTCAAACCTATGGTGTCACAAAAGTTGTATTTAATAAAAAAAATATTCGTTGTGCTTGCATGGGAGAGGCAATTAGTTTGAACATTTCCGAAGTAACTTTATTAGAAAATATAATAATGATATTTATTAGCTCATATATGATATATAATTTTATATCCTAAAATTTTTACTCAGTGGATCTGACCTCGAGCTCAAAGTTTTCTCCATTTATTGTCACAGTATGGTTCAAAATATCTTCAGTGGAGGAATTATCATCTTTATATCTAATTCCAAACTCACCGTTACCTTTTAAGTAATCAATTCCTTTTGCTCCACATGTAGCAGAAATAAATATATTTTCATCAGTAACTTCAAGATTATTATCCTCTAGAATTTTTTTATTATATTCAATTCCAAGATTAGGGTTACTATCATTCAAATCATGTGGGTCTTCTTGTGTGGGTTCTAATCCTAATTGTTCTGATGCTATTTTTATGATTTCTGGATCTGGTTCAGTTGGAGTTTTACCAAAATACCCTAGAATCATTTTCCCATAGTTATCTGAAATTTTTTCCCAGTTACCCTGAATAGTATTAGAGAATGCTTGCTGGAAATAAAATTGAGACACTGGAGTAACGGATGTTCCATATCCACCTTTTGCAACTACTTCTCTCATGTTTTCTATAACCTTTGTAAATAAATGAAATGAGTTGTTATCTCTCATCATTTGTGTATTAGCTGTGAGTGCTCCTCCAGGCATAGGGGAAAATGGTATTATTGGATCAACAGTAATTGCCTCCGGAGGAAGAAAATATTTGTCCATTTGTTCAGCAAAAAATTTTTCAACTTCTAAAATTTTTTCCTCATTAATATCAAGAGTGTACTCAGTTCCTCTTAGGCTTTGCCACATTGTTAGTATATCAGCCTGTGAAGTTCCTCCACTAACTGGTGACATAGCTAAATCAATCATGTCTGCTCCAGCTTCTATGGCTGCCATGTTGCAGGACACACCCATACCCGCAGTGTCATGAGTATGAAATTGAATCATTGTATCTTTAGGTAACAATTTTCTAGCAGACTTTATCGATTCATAAACAACAGATGGGGGAGTGGTACCAGAGGCATCCTTAAATGCCAAACTATCAAATGGAATATCTGCTTTTATTATTTCTTTGATTTTATCGGTGTAAAATTTAGCTGAATGATAATAACTTTCATTTAAACTTGGAGGAAGACCCATTAAGGCTATAACAATTTGGTGGTTTAACCCTGCATTAGTGATGCATTCTCCTGAATAAGCTAAATTTCTGATATCCATAAGTGCATCAAAATTTCTAATAGTTGTAATTCCATGCTTTTTAAATAACTTAGCATGCAAATTTACAATATCTCTGGATTGAGATTCAAGACCTACAACATTAACACCTCTAGCTAAAGTTTGTAGATTAATTTCATCACCAACAATTTTTCGTGCACTATCCATCATGTCAAAAGCATCTTCTTGGCAATAAAAATATAAACTTTGGAATCTTGCTCCACCCCCAATTTCAAAGTTATAATTTCCTGCATCTACAGCAGCTGTTAGGACTGGTAGAAAATCTTCAGTTTTTACTCTAGCTCCGTAACAAGATTGAAATCCGTCTCGAAATGAGGTATCCATAAATTTAATTTTTTTCATAGTTCACAATTATAAATAATATGTAAATAAATTAGACTGAAATAAAGGACTAAAATTTCCAAATAATGTAATTTTTACAAAAAAGATTCATCTGAATCGATATATTTCCATAAATATAGGCAGGCAATTGTCTTATACGGTGACCATAATATTTCTAATTTTTTTAGTTTAGGTATATCTGATTTGTTTTTTACATCAATATTATATATTCGCTTAATTGATTTATTTAAAGCTACATCTCCATATGTAAACATGTCTAGACGATGCATATTGAACATCATGTACATACTAGAAGACCATTGACCTAACCCTTTGATTGACGTTAGGAATTTTTCTAACTTAAGATCATCTAGACTATCAAGATGTTTTTTTATCTCTTTATTATCTATAAAAATTTTAGCAACATTTTTTATATATGAAGCTTTTTGTTTAGAAATCCCAGCTTCACGAAATATATTATTATCTAATTTTTTAATATTAGTTGGATTAAATGTAGATATTCTGCTTTGTAGCCTACTAAATATTGTAGATGCAGCTTTATTGGATAGTTGTTGATTGACAATAATTTTAATAAATTTTGTGAATGGGTCTTCTTTGGGAGGTAGTTTTACAATACCATGCTTTCTTACTAGTTGTTCTAGCTTAGAATCTCTTTTCGATAGATAATTAGCACATAGTTTATAATCAATCTCATTTTTACTCATAATTTAATCTAATTTTTAGGTTTTTTGGACATAGATATTTTTTTTTCGAACAAATTTGTTGTATATTCATATTATAAACTTGAATAAGGATAAAATAAATTGAAAATTTCAAACATAACCCCCATCGTAACAATGCCGATTGACGGTTTGCCATGTCTTTTTGTAAAAGTTGAAACAGATGATGGTTATTATGGATTTGGCGAGTGCACGGATTATAGTGTTAATTTACATCTTTTTAATGGCATTAAGTCACTTAGATCTATGATTATTGGGATGGATGCAAGTAATATTGAAAATATATGGCAAACCATATTTCATTCTTATGATGATTTAAATGGTCGAGGTTATGTTTCTCACCTTATAAGTGCTATTGATATTGCCTTATGGGATATCAAAGGAAAAGTATTAAATACTCCCATTTATAATTTATTAGGTGGTGCTGTTAGGGATAGAGTTCCTTTGTATACTCATGTTCAAGATTTTAATTCTGACAAAAGAGACAAAAAGTTTTTAGGTGGTGCTGCTAGGGAAGTTCCTTTGCATAATAATGATCAAGATTATAATTCTGATCAAGGGCGTTTGGAATCTTTAGCTAAAGCTGCAAAAGAGACAAAAAACGCAGGATATGATGCTATCAAGACTGATCCATTTCCCTCAAGTATTAATGGTTACTCGGGTCCCTCTGAGGTCGAAAGACTTACACCTAAACTACTTCGTTTATCCCTTGAATGGATGCAAACATTGAGAGAAGCTGTAGGTGATGATTATGAGCTGATGGTTGATGCTCATGCGAGATTTGATGTTGCATCTGCTATCGCTGCAGGAAAACAGTTAGAAGATATAAACTTAACATGGTTGGAAGAACCAATTCATGTAGAAAATCATAATGCTCTAAGGCAAGTAAAAGAAAATATCAATGTCCCAATTTGTATAGGAGAACGTCATTTCACTAGATGGGATTATACTGAAATTTTTGCAAATCGTTTAGCCGAATATGTTATGCCAGATGTTGCGTGGTGTGGCGGTATATCTGAGTTAAGAAGAATTGCAGCTCAGGCTGAAGTAAACTACATAAGAATTAGTCCGCACGATGCTTTAGGCCCGGTATCAATTGCAGCTGGATTTCAAGTATGCATGACAACACCAAATTTGTATAGACAAGAATGCCTACATACATGGTTTAAGACATTTGAAAAAATAATTAATCCAATGTTTACTATTGAAAATGGAGCTATATTGCCAAACAATTTGCCAGGCTTGGGTTTAGATCTAAATATTGATGAAGTAAAAAAATATGAAGTTGATCCTGAAAATAACCAATATCTAAATATTACAGATAATGATCAGAATGCAGCAAATCAATGGATCAATTGATTTGCTAGGGGGTTTATTATGGAGCAAATAATTATAGGGGTATTAGCATTTACTATAGGTGTGATTGCTTGTTCTGTTTTTTGGAAGTTAAAGATTGATGTTAAGAATTCGGAAATTAAAAATCTTCTTGAACAAAAAGAACAAATAAATAATAATTCACTAAATTTAAAGGAAACATTTGCGAATATTGCATCTGATGCTTTGAAAAATAATAATGAGTCTTTTCTAACTTTAGCTAATGAAAAGATGAGTAATTATCAAAATCAGGCAAAATCAGATCTTGAAAAACGTCACGTAGAAATACAGAAGTTAATTAATCCTGCTATAGAAACAATTAAAGCTATAGACAACAGAATTGAGAACTTTGATAAAGACAGAATTATTTCTCAAACTTCTACTCAGCAACAAATGAATCTATTGATTAAGGAAACATCAGATCTTTCAAAGGCCCTTAGAGCTCCTAACTTAAGAGGAGCATGGGGTGAAATGCAACTACGTAGAGTTGTGGAAATAGCTGGGATGATGAAATTTTGTGATTTTGTTGAACAGAAAGTTTTCTCAGATGACGATTCAAGAATCATTCCTGATTTAGTAGTAAATATGGCAGGGGGAAAAAATATAGTTGTTGATGCAAAAACTCCAATGGATGCTTATATAAAATCTATCGAGTCTGAAGACCAAAAAATTAGAGAAAATTATATATTGCAACACATAAAAAATACAAGAGACCATGTGAATTCACTATCATCAAAAAAATATTGGGATCAATTCCCTGATTCTCCAGAATTAGTAGTTATGTTTATACCAATCGAATCTGTATATATGTCTGTTCTAGATAATGACTCATCTTTACTTGAGTGGGCTAGTAACAAAAATGTCATAATAGCATCTCCTTTATCGCTACTCGCATTATTAAAATCTTTTGCTGTTGGTTGGCGTGAAGAATCAATGGCAGAAAATGCAAAACAAATTTCAGATTTAGGTAGAGAGTTATATGAAAGATTAAGTGTTTTTACTGAACATTTTGGAAACATAGAAACTACTCTTGGAAGAACAGTTGATGCTTTTAATAAAGCAGTAAGTTCATTTCAATCAAGAGTATTTGTAACTGCAAAAAAATTTAAAGAAATCAATATTATTGATCAGAATGATAACGATCTTGAATTAAAACAAATAGATAAAGTTGCAAAAAAAATTGAAAAAGACTAATTAGGAATTTTTATTATTTATTAGTTGCTCTACAACCTCAGGCTCCGCTAGTGTAGAAGTGTCACCAATAGTATCAATTTCGTTAGTGGCAATTTTTCTAAGTATCCTTCTCATTATTTTACCTGATCTTGTTTTTGGTAGCGATGGCGCCCAATGAATTACATCAGGTGTAGCTATTGGGCCAATAACATTTCTTACCTGTCTTTTTAGTTCTTCCATAAGTTCATTTGTATATTCCTCACCCACATTTAGGGTTACGTAAGCATAAATTCCTTGACCCTTAACATCGTGTGGGAATCCTACGACTGCAGCTTCTGCTACTGAATCATGTAACACCAAGGCGCTTTCAACTTCAGCAGTACCCATTCTGTGTCCTGAAACATTAATAACATCGTCTACTCTTCCAGTAACCCAATAATACCCATCTTTATCTCTATTAGCTCCATCTCCAGTGAAGTAGTAACCTTTATACATTTCAAAATATGTAGATTCAAATCTAGAATGATCACCATAAACAGTTCTCATTTGTCCTGGCCATGTTTTTTTTATTGCTAGCACTCCAGAAACATCATTTCCATTCATTGGCTTGCCGGTTTCTGATTCAAGAATTTCTGGTTCAATTCCAAAAAATGGTAATGTTGCGGATCCAGGTTTTGTTGGAATAGCACCCGGTATTGGAGTAATGAGAATACCTCCCGTTTCAGTTTGCCACCATGTATCAACAATAGGGCACCGTTCTTTACCTACGTTTTTATAGTACCAGCGCCAGGCTTCAGGATTGATAGGTTCTCCTACAGAACCCAATAATTTTAGAGAATTCATCTTATATTTGTTTGGATAATCATCTCCAAGCCTAGCTATTGCTCTAATAGCAGTTGGTGCTGTGTAAAATTGGTTAACATTCCATTTTTCCACTATTTGCCAAAATCTATCAGGCTTTGGGTATGTAGGTATTCCTTCAAACATTAATGTAGTGGCACCATTCGCAAGTGGCCCATATATTATATATGAGTGACCAGTAACCCAACCGATATCAGCTGTACAGAAATAAACATCATTTTCTTGGTAATCAAATATATATTTGTGAGTTTGCGAAGTATAAATCATATATCCAGCAGTTGAATGTAAGACTCCTTTTGGTTTACCTGTTGATCCAGAAGTATAAAGTATAAATAAAGGATCTTCAGAGTCCATTGGCTCAGCATCACATATTTCATTTGAACTATTCATCAAATTATGCCACCAAAAATCTCTATCTAAATTCATAGAACATTTAATTTCGTTATTCTTAACCCTTTCTACTACAATGCAAGTGTTTACTTTGGAGTCCATCATTTTTTCTGCTAAATCTATTGCTTCATCTGCTACAGACTTCATTTCTATAGCCTTATCACCACGATATGTTCCATTACATGTTATAAGTATTGAACAGCTCGAATCAGCAATTCTATCTGCTAAAGCCTCAGCAGAAAAACCTCCAAAAACTATTGAATGTATAGCCCCAATTCTTGCGCAAGCTAGCATAGCAACAGCTAACTCAGGAATCATTGGCATATATATAGATACTCTGTCTCCTTTTTTTACACCTTTAGACTTTAATACATTTGAAAATTTCGAGACTTCTTTATGAAGTTCATTATATGAAATTACTCTATCTTCTCCAGGTTCATTTCCTTCCCAAATTATTGCTGTTTTTTCACCCAGTGATTCTAGATGTCTATCTAAACAATTATATGAAATATTTGTTTTTCCCCCTTCAAACCACTTAATATTTATAGGCCCATTTCTTAAATCAAAGTTATAATTTCTTACTTTACTCCATTTTTTAAACCAGAAGTACTCAGAAGCTTTTTCCTCCCAAAAGCTTTCCGGGTCCTTTATTGATTTTTCGTATTCTTTTTTGTATTCTTCAAAGTTTTTAATATATGCACTTTGACTAAAAGAATCATTTGGGTAATAAAATTCCTTATTTGACATTTTTCACCATGTTACTTCCAAGTTTATTAATGATTTATAACAAATTTAGTTTTATCATAAAATCAACTTATTGAAAACATCGTTATATGGTAATAAAAAATCGAGAAAAAAAGTTTGACACAATTGTTATAGGTATAGGAGCTATGGGTAGCTCTACTCTTTATCAACTAGCTAAAAATAATAAATCTGTTCTAGGAATTGAACAATCAAATATTCCTAATTATATTGGTTCATCTCATGGCATAAATAGAATTATAAGATTAGCCTACTCTGAGCATCCAGCTTATGTTCCGATGCTCAGAAGAGCTTATGAACTATGGCAGGATTTAGAAAAAAACTGTAATGAAAAAATACTTTTTAAGACTGGTTCACTGGATATTTCAAAAGAAGATCATTGGGTTTTTTCTGGGTCATTAAATTCCTGTATAGAACATGAAATTCCACATGAAATTTTAAGTAGTGATGAAATTTCAAAGAGATTTCCTGCCTATAATTTTCCTAAAAATTATAAAGGTTTATTCCAAAGAGATGGTGGTTTTTTATTGTCAGAAAAAACTATAGAAAATTATACAAAATTAGCTGTTGCTAACAATGCAAAGGTTTCTTCAAATGAAAAAGTTATTAGGTGGGAAGTTAATAATGGTGAGGTTTCAGTCATAACAAATAAATCTAACTATAAATCAGATTCATTGGTAATTACCGCAGGTTCATGGATAAATAAATTGATACCTGAGTTATTAGATATTGCTGTTCCAGAAAGACAAGTACTTGGTTGGTTCAAAACCAGTAACGATATCAAATTTAAGAAAAATTTTCCAGTTTTTTCATGCTCTGTTGACGAAGGAAGATTTTACGGGTTCCCTATTCATAAAATACAAGGTTTTAAAATCGGTAAATATAATCATCTAAATGAGATAGCTGATCCTGATAGACAAAACACAACTTTATCTGATCATGACGAGCATGCATTGAGATCCGCAATTATTAAGTATTTTCCAGAAGCTAACGGGAAACTTTTGGAGTACCAAACCTGTATGTTTACAAATACACCAGATGAAAATTTTATCATAGATAGACATCCTAATTTCCCTCAAGTTTTTTTAGCTGGTGGATTTTCAGGTCATGGTTTTAAGTTTACAAGCGTAATTGGAGAAATAATTTCCGAAATGGTAATAAATTCTAAATTCCCAAAGGAATTAGAATTCTTAAGACTAAGTAGATTTAATTTAACTTCTAAAATTTGATTTCTTATGATAATAATTAGACTTAATATCAATTAGTACTGATTGGCCTTTAGCATTGATTTCTTGCGCTTTTATTATTGCAGGTGCTATTTCTTCTGGTGTATTAACTTCAATTCCATATCCACCCATTCCTTCTGTTATTTTTGCGTAATTACCTATCATTTCTGAAACACCATATTGTTCTCTAGCAGTTGGGAATCCACCAGGATATGTAGCCATACCACCATTATTTAATAATACAGTAGTTATTGGCAGACCTAATCTTGTTGCTGATTCGATATCTGTCCCTGACATTCCCCAAGCTCCATCACCCATGTAGTTTAGACAAAATTTATTAGGCTCGGCTAACTTGGCTCCAATCATTAATGGGATTCCAAATCCAAGATGAGTTGTTTTACCCCAGCCTATATAGCTATGAGGATTAGTTGCTGTGAAAAATGGAACCATGCAATCTCTTGGCCCTCCAGCATCGTGGGTTACTATACTATTCTCAAGATCAATATTTTTGTTGATTTCGTTTATGATACGGTATGGATTCATAGGATTTTCGTCTGAATCAAGTATAGGTTGCCATTCTTTTAACCATTCTTTTTTTTCTTTGGCTATTTCATATCTGACATTGGTTTTTCTACCACTTACTCCAATTGAACTCTTTACCTCTTCAATAATCATTTGCAATGTTAATTTTGTATCACCAAGAAGTCCTATATCTGAAGGTGTTTCTTTATTTATCTCTTCTGGATTTATAGTATTATGAATAATACATTTTTTACCTTCAGGTATACTTCTTGTGTAGTTATTAATTGACAGGCTAGTACCTAAACCTAAAATTACATCTGATTGATTAATCCACTTAAAAGCCGGGCCTGTAGTAGCACCACTGCCTGCCCCTAAAGATAAAGAGTGCCTTTCATCAAAGGAAGATTTTCCTTCCATTGTTGTAAAGACAGGTATGTCTAGTAGGTTGGCTAATTCAGCAAGTTCATTTGTTGCTTCAGAAAATAGAACACCTGAACCAGACCAAATCATTGGATATTTAGCAGATAATAATTGTTTTACAGTATCTTTAATATCCCCAAGAGAAGGTGCAGATAAAGAAATTTGTGGAGATGAATAATTTGAATGTTCAGTAGGTACTTCCAATTCGCAAACATCTAGTGTCATTTCAACTACCACTGGTCCTGGATTTCCATTTTTTAAAGCATTAAAAGCTCTTCTCATTACATCTTTTATTTGTGATGGAGTATCTATTGTTTCAACCGACTTAACAACAGTCTTCCATGAATCTCTTGCAACGAAATTTGGTCTTACATTTCTTCTTTCTAAAGGGTATCCTCCAGGTAGAATTAATATAGGAACATTATCCCCATATGCCTGAGATATAGCACCGATAGAATTTTCAGCACCTGCTGCAAATTGAACTGCAGCTACACCAAATTTTTTTCTATTTTTTATTCTGCTATATCCATCAGCAGCCATTATTGCGCCTCTTTCATGTCTAAACATATAAGGGCGTATTCCTTCTTTAGATACAGCTTCTATAATGTTATTACTAGGGAAACATGTTATCTGTTCAACACCTTCTTCTTTTAATATTTTTGCAACTAATTCATTACCAGTCATAGATCAAATTTTCTCCAGATTATTTTTCCAATAATCTTAATACATATTTTTTATATTTAATGTTAATATAATTAGATATTTATATCATTAAAGGAATTTTTATGTCAGAAAAAAAATCATATTTAACAGAAAATCTAATAAAAAAACTTGAAACAATAGATACTCCTACCATAGCAAACGCACTTGAGCTTTTAGATATACTCCCAAGAACAGAAGGTTTTTTGAGGCCTGAAATTAAATCTCAAACCAAAATTAGTAAAACATATATCGGAAACGCCGTCACTGGAGTTATATCTGCAAGACATAAATCTCCTGATGCTCTAGAAAGAACAGACTATTATAGAGCAATTTTATCTATTCCTGGGCCAAGAATGGTGGTTCTTCATGATCTTGATTATCCAGCTACAATTGGCTCATATTGGGGTGAAGTTCAAGGAAATATAGCAAAAGGTTTGGGTTGTGTCGGAGCAGTAACAGATGGTGGAGTAAGAGATTTAAAAGAAGCAGAAGAACTTGGATTTCCTTTTTGGTCAAAAGAAGTTTTAGTCTCGCATGGTTATGTTCACGCTATAGATTACAATATTCCTGTAGACGTTGGGGGAGTATACATAAAACCTGGTGATATTATTGCAGCAGATATTCATGGTGCAATTAAGATTCCTCATGATGTTGTTCATAAAATTCCAGATTTAGCTATCTCATTAGCTGAACAAGAATCAATAGTTATAAATGCTGCTCGTGATAAAAATGTAAGTGTAGATTCACTCGGAGAAGCATGGAAAAAATCTGCCGAAAAAGGGGCTAAAGAAAGCTACTAATTTTCGACTGAATTTCTCGGATTGACTGTTACTCTTTCCAGATTTTTTTCGCCTCTGTTAATAAATTGATGTCTATGATTTGCTGGTACTAAGATGCAATCACCTTCTTTTATGGGATATTCTTCTCCATTACATACTAATACACCCTCGCCTGTTGTGATATACGCTTGATGCTCCCAAGGATGCGTATGATCTGGGCTACTTTCACCTTTTTTATGAACAACATAAAGCATTACATAATCACCAACTTTATCTTCGATAGATAATATAGGATTTTTATAATTGTTTTTATTTTTTATTACTGGATTCATTTTATTCTTTCTTGTTAAATTTTTTCATTTTATATATTATGATATGAATTATATATTTAATTTGTGTTAAGGTAATTTTTTATGATAAATGTAAAAATAACAGATGTTAAGATTTTAAATCTTCGTGTTACAGAAAAAATTGGTGCAATTGAACCTGCTTGGAGTCCAGGGCAATTATCTTCATTTGAAAAAGGAGGAGGATCAATAATAAAAATAGAAACAGATTCAGATGTTTATGGTATTGGCACCTCTTTGAACCCAATTTTTTTAGATTCTGTTCGCGACTACTTAATAGGTAAGGACCCACTTCAAATTGAATTACACTCTGCAAATCTTTTACAAGGTTATTCACTTCCATATCAAGGTATTGCAGGAGTAGATATAGCATTGTGGGATATTCTTGGGAAGCTTTCTAATTTGCCCTTATACAAAATTTGGGGAGGTAATAGAAATAAGCTTATTCCTTATGCAAGTATGATAATTTTGTCTAATCCTGATGAAAGAGCAGAAATGGCAAAAAAATTATACGAAGAAGGTTGGAAAGCTATAAAATTAAGACTTCATCATGAGTCAATTCAAGAAGATCTCAAGACTGTCGAAAAAGTTCGTTTAGAAGTTGGTGAAGATATGACAATTATGGTTGATGCTAACCAAGCCCAATCAAATGTAAGATATCAAAAAGGTGTAAAGTGGGATTTTAAGCGAGCCTATGAAACAGCTAAAGAATTAGAGAACTTCGATGTATATTGGCTAGAAGAACCTTTATATAGATATGATTTTGAAGCATTATCAGAACTTGCTTCAAAGGTTAATATACGGATTGCAGGAGGAGAAAATAATATTATAATGAATGACTTCTTGTTATTTTGTGAAAAAAATTCATATCAGGTTCTTCAACCGGAAAGTATGGTTTTAGGTGGAATAACACAACTTAGAAAAATTGCTGTACTAGCTGAAATGTATGGGAAAAAAATTGTTCCTCATCACGGAGGTGGCGGTATAGGAGTTATAGCTCATATGCATTTAGTTGCTTCATGGAATAATGCACCATTTATGGAGTTGCTCCATGATCCACCAATTGGTTCTTATACACATAAATTTTCAATTATGAAAAATTACCCTACAATAGATAATGATGGTTATATGCACCTTCCGACCAAGCCTGGTCTTGGTATAGAAATAGATGAAGAATTACTAATTTAAAATAAAGGAGACTCATGAGCAATTATAAAGGATTTATTGGAACTTACACTCAAGGTGGATTAGGTGGAGGAAACAGTAAAAACAGTAATGTTTTTAGTGAAGGTATTTACACTGTTTCTATTGATTCAAATACTGGAGAAATTTCTATTATCTCATCTACAAAAGATGTTGATGTAACAAATCCTTCATTTGTACATGTTTCTTCTTCAAAAAAATACTTGTATTCAGTTTCAGAAGTAACGTCTGAAAGAACAGGGAGTGTCACATCTTTTGAAATTGATGAAAAAAATGGAGGCCTTAAATTTATAAATAAACAGCCTACAAAGGGTACAGGTCCTTGTCATATTAATTCTGATCCTACCGATTCAGTATTAATAACAGCTAATTATGCTGGAGGTAGTGTTAGTGTATTTCCCATAAATGATGATGGTTCAATTTCAGAATTATCAGATTTCAAACAACATGAGGGAAGTTCCATAAATAAAAATCGCCAAGAATCTGCTCATGCTCATTCAGTCAGTATAGATCAATCAGGAAGATACGCTTATGTATGTGATTTAGGCTTAGATAAAATTTTCAAATATCAAATAAATTATGAAAAAAATACATTGTCACTAGATGAAAATTCAATAACCAATGTTATGCCAGGTTCTGGACCTAGACATTTTGCGTTTCATCCTAACAAAAAGAAAGTGTTTGTAATAAATGAACTCGGAGGTTCTATATCATCTTATGATCTAGGTAATGATGGTTCGCTTAATTTGATTGAAGCAGTTAATACTTTACCAGATAATTATAATGGTAAATCATGGACTGCAGATATTCATACATCTATTGATGGAAAATATATTTATGGTTCTAATCGAGGTCATGATTCAATAGCAATTTTTAAATTTGAAGAATCTACAAATAATCTAATTAGTATTGGGCACCATTCATCTATGGGAGAAACTCCAAGAAACTTTTCTCCTTCACCTGATGGTAAATTTGTATTTGTTGCCAATCAAGATACTAGTAATATCGCTACACTAAAAATTAATGATGATGGATCTCTTTCAGACACAGGATATAATTTGGATATACCTTCTCCTGTGTGTATAAAATTTTTATAAATAAGGTACTATATGCAGTCAAATATATTGGGGAGAACTGATTTAAGAGTTTCTAGGTTAGGCTTTGGGACATCTGAAATTGGTTTAAATTTAGCACTTGAAGATAAAAAAAATATTTCTGCTATTTTTAGTTATGCACTTGATAATGGTATTAATTTTATAGATACTGCTGCTTCATACGGTATAAGCGAACAGATAATTGGGGAGTCTATTTCTCACAGAAGGTCAGAATTTATTTTAGCCTCTAAAACCGGGCATTCGGTTTTAGGTAAAGATTGGACCTACGATAATATTATCCAATCTGTTGATAAATCATTAAGATTATTAAAAACAGATTATATAGATATTATGCAGTTACACGGTACGGATGTTGCTTCGTTAGAAAAAGGCGATGTAATAAGAGCACTTCAAGATTCAAAAGCAGAAGGAAAAATTAGATTTATAGGATACAGTGGTGGAAATCAGGATGCTTATTGGGCTATAACTAGTGGCTTATTCGACACGATACAGACTAGCTTTAATATTGTCGATCAATACGCAAAAAATAATTTTTTTCATGAGATAAAAAAAAGAAATATTGGTTTAATAATAAAAAGACCTATAGCTAATGCTGTTTGGGGAAAAAATAAAAACTTGATAATATATTCACATATCCCAGATTATACTGATGAATATTTTCAGAGATCAAGAAAAATGAAAAAAATAATTTCAAAAATAAATTATCCAGAAGATGATATTTTTTTAGCACTAAAATTTACTTTGAGCTTTGAACAAGTTCAGACTGCTATAGTAGGGACTCAAAATATATCTCACTTAAGAAATAATATTAAAATTATGGAATCAAAGCTTAAGATTTCTGATCAGGTAATTGATGAACTTTGCAGAATTTGGTCTGATATTAGTGATGGGTGGGAACAAAAATAGTTAATTATTTTGTAGAATAACAAGTGTAAATATATTTGCGGGAGTGGCGAAATGGCAGACGCGCTTGACTTAGGATCATGTGTCCAAAAGACGTGTGGGTTCGACTCCCACCTCCCGCACCATTAATGATTAGTAAAGAAAATTCATGAAAATATTAATTACCAGAAGAACATTTCCAGAAGCAATCAAAATTCTAGAGGAATTTGGTGCAGAAGTATTAGTATGGGATAAACCTGAATCACCTAGCCGCTCCGAACTTTTAGATGCAGTCAAAGATATAGATGGAATGTATGCACATATTACTAATGAAGTTGATGATGAGTTACTTTCTAAGGCTCCAAAACTAAAAGTTATTAGTGAATTTGGAGTCGGTTATGACAATATTGATGTATCTTCAGCATCTAAACTTGGAATAGCCGTTTGTAATACACCTGGTATACTGTCTGAAAGTACAGCTGATGAAGCTTTTGCGTTATTGGCAACATTTGCTAGAAGAACTTATGATTTGCCTAATATTGTTAAAAACGGAGAATGGGGTGATTTTGACCCTTTAGGTTATCTTGCATCAGACATTCATCATAAAACCTTAGGAATTGTTGGCATGGGAAGAATTGGAAGTGAAATGGCAAAAAGAGCAAATGGTTTTAATATGAACGTTGTCTACCATAATAGAACAAAAAGAGACGAAGAGTTTGGTGCAAAATATATCGATTCATTAGATGAATTACTTTCAGTTTCAGATTTTGTTTCACTTCACAATCCATTAAATGAATCAACAACGAACTTGATATCAATGAAGCAATTTAAACTTATGAAAAATTCAGCCATTTTAATAAACACTACTAGAGGACCTGTAGTAAATCAGGAAGATTTATATGAAGCTTTAGTTGGTGGGGAAATTGCTGGGGCAGCTTTAGATGTTACTGTTCCTGAACCTATTCCATCGGATCATAAATTATTGTCATTAGATAATTGTTTAATTATGCCTCACGTAGCTAGTGCAACTCATGATACTAGAATGAAAATGGCATTAATGTGTGTTGAGAATATTATCTCAGGATTACGAGGAGATTTCCCTCCTTACTGTGTTAATACTGATTCAATTATCAATAACTCTAGATTGAAAAACTAATTTTCAAAAAAATCCTTATCTTCTTCCATAAGATATTTCTTAGCTTCTTCTTCTATAAATGTTACCCCTAATCCAGGTAAGTCATTTACTTCAATATGACTATCTTTAACTTCTAATTTATCGGTATTGGTTAAGATGTCATTCCACCACTTAGGCTCAGCATTTGGTAACTCAAAGGCAATATAGTTTTTTGGTAAAGTTGCTGCAAGATGAACATTTGCTGCAATACCTAAGACTCCATCAAGCGTTCCATGTGGAGCGAATAATATTCCATGTAAATCTGCATACTCAGCAATAAATTTCATTTCAGCAAGTCCGCCCACATCTGCTACATCTGGACCCAATACGTTAACAGCATTTTTTTCAATAAGTTCAACAAAGTTTTGTCTTAAATATATTTGCTCACCTGTATGAATTCTTGTAGTTGTAAATGGAGTTACTTGTTTGTAAAGATCTGCTAAAACATAAGGTGTATAATCACCAGTTATCATATCTTCTAGCCACATTATATTTTTACCCTCAAGAGCCTGTGCTAATCTTTGTGCATCTGGAACTGTAAATCCTGGGCCACAATCTAAAGCTAGCCCAACTTTATCTCCACAGGCATCTAGCATTGCATCTATACAATCCATCATGTAATTAAATCCTTCTTGAGTTATGAGTCCAGAATTAGGGTGTCTTGCAATATTCACTTTTTCTCCGTAGTAAAAATTGGGAAATTGAACTGCTTGGGGACCATGAAAAGCAATACCTTGCTTAATGATTGAAAAATTGTGAGGAAGATCAACCATTTTTTTCATTATTTTGCCATATTCTTCTGGTGATAGTGCATCTCCTACTTTTGAGGCATTAAGGTATTCTTCATGAGACAATTTAAAACGAATATTACCATTGTAAACTTGTACTTTATCTCTGACTTTTCCACCTAGTAATTTGTATATTGGTAAATTTGCAGCTTTTCCAGCTAAATCCCAAAGAGCTATTTCTATGACACTTACCGCAGCACCCCACGGTTTAAAGGCACCTAATCTTCTAATTCCCTGCATAACTCTTTCGACATCAGTGGGGTCTTTCCCAATTATGAATTCTTTATAAAATTCTATCATTGGCTTTAGGTAAGGTTTACTTGACTCTGCAGCAGCGATACCATCAATTCCTTCGTCAGTAGTTATTCTTACTACCGGGTGGTTCCCTATAACTGCAACCTTTAGATCTTTTATTATCATTTTTAACCTCAATTTACAAATATATATATTATTTTTACAATATAAAAATATAAATGTAAATAAACTAGGTTCATGTAAATGAAAATTGCTAAGTGGTATGGCGGGAAAAAATTCTTTATAGAGGAATCTCAAATTCCTAAACCTTTAAACGATCAACTTGTTGTAAAAATCCACTCTGCAGGAATATGTGGCACTGATATTCATATAACCCAAAATTTATTTCCAAAAGAAATACCCAATGTTCTAGGCCATGAATTTTCAGGAACAATTCATAGTGTTGGGCCAAAATTATCTAAAGATTTTATAGGAAAAAAAGTTACTTGTACGATATATGCTTCATGCAAAGAATGTGAATCTTGCAAAAATTGGTCTTTTATGCATTGTGAAAATTCTATAAGAAGAGATGGAGCTTTTTGTCAATATTTATTAATTGATTATGGACAAGAATATTTTTTAAGCAACGACTTTGATTTAGAAATGGCATCTCTTGTTGAGCCTCTAGCCTGTGTGATTTCAAATTTAAATTTAGCAAGATTGAAAAATGTAAATACTGCTATAGTAATTGGTGGCGGATTGCTTGGTTTGTTTTCTGTAGCTATGTTGAAGTTGAAAGGTGTGAAGAATATTATTCTTTCAGAACCCAAAAATTCAAGAAGAAATTTAGGAATGGAAATGGGAGCATCGCATGTTATTAATCCTTACTCTGACGATATTGAAAAATTTATATCTAATTTTACAGATAACAAAGGTGTAGACCTTTGCATTGAAGCCGTTGGATTACCTGATTTATTGGCAGGGTCAGTGAAGTTAGTTAGGCCTAAAGGACAAATTATTATGATAGGTGTTTCACCTAAAGAAACAATATTTCCTGTTGATCTTTATGATCTTCATTATAAAGAAATATCAATTTCTGCAGCGATGGGTGCTGGAAACTCCTTTGAAGAAGCCTTAGATACTATTACAATGATATATAATCCAAATTTAGTTGCAAAAAGGTTTTCATTGAACGAAATTAAAAAAGCGTTTATTGAAGCAGAAAAAGGTGAAGGTGTTAAGTATATTATTTCACCAAATTAAAAAAGAAAGGTTTTTTTATGACAAAAATATCTGGCGGGGAAGCATTAGTTCAATCATTAGTAAGAGAAGGTGTAGAAGTTGTATTTGGTCTACCTGGAGTACAAATGTATGGAATAGTTGATGCTTTGAGGAAGGAAAAATCTATCAAATTTGTTGTTACAAGACACGAACAAGCAACTACATATATGGCTGATGGTTATGCAAGAACTACTGGTAAACCAGGGGTAGCATTAGTTGTGCCGGGCCCTGGTATTTATAATGCTGGAGCTGGAATATCAACCGCTTTTTCTAGATCTTCACCGGTTATATTAATTGCTGGTCAGATTCCAAGAAAAACAATTGGTAAAAATTTTGGTGGTTTACATGAAGTTAATGATCAAAAAGAAATAACTAGACCAATAACTAAATGGCAAAAGTTAGTATTAAACGCAAAAGATATACCTGAAAATATTCATGAAGCTTTTTTTCAAGCACAATCGGGAAGGCCTTCCCCAGTTCATTTTGAATTACCCCCAGAGGCTATGGTTGAGAAAGATTATATAAACTTAATGGAACCCAAAGTTATTAGTAAAATTACTCCAGATCTTGATCGTATAAAAAAAGCTGCAAAAATTTTAGTAGGAGCTAAAAAGCCTGTAATATATGCAGGTGGAGGTGTAGCAAGATCTAATGCTGAATCTCAATTGGAAGAATTTGTAAACCTAACAAAAATACCTGTTATTACTTCAGCAGGAGGTAAAGGTACGTTATCTGATGATCATCCTATGTCTTTGGGTTCATCTCTTTCAGGTAAAGGGTTATTAAAAGATTATATGGATAATGCCGATGTTATTCTAGGTATTGGTACAAGATTTTCTATGCGTGACCAATCAGGTGACAAGGCTAAACTAATTCACATTGATATTGATCCAAACATGATAGGACATATTCACAAAGATACATATGGATTAGTTGGAGATGCTCAAGAAACACTTAAGCTACTACTTAAAGAAATTGAGAACTTAAGTAATGTTTCTTGGAAAAATCCAGAAAAAAAGATATTAGAAATTAAGAATAAGTTGTCATCAAGTGAAGATGAATTAAATTATCCTCAAGAAGATTTTCTTAATGCTTTGAGAGAAGGAATACCCAATGATGGTATAACTATTTTTGGTATGACTCAAATGGGATACTATTCAAGATCTAGATGGAATACTAAATATCCTAAATCATATATTGATTCAGGCTACTCTGGGAATTTAGGTTATTCTTTTCCAACTGCATTAGGAGCAAAAATTGGCAACCCTGACAAGGCTGTAATTTGTGTTTGTGGAGATGGTGGATTTATGTATAATTCTTCTGAAATTTCAACCGCAGTAAAGTATGGTATTAATCTAGTAACTTTGATATATAACGATGGAAGTTATGGAAATGTTGCAAGAGACTTAGACAATGATTTTGGAGGAGCTTATGAGACAGAATTTGTTAATCCTGATTTCGTTAAGTTATCTGAATCCTTTGGTGCAGTTGGGATTCGAGCTAAAAATCCAATGGATGTCAAAAATATTATTCCTGATGCAATAAAATTAGATAAACCAGTATTTATTGATGTTCCAATGGACAGAGTCCCAAGACCTAAACAATGGGCTACAAGTGCACCATGGAGGAAGCCACAAGAAGGGTTGATTAAGTGAAACTTCACTATTTTTTAGTTTTATCATTTGCAATTTTGATTATGTCCTGCACAGATGATGAAGTCATTGTTCCTGAAATAAATTCCCAAATAATTGATGATGCAGTACCAGTTATACCCACAAAAGAAGATCAAGCTAAAAATAATGAAAAAAACTATTCGAAAGGAGAAAAAGAAACCTCAGATTTTTTATTAGAAAAAATTCACTTTAAGTCAACATATTTTGAAATCGACCAACCATCATTAGTTACTTTTACGGTTAATGAAAAACTTGCTAGATTGCCTTTACCTATTGATGCTGTTTTATCTACCGAAATTGTTAAAGGTTCTATTGATTTAGAGTATTCAAAATCTGATATATCTATTGATTTGCATACACTAAAGAGTGATCAAGATAAAAGGGATAGGTATGTTAGAGAAAAACTTTTTCCAGATCAAAAATATGCATTTATTAAGATAAATGAATTTCCCCCTATCCCAGAAGATTTCTTCGAGGGGTCTAGTTTCGAAACAACCCTATCAGCTATAGTAAATGTTAATGGTGCCGATGCTGTATTAGATTTTGATATAACGGCACAACTCTCTTATATTAATCCTTTTTATTCGGATGAAGTTTTAGAGATTACAGGTGTTAGCGAATTTTATTGGTCAGATTTTAATATGGAAACCCCAAAGAGTGGATTTTTTACTCTTAAGGACAAAGTGGATGTACAGTTATCTCTTATTGCCAAATCATTAGTTATTAGGTATTAGTATGTTGGAACAAACAAATCTTAGAAATTTCTGCATAATAGCTCACATAGATCATGGCAAGTCAACTTTAGCTGATAGATTGATAGAAATTACAGGAGCAGTATCCGAAAGAAATATGACTGCTCAGCATCTAGATACTATGGATCTTGAACAAGAGAGAGGTATTACCATAAAAGCTCAAGCTATTAGACTTTCTTATAAATCTGATGATGAAAATTATCAATTAAATTTGATAGATACTCCGGGGCATGTAGATTTTTCGTATGAAGTTTCAAGATCATTAGCTGCTTGTGAAGGTGCAATTTTACTTGTTGATGCTACCCAAGGTATTCAAGCTCAAACATTAGCCAATGTATATTTAGCAATGGAAAATGACCTTGAAATTATACCGGTAATAAATAAACTAGATTTACCCGCAGCAGAACCAGAAAGAGTTAAGCAAGAACTAATGAGTACCTTTGGATTTAAGGAAAATGAGATACTTAATATATCAGCAAAGACTGGTGATGGTGTTCATGACTTATTAGAAGAAATTATTTATAAAATACCAGCTCCAAAAGGAATCACGAATGACCCACTTAGAGCGTTAATATTTGATTCTAAATACGACCCATACAAAGGTGTCGTTGCTTATGTAAGAACTATGCATGGTTCGTTGCAAGAAGGTGAAAAAGTAATGTTTATGGGTACTAATCAATCTGCTGAAATTATTGAATCTGGTTACTTTAGTCCAATTCTAGAAAAAACAAAAGGGTTATACACTGGTGAAGTTGGATATGTAGCAACAGGTTTAAAAGATGTTCGTTCGGTTACTGTTGGTGATACCATGACAACTCTTAAGAATTCATCCAAAATTCCCTTACCTGGCTATGAACCACAAAATCCAATGGTTTTTACTGGTATTTATCCAACTGATGGAGAAGATTATCCATTACTACGTGAAGCTTTAGAGAAATTACGCTTAAATGATGCAGCCTTGTTTTTTGAACCAGAATCATCAGCTGCTTTGGGATTTGGTTTTAGATGTGGGTTTTTAGGATTACTTCACATGGATATTATTCAAGAAAGACTAGAGAGAGAATATAACTTAAATCTGATTGCTACTGCTCCAAGTGTAAGTTATGAAATTAAGTTACATGATAATACAATTGTAAAAGTTGATAATCCTTCTAAGTTACCAGTTAGCAATGAATACACGGATATATTTGAACCTTGGGTTAGTATAAATATAATTACGCCTTCAAAGTTCATTGGAGTGATAATGGATTTAGTAATAAATAAAAGAGGCGAATATAAAAGGATGGAATATCTAGAATCGAAATCCGTTGAAACCAAAGATGGGAGAGTGCTTATAGATTATGAGATGCCACTCTCAGAAATCTTAATTGATTTTCACGATAAATTAAAATCAGGCACACAAGGATATGCATCTATGGATTATAACCTTATTGAACCCAGATCTTCCAAACTAGTAAAAGTAGATGTTTTAGTAAATCATGAAAATGTTGATGCACTATCAATGATTGCTCATAAAGATAAAGCTTCGATATTAGGTAAATCACTTGTAGAAAAATTGCAAGAACTTATACCTAGACAAATGTTTCCTATTCCTATACAAGCAGCTATAGGTGGTAAAATTTTGGCAAGAACTAATGTCAAAGCACTTAGAAAAAACGTTTTAGCTAAATGTTATGGTGGAGATGTTACTAGAAAAAGAAAATTACTTGAACAACAAAAAAAAGGTAAAAAAAAGAGAATGAAAATGATAGGATCTATAGAAATCCCTCAAGATGCTTTTATGGCTGTACTTAAATTAGATTAGTTCATCAAGAACTTTACTTAATTTTGGATCTGATTTCGCTGACTTTATAATTGCCTTCAACATTCCTTCAGGGGTTCCACAGTCGGCGTGATAACCATCGATTATATTGCCTATAACTACAGAATTATTAATTAACATTTTAATTGCATCTGTTATTTGAAATTCTCCATTAGTACCGTTTTTACATTTTTCTAAAAAATTAAAAATTTCAGGATTAAAAATATACCTGCCCAAAATACTAATGTTACTAGGAGCCTCTTGTAAAGAAGGCTTTTCTATAACGTTAATAATTTTATTATATTTGTTACAATTAACCATTTCGACTATACCCTTAAATGGTATTTGAGATTTTTCAATTTTTGTTAATGCTATAACACTGTGTCCAAAATTATAATAATCATTTAAGATTTGTGAGCTGGCTGATTCATTATTGAAAATCAAATCATCAGGAAAAATTATCAAAAATGGTTCATTGTTACAAAATTCTTTAGCCTTTAGAATTGCATCACCAGGGCCAATAGGGCTTTCCTGGATTAATGTAGTAACTTTTGCCAAATTAGAGATAGATTTTAGTAAATTTATATTGTCTTGATTATTCTTTTTTTTTAATTCATCAATATATTTATGCTGGAAATTAAAATATTCCGGTACTTCTGCCATATTAGGAGATATTACTAATGCAATATCGTTTATTCCAAGTTCACTTGCTTCTCTAATAGCATATTCTATAATAGGTTTATTTAAGACTGGTAATAGTGGTTTTGGTACTGATTTAGTAATTGGTAGGAATCTAGTTCCTAAACCTGCAACTGGAATTATAGCTTTGTTTATTTTTTTCATAATTATATTGTATACGTTTTTATCAAGTTTGTTTAAGCACTAATATAAGTTTCATTGATTTATATATATGATAGGATTTAATAAGGTCGTGCTAGATGGGGCGTTAGCGGTGCCTTGTACTCGCAATCCGCTACAGCGAGATTGAATTCCTCATTTGAGGGTAAGTATTGGTAACCTCTAAACTTAAAGTATAATGTTGATAGGCCAGCCCTACGCGGCGAATTGTCGTGAACTCCGTCAGGACTGGAAAGTAGCAGCGGTAAGCGGATTTATTTGGGTGCTGTAGGTAATCTGGGCTTGAGTTGTATTTAAGTTTTATGTTATTAGTTCTACTCAAATTTGAGGGCACGGCTCTTTTAGAATTATGAAAAAAAAATTTGGTCAACATTTCTTAACTGATGAGGTAATTATTAATAAAATTATTGAATCAGCTAATATAAATTTCGATGATATTTTGATTGAGATTGGCCCGGGTAATGGTGCACTTACCAATAAACTTTTTTCATTAGTAAAAAAGTTAATTCTTATTGAATATGATGAAAAATATTATAATATAATAAAAAATCATTATGTGAATACTTTTGTTGAAATATATCATGATGATGCAAGAAATTTTGATTTTTCAAAAGTAACTAATTATAAAAAAAGTTATTCTGTTATAGGTAATCTTCCTTATTATGCATCCAATCCTATAATTAGAAATATTTTAAGGTCCAAAAATAAACCAAAAAAAATGACTTTTATGATTCAAAAAGAAGTTGCAGAACAGATATGTGCAAGAGAAGGAAATTTCACTTTTTTATCAGCATATATTAACTTGTTTTCAAGGGCAAAAAAACTGTTTGATGTAAGACCTGATTCTTTTAATCCACCTCCAAAGGTAGTTTCATCAGTAATTGAAATTGTTCCTTTAGAACAAAATATAATGGCTAATATTGAAATTGATAACTTTATTGAATTTCTTACTTTTGGTTTCAAAAGCCCAAGAAAACAAATTCATAATTCATTATCAGACGGATTATTTTTGCAATTAGATTATTCAAAAAAAATAATTGAAAAAGCTGAAATTGAAACTACTAGAAGACCATCAACATTAACAATGTTTGAGTGGGAAAAATTATATGAAAGCTGGAAAAATTTTGATTCACCGAAAAATACACCTGGTTCAATTAGGAGAAAATAATTGTATATTAATTCTTATGCTAAGATAAATTTTACCTTGGAAATACTCGGTAAACTTGATGATGAATTTCACAACATTAAATCATTTATGCATACTATTAACTTACATGATGAAATATCCATAAACAATTCTAAAAACTTAAATATTGAAACATCAGATAAAACTATTATTCAAAAAGAAAATATAATATATAAAACTATATTACTCGTTAAAAATGAGTTTTCAATTAAGAATTGGGTGGATGTTGTTATTGAAAAAAATATACCAATATCTGCCGGACTTGCTGGTGGATCAAGCAATGCAGCCGCTACATTATTATCCTTAAATAAGTTGTGGAAACTCAATTTAAGTGAAACACAACTAATTAATATTGCAGCTTTACTAGGCTCAGATGTCCCATTTTTTATAAAAGGTGGAGGGGCAGTAGTTGGAGGTCGAGGTGAAATAATATATCCTATTAGTAATTGTAATTTTGATGAGATATTGTTAATTTACCCAAAAAATATATTTAGTTTAATTAAAAATAAAACTAAATATATGTATTCTAAAATCACAAATATTCACTATACTGACGGAAATTTTACTGAAAATATTATAAATAATTTAACAAACATTAATAGATTAAAAATCGATAATTTTCATAATCCTTTTTTTAGTATTCTCTGTGATGAATCTAAAGAATTTTCAGATATAATTTCTTACCTTAAAGAACAAAATATTAATAAATATTTTTTATCAGGAGCAGGTCCAACTATATGTGCACTTGATTTCAAAAATAAAATTGATATAGAAAATATGCAAAAAAAGTTCAATATTGATATTTTTTTTGTGAAGAATAATATTTTATGAATGATTTTCCTTACTTGTTGATAGTTACTCTTATTTCAGGTGCATTATTTGGATTGATATTTATTGCTCATATATCATTATTATTTGTATTTAAAGAAGACCTTTATAAAAAAAATAGTTTATTGTTTATAAGATTGACAACCTTCTTGATTATTGGAGGGTTTTTATTAATTAATTGTTTAACTTTAATTTTTGTAATATTTGCTAGACTAGTGTTCGACAGAAGATCAAATTTTTGGGAATTTAATGAGTATTACCTTATTGTTTTGATGTTTATTAGTATTATTACAGCTCTAGGAATATTTTTATTACCAAAATATATCAAACATATACTAATACAGGTGCTTGTTTGTTTGATTATTTTTGTTATCATAATTCCTAATTTACTTATATCGTTAGAGGTTATTTGATGAGATTTAAAGATAAGGTCATTTTACTAACAGGTTCTGCGGCATGTGACAAAAATAAAATTATGGGTTTTGGCGGTGCAACTGTTTGGAGATTTTTTGAAGAAGGTGGTCGTGCTGCGATTATCACAGATGTTCAAGAAGAACTTGGAAAGGAATCTGAATCTTTATTAAGGTCACACGGACATGATGCTACATATATGAATCTTGATGTAACAAAAAATGAAGACTGGCAAAAGGTAATATCTCATATTGATAATAAGTACTCTAGATTAGATATATTAGTTAATATAGCTGGGATACTTGATCCGAAATCCATTATGGATATTGATATTAAATTATGGGAAAAAACCATGCAAATTAGTACACTGGGGATTTTTCTAGGTGTAAGAAATTCTGCTAATCTAATAGAAAAATCTGGCGGTGGTTCTATTGTAAATATTTCATCAATGGGCGCTCTTCAAGGTAGTAATGCATATGGTTCCGCATATGGTTTTTCTAGAGGTGGAATGATAAACTTTACCAAATCCGCGGCAATGCAATTAGCTGATAAAAATATCAGAGTTAATGTTGTTATGCCAGGTTGGGTTCATACACCATTCACAGATTATTTATATAATGATGAAATTCAAAGTGAACATAGAGTCTCTCAAGTGCCATTAAAGCGTTGGGGTAAACCTTCAGATATTGCTGCTGCAATTTTATTTTTATCATCGGATGATGCATCATATATGACAGGCTCACAAATGCTTGTTGATGGTGGAGTAACTGCAGGACGAATGAGAATAGCAAACCCACTAGATAGATAAGAACTCGCTTAGTTCATTAATTTAAAAACTTATTGCAATTTTTATTACATTATCTTTTTTTTGCCTATATATTTCAAAAGCTTCCTTAATTTGATCAAATTTCATATTATGAGATCTGAGTTTAGAGGGTTCTAACCATCCTCTACTAGCTAAATTAACAACCTCTTTAATTTCCTGTATTGGTTTTGATGTAGCAGCTACTACAGTAGCATTTAATTGTAAATTTTTTGTCATCCATTGTCTGTGATTAAATTCTACATTGTCTGGATGCACTAAGCTAAATGATACAATTTGACCTTCGTTTTTTGCTATATTTATAGCAGTATTTAGTCCTGTTGGATCACCCGAAGCATCTACAACTGTATCGAATAATTCGCCATTCGTAATTTCTAGTGATTTTTCTAAGATATTTTCTTTTTCTGAATGTATAAAATCTGTTGATCCAAATTCTTTACTCTTAATACATCTATATTTAATCAAATCAATTCCAACAACATTTAATGCTCCTTGTTTTTCAGCAATTTGAGTAAATGTTAGACCAATTGGGCCTTGACCTATTATTGCAATATTTTTATTTATTGGATTACCCCATTTTTTTGTTGAGAATAAAGCAGTACCCATTGGCTGGCACATTACCCAATCGTCAAGTGATCCCCAAGTAGGTAATTTGATAAGTCTAGAAGGCGTTGATATTATTCTCTCTTGCATTCCGTTGACATTCTCAGGAAATACAATAACTCTGTCACCATTTTTATATTTCGAACTTTTACTATCAATTACTACACCTGCACATTCATGCATTGGTGCACCGTGTATAAATGGGTAATGTTCTTCTGGTAATTCCGCATCATACTCAAGAAGAATGTCACTTCCACAAATTGACATAGCTTGTATTTCTATTAATACCTCGTTTTTACTTAATGGTCCTGGTTCAGAGATATCATTAAATTGTATGTTTCGTCTTGAAACTAACCTAGCAGACTTCAAATATATATCCAAATAAACTATTTATAACTCAAATAATATTGATTACTTATATATTCTATACATATTCTAATAAATATGAAAAATATTTTTGTATCAATTGATTTAGAAACTACTGGTTTTGACCCTCAGAGGGATAAAATTATAGAAGTAGGTGCAGTTAAATTTAAAAATAAAACTGTTTTGGAAAAACTTTCAATACTAGTAAATCCAATGCAAATAATTTCGCAAGAAATTTCTGAACTAACAGGTATTAATCAAAATGATTTAAACTCAGCAAAACAATGGACTGATGTCAAAGATGAAGTTGTAAATTTTATTGATAATTATCCAATAATTGGCCACAATGTGAATTTTGAAAATCAATTTTTAAGAGAGAACGATATTAATATTGTTGAATCTTTTGATACATTGTCCTTGGCAAGAATCTTGCTTCCAAATTTACCTGAATATAATTTATCAGGCATATCTAAACATCTAAAGTTTAATCATGAAAATCCACATAGAGCATTATCTGATTCATTGGTAACTATGGACTTATTTAATACCTTGATCAATACTTTATTTAATTTAGAAAAAAACACTATAGAGATTTTGTATCATTTGGGTAAAAAAAATAATTCTAATATTTTCAAACTAATTCAAAAAGAAATTGACCCAAAAAAAATCTCAAATTTTTCAAAAGTTTTTTCAATTGATCCATATTCAAACAAAATCGATGAAAATTTCAAAGTAGAAAAATTAGAAAATTATCTTCCAGAAAATTATTCATTAAAAGATGAAATTAATAAAATTTATGATAATTCTGAGAAATTAAAAAATATATTTCCAAAATATGAGTATCGTGAAGAACAACAGATCATGTCAGATTTTGTTTCTAAAAGTATAATTGACGAACATGAAATAATCATAGAGGCTGGAACTGGAGTTGGAAAGTCTTTTGGATATCTTTTGCCATCATTAATTTCTATAATTAAATCTAACAAAAAAGTAGTAATATCTACTAATACTATACCCTTACAAGAACAAATATTAAATAAGGACCTTCAGTCAGTTAAATTAATTCTTTCTAATTTTGGATATGATACTAAAAATATTAAATATTTTTCATTGAAAGGTAGATCTAATTATATTTGTATACATAAAATTTTCTATGCAATAGAAAACTCAGAATTAAGTAATAAAGAAATAGATTTTCTTTCTAAGATGTTTGTTTGGTTTGAGAGTTCAAGTCTAGGTGAAAAAAATGAAATAAATATATCAACTATGGAACATTTGTTTGATCAATATTCACATAAAGAATTTTCTGCATGTGTTAAATCCGATAAGAATTGTTATTTTAAAGCAGCTCGAAAAAAAGCAAATTTTTCAAATTTTCTTGTTATAAATCACTCCTTATTATTCTCTGATTTAGCGACAGATACTTCTATAATCCCTAAGCATGATATTCTAATATTAGACGAATCTCATCACATTGAAGATGTTGCTACAAAGAATTTAAGTTTTGATTTTAGTAGATATTCTCTTGATTTTATATTAAGGAGATTCTTGGGTAAATTAGGAATTCTCAAAAAAATAAAAAGTATAAATAATAATCAAAATATTGATAAAAAATTAGAAATTCTTAATAATGCAATTATAGAGGTTCAGCAAATAAATAATAATCTTTTTGATGATTTATCGAATGAACTCATTAATATTTATGAAAAAGATAATATATTTAGAGAATTAAGAATTACAAAAGATTTACTAAATAATGTATTGATGCTTAATCTAAATCATATTCTCAGATCAATAAATAATCTAATAAACCAGGTATTAGATGATTTAGCAATAATACTAGACATCACATTATTAGAAAAATCATTTGACAAAAAAATTATTAATGAAATTAGTGAATCTCTTGTTTCATTAACAAATTCAGCTAAATATATTAAGTTCCTAATCGATTTGGATAATAATTTCGTTTTTTGGTTTAATAAAGATTACGATGATAAATTTTCAATTTCAGGCGCGCCATTAGATGTTTCAGAATTTATTTATAATGGTTTATTTTCTGATAAAAAATCAATTATTTTAACGGGCGCTACCTTAAATAATAATGATAATTATCAAAGTTTTAAAAATAAATTAGGGTACCCTTCTATTTCCTCAATAACTATTAATTCTACATATAAATATTCAGAAAATGCTTTACTTGTTTTAGCGAGAGATTTTCCTGACAGACGAAATAATTATAATAATTTTGTCGATCAATTATCAGAATTAATTGTAGAAAACTCAGTAGATTTAAATACTCCAATGCTTGTTCTTTGTACTAATTATGAATTGATGAAAGATGTAAGACAAAAAATAAAAAAACACTTAAGTGATAAAAATATAAGATTATTAGTTCAAAAATTTGATGGCAGTGCAAAAAAAATTATAGATTTACTAAATGATGATATTCCTACTGTTGCTATAGGTAATTATACATTTTGGGAAGGCGTTGATCTTCAAAATAAAAGCTTTGGAATTATAATGATGACTGCATTACCTTTTCCTGTATTTACAAACCCGCTTCATCAATCAAGGTCTGAATTTTATGCCAATTCCTTTCTTGAATATCATTTGCCGCTTGCAACTATAAAATTTAGACAGGGATTTGGTAGATTGATAAGGTCAAAAACAGATAAAGGTGTGTTTATAGTCTTAGACCACAGGATAGTAACAAAGCAATATGGTAACAATTTCATTCAAAGTTTACCTAATCCTAAAATAAAAATTACTTCGTACAAAAATATAAAGCACAGTATTACTCAATGGAACTAAATGATGATTAATAATAGTTTTGATTTATCCATTAAGTTTCATGAAATTGATCTACACTCAACCTTAGATGGTGGACAAGCATTTAGATGGTATATTGAATCTGATAACCGATACAGAGGGGTAGTTTGTAATAGGGCTGTTTCTTTACAAAATAAAGGAAAAATAATTCTGGTAAAGATAAATGATAACAATTCTCCTGATAATATTGAAAATATTCTTAATGATTACCTTAATACTTCCAGAACATATGATGATTTTTATAATAAATACGATAATGATATATGCTTGGGTCCTGCTATTAGAAGTTTCAAGGGTCTGAGGGTATTAAGACAAGATCCCTGGGAGTGCTTATTCTCATTTATTACTTCTACTACGAATAATTTACTCCGAATCAAGCTGCATATAAATAATGTCTCATATGCTTTAGGAGAAAAAATTGGCCCTAATAAGCATGATTATACTTTTCCCTCGCCTGAAAAAGTTTTAGAAGCAGGCGAATCGTTTCTTAGGAAGTTGGGGTTTGGTTTTAGAGCAAAATATTTAATTTATGCTGCCAATGAAATAGTTAACAATAATTTTAGTCTAAATGAATTAAGAAAATCACCCTATAAAGATGCAAAAAAACATCTTACAAATCTTTATGGAGTTGGCGAAAAAGTTGCAGATTGTGTACTAGCCTTCTCACTTGATAAAAATCAAGCTTTTCCTGTAGATAGGCATATACATAGGGCACTTATAAAGTGGTATGGAGTATCCAAAAAAATGTCATTAACTGACCTTTCTGAGTGGGCAATTGATTATTTTGGAAATTATGGTTCAATAGCAAATCAATATATGTTTCACAGGGAAAGATTAATTAGCAGAGCAGAAAATTGGGGAGGTAATCATATAAAATTATTGGCTAAGGAAGATTTTACCTCATTTTCATCTTAGCAAAATTTATTTCATCAGATTTTGTTTTGATTTCTCCGCTTATTTTTTTTAATAAAATCTGGTTTAGAATATTTCCTATTATTGGGCCCTTTTTATAACCTATATCTAATAAATCTGATCCATTTATGAATAATTTTATTTTTGATAATTTTTTTAAATATGAAGATAGTTGTTTTTTTACATAATCTCTATTTTCAGACAATTCCATAAATAACAAGAATTCTCTTGGTAGATCTTTCAAAAATAAATGAAGATTTCTTGAGCTAGTATATTTATTAAAATGGATATTTTTGTACTTGTTGTTTAGTTTTATACCGTTTGACCATTCAAAAAATTCTGGTGATTTAGTATATAAATTTTCAGCAACCATTTTATCTATATTCTTAGTTAATAAATAGATTTTTTGTAATTTACTTAATGGTAATTTTTTGTAAGAGGATATTTTATCGGTGAATGGAATGAAATTATTTTCTATCTCTGTCATTATTTTATATTTGGATAATTTTTTGAAATTTAAATGAAAATCATCTTCTAACAATATATTTAATTCATTTAAAATTCTCGTTGCGGATAAATTTTTTATGAATTTTTTATACTCGTATAATTGCTTTTCTGTTTCATAATCAATCTTCAGTCTCAACTTATTAGAATACTTAATAGCTCTAAAAATTCTTGTTGGGTCGTCAGAGAAACTTAATGAGTGATTATTGCGAAGTATTTGATTATTTATATCGGATAATCCGTCAAAAGGATCAATAATTTCTCCCAGATCCTTTGAATTCAATGAAGCTGCTAATGAATTTATTGTGAAATCTCTTCTAAATAAATCATCTCGAATATCATTGGTTAATTTTATTTTTGGCAAATTACCTGGTCTTATGTATGTCTCTTTTCTCATATTTGCAATATCAATTCTAAAATGTTTGAAACATATGGAATGTGTTGAAAACATTGAATTTTCAAGCTTACCATTAAACATATTTGTAATTTTTTTTGCAAGCAAAAGTGAATTTTTTTCTACAGATAAATCTATATCTTTACACTGAACATCAAAAAAATAATCCCGAATAAAACCTCCAACTACGTAGACACTTCCAAATTTTTCATCATTACATATTTTTAATAATCTAGATAAGGTAGAATTTTTAACTATTGCATCTTTTATATTCAAGCTTATTTCTTACCTAATACTTTTTTTTTATTATTATTTTATAATAGATACAATTGAAAGGGATAACTGATGTCAAAGATTGATATATTTATTGATTATACATGTCCGTGGGTAGCTCAAATTTTTCCATGGATTATCGATGTTTTGAGTAAGGACAAATCAATTATAGTTAATTGGAGAAGTTTTCCTCTTGAACAAATAAATAATGAGCTTGATGAATGGAAATGCTGGGATCAAGATGAAAATTATATAAGTAGAGGTCTTTGGGCTCTTAGAGGAGGAATCGCAGCTAGAATGATGGGTGATAATTATCATAATCAATACATGGCTGAAATTTTAAATGAAAAGCATGTGAAGCGTACTGATATTAGACCTAGAAGCACTATTATTGGAATTGCTCAAAAGCTTAATTTTCCTGATAAATTTACTAATTTACTAGATGATAAATCTAGACTACATGAAATATCTGAAGATTATATGTATGCAGAGTCTCTAGGAGTATTTGGTACACCTACATTTTTGTTTGACGATACTCATGTTGCGTTCTTAAAAACTTTCACTCCACCAAAATCAGACTCACTACCTTTTTTTAATAATTTTTACCAAATGGCGGCCTTGAAGAATTATTTTGGAGAACTAAAACGACCTCAACCACCATGGCCTCGTTATGCGAGAGATTAGTTTTGTTTATTGATATTCTAGAAAATAATAATTTAGAACTACTTCAAAGTAAATTAGGTATAAAGTATGATAATACTGAAAAATTAATTGAAGCCTTAACTCATAATTCATTTGTTAATGAATCAAAAAAAGAAGAAATAAATTCTAATGAAAGATTAGAATATTTAGGAGATGCAGTCCTTCAACTTATAGTTTCAGAATTACTTTTTGAATTACAACCAAATAAATCAGAAGGTGATATGACTATAATGAGATCACATATTGTTAGAAAAGAAACTCTAGCAGATGCTGCTAAAAATCTTGATTTGGCAAAATGGTTAAGAGTAGGTAATGGTTTAATTGTTTCAGAAATCGAATCAAATAAATCAATTTTATCAAATATATTTGAAGCTTTAATTGGATCTATTTATGTTGACTTAGGTTATCAGTCAGCAAAAAATTTTATTGTAACTACATTGAAAGATAAAATTATTTCAGTACAAAATAATGAGGTAAAAAAAGATCCTAAATCAGAATTGCAGGAATTACTTCAATCAAAAAAAATCTCCAAACCAAATTATGTCTCAAAAGTAGTTGATCCTATAAAAAACATATTTGCGTGTGATTTATATGTAAATAATCAACTTGTTTCTTCTTCAAAAGCAGATTCAAAAATTCAATCTGAAGTATTATGTGCAATTGATGCATTAACAATATATAAACAAAAGGGGTAAAATGTTCGGGATAAAAAAAAATTCATCAAAAAATAAAGAAAGTTTAGAAAAAACAAAAAGTTTTTGGAATAATAAATTTGGTAATTTCTTTTCAAAAAGTGAAATAAACGATGATTTTTGGTATGACTTTGAGGAAATGCTTATAACATCTGATATAGGAGTTAAGACAGCCTTTAAGGTAATTGAAAAAATTAAGGAATTAACAAAAACAAATAATATAAAAACTATTTTAGAAATTAAGCCTGTTATGAGAAAGGTTTTATCAGAAATGTTGACTTCTGAAGATATTCTTTATAAAAATCTTGATCAAAATAAAACAATACTATTAGTAGTGGGAGTTAATGGTGCAGGTAAAACTACTTCTATAGCAAAAATTGCAAATTCATACTCTAAGATTAATAAAAAAGTTATGCTAGTAGCTGCTGATACGTTTAGAGCTGGAGCTATTGATCAACTAAAAATTTGGGGTGAGAGGCTTTCTTTACCTGTAATTCATAATAAACCATCATCCGACCCAGGGGCTGTTGTGTATGATGCAATTAATTCTGCATATTCAAAAAATGTTGATTTATTAATCGTTGATACAGCTGGAAGATTACACACAACTCATAATCTGATGGAAGAATTAAGAAAAATTTACAATATATGTAATACAAATCAAAGTTATACAGTTAAAGTAATACTTGTTCTAGATAGTAATACTGGACAAAATGGCATAACTCAAGCAGAAAATTTTAAAAAAGTTGTTAAGTGCGATGGAGTATTTCTTACGAAATTAGATGGTACAGCTAAAGGTGGTATTGCTATTTCTATTTCTGCTGAATTAAACATTCCTATTTTATTTGTAGGTACTGGTGAAAAAATAGATGATATATCTATTTTTGATAAAGATTTATTTTTGAGTCAAATCTTAAAAGATTAGTTTATTGAAATGATAGATATTTTTTTCATACTATTTACGATCTATCTTTTAGGTTTTGTAAGTTTTGTAATATTTTTCAAACATCTGAGTATATTAAATGATAGAGGATTATTTGTTTCAAAAATAATTGGATTGATTTTCCTGTCATCTTTTATATGGTTATTGACATTACTCACACCTATACCTAATTTAGCTTATGTCTGGAGAATTTCATATGTTATTTTTGTATTTATTGCAATATTAAAACTACTTAATACAGCTTTCAGAAAAGAAGTAATAAATTTTATTATTTCTAAGAAGA
Source organism: Dehalococcoidia bacterium (assembly GCA_002728715.1). GTDB lineage: Bacteria > Chloroflexota > Dehalococcoidia > Lucifugimonadales > Lucifugimonadaceae. The sequence goes on from PBVQ01000019.1 coordinate 41,819, forward strand.
TGCAAATACTTTTTTTTGAATTTATATTTTTATCAGTTTTTTTCTTTTTTGTATTACTCCGAATGTATGACAATAATGCCATTGGAACAGAAAAACCCATGGATTCAATGATTTTAAATTCTGTTTTTAATTCATACTACACACCACCAAATGATATATGGATGTCTAGTAATAAAGTTTCATATTATTATTTTGGATATTGGATTTTTGCAGGTTTTTACTCCATAATTTTTTCTGATACAAATAATCTATATAATTTATCATTTGCGCTGATACCTGCACTATCTGCCACTGCAGCATTATCTTTTATATTTAATTTTTTACCCTCATCAAAAAATTATCAATTGAAATTCACTAAACAGATGATCCTAATAATTATTACACCTTTATTTTTAGTTTTTAGTTCAAACTTATATGGCTTTGTTTTGTTGTTAGAGTATTTAAAAATAGTACCATTATCCTTTTTAAGCTGGGTTCATGGAGAAAAATATGTACCCATTAAGAATTTTGAATACTTGATACCTCAAGACTTTTGGTGGTGGTGGAAAAGTTCTAGAATAATAAATAGTTTTAAAAATAATGAATCTTTAGATTTTACGATTAATGAATTCCCATATTTTAGTTTTTTATTAGGAGATTTTCACCCACATATCATATCTATTCCATTTTTTATAACCACATTGTTATTTTTTACTAGTTATTTTGTTGGATCTAAATATATTTATTTATCTGATAGAAGACCGAAAATTAGTTATTTATTTACATTATTATTAATTTTATTTATTGGCTCAACAGGCTTTATTAATATGTGGAATTTATCATTCTTTGTTTTATTTACTTTTATACTTATTTATTTTCATTTTTATATTAATAAATTTCAACTAAATGCTTTTATTAGTTCAAAATTTGTTTTTGAAATTATTTTAATATGGCTTATTGGGATTTTAGCATTTAGTAATTTTTATTTTATTACATCCGACTCTAATCTAAGTTATCCGTTTATATCCCTTAACGATATTACAACAAGGCCCATTCACATGATTTACGTTTGGATTGTTCCTTTTTGTATTATTCTTCCGTCCTTATATTTTATGTTTAACAAATATATAAATATAAAATCAAATCCAACATTATTAAAGACTAAGTCCAATTTATTACTATTTTTTTTGTTCGTAATCACTTCTACTATATGGACAGTGGTAAATATACTTATTTCTGAACAATCATTTGCACAATTATTATTGAGTCTAATGTTTTTTTACGTCTTTTTCTTGCCTGTGTTTTTCTTAATTTATAATCTAATAATCAAAACTATTAACAAAAATGATTCACTAAAACTCAGCTATTACTTATTATTGTTTACTGCTTTTATTTTGCTTTACTTATCAGAACTTTTTTATGTAAAAGATATATTTAATAACAGAATGAATACAATTTTTAAGTTTCATTATCAAGTTTGGATAGTATTTTCTATTACTTCTGGAATAACCTTAAAATTCTTATTACAACATAATTATAAGAAAATAACTAAAATTATATTTTCTTTTACTATTATAATTTTACTTACTTCTAACATATATTTTGTTACTACTTCATACCTGACAAAGATCAAAGAATCTTCCAATGCAAATCCAAATATTAGTAGTACTAATCATTTAGAAAATGATACAAATAAATATAAATTGATAAGATATTTAAAGGATAATTCAAATCACAACGATGTGCTTATAGAAACAAAAGGACAAAGTTATACTAATGACAGTCAGATCTCCTCAGAATCAAGAATACCAACTATTTTAGGATGGGTAGGGCACCAGCTTCAATGGAGGAGCAATCATGATGAAATATTTGATAGAGAAATGGATATTGATACTTTCTATATGTCAAACGATTCAAAAGAAATTATCAATATTATAAATAAATATTCAATTACAATGATTATTATAGGACCAAATGAAATTCAAAAATATAATATTAATAGTTTAGATAAACTTTTACATATTTCAGAAATTATTTATAAAAATAATGATTACACATTGCTGAGGGTAAAATAGATTTGCATAATAAAACTCAAAAAAGAAACATAGGAGGTTATTGGATAAATGACAATGATACTAATGAAAAATTGTATCTACAAAAATTACTTACTAAAGATTTCATTTATAACTCAATATTCTTATTAATTTTCTTATTTGCTTTATCATTAAGGCTTTATTCACTAGGAGATAGAGCAGTTCATCATGATGAAAGTTTACATGGTTACTTTGCCTATCAAATGTATATTGGTAACGGTTATGAACATAACCCCTTAATGCATGGAATATTTCTTTTCCAATTAGTTTCACTATCATTTTTTATATTTGGAGACTCTGAGTTTTCATTGCGTTTGCCAATGGCCTTGACTGGTTCCTTGTTAATTTTTCTTCCTTTACTAATCAGAGACAGGCTAGGTTATATAGGTACAATATTTGCATCCATAATGCTAGCAATCTCTCCTTCAATTCTTTATTTTAGTAGATTCGCTAGAAATGACATATTCATGCTTTTTATATTCTTATTATTAGTAATATCAATGTGGAAATATTTTTCAACTAAAGAATCTAAATGGTTGTATGTTTTTTCTATTTTTATGGCTATTGGTTTCATTACAAAAGAAACACAATATATTTTTGTTGCTATTCTTTCTTTATTTCTTATTTTTATGGAAAAAGAAAATATAAAAGATTGGCTATTTGGTAAGGTGCCAATATCAAATTTTAATAAATATGGTAAATTTTTATTATTTATAATGATATTATCAGCTCCCATGCTTGCAGCTAGTATTTCATTATTTCAAAAAATACTTAATATTACACTAGCAAACAAAGATACGAATTCAATAACCCCCATTGGCCTACCTCAATCTGATGGTCAATTAGTCGCACTAATTATTACTTTATTATTAATAATATCTTCATTTACATTATCCTTTATTTTTTATAGAAAAATTTTTTTTATTCCATTCTTAATTTTCCTTGCTATAGTGTTTTTATTTTTTACAAATTTTCTATCCAATCTAACAGGGATTTCTACTGGAATTTGGCAATCATTAGGTTATTGGATAGCTCAACAAGATGTAGCTAGGGGTGGCCAACCCTGGTATTACTATATAACCTTAGGTTCAATTTATGAATTTTTACCAATAGGGATTTCCATGCTGGGGCTTTCATATTTCTTGATAAAATCTAGATATACCTCTTTTTTACCATTAATAACAATAATAATAAGTTTTGTTATCTTGGCAGACACGCAGGCATCCTATACAGGGGGTAAAATTAATTCTACAGGTATACTTTTTCAAATATTGTTATATTTTTCACTGCTTATTTTGCCATTTACTATAAAATCATCTAACTTTTATAAATTCTTATTTTTTTGGGCAATATCATCTTTTTTGTTCTATACATATGCTGGAGAAAAAATGCCATGGCTAATAACTAACATAACTTTACCATTTATTTTATTATCTTCTAAAATACTTAATGATTTTTTTTCTAAAGTTAAGTTTTCAAATTCTCACCTAAAATATTACATAATTGTTTTTTTTGCAGCTTTACTATCTATAATTCTTATATGGAGATTGTTCACTCATGACTTAGGAATTGAAACACAACAATTCTTAAGTATATGGCTTATTTTTCTAATTTTAGGTTTTTTAATTTTTATTTTACAATGGGTCTCTACAGCTATTACAAAAAAGCAAACACTTTATTTTTTTCTTTTTCCATTATTATTCATACTTTTAATCTTCACTATAAGGACAAGCTGGATATTAAACTTTAATAATTATGATACTCCGAGTGAAATGATGATATATACTCAAACCTCTCCTCATCTACATAAAGTTTCAAAAACAATCAATGATATTGCGATTAAAAGTTCCGATGATAAATCAATCAGAATATCTGTAGATACTACAGATGCTTTTTCTTGGCCATGGCAATGGTATCTTAGACAATATAATAATGTATCTTTTGATGATCACTCTCAAGATATAAATATTGATGATGTTAGTATATTGCTATTAAGTTATAAAAATGACCTGAAATCATCTGAAAGAAATAATTTTATTCAAAAACAAAAGTTTCCTCATAGATGGTGGTTCCCTGAGAAATATAGAAATATTAGATTCTCAGATGTTTTCTTCACATTGTTTGATAAATCGAGATGGGATAATTCAATCGACTATTTTATGTATAGAAAACTTGAACATGATTTGGGCAGTATTGATTCGTATTTATATATCAGAAATGAATATAATATTTATGACTAGAGTTAAACAAATATGATAGATAAGAAAATGCTTATAACTGGATTGTTTTTTAGTTTACTTTTTACTTTTATTCTTTTCTATTTTTTTATAGATTTAAGTGAATTGATAAATATACTTATCAATGTTAATTTATTTTATGTGTTTGTTTCATTATTTTTTTATCTTCTATCTTTATATTTTAGGTCAAAAAGATGGGTTTATTTGCTTAAAAAACAACTTACAAAATCATCAAAGTCAATTTTACCTGTTGTCATTTTTGGATATATGGCAAACAACTTAATACCTATCAGAATAGGAGAAATTTTACGTTCTTATTACTTGTCAATCAGAGAAAATATTTCTACTAGTTTTGCATTTGGTACTATTATTATTGAGAGATTAATGGATGTTATTGCTCTAATCGTATTTTTTTCTATAGGAGCACTAACTGGAAGTTTATTTAATTCAACTGATTTTGGTGATTTTTCAAATACTGTTCCAGGTGGGAAAACATCTATGATTTTTTTATCATTATTTCCTTTTCTTTTCTTATCAGCAATAATAATTATTTACACCCAATTATCAAAAAATAAAATAGAAATCATACTCCATAAACTGTTTTTTTTCTCATCAGAAAAAATTCGAAAACTAATTGTAAATAAGTTTTTTTTAATGTTTGAAGGCCTTACTAGTATATTAAGAAAAGATACATTTATTTATACTTTATTGTTTTCACTAATAATATGGACTTGTGAAGCTTTGATGTATTACATAATATCTATGGGACTAAATTTAGACACATTCTTCGACTCAACTTTAGAACATATATCTATAATAATTGTATTTACTTCAGTGGTAAATCTTGCTGGTGTAATTCCTTCTACTGCAGGAAGTTGGGGACCATTTGATTTTTTTGGATCTATAACATTAATTACATTGGGCGTAAGTAATGAGATAGCTGTCGCTTATTCTTTGTTAGTTCATGCTTCATTGTGGATTCCACCTACTTTACTTGGGTTTGTTATTATTATATTAGATCAAAAAACTATAAAAAAAGTTATCAAAAATTTTAAATACCAAAAAATTAATTATGTTAAGTAAAAAAAACATAGCTATTATTGGTGCGGGTGCAGCAGGTTTATCTGCTGCATTTTACCTATCCAAAGAAAAATACAACGTAACAGTATTCGAGTCTGCGCCATTTGTTGGAGGGCAAGCATCTACAATTGACATAAATGGTGGTCTACTTGAAAGAGGTTATCATCATCTTTTTACCAATGACAATTCAATCATTCAACTGATGAAAGACTTAAATATTTCAATGAAAATGAAATGGTATCTTTCAAAAGTTGGTACTTATATAAATGGTAAAACATACCCAACTACATCACCGCTAGACCTTCTTAGATTTGGAGCTTTATCGTTTAGAGAAAGAATAAAATTAGGTTTGTTTTCTTTAAGAATCAAGAACATAAAAAATTGGGAACAATTAGAAGAATTCACGGCTAATGAGTGGTTAGAAAAAAATTTAGGTGGTGAATCATATGAAAAATTTTGGAAGCCATTGCTAAGAGCAAAATTTGGGGATTACTTTGATCAAATTGGGATGCCATGGTTTTGGTCTAAGATGCAAACAAGATTTGCTTCAAGGAAAGGTAAAATACCCATAAGTTTTTTAAATAAAGAAGTTTTAGGATACCCTGACGGAAGTTTTGAAACTATTTTTGATCATTTGAAAATATATTTCAAGCAAAATAATGTTGATTTATTATTATCAACTCCTGTAACAAAAATTACACCACAGGAAAATTCAACTCTAAATTTAGACTACCAAAAAAATCATTCACTTAATACACGAAATTTTGACTTCGTTTTATCAACAACACCTTCTTTTATTTTTAGTAAATTAGTTGATTTACCCAATGAATATCTAAAAAAATTAAATTCTGCTCACTATATAGGAGCATTAGTTATGATAATTGAATTAGAGAAGAAATTAACTGACCATTATTGGGTTAATATTGTAGATGATAATATACCTTTTCTAGGATTGATTGAACATACTAATATGCTTCCAAAAAAATTATATGGTAACAAGAATCTGATATATCTTACCAACTATCTAGACAGAGATCACAAATATTTTTCTCTAAGCAAAAGTGAAATGTTTGATATTTACTTACCTCACTTAAAAAAATTTAATAGTAATTTTTCTGAAAATTGGATTACAAATTATCATTTGAATTCACTAAGTGCAGCACAACCTATTATAGGTAAATATTATTCCTCGAATATTCCTGCTCATGAAACCCCCATTAAGAATTTATTACTTGCAAATACAACTCAAATTTATCCAGAAGACAGGGGTACAAATTATAGTATTCGAATGGGTAAAGAAATAGCTGATAAAATAAATAAAACATAAGGAGAATATAATGGCTTTATTAAAGAAAAAAAATGCAATAATTACCGGTGCAGGTTCGGGAATTGGTAGAGAGACTGCAATATTGTTTGCTAAAGAAGGTTGTAATTTGGTCCTTTCAGGAAGAAGAGAAGAGCCCTTAGTGCAATTAAGAAATGAAATTCATAAAAATATTAATGCTGATTTAAAAATATTAGTACTACCAACTGACCTTGAACAACTTGATCAAGCAAAATCTTTAGGAGAAAATGCTATAAAATTTTTTGGGTCAATTGATATTCTTGTTAATAATGCTGGGCATAGCTCTTTCGCTAGATCTATCAGATACACTTCAGATGAAGAATGGGAAAGTGTTTTCAAGGTAAATGCTGATGGCGTGTTCAAATTAACTCAATCAGTGATAGAAAATATGATTGATAATAAAAATGGAACTATAATTACAGTTTCATCTATCGCAGCATTGAATCCCGGTCTTTTAGGAGGGGCATCTTATAGTTCTGCAAAAGCTGCATCTTTAGCTTTGATGAGATCAATTAATTCAGAATTGAATGATAAAGGAATAAGAACATCTACAATTATGCCTGCAGAAGTAGATACTCCAATTTTGAAAGGGAGACCAATAAATCCAGATGATGATGCAAGAGCAACTATGATGATGCCAGAAGATGTTGCTTCTACTATTCTTTTATGTGCTACAATGCCTCATAGAACCGTTATTCAAGAAATTGTTATGGCACCAATTAAGGATAGAGATAGATCTGTAGAAATTGAAGCTGCAAGAAAAGCTAAATTATAATTTTCTTTTGACTGATTTTTTCCCATTTTTAGTCACAACTTCAAAAAGATTAGAGCTATATCCACCCCAATGAAGATTACCTGAATTAAAATCAGTGATTTTATAAACCAAATCATCTCTATGAAATATATCTTTTTTTAAACTTGTACCTAAGCCAATACCCTTTGGGGCTAATAAATAACCATCATTGACTTCAATGTTCCTGTCGATAATTTTGTTGTACCAACCATTCTTATTATAAAAAGCTCTACATGTTTCCATAATTAGTGCGTTGGGTATATTCATTGATATGTGTGCACATGCAAATATATTAACTGGCCCTGTCATGTCGTGAGGGGCAACTGGCAATTGTTCAGTTTCTGCTAAAGTAGATATTTTTTTTGTTTCTGTGATGCCTCCTGTCCATATAAGATCTGGCATTACAATTTCTACAGCTCCATTTTTCAAGTAATCTCTAAATTGATATTTACTAATTAATCTTTCTGAGACACATACAGGAGATTCAATTTCCTCAGCTAATTTAATATGATTTTCGATATTTACTGGTTTGATTAATTCTTCTTGCCAAAAAATACTATATTGGTCTAGCGCTTTACCAATCTTAATAGCCGAACTAAGATTCCATCTTCCATGACCGTCATTCGCAATCTCAAAATTATAACCAATTTCACTCCGTATTTTTTTTATTGGCTCTACTAGTAAACTTAAATCTTCGTCTGATATGTAATTTCCTCTATATTGATCTGCAAAATGATCTGTATATGCCCATTTCATTGCATTTATACCCTCATCTATTAAACTATTAGCAAGTTTGACTGGATTTAAGATTGCATCAATAGAGTCGGTATTCTCTCCATATTGACCGGCAGTATTATATGTCCTGATTTTTTCTCGGCATTTACCTCCAAGAAGATTATAAATGGGTTGTTGTGAAACTTGCCCAGCAATATCCCATAAAGCAATATCTATTGCTGAAATTGCTCTAGCTTCCGCACCTGCATACCCAAATGCATTTGTCATTTCGAACATGTTTCTCCAGTGATTTTCTATATCTAAAGGATTATTATTTATCAATAAAGGAGAAAGTACATTATGAATTATTTCTGATACTGCATTTGGGGCAAAAAATGTTTCCCCAAGACCAGTAAAACCATCATTAGTATTAATTTGCACCCATATAATTAATGGATATTCTTTTAGTTGAATAGTTTCAATTGATTTTATTTTCATAAATCACCTCATTTATATATCTTTATAAAAATATATATTATTTTTATAAAGATATATAGTTAATTTTCCTTTACTCTGCTAGGATAATAATATTAGAAACTTTAATTGTATTTTCTTTATATAAGTGATATGCCAGAAAATTCAAATTTACTTGAAAAAATCAGACATTCATTAGAGTCACAAGAACAACCAACTGTGACTATACTTTCTTCTTTACTTGCAATACAAGATCACCTGCATTATGTTCCAAAAGAAGGTATTGCTGAAACTGCTAAATTTTGCGGAAAGTCTACTAATGAGGTCTGGAGTGTTGCATCATTTTATACTAATTTCCGCTTTACACCACCTGGTGAAAAAGTTGTTGATGTTTGCTGGGGCCCAACTTGCCATCTTTTAGGTGCCCAAGAAATTATTGATAATATCCACAAAACACTAGAAATTCAAGGTGAAGGTGAAAGCAAGGATGGAAAGATCACATTAAAATATAACACATGCCTTGGTGCCTGTGCACAAGCTCCCTGCATAGCAATTGACCATTATATTTATGGCAG
>PBVQ01000020.1 GCA_002728715.1 Dehalococcoidia bacterium
CTTCATGAACGCGGAGTTGCTAGTAAACGCAGGTCAGCACACTGCGTTGAATACGTTCCCGGGCCTTGTACACACCGCCCGTCACGTCATGGAAGTTGGTAATGCTTGAAGTCGCTGGGTGAACCCTTTGGGGCACAGGCGCCGAAAGTAGAACCGATGACTGGGACGAAGTCGTAACAAGGTAGCTGTACCGGAAGGTGCGGCTGGATCACCTCCTTTCTAAGGAGAACTTTATTATGAAATTATTCATAATATACTACCTAGGTCGACCAGTAGATGAAATGATAATAAACCTACTTGAGCGAGATTCTCTGAGTTAGTAATAGCTTTGTTGAAGGGGCTCGTAGGGGAAGCGTTATTTCAGTAAATTCTACTGAAACTTAAATATAGACTAAATGTCTTTAAACTTTCAAACGAAATTATGACTTTCTTTCTGTTTACTGTTCAGTTTTTAAGGATTTTTTTATTAAGTACCTAAAATTTATCCTTTTTTTAATGGAAAAGACTTGGAATTGTAATAATATTTAATAAGAATATTTTTGGGCTGGTAGCTCAGCCGGTTAGAGCGCTACTCTGATAAAGTAGAGGTCGGATGTTCGAGTCATCCTCAGCCCACCAACTCAATTCAAACTCAAGTCAGAACATATTGTGTAGGTTATTTTATGAGTTTAACTCTTTCATAGTATAAAAATCTACTACAGGAGTAATGGATATAGATCCTATTTTTTTTGTATGCCCAATTGTTTTTTCTATATTAATGTAGTCGGTAGTTTCTAGTAATAAAAACATTTTATGTTCAGTTGGATTAGCAACAAAATAATGTACTTTTACGTTATTTTCCTTAGCTTTATCATATATTTTTGCAAAAGCATTTATTTTTTCAGGATCACTATTTGGTTCTCCAGGACATGTATCTGGAGGATGAGTAAATGTAATATGATAATAGGTCAAATAAAAACTCCTAATAAAGAAATTGTAAACATCATTTACAAATTCTACAATTTATCTTTATATGCGGTCGATAAATATCAACCGCATATTTCATTTTTTATTCAACAATAATTTTTATTCAACAATAATTTTGTTTACCATGCCTAGTTGATAATGTCCTGGTGTATTGCAAATAAATGCGTAGGTTCCTGGTTCAATATCCTCAAGTAATAACTCACCTGATTCGCCTGGTTGCAAGCCTGAAATTTTCCCCAAAATGTCTAGTTTACTTTCGTCAGCCATTGAGGAGTCATCAGTTAACTCCAAATTTTCATAATTGTCGCTATTTAGTAGCACCATGTTATGCTCTAAATTACCATTATTAACAAGTGTTAGTTTTATTTTGCCTTCTTTTATAGAATTTGTGGAATCAACACTAACATCCCACTCGGACATAGTGATTTCAACATCGCTTGTAGCATCTGTCATAGATGAAATTGTTGTGTTGTCTGTAGGAGCAGTTGTTGCTGTTGGCATAGGAGCAGTTGTCGCTGTTGGCATAGGAGCAGTTGTCGCTGTTGGCATAGGAGTAGTTGTCGCTGTTGGCATAGGTGCCGTATAATCATTTGTATCATTTGAATCGTTATTTGAACATGATAAAATTGATAATATCATCAAAATTGCAGATATAAAAATTATATTTTTTCTTTTCATTTTTCCCTCTAATTTTTTAAAAAATATTTTTGTTGATAATTTAATTTTATTATTTTGCAACTGAAATTTTATTAATTATATTCTGAAAATAAAATACTAAAAATAAATTTTTTCAAGGAAATTTTAAACTTAATTTGGTATAATTATCACGTGCGATTCTGTCCCATTCTAGATAATTATTTTTTTCATAAAAATTATTTCATATAACAAAAAAAATATAAATCTTGTTTATTTTTCCTTATCTAAAGAATACATTTATACAATACAAAACTTACATTAGGTTATATAATTTCAGAAAAAAGTAGGACTAAAACTTATTTATTTCAAGCTTGAGAAAATAAAAAATAAATGGTGGTTTATATCTCCATCTGGAGATATATTTTTTTCTATTGGTTTAAATCATTTTTATCCATCCACGATGAAATATTCTGAAAATATATCTATTTGGAAAGAAAAATATAATTCAGATGTTAAAGAATGGTTGAAAAAATCAGTATCGATTAATATGAATAAGTGGAGATTTAATACTATTGGGTGGGTACAGGATGTAACGATAAGAAATTTTCAGCATTCGAGGGGCTTTACCCGTGAAGAATACAATATTGTTAACTTGCCATATTGCCATATGCTTCCTTTTACCGAATCTCACCAGTGGGAAAAGCATAATAATCATTACGATATATTAAATTCTGAATGGGAAGATTGGTGTGATTATGTTTCACGTACACACGTTACGGAAATGTCTGATGATCCAAACCTAATTGGATATTTTTATTCAGATTGTCCAACTTGGGTGCATACTCGACCTGTAAATGAATGGAGAGGTCCTATATTTGATCCAGATTTTCTAAACTCAAAATCTGGCAGTAAAGAACTTTCAAAATTAGCTAATCATTATTATAAAACTACTTATAAATCCATAAAGCGATATGATAAAAATCACCTGATTCTTGGAGATAGATATGAAGCAACTGAAAAATTACCCGATGAAGTTGTAAATGCTGCCTTGCCTTATATTGACATACTTTCATTTCAAGATTTTAAAAACCCGGTTGCAAATATGCTTTACTGGTATAAAAAAACAGATATGCCTGTACTTTTAGCTGATTCAGCAAAAATCAAATGGGATACATTACCAGGAGAAATTTCTTATAATGATGGTCAATGGTACTCAGAAATTCTAAGTGATTTACAGGATAACCCAGGGTGTGTAGGTTTTCATCTTTGTGGTGGATATCAAAGAAACCGTTCTAGAAGATATGGTCTTATTGATGAGCAAGAAATTCCGGATAAAAAAAATCTTCCTAAAATTATAAAAGCAAATGAAAATAACATCAAATGGGTAGAAGATAATTCAAAATAATATAACAAAAAAACTTGGAGCTTTTAGTAACTCTAGATATAGGCGTTATTGGCTTGGATCATTAGCTTCTGTTGGTTCTATACAGATGGCAGTAATGGCTCAGGGTTGGTTGATTGTTGATGGATTGGATGGTTCTGCTTTATCTTTAGGTTATCTTGGAGCTGCATCATCTTTACCGACTATATTAATTAATTTATTTGGAGGTGCATTAGCGGATAGAATAGATAGAAGAAAATTAATAATGATAATTTCTGGATGTGCTTCATTAGTATTATTAATATTAGCAGTTCTTGATTCAACAAATTATGTAAAAATTTGGCACGTTATTTTGCTTGCTTCAATACAGGCTTTTATCATGGGTTTTGATGGGCCTGTTAGAAGTTCTTTTTTCCCACTATTAATTGAAAGAAAACATATGATGAGTGCTGTAGCTTTAGGATCTATAATGTGGCAATTTAGTCGCTTAGTTACTCCAGTGCTTGGAGGTATTATTATAAGATATGGTGATACTCATACAGTATTTTATATAGCTGTTTTAGGTTGGTTAAGTATGTTGATTTCGATATATTCAATAAAACTATCATTAGAGAATATTAAGACACATAAAAATGTTTTTATAGAAATAAATGAAGGTATAAGATTTATTGCTTCCAGAATAGATTTTAAAATACTAATTGGATTAACTTATTCCACACATTTTTTTGGTTTTCAGTATCTTCAATTAATGCCATTGTTTGCACAAAAACTAGGTAGAGATGCTGATGGATTTGGTTTGCTTTTATCGTCTACGGGACTAGGATCGCTTCTTGGAACCTTGATAGTTGCTAAGGTCAGAAAAAGTAATAATGTAGGAAAAATTATGCTAATGGGATCATTGCTTTTTTGTGTTTCAATATCATTTTTTTCTTTGGTTACAACATTCTATTTAGCTCTAGTTTTTCTTTTTATTGGGGGTGCATGTAATACAATATTTTTTGTTATTGGAATGACAGTTTTACAAGTAAGAGTTCCAGAAAATATTAGAGGGAGAGTAATGGGTATTTATACGATAACTTTTAGTCTTATTCCTTTGGGAGGATTGATGTCAGGAATTGTTGCAAATATTTTCGATATAACAGTAGCTGTTTTAGTTGGATCTACAATACTTGCGATTATATTTATATTTATGTTTATTACTCAACCTACTTTTAGAAATCTTAGTGGATCAAGCTTTGAAAGTTAGGTATAAATGTTATAATTTATATCCTGTAAAATCCTTATTTGAATTAAGTTATTTCATAGACGAATTTTATGATTATATGTAAATTTATATTGTTATTGTTTTATAAATTGGAGCGAAAAAAATGAAAGTACTAATTACAGGTGGAAATGGTAGAGCTGGAACTTATGTTGTTAAGGAGTTCTTAAATCATGGATATGAAGTTGTAAATGCAGATTTGAGTTCTCCAAATTTTATTGAGCCAACTGATACAAAAACAGAAAATTTATCATCGAAAAAAATTGATTTTACTGACTTTGGCCAGACTTTGTCAGCCGTTAATGGATGTGATGCAATAGTTCATTTAGCTGCAATACCAAATCCTATGACCTTACCTCCACATGAGGTTTTTAGAATTAATATGACTTCAGCATATAATGTTCTTGAATCTGCTTTTTTATATGACATAAAGAAAATTGTAATAGCATCATCAATAAATGCTATCGGTGCTGCTTTTCCCTATGAACTTTGGGGAATAGAACCAATAATGCCAAATTATCTACCTGTTGACGAAAATCATCCTACGAGATCATCAGATGTTTATGCAACTACTAAATGGTTAGGAGAAGAAATGGCAGAAGCGTTTGCCAGAAGATATGATACTCAAATTGCTAGTTTAAGATTTATGGGGTTATGGGATGAAAATAGATTATTAAATCATAAAAAAGATTTAAACAAAGATGAAATTACACCTAGAAAAATTTGTGGATTTTTTTCTTATACTGATCGAAGAGATGCTGCAAAATCCTGTAGGCTAAGTATTGAAAATGATTGGAAAGGTCATGAGGCATTTTTTATTAGTTCTTCTGATACAACATCCAATATTCGATCTTCAGAATTAATAAATATGGCTTATCCAGGCGTAAAATTAAATCAAAAATTTAAGGAAAATGAATCACTTATTAGTATATCTAAAGCGAAAAATTTTATGAATTGGGAACCTGAACATTCATGGCGAGATATAAAGTAATTTTCTTGGTGAAAATTTGATTAGCATAACTATTACAAGACTAATTAGAGACAAGTTTTTTTCGCTTGGGATTTTGATTTCTGTATTTATTGCATCCATAGTTGTAGCTGGTGGTTTTATGTATCAGAATAGTTTTCATAGGATTACAGTGAAAAACTCTTTAGATGAAATTGGCACCTATAATAAGAATATACGTATAGACTCACAATGGATCCCATTAGAATATAAAGAAATACAAAAAACGAACTTACTTATAGAAGAATTAACGGACAATAATATAATTGATGAAATTAAGTATGATTCGACTTATCATTTACGTACTAAGGAGCATTTTTGGAATAAAAACGATGATAAAGTAATATCTGGAGATTTAGTTTCAAGACTATTTTTTCACACTTCTAACAATCTAATGGAAAATATTGAAATTATAGAAGGTAATTATCCAAAAAATGAAATTACATATGATAATGATATTAATACATTAGAAGTTATTATATACAAAAACCGTAGCAAAAATATAAGGCATGATTACCAACTTAAGAATTTAGAAATCAATGACATTATTTCTGCTCAATCTATTCCAAGAAAAATAGGATTAGTTAGAGCAAAAATTGTTGGTGTTTTTGATATAAAAGATCCTTATAGCGAGTTCTGGAATGGTGATCCATCATTATTATTAGATCCTGATCCTCCTATGATTTTTGGAGGAAGAGAACGCCCTATAGTTTTATTCACAAATTTTGAAGCTTTTACCCAAGGTTTAGAATCTTCAAATTCTGGATTGCCTGTTGATTATCAAAAAATTTTTCACATTGATACTTCGAAAATTTTATCACTTAGCACTAATGATATTTTGAAAAACTTAAGAGATTTTCAAAATGAAGTATTTACAAAAATTCCTAGATCTAATGTTTATATAAGTATTATCCCTACAATAGAAAGAGTAGAAAATAAAATTCTATTTCTAAAACTACCGATGTATATAATTGGCTCTTTTGCTATAACATTTGTACTATTTTACGTGTTCTTAATTTCTAAGATAATCAACAACAAAAGATCGGTCGAAATAGCGGTTTTACTATCAAGAGGTTTGTCATTTAGACAACTATTTAATATTTCAATTTTTGAATCATTCTTCATTGTTTTTATTCCAGGATTATTGGGTACCTTTATCGCTTTTTATTTACTTCAAATTACCAGTGATTTTAAATTTTTTAATCCAATAACTAATGGGAATGATCTTTATATAAATCTTAATCTAAGGGTTTATTTTTATGTTTTTATTATGAATATTATAATTTTATTTGTTCTATTAATACCATTATTTGAAAAATTATTTTCAAAAATATCTATAAATATTAGTACTCAAATTTTTTCTGATAGCAGAAACTTTTTTCATAAATTCTTTATTGATTACTTGCTCATTTTACTTTTTGGAGTTTTTATTTGGCAGCTAGTAAATAGAGGGATTGTTTATTCAGATATTGATAATAACTTGTATATTGACATTGTAATATTATTAGCGCCAGTAATGTTTTTACTTGGAGTTATTTTAATAATATTAAGAGTTTTTCCGCTGATAGTAAACATATTACATTTTTTAATCTACAGTGTTTCTAGTGTAGGTGTATTTATTGCAATAGTCAGACTAAAGAGAAATTTTAATTGGTATTCATTAAGTTTATTACTGACAGTTTTTACTATAAGCTTATCAGTCATTATTGGGAGCTTAACATCAACATTAGATAGAAGCAGTAGAGAAAAAGTTTTATATGATATACCTTCAGATTTAAGATTAATAATTAGAGAACCAATTAATCAGAATGATATATATGAATTAAGTAATATTGACGGAATTATATTTGTTTCATCTGCTTTTAGAGAAGAAGGAATAATTGGTACTACTCAACAGGGTCCAAGCTTTACTCTTCTTGGTTTAGATACAAAAAATATAGAAGAATTTATTTGGTATAGAGAAGATTTTTCTCAAATAAATAAATCAAAATTATTTGATAAGATTAGAAAATTGCCTGATCCACCACCTATTAATATTCCCCTAGAAGCCACTCATCTTTCTGCTAGTAGTATGCAAGAACCATACGTAAAAGATCACTTTTTTTGGATTATTCTTGAAGATTCTGAAAAAAGAAAAGTAACAGTAACCCTAGGGCAAATTGAATCTAATTGGACTAATAAAGTTGCAAAAATTCCATCTCACTTAAAACATCCAATTGAAATAGTTTCTATTCAAACATTTATGCCTGTATCTGGAGACTCAGGTACCCCAACTGATTGGTATGTTGATAATGTAAGAGCTATAGGGCCTTCACTAGATAAGGTGCTAATTGACTTTGAAGAAGATAATTATTGGTCTCCTTTACCGACATCAAACGGATTGGATGACACCATTGAAATAATTTCTGATGTTCAAAAAGAAAATCAATTTGCAAAGATTAGTTTGGATGTTGGTACTATAGTTGGAGTGAGAGGAATTTATAGAAACTCTAATGGTAAACCGATTCCTATTGCTGTTTCTAAAAGTTATTTGAACCTAACGGAAAATCTAATTGGAGACTACGCTGTTGTACAAGTTTATGGTGGATTTGTGCCCGTAGAGATAGTTGCGATTGTTGATAATTTTCCAACCTTAGATCCTATGGATGATCCATTTATTATTCTTGATGTCAATAGTCTGTTAAACTTTCTTGAATTTAGAGGTATGGTGAATGTTTCTGAGAATGAGTTTTTTATTGATGTTGATGAATTTAGAAAGAATGAAATAAAAGATCAAATTAATAATTTATTTATGTCATCAACGATAAAAGATGCAGATGAAAATCTCAAACAAACTTTAGTAGACCCGACCACAATATTAGGGTGGAAAGTAACATCTTATTTATCGATTTTATTATCTACTATAATATTAGTTTTATCATTTTATTCATATTTTTTTGCTTTTTATACAAATAATAGAAAAGATGCATTCATACTAAAGTCGATTGGAATTTCACGTAGAACATTCATACTTTCTTTATTTTTAGAAAATCTTTTATTAGTTATATTTGGATTATTTATTGGAATAATTTCAGGTTATTACTCAGCCAAATTATCAATAAGTGGGATAAATTATTTTTATGATGGAAAATTACCTTTGCCCCCAGTTGTCTTTGAATGGAATTTTATACCATTGATAATATTTTTATTTTTTATACTAATTATTAATATATCTTCAATCTATTTCATATTTAAAAAATTTGTTTATGATAAAGTTGAATTAATTAGATAAAATTAATTAGTTAAAAATTTATTATGTGGTTAGACCCAAAAGTAGCTGTAGGTGCTATAATTCCCTATAAATCTGGAATTGTTTTAGTACAAAGAGCAATAGAACCCGGATTAGGTAAATGGACTTTTCCCTCAGGATACGTAAATAGAGGTGAAGTTGTAGAAGACGCGCTTCGAAGAGAATTATTAGAAGAATGTGGTATTGAGTGTGAAATAGTTGGTTTAGTAGGAGTATATTCAGATACAAATAATCCTGTAATTTTTATAGTATATGAGGCTAAAATTATATCTGGGGAACCAAAAAAAAATGATGAAGAAAATTTTGATATTATGATTGCTGATTTTGATAACTTGCCTGAATTAGCTTTTAGCCATGATGAAAATATAATATTAAATTGGAAAAAATTAGTCTAAAATCCACGAACAAATTAAATCAATTACCTCTTTATAATTTATCTGAAAACTTTTTGTACTCACTCCGTAATTCCATTCTTTATATAATTCATCACTAACTAATAATAAATTACAAATTTCAACGTTTCTAAACTTCCCTAAATTATACATAGCTGAAGTTTCCATATCTACTCCAATAATTCCTTGATTGGAATACTTATTTATATCATTTTTACTTTCTCTATAAAATCCATCTGTTGTCCACCAGTCACCAGATCCTAATTTAATTTTTGATTTGGAAAAAATATTTCTTAACTCCTTATACAATTTTGGATTTGGTTCAATGTGTTCATTAGTTTTATAATGTTGAGATGTTCCTTCATCCACAATTTTGCATAGATATGGGATAAGAACATCTCCTACCTTAAAATCTTTAGACAGAGTACCGGCTGCACCAAAACCTATAATTGTTTTTGCTCCACAAGTGATTAGATCTTCTAAAAACATCACTGTACCAGGTGCTCCAAGGGGGGCATGTGCAATTGTAATATTTTTTTCTAAGTTTGTGTTAAACCAATATGATGGATTATACATCGTTGTATCATGGTGTTTAGCATTTATCCTTTCAGATAGAGTTTTGGCCCACCCATGAGACCATGTCAATACAACCCTTTGAGCAACTTTAAAATCATTTGTATTTTTACCAACACTAAAAAACCTTTGATCAATGGCATTTTTTGGGGTAAATCGCATCAATTTTAAAAACTACTTGGAGTATCTTTTAGTTGTGATTTAATTGCATCCATATAAGAATTTACTCCTGCCTGAATAAATTTTTTATCTGAACTTACAATCCAGTTTATATCTCTTTCTAACCAATATGTTGTCTGTTCAACATTGATTCCCAGAGTTCCTGTATGTTTACCAGATGCTTTGATTTTTACAGATAACTCTTCAATGGTATCTAAGACTTTAGGGTTCATTGTATCACCCGGCATACCAAAATTTACTGATAAATCTCCAGGGCCTAAAAATATAGCATCAGCATGATCTGTTCCTATTATATCTCTGTGATTTTTAACGCCTTCAATAGTTTCTATTTGTAGTGATATAAATGTTTCATCATTAGCTTCTCTAATATACTCTGCCATGTTTTGAAGCCCCCACTCAGCACTTCTTCCTGAAAAAGCACCTCTTTTTCCTATAGGAGGATATTTTACGGAGTCTACAACTTTTTTAGCATCATCTCCATTATTGATTAATGGAATCATAACTCCACTAGCTCCTGCATCAAGGTATCTTTGGATATTTTGTTGCTCATTTAATCCTATTCTTAGAATTGGTGTAGTATTAGAAAGCTCTGCGGCACGAATCATATTTTCAGCGGTTTCATAATCCATGGGACCATGCTCGCAATCAATAACTACAAAATCAAAACCTAACCAACCCATATATTCTACAAGTCCCGGTGAGGGGAAACCTATAAACGGACCTATGGCTGACTTTCCTGAATTTAATTTTTTCTTTAAATCATTTTTTCTCAAATTACACCTCTAATCATACATATAGTTATTTATTATAACTTAATCTTCTAATCTATTTTTTGCGACTCCATTTTTCATCAAAAGTTCTCTGGTTTTATCTAGAATTAATTTAGCTATTACATCGCTTTTTTGCTGAGCGTTTATCAAACACCATCTTGTGTCATTTTTAGATAAAGAAAGATATCCCTCTCTAACTTTTTTATGAAATTCTAATGGTTTCTGTTCAAATTTTCTTTGGTTTTCTGAATCTATTCTTTTATTTGTATCACCCCCTGTGAATAAATTTGTTTGATTAGAAACTCTTGAGAGCGCTATTTCAGGCTCAATGTCCAAGAGTATAGTTAGATTTGGGGTAATGTTTTTTGTGGCTATTTTATTGAGTTGATTTATTATCTCAATGTCTAATCCATGCCCAAATCCTTGATATGAAATAGTTGAATCGGTGAATCTATCCACAATTACTACTTTATTTTGATTTAGTGCTGGACTAATTATTTCTGTAATTATTTGAGATCGAGCAGCTTCAAATAGTAGAGTCTCTGACAATGGTGAAATGTTACTAGAACTTTTCACCCATTTTCTAATATTATTACCTAATACGCTTCCGCCTGGCTCTTGGGTTTTAATACAATCGATCCCATACTTCTCTAGTTGATGAAATAGAATTGTAGCTTGAGTAGATTTACCTACACCTTCTCCGCCTTCAAAAGTAATTAATAAACCATTATTAACATTTATTTTGTTTAGCTTTGAAGTAATATCTCCAAAGTCTAATGAATGTTGGTTGTTATTTTTCAATATCGATTCTCTTGTTTTTTATTTGAAATTATATCTTTTTTTTTGGAAATAATAACTCTTCTATTAGGTTCTTTGCCTATACTTCTAGAATTTAAGTTACTTCTATTTACAAGGTCATGCTGTAACTTTCTTATGTGTGAAGATTGAGGTTGAAGCTTAATATTATTGTTTCCATCAATTATTTTACTTATTCCCAGTTCAGCTTCGTAAATAGCTAATTTTCTAATGTCATTCACATTGTCATGATGTTCATCTTGTCTATTTAAAAATCTTTCTAAAAATTGCTTTATTTGTTCCTTACTAGCTTTTCTTATTACGTTGACACTTATACCAATTTTTTCTGCATTTTTAATGATATTAGGTCTTCTGCTATAATGTGATTTAGTAGTAACAAATACTTCAGCATTTTCTGGAAAATCAACAATTTGGATAGGTATTTTATTTTTATCAGCTATTTCAATTAAGGCACCTTTACTTATTCCAAAAGGATATATTCTAGTATAAAAAGAATTTGAAATTTCTTTTTCTGAAGTTTCTAAATCATTGTTTTTTGAATTTTGTTCTGATTTTTTGTAATTAAAATCATTCAATTGAAACGGAGCTGGCTTAAATGCAGAATTATCGTTGTCCTTGTTCTCAATTATTATTTCAACTTTATTATTATGGTCTATTTTCCTAATTTCTTGTTTGTACATTAGCCCTCTAAGGCTCATATCTACAGATGTTTTTACATCTGAATTTATAACAACAATGTTTCTTTCTTGGATTTCTACGACTATATCAAAAGTTGGTTGATGTTTTCTTTCTAGAACTGTTTTTTGAGATTTTCTTTTTCTTGCTTCTAAATCTCCTAAGGTAACGGTTTGAGTCCCTCCAATCAGATCTGAAAGTGTAGGGTTAGAAATTACGTTTGATAATGTATTACCATGAGCAGTAGCAATTAATTGTACTCCTCTTTCTGCGATTGTTCTTGCAGCAAGAGCTTCTAATTCTGTACTCATTTCGTCAATAACAATTACTTCGGGCATATGATTTTCTACAGCTTCAATCATAACGTTGTGCTGTAAGTGAGTATTTGGAACCTGAAGCCTTCTTGATTTTCCTATTGCATAGTGGGGAACATCTCCATCCCCCGCAATTTCATTAGAAGTATCTACAATTACAACTCTTTTATTAGATTTATCAGATAAAGTTCTGGCAGTTTCTCTTAGCAATGTGGTTTTACCAACTCCTGGTCTTCCTAAGATTAGTATGTTTTTTCCAGAAAAAATTAAATCTTCAATTAGTTTTACTGAACCAAAAACTGCCCTACCAATTCTGCAGGTTAATCCAACAGGATCACCCTGTCTATTTTTTATTACAGAAATTCTATGTAAAGTTCTTTCGATTCCTGCCCTGTTATCATCACCAAACTTACCAATTTTACTTATTATGCTAACTATTTGTTCTCTTGTAACTTCTTTTTTACTTAATGGAATAGTTTTATCTATATATCTAGCCTCTGGTTTTCTACCAAGGTCTAATATAACTTCTAATAAATCATGTAGACCATCACTTGAATAAATATTGTTACTTATTTCTTTTGTAAATATATCAAGAAATACTCTAATCTCATCAAGTTGATTTTTTTCTGAAAATTTGCTTGTCATAATACCTTATAATTAACACATACTTAAGAAATATTTGTGAACTCTAGAATCTTCTGTAAGTTCCGGATGGAAAGAAGTCACAAAAATTTTGTCTTGTCGTGCAGCAATAATTTCATTATTGAGAGTGGAAAGTACTTCTACGTTTTTCCCCACTTCTCGAATAATTGGAGCTCTAATAAAAATAGCGTTAAACTTTTTGTCATCTAAGCCTTTTATTACTACTTTTTCTTCAAAACTATCAATCTGTCTACCATAAAAGTTTCTTTCAACCGTTATATCCATAATCCCAATGGGTTTTGGGTAATCATCTTTTAATTTTTTGGCTATTGTAATCATTCCGGCACATGTACCCCACAAACCCATACCTCTGGTTACTGCTAGTTTTATTTTTTCTTCAAATCCATAATTTCTTATGAGTTTACAAATAGTTGTACTTTCTCCTCCAGGAATAATTAAGCCATCGAGTGATTCTAGCTCTTCAGGTTTTTTGATTAATGAAGCCTTGTTATCCAGTTTTTCTAAGATTGCAATATGCTCATAAAAGTCACCTTGAAGAGCTAAAACACCTATTTGTTTATCAGGAAGATTTCCCAATACTACCAACCTCTAGTTTGAAGCTGATCTTTTTCGTTTATTTTATTTGCTTCAATACCAGGCATAGCATCTCCTAGTCCTGCAGAAATTTCTGCAAGCATATCAGGATCATTGTAATGAGTTGTAGCTTTTACAATAGCTTCTGCCATTTTAGAAGGATTAGAACTTTTAAAAATTCCAGATCCAACAAATACACCTTCGACACCTATTTGCATCATTAGTGCGGCATCAGATGGTGTTGCAATACCTCCTGCAGAGAAGTTTACAACTGGTAATTTACCATTTTTATGAACCTCCAAAACAAGTTCATATGGAGCTTGAAAATCCCTTGCTGCAGACATCAATTCTTCTTCAGGCATATTTTGAAGTTTTCTAATATCACTAAGAATTTGCCTTGCATGTGTTACAGCATGTACAACGTCACCAGTTCCTGCTTCACCTTTTGTTCTAATCATAGCTGCACCTTCACCAATTCTTCTTAATGCCTCTCCTAGGTTTCTTGCTCCACATACAAAAGGCATCTTGAAGTCCCATTTGTTTATGTGGAAATCATTATCTGCTGGTGTAAGAACTTCGGATTCATCGCAGTAGTCAACACCTAGAGATTCGAGAACTTGAGCTTCTACGAAATGCCCAATTCTAGCCTTAGCCATAACTGGAATAGAAACCGAGTTTATAATACCTGATACCAAATCAGGATCGGACATTCTTGCAACTCCACCGTCTCTTCTTATATCTGAAGGGACACGTTCGAGAGCCATTACCGACACTGCTCCAGCATCTTCTGCAATTTTTGCTTCATCAGGGGTAACTACATCCATTATCACCCCTCCTTTTAGCATTTGTGCTAAACCACCCTTCACCTTCCAATCACCAACGTTGGGTTTAGTTTTATCCTTCCAACTTTGATTAGAATTAATCAACTTAGTTGATGTCATAATATTTCCTTTCGGCTTTATTTATTAATTTTCTAGCGACACCGAACCCGCTATTATTAATATTATAACTCTTAATATTAAATAATATTATATGATTATAAATTTTTTCCGATTAAGTTAGCTAAATCTGAAGTTCTAGATGCGTATCCCCACTCATTATCGTACCAACCTACAATCTTATAAAGACCAGTTCCAGGAATTTTGGAAGTAGAAGCTAAGTCTATAGTGCAAGAGTATGAGTTTCCAATGAAATCTGAAGATACAAGCTCTTCATCTGCACAATCTAAAATTCCATTAAGTTCCTTTGATGCAGATTGTTTGTATAATTCATTTATTTTTTCAATACTTTCATCACTATTTAGTTTCACGGTAAGGTCTGTTACAGAACTTGTAATTACTGGTACGCGATATGCCATACCGTCTATTTTTCCTTCTAAATCTGGTATTACTTTTGTCACTGCTTTTGCTGCACCAGTAGTTGTTGGAATAATATTTGCCGACGCAGCTCTTGCTCTCCTTAAGTCAGAATGAGTCTGATCAAGTATATTTTGGTCATTTGTAAAAGCATGTATTGTAGACATAAATGCACTTTCCAAATCAAAGTTATCATTAAGTACTTTTACCATCGGCGCTACACAATTTGTAGTACATGAAGCATTAGAAATTATATTATGGTTTTTTGGGTCATAATCTTTGTGATTTACACCTAAAACAATAGTGATATCTTCGTTTTTTGCTGGAGCTGATATAACTACTTTTTTTACCGATCCACCTAAATGTGAAGATGCTAGATTACCATCTGTAAATATACCTGTTGATTCTATAACAATTTGTACTCCTTCCTTATCCCAATTAATATTCTCTGGAGATTTCTCCCTAAAAAACTTTATATAACGACCGCTAATGTTTATTCCATGATCATTTATTTCCAATTTTTCTTGAAGTCTTCCATGTGTAGAATCATATTTTAGTAAATGGGCACTTGTTCTGATATCACCTAAATCATTAATTGCTACTACTTCAAGTGAGTCTTTAAAATTGCTGTTAATTGTTTTTAGAACTTGCCTCCCAATCCTTCCAAAACCGTTAATTCCTATCTTTATTTTATTCATTTTTTTTCCTTTGAGTTTATTTTTTACAAAATATTTTTACCTACATATTTGTTATAGCCAATCGTTTGTTCAATACTCAGCAATCTATTGTATTTTGCTACTCGCTCACTTCTATTTGGCGCCCCTGTTTTTATTTGACCTGCTGAGACACCGACAGCAAAATCAGAAATTGTGGTATCTTCTGTTTCTCCAGAACGGTGGCTAATAATACATTTGAAATTGGACTTTTTGGCTAATCTAATTGCACTTAATGTTTCTGAAACTGTTCCAACTTGATTAAGCTTGATTAAAATAGAATTTGCAGATTTGTTATCTATCCCTTTTTTTAAGTATTTTTCTTGTGTAACGAATAAATCATCACCAACTAATTGAACCTTATTCCCTAGAGTTTTGGTTAAGTCAGACCATCCATCCCAATCGTCTTCAGAAAGGCCATCTTCAATAGAATAAATAGGATATTGCTGGCATAGTTTTTTATACTCACTGGCCAATAGTTTGCTTGATAAGACCTTATTTTCTCTACTTAGGTGATATTCGTTATTTATATAAAATTCTGATGCGGCAACATCAAGCGCAATGTAAACTTCATCTCCAAGTTTATAACCTGCATCTTCAATAGATTCTGCAACATAATTTATTGCCTCGCTATTAGTTAGGTTTTGTGGCGCAAATCCACCCTCATCTCCTACAGTTGTGACGTGATTATTTTTTATAAGGTTACTTTTTAAAGTGTGGTAAATTTCTACACCACATCTTAATGCATCATGAAAATTGTCAAATCCAATAGGGGCAATCATTATTTCTTGGAAGTCAGTTGATCCCTCCGCATGAGCTCCACCATTTAGTATATTCATCATTGGCACAGGTAAAGAAATTTCATTATGAGATTCATATAATTCATTTACATATTTATATAGTGGTATTTCTAAACTTTTTGCAGCAGATTTCATTGTTGCTAGAGAAACAGCTAGTATAGAGTTTGCTCCGAGATTTTTTTTATTTTCAGAATTGTCAAAATCAATCATAATATCATCAATACTTTTCTGTTTTAAGGGATCTAAATTTAGGATAATATTACGGACTTTTTTGTTTATGTTATCAACCGCATTTAATACTCCTTTTCCTAAAAATCTTTTTTTATCTCCATCCCGTAATTCGACGGCTTCCCTTTTACCAGTACTAGCTCCCGAAGGAACAGCTGCAGTTCCGGTTTTCCCACTTGATAAAACAACTGTTGCTTCTATTGTTGGGTTGCCACGAGAGTCTAATATTTCTCTAGCAGATACATCTATAATTTTGTCCATTATGATTCCTTGTTTTCTAATCGTTCTAATCGTTTTATTTATCTGAAATAGCTTTTTTTTGTAAATTGAAAAGCTCATTTATTCCTTTTTTAGCAATTGTGATCATTTCAGAGAAATCATCATAACTAAATGAAGATTTTTCAGCAGTTCCTTGAATTTCAACAAATTCAAATTTATCATTCATCACAATATTCATATCAACTTCTGCTCTAGAATCTTCATCATAATTTAAGTCCAATAATATATTTTTTTCTACGATTCCTATACTTACTGCTGATACTAAATTTTTGATTGGATTAGCAGTAAATAAATTTTCATCTATACCATGTATTATTGCTAGGTTAAGTGCTGTAAAAGCTCCGGTTATTGATGCTGTTCTTGTTCCTCCATCCGCTCTTATAACATCACAGTCAATTATAATAGAAACTTCACCAAGCATTTCTAAATCAATGATTGATCTGAGAGATCTACCTATTAATCTTTGTATTTCTTGAGTACGGCCAGAAACTTTGAATCTCTCTCTTTGTATTCTATCTTTTGAAGATCTTGGCAACATTGAGTATTCTGCTGTAACCCAACCAGTACCTTTTCCTTTGAGCCATCGAGGCACTTTTTTTTCAATAGTTGCTGAACATATTACCTTTGTATTTCCCACTTCTATTAATGCAGATCCTTCTGAATCTGGTAAATAATTAGGAGTAATCTTAACATCTCGAAGTTCAGAGGAATTTCTATTGTCAATTCTTTTTATATTTTTTTTAATCAATTTTCTCCCCAATATACTTATAATTAAATGATAACAGTATTACAATTATTGTTTCTTATAAAAAAAAATTTAATTACAAGTATTTTGAGGTGAATAATGCATGTGGTAATAATGGGGGCAGGAGCTGTTGGTGGATATTTTGGTGGAGTACTGGCAAATCAAGGTGAACAAGTTACACTTATAGCTAGAGGTAATCATTTAAAAAAAATTAATGACAAAGGATTATCTATTGATAGCCATTGGGGTAATTTTAATGTTAATGTAACGGCAACAGACGATCCTTCAAATACTCCGCCAGCAGACTTAATTTTCTATAGCCCAAAACTATATTCTAATTTTGAAGCATTACCCCTGATTTCTCCAGTAGTTACTGAAAAAACTTCAATATTAACTATACAAAATGGTATTTCGAGTGGAGAAATAATATCTGGAAGTTTTGGCAAAGAAAAAGTCTTGCAAGGGGCTACGTATATTGAGTCATCAGTAGCAGGTCCTGGTCATATTTCTCAAACTGGGCCAGTTGCAAAAATAGAATTTGGTGAAGAAGATGGATCCATCACAAATAGAGTTCAAGAATTATCTGAATTCCTTAAGCGACCAGGAATACAAATTGAAGTAAGTAATAATATCAAAAAAACTTTATGGACAAAGTTGGTTTTTGTAGGCTCTATAGGCACAATTATGGCTGCTACTAGATCAAAACTATCTGAGGTTTTTTCTTCTCCATTTGGATATAATACCATCAAAACAACAATGCAAGAAATATTATTAGTTGGTCAATCTCAAGGTGTAGAATTTGATGCAGATTTAATAAAGAATTTTATGGATTCTGCTGAAAAAGATGCAGAGCATTTTCAAGCTTCCATACAATATGATTTATTTGCTGGAAAACCATTAGAACTTGATGATCTTCTAGGCAGTGTAGTAAAGATTGCATACAAAGAAGGAATACCAGTGCCATCAAGTATGGCACTAATCACAGCACTTGATAAATTTAAGAGTGGAAGAATAGATAAATAGTGGTTAGTTTTTTACCGTAGGTAAAATTATCCTTGATGGGTAGGTATCATTAGTATAAATTGTATTACTTGCGATAATTTTTTTTGTATGAAACCCTAATTTTTCTCCCGTATTTGGATTTACATCAAATCTTGGATAATTAGAACTAGATATATCTAATCTGATTTTGTGACCTTTCTTAAATAAGTTTGAAATTGGCCACAATTTAACAGAAATTTCGTATGGCTTATCGGGTATTAATAACTCTGGATTAGTCCATGAATCTCTATATCTCATTCTTAGTATAGTATCGGTTATATTTAAATGGTAGCCTTCAGAGTAATCAGATGATTCAGGATAAATATCTAAAAGCTTAAAAGTAAAATCTGTATCTAAACAATCTGATGAAACCCACAATTTCAAAACTACTTCTCCGGTAACCTCTGTGTCCTCATCAAGTATTTTTGTCTCGAATGATATAACATCATCTCTATCCTTTAATAATTTATAAGGCTTTTTTGCTCCAATCCACATTTCGGATTCTTTCTGATGCCATCCAGCAGCAGATATAACCTCTCTCATATTATTTCGAACAAGAGTCCATTGATCAAGGAAATTTGGGACAAAATCTTCTTTTGGACCTCCTTCTTTTTCAGGGATTATTTCAAACATGCCAACAATCTGACCACCTATTGTTGGTACTGGATTATTGGGATCAAACTTATAGGTTATTTTACTGTTTTCTTCAGCATCTAAAAATGGAGTAAGTTCTCTTTCATTACTAAGAAATAAAGTGTTATATTCTGTTCTTTCCAAAGGCCATTCAATCTCATCTCGCCATATTCCTCCATGATTAAGGTTTCCATTCTTTGTTTTTCTTCCATCACCATGACCCATGATATATAACCTTATTTTTGGTTTTTCTTTTGTGTCAATTTTTTTTAGGTGTTTGTCAAAAAAGTTTAATCTTTCTTCATTATATTTTTGTACACCCCAAACACTTTGTATACCAGTGTCAGCATCTCCATGGGAACTTCCTTCTGCTCTCATTCCTCCGTGACACCAAGGACCAATGATTAGGCTTGTTTTGGATTTATTTTTTTCACTCATAAATTTATAATAATCACACGATGCTCCAATAAAGTTGTCATAATACCCACAAGCTATCATTAAGGGAACATCTGCATGCTCATTAAAATATTTTTCCTGATTAGCGTAATCACCATCCCACCATTCATCATAATCACTTTTTAGCAAATAATTTTTTGCAGTTTGTTCTATTGAAGGAGCAACCTTAAGAGCCGTGTCAAATGGATTATCAGGGAATTTTTGTATCCAATCTCTCATGTTTCTCATTGCGTTCATAATTTCTCTAGCCTTAGTTTTATCATTACCAATTTCATGACAATCTAAAGCATGTAAATGGATTGCAGCAAACATTTGGAGAGACATTGCGCCACCTTCTCTACACTCATGCAAGTAAGGGTTTGTAGGTGCGGCTTCAACCCACATTGCAGATAGATGTGGAGGCTTTTTTAAGGCTAACTGTTGTTGAACAATACCCCTATGTGATGATCCCAAGGTTCCAATTTTTTTATTTGACCATTTTTGTTTTGCTAACCACTCAATTGTGTCGTATCCATCATCACCTTCCCATGGATTATGAGCATGAAAATATTTACCATCTCCTTCAGATCTAAATCTTGATCTCAAATCTTGAATTACAAATACATATCCCCTTCTACAAAAAAAAGGATATATATCATCCCATTCTGGTGCTGTTTTATCATATGATGTTCTTACTAGTAATGTAGGAAGTTTTTCTTTCGGAATTGACCCGTCTCCATGGCATGGAAAATAGATATCAGTAGCAAGTTTTATTCCATCTCGCATAGGTAGCATGACATCACGTTCACAATAAAATCCATAAGAAGGGTCTGATTTTTTTTTATCCATAAAACAGCATATTTCCTTATTAAATATTTCTTAAAAGATCATTTAATGCGAAAAAAGTAATACACTAAATACTTTTTTTCTATTATTATCTACAAATTATAAACTATTCTAATTCTTAATTATAGGAGAAAAAATTGACCTTCAAAGTTATTGCTATGGATTACAAAAAGTCACCATTAGACTTGACTATAAAAACTATTACCGATGCTGGAATTGAGTTTGAATATATTCCTTGTAAATCAGAAAATGATATGATTCAGGCGGGTAAAAATGCTGATGTTATACTTGTAGGTACTGTTCCACATACCACTGGAGCAGTTATTGAAAGTTTACCAAAATTAAAAATGATTGCTAGGCATGGTGTAGGTGTTGATTCGGTTGATTTGGTTGCTGCAACTGAGAAAGGTATATGTGTTACCAATACTCCAGGAGTAAATACTAGTGAGGTAGCAGATCATGCTGTAGCACTACTTCTTTCTATCACAAGAAATATACCTTATTTGAATGATGCACTAAAACAAGGTCATTGGTCTAATCCGCCAGAGGGGAAAAATATATCATCATTAACTTCCAATTTGAGAAGAATCTCTGGGAATACAGTCGGGATTTTTGGATTTGGTAACATTGGTAAGGCTTTTGCGT
The DNA here is from genome assembly GCA_002728715.1 of Dehalococcoidia bacterium. Classification (GTDB taxonomy): domain Bacteria; phylum Chloroflexota; class Dehalococcoidia; order Lucifugimonadales; family Lucifugimonadaceae. The sequence goes on from PBVQ01000020.1 coordinate 21,216, forward strand.
CAAGAATTAGAGGATTTGGTCCTGGAAGAATCATAGCTTGCGATCCTTATGTAAACCAGACATCAGCTGATCTTTTTGGGGTAGAATTAGTTGATTTTGATACACTAATCACCCAGTCAGACTTTATTTCTGTACATTCCCCCTCCTCAGAAGAAACTAAACATAGATTTAATTATGATGTTTTTTCAAAAATGAAACCTAATGCAATTTTTATTAACTGTGCAAGGGGGCCTATTGTGGATGAATTAGGTCTTCAAGAAGCACTAGAAAAAAATCTTATTTCAGCTGCTGGTATAGATGTTACTGAAACTGAGCCAGTAAGTTCTGAAAGCCCTCTTCTAAAATTAAATAATCTATTTATTACTCCCCACATAGCTGGTAATTCTGATGTAAGTCAAATGGAAGGCGCAATAAGATGGGGGGAAAATGCTGTTAATGTCCTTACAGGTAAACCTTTGCATGGTTTAGCAAATCAAGAAGTCCTAAAAAGAATAGCTGTTATAAGATCACAGGGTCAATCCAGATGGGATAATATTCCAGACCCAACAGTACGAACTTGGAGTTAAGTAAAATAATATATAATATTAAATGGTTTTTAATAAAGTTAAGGTGAAATTATGTGGGCTTTTTTAAGCGGTAATCAAATAGATATAAAAGATGCAAAAGTTAGTATTATGACTCATGCTTTGCACTATGGAACGGCTACTTTTGAAGGTATACGTGGAAACTGGAATGAAAATAATAACTCGATGTATATTTTTCGTATGAAGGAACACTATGATCGTCTTCTTAGAGGATGCAAAATCTTAAGAATTAAACTACCATATTCTGTCGAAGATCTTTGCGATATTACTATAGACTTAATCAAAAAAAACAACCTAAAAGAAGATGTATACATTAGGCCTCTAGCATATAAGGGTGCAGAAATGGTGGCAAATTTAAAGTTACACGAAGTGTCAGATGATTTTGCCTTAGTTACCCTTCCATTCGGGTCTTACATTGATAATAGTAATTCTATTAGATGTCAAACATCTAGTTGGAGGAGGCCAATGGATTCGTCTATGCCAACTGGAGTTAAACTTACTGGACTTTACACTACAAATATTTTGGCTAAAACTGAAGCAGTATCTGCAGGTTTTGATGAAGCAATATTATTAAACCAAGATGGTACGGTTTCAGAAGGTAGTGGAGAGAATTTATTCATGATTCAAAATGATAAATTAATTACTCCTGCTGAAACAGATAATGCATTACTAGGAATTACTAGAGATTCTGTAATTGAGCTTGCAACTAAAGAAATAGGTATGGAAGTCCAACAGAGAAGAATTCATAGATCAGAATTATATTTAGCAGATGAAATTTTCCTAACTGGAACAGCTGCTCATGTCACATCTGTAGGAGAATTAGATAATCGAGAAATAGGGACTGGAAGAATAGGTGTTATCACAAAAAAAATCCAAGATCTTTATTTTTCGGTTTTGGTAGGCGAGAATTCAAAATACTTAGATTGGTGCACTCAAATTTCAATGGATTGACAGTATGAACTACTTTAATAATGATATTAGAGAATTATTTATAAATCATTATTTAATCTATGTATATCTTTCTTGTTTTGGCACATTACAATTAGTTTCTACAATATCAAATTTGCGCGGCATAATGATATTGTCAAATACTAAAGCAAATAAAATACTTGGTATTATATTTCTAATCTCAGGTTTTATTTTCTTTTTTTCTGCTCCTCTATTTATAAACTCCCAATGGACAGGTTCTAGTTTTACTAGATCAACTTTAGAGAATTTTGCATCAGTAAGAAATGTTAATGATATAGATGGAGGATTGCATGGAACAGCTCAATTTCTTTTATTTTTTTTAGGTTGTATTTTATCTTTTGTTACCTCTGTGGCAATATCTGGGATTTTGGGTCTTTTAAAGCAAAAACCGAAAACTCTTAACTTGAACGCAAAAAAATCTAGAGGAATTTTTACTCTAAAAAATAATAATTATTATTCATCATTAAGGTTGAATTTTAGAGGTAGATTTTTAGATGATAATTGACGAAAAAATAACTATTTTTATAAATAACTTGAACGGTAAAAATCTTTTTTGGGATTCATTTTTTCAAATTTTTGCGAGTGACTATTTAATTCCAGTTATTTGTGCATTGTCAATTTTTTCACTATGGTTTCTAGCTTTAGATTCTAAAAGGTTATTATTGAATCAAAAAACAGTATTTTATTCAATTTCAGCTATCATGCTGACTAACTTTTTGGTTTGGATAGTGAATAATTTAGTTTCTAGAACAAGGCCTTTTATTGGTAACTCTGACGAAATACAACTGATATTTTATGCTCCTACAGATCCATCTTTTCCCGCAAATCCTGTGGCAATTGGATTTACCGTTACTGCTTCGATTTTTCCTTCAAATAAATATCTAGGATATATTTTATTAGTAATATCTATAATATTTAGCTTTTCGAGAATATATGTTGGCGTATTTTACTTTCTTGATGTTTTTTCAGCTGCAATTATGGGTTTTGTAATTGCCTTATTAGTAAGAAAAATTATGCGCATAAAAATTATTAATTTTATCTTGATGAAGAATATAAAAATCTTAAGGCTTTTAGCTTTATCTTAGTCTTCAAATTTAGGTAAATGTCCGTCAAGAATAAGTTGAGGATTAGATATATATAATTTATTTGAGACTTTTTCTCCAAAAGCTTCGGTAATTAACTCGTATGATGCGTTTAGATTAGGAAAAAGAATTTCATCCTTGTTATGTATCTCCGATGATATACATGTAGCATGTTTTTTTTCTATGATTTCTAGTGCAAATCTTTTACTTGTATCACCATTATTACCGATAATACTGTCCGAGCTAATTTGAATTAAAGCACCTAAGTTTATAATTTCTTCTAAAATTTTATAATTTTTTCTTAAGGAAATATTTCTTTCAGGGTGTGATATTATCGGATAAAGTCTTTTATCTCTAAATTTTTCAATAATTTTTATATTACTTTCATCAAAATAATTAAAAGTTGATTCTATCAAGAAAAATCGAGTTTTATTAAGTGAAAAATTTTGTGCTTCAGTATCGATAATATCAATGATTTTTTCAGTGAAATTTAATGAAATTCCAGAAAAAATATTAATATCTATAGAATTTTTATGAGCTAATGAATTTAATTTTTCTACATACTCTTCAACATCCTTAAAATTCTTATTATTAATCAAAAGATTTTCATAATGAGGTGTTGCAATAATTTTTGAAATCCCACTTTTTTCTGCTAAAACTAAAATTTCTAGAGATTCATCAAAGTTAATTGGACCATCATCAAATTCTGGTATTATATGTGACTTAATATCCGTAAAATTTTTCATTATTAGGATCTTGCCTTGACCCTTCTAAAAACTTCTCCATACTTAAATTCAAATTTTATTGATGCATCTTCATGTCTTTTTTTCATACTATTCCATAAATCAGATCCAACTGATAAACCGGGTATCTGGCTTCTATGCATGGATAATGCCTGAATTTTAGTATTTATAGATTCCGTTATATCTACAATTATATTTGGTTCATCTGTTCCCCAGAAAAATATTTCCTTAACCTTGTGAGGTGCCAACCCATTTTTTATTTGATTTTCGAAATGTAAATGATCTCTCGCAAAAGGATATACTGCATCTTGAACAGTGATTCCTGTATTTCTGTGATCTCTATGCTGAAAAGAGTTTTTTCTAAAATGATCATGAGTGAAAACAACCTCTGGTTTAAATTTTCTTATATTTTCTACAATTTGTTCTAAGAAATCATCACTTGCTTTTAGTTTGCCATCTTCATGTTCCAGAGATATAAGGTTTTTAACTCCTATGATATTTGCTGCTTCTTTTTGCTCTTTATGGCGAAGAATTTCAATTCTTTCTGATGTCATTTTTAAATCATTACTTCCGCTATTACCTGTAGTACATTGCACAAAAGTAATCTCAGTACCACTCTTAGACCATTTTGATACCGTACCCCCTGATCCAATTTCTGCATCATCTGGGTGAGCAAAAATCACCATTGCTGTTTCCGGTCTATAATCTATAATATCCATATTAATACCTTATAAATTTCCTAAATTTATTATCTAATTTTCAATATAATACAATTAAGTTTAAATACTTTTTTAACTTTTGCAGTTATAAAAACATTGGTATGAGGTAAAAATTTGACACATTTACTAAAAATTGACTCAGAAATTCACTCTGTAATTGAGAATGAAAAAAAACGCCAAAGAGAGCAATTAGTAATGATTGCTTCAGAAAATTATACAAGCTCAGCTGTTCTTGAAGCTACAGGATCTATTTTGACTAATAAATATTCTGAGGGCTACCCAGGAAAAAGATACTATGCAGGTTGTGAGAATGTAGATATTTCGGAAAGTTTAGCTATAGAAAGAGCTAAATCTTTATTCAAAGCTGAGTCAGCAAATGTTCAAGCCCATTCTGGCTCACAGGCCAATATGGCAGCTTTTTTTTCTATGTGTCAGACAGGAGATACTATTATGGGTATGTCTCTGGACCATGGTGGACACTTAACTCACGGCTCAAAGGTTAACTTTTCAGGTAAACTCTATAATTTTGTCCCTTTTGGTGTTAACAGAGAAACAGAAGCTTTAGATTTCAATAATTTATATGAAATCGCTGAAAAAAATAAGCCAAAACTTATAATCGCAGGATTTACGGCATATCCACTTAAAGTTGATTTTGAGAAGTTCAAGCACATTGCTGATTCAGTCGGTGCTTTACTTTTAGCTGATATGGCTCATATCTCTGGTCTTGTTGCTGGAGGTGCTCATCCTTCCCCTGTTTCTCATGCAGACATAGTTACCAGTACCACCCATAAGACTCTTAGGGGGCCTAGAGGAGCCTTAGCTTTGATGAAGAAAAATTTTGAAAAAAAATTTAATTCAGCAGTATTTCCTAACATGCAAGGTGGTCCAATGCAACATTCAATAGCTGCTAAAGCAGTGGCATTTAAAGAAGCTATGTCAGAAGATTTCAAAAACTATTCTTTTCAAATAGTCAAAAATTCAAAAATTTTAGCAAAAACTTTAGCTGAAAACGGGCTAAGAATTGTAGCTGGAGGTACGGATACTCATATGCTTCTTGTAGACACTAAGGCGATTGGATTAAATGGTTCAGATGCAGAGTCAGCATTATTATCATCAGGTATTGTTGTCAATAAAAATTCAATACCATTTGATGATGAACCTCCGATGGTTACTTCTGGTATCAGAATTGGGACTGCTGCACTCACCTCCAGAAATATGTTAGAAAAAGATATGGAAATAGTATCGGGATTTATTTTAGAATCTCTAAGAAATCACAATAATAGTAAAATTTTAAGTTCAATAAAGGAAAAAGTAGCAGGTTTTTCAGCAAAATTTATGGTTCCAGGATTAGACTAATATATTAATATTTGGTAAAAAAACTAATAATTTTGCTGAATTTTTATTCTTTTGATAGTAAAATAAAGTGGTTAAAAAAATTAGGTAATGGTGAATTTTGATTAAATATGAAATAGTATGTATCGTATCTGGTGAATTTTCTGAAGAAGAAGTAAAAGAAGTAGAATCGAATTTGTCTACACTACTTTCTTCAAATGACGCACAGTCTGCTCAGACAAAAATTTGGGGTAAGAGGACTTTAGCTTATCCTATCAATAAAAATGATGAGGGTTACTATATTCAAGCAAACTTTGATATGTCACAAAATAAAATTAAAAATGTAGATGATGCATTGAGATTTGATCAAAAAATTATCAGGTACCTTATTGTCAAAGATGATCTTTTTGGTAAAGTCCCTGTTAAGCGTAAAAAAAAGGAAGCTACTATTGAGTCTTAATCAAATATTACTAATTGGAAATGTTGGGAATGATCCAGAGATGAGATATACGTCATCTGGTACCCCTGTAACAACATTTAATTTAGCGACTAACAATACTTACAGGGATCAAAATGGAGAAACGGTAAACGAAACTGAGTGGTTCAGAATTACAGCATGGAATCGTCAGGCTGAATCAGTAAATCAATACCTAGCAAAGGGAAGAAAAGTTTTTGTAGAAGGTAGACTTACAAAAAGTGAGTATGTTGATAAAGAAGGGGTTAATAGGTCTAGTCTAGAGGTAAGTGCAACTAGAGTAGTATTTTTAAGTAGTCAATCAGGCGAAGAGTCATCTTCTCAACCAAACTCAAGTAATGATAATAATATAAATAATAACGATACATTCCCTTCTAACGATAACTCAGAAGATATTGAAGAACTACCTTGGTAAAAATAGGAGATAAATGACTACTTATAACAGAAGAAATAATTTCACAAACTACAAACGCTCTAAATACGATTTCTGTAAGGAAAATCTTGTTGATTATAAAGATGCTTCCTTATTAAGAAAATTTATTACTGATCGTGGTAGAATTGATGCTGGTATAAAATCAGGTAATTCAGCAAAATGTCATAGAGAGGTGACCAAAGCAATAAAAAGAGCAAGATATTTAGCTCTTTTGCCATATGCTCCTCAGCACGAAAAGGTAACTGGACCAGTAAAGATTTTTGAATTAGATCAAAAATCTTCAAATGAACCAGAAGTCCAAGATTCTAAAGTTGTTGATTCTGAAGAGGATAATTCGAATTCTTCAGACGATCGAGTGACAGAACAAGAAAATACTACTTCTGACGATACTCAAACTTCTTAGATTACGTTTTTATCAGAATCTCATGTTTAGTAATAATGAAAAAGAAGACAGTAAATTAAACGATCTCAATGATGATGTTGTAGATAGATCAGAATTTTCTATTGGTCAAAGAAGCATCCAGCAGTCTATTAAAAAATCCCGAATGGATTATCTTAGGGAGAGTAAGGAAAATAGTTCAAAGTCCCGGCCTTACTTTATTTTCGGAATAATTATTGTAATAATTTTATTGCTTATTCCTGCATACTCTTATTTTCAAATTTATGTATTTCCCCCAAGAGAGCTGGCATTAAGAGTTGAAGATAAAGAATATTCAAGAGGAGATGTTGTTAATTTTATAAGATACAACCAAAGAATTAGTGAAGATCTTGGAGTACCATTTCAAGTGGGCAATTCACTTTTTGATGCGATGTTAACTCTTCAGGAAAATGAACTATCCTATCAATTAGCTCCTAAATATGGCATATCTGTGTCTAAGGAAGAGGTTGACGAAAGATTTAGTACTACTTTAGGTTTTGTAGCATTTAATGCTTCAGATGATCCTAACTTATCGACAGAAGATAAAGTGAATTTGGATGAAGCAAAACGACAATTTATAAATAAAATTGGTGTAACTGAAGATGATTTTAGAGATTTTATAAAAAAATCAATGTTCAGAGAAAGACTTCGAGAAGTAGTTGGTCAATCAGTTCCAAAATTACAAGTTCAAGTTCACATTTATGAAATTATTTTGTTTAATACAGATAACCAAATTCAGCAAAAAATTGACAGAGAACTTAAAGCAGGAGATCCAATTGAGGATATTGTGATGAGATATTCTGAAAACCCTAACAAAAAAAGAGATCTTGGGGAAATTGGTTGGTTCCCATATGGTACTAATCCTGAACTTGATGGCTTACTTTTTGGTCTTGATAAAGATGGAAATAGGTTACTTCCTATTCGTGAAACAACCTCTCCTAGATACAATGAAGAAAAAAAATGGCACAGCTACATTGTTGTAAATGAAGTATCAGAAGCAAGAGAGGTAGATGAGGAAAATATGGAATTACTTGTGGATAGAGCAATGACATTATTTTTGAACGAAGAAAGAAAAAATTTTGATTTAAAAATGGTTTTAGATAGCGACATTTTTGAGTGGGTTAATAAGCAAGTTAAGATGTCTTCATTACTTCCAACACCAACAGCAGTGTCATATGATTTTTCTAACTTACCTGGAAATTAAAATATGAAAAATGTTTTTGTTCTTTCTAAAAAAAATATTGCATTACTTGGTATGGGTACTGTAGGAAGAGCAGTTTATGAAGAGATTAAGAGTAATGTTTCTTCAGTTTTAGTTAAAGATATCACTAAGAAAAGAAATATTCACTTTAGTGAAAAAATTATCACTAATGATTTTGAAGAAATAATACAAGATAACAATATCGATATAGTTATTGAGTTAATAGGAGGAGAAACTCCAGCTTATAATTATATTAAGAGATCAATAAAATCAAATAAAAATGTAATCACAGCAAATAAAGAGGTTATGGGTAAATATGGAGAAGAATTATTAGATCTTGCAGAAAAAAATAACGTATTTTTACTTTATGAAGCCAGTGTTGCTGGAGGTATACCAATAATCAGCCCATTAGTTAGTGATCTTTCAGCTAATGATTTTTCAAGTATTAGGGGAATTATTAATGGTACAACTAATTATATTCTAACTAAAATGGCAAATGAAAAATTAGAATTAGCAGAGGTATTAAAAGAAGCGCAGGATTTAGGATATGCAGAAGCAGACCCGACCTCCGATATTGATGGATTCGATGCTCAGTATAAAATATCTATTTTGTCACGAATAGCATTTAATACAAATGTATCAATAGATCAAATATATGTTGAAGGAATTAGCAATATAAAAAGTACAGATTTTGCGTATGCTAGTGAACTGGGTTACACAGTAAAACTTTTGGCTACAGCAAGTATTAATAACGATAATAATCTACTCGTAAAGGTTCACCCAGCACTCATACCAAATCATGTTCCTATGTCATCAGTAAATGGGGTACTTAATGCTGTGGAAATTAAGGGTGATTTAGTTGGAACGTTATGGTTTCAAGGTGCAGGTGCAGGAGCAAAAGCAACCGCTAGTTCTGTATTATCGGATCTCATTAAGATCCAAAATTCTGAAAAAAAAATAAATGTAAATCGTAAAAATACGTATAAAATTACTAGTATGGATAGTCATTTTTGTCAGTATTATTTAAGATTAAATGTTTCTGATAAGCCAGGTGTTTTAGCTAGTATTGCTATGGAATTTGGGGGAAAAAATATTAGTATCTCGTCTGTACTTCAGAAAGATTTACATGATGATGGAAGTGCAGATTTAGTAATAATGACTTATCCCTCATTAGAAAGAGATATGCAAACTTCTATAAAACAAATAAATAATCTTGATACGGTATTTAATATAGAAAGCATGATTAGAGTGGAATCTTACAATTAAATATCCTTATTTTGAACTTAGGTATGGAGAATAAAAATGAAAAATAGAGGTTTAATCGAGAGATATAAACACTTTTTACCAGTGAACAATTCCACTCCTATAATTTCAATGGGGGAGGGAGATACCCCCTTAGTTAATTCTCAATCATTATATAAAGATATTGGATGTAAAAATCTTTGCTTTAAGCTCGAAGGTTCTAATCCAACTGGCTCTTTTAAGGATAGGGGAATGGTTTTTGCTGTATCAAAAGCAATAGAAGAAGGGAAAAAAAGAATTATTTGTGCTTCAACAGGTAACACTAGTGCATCAGCAGCCGCTTATGGAGCAAGGTATGGATTAGAAACATTTGTTTTTATTCCTGATGGCAAAATAGCAATGGGGAAACTATCTCAAGCGATGATTTATGGAGCTAAAATTATTTCCATAAACGGTAATTTTGATGAAGCATTAAAAGCTGTTATTAGTATTTCAGAGGAATTTAATATTGGGCTTGTAAATTCCCTTAATCCATACAGAATTGAAGGCCAAAAAACCGGATCTTTCGAGATAGTGGATGAAATAAATGATTCACCAGATTACTTGTTTATCCCTGTTGGAAACGCTGGAAATATAACAGCATATTGGAAAGGATTTAAGGAGTATAAAAATCAAAATAAAATCAAAAAACTACCAAAAATGATGGGATTTCAGGCGGCTGGGGCTGCGCCAATTGTTATTGGAAAACCAGTAAAAAATCCTGAAACAATAGCTACTGCAATTAGAATAGGTAATCCAGCTAGTTGGGAAAATGCTGAAAATGCTAGGGATGAGTCTAATGGTATTATCGGGATGGTTGAAGATAAAGAAATATTGAATGCCTATATGAAATTATCAAATCAGGAAGGGATTTTCTGTGAACCATCTTCAGCAGCTTCTTTAGCAGGCTTACTGAAACTCAGTAAAGAGGGTTTTGATTTTAGAGATAAGAATATTGTTTGTATTCTAACCGGTAATGGTTTAAAAGACCCAGGTACAGTGAATGATAATGTTGTATCAGAAATATTTAAGGTTGATTCTGATATGGAGACAGTTAGAGATAAAATTACATCCTTAATGAAAGAATAAATTGACAAGTTCTAAAAGTTCTAATTTTGATGGATTTAGCAATATTAAATTAGTTGATAATTTATTTTCTGATAATTCAACTACTTTAAAAAATATAAACTATACAAATCCATTTGATTATTTTACTACTAAAAATATTTGGTATAAGCATTTTGGTCAAGAATATGAAGTATGTTTATTTGTTCTTTTCGATCCCAAAAAAAATAACAATATCATTGCTCCTATGAAAATTAAAGACAATAAAATTTCACTTTTGGGCAGCAAAAGTTTATTTGATTATCAAGATTTTCTTTACCCACTTGATTATTGTGAGAAGAATCTTAGTAATGATATAAAAAAAATTTTTTCTGAAGTACACAACTTGAAACATATTAATAATTTTATATTTGAGTCAGTCTCCGAACTATCACCTCTATATAATTACTTTAATGAAAATGATGATGAACTATGGGAGTTTGAAGTTGTTGTTGAAGATGTATGCCCAAAAGTTAATTTGCCAAATTCATGGGAAATATACTTAAGCAACTTAAAAAAGAAATATAGGCATGAATTGAAAAGAAAGATAAAGAGAATACATAATTCAGGTACGGTAAATCATTACGAATTATCAAAGAAGA
>PBVQ01000021.1 GCA_002728715.1 Dehalococcoidia bacterium
ACTATTTTTTAAAATTTCTTCGCAAATTACCGTATATGTATCATTTATATCTGTATGATATTCCCATTCATTTTTTCCGTCACTAAGTATGTATTTATATCCTTTATAAGGTTTATTATTATCGGAATAGTACTCACCTAATTTTGGACATCCAAGTGATTCGTCTTCCCATTCATTTATTGATACCGACTTTAAAAATAAAGTTTCTGCATTAATGCCTTTTTCATAAATTAATTTACCCATTTCTTCAACATAAGATCTTGGTGGGGCAGGTGTTGGTTCAATTTTTATTATAGTTGGAGTTACTATTATTGTTGGAATAATAACTGGTTTGTTTTCTGAGTTTGAGGTTGGGCTTATTATTGGTTCGGGTGTAATAGTAGGGATTGCTGTAGGAATATAATTCTCATTACTTTGTTTGTTATCATCAATAAATAGCAAAGTTATGAATATTATTATCAACAAAATTATCAAATAAATTACTTTATTATTTTTTAGATTTGTCATTGTGTATAATTTTGGTAATGAATTTAGTAAAATTTAAGTTTCATGAATCAAAATAATCTTAATAAAAACATACTTTTGTATAATAAGAGTAAACCTCCTAATTTGTTAATTATACTAACTTTAGCCATAGCTTTATTGTGTATAACGCCGGCTCTGTATTTACTTTTTAGATCATTTGAAATTGCTGGAGTTAGTTTTTTAAGCATAATACTTACTAAAAATGTATTCTTAGTTTTTTTTCGTACTGTTTCTATAATTTTTCTGGTTTCGATAGTTTCATGTATTGTTGCTGTCTTTTCAGCTTGGGTTGTAGAGAAAACGGATATTCCATTCAAGAAATTTCTTACTTTAGGGTTAATTTTACCCCTAGTTATACCCAGTTTTATATTGGCTACAACGGTTGTAGAGTTATATTCTCCTAAAGGACAATTACAGAAATTTTTATCAATATTTGGAGTTGATAGATTGCCAGAAATTTACGGCCTTCCAGGAGCTACATTTGTACTTGTAATTATGACTTATCCATACGTTTTTTTAATAGTCAGAGGAGCTTTGAGAAGACTTGATCCCCAATTATTAGAAGCTTCAAGATCGCTGGGTTATGGTTCTATTAAGACTTTTTTCTTCATAACTGTTCCATTACTAAGGCCCGCAATTGCATCAGGTACACTCTTGGTAGCTTTATACACCTTGAGTGATTATGGAGGCATGGCGTTACTTAGGTATAATACTTTCACTGTAAATATTATGACTTTGTACGATGCTTCTATTAATCGATCACTTCCCTCAATATTATCCTTATTACTAGTTTTTTTTGCATTATTTTTTATTTTTATTGAATACTTTACTAGAGGTAAGGGTGTTTTTCACAGAAGTACATCGGGATCAGAAAAAATTTCTAAACCATTAGAAACAGGTATCTTTAAGTGGCCGTTAGTGATAATTTTGTTTCTAATTATTTTATTGTCTTTAATAACACCGGTAGGAGTACTTTTTTATTGGTTGATTAGAGGGCTTATTAATGGAAATGATCTTCTACCTCTTCTAAATCCAATCTTAAATTCATTGTATGTTGCTTTTTTAGCTAGTTTTTTTACTGTACTAACTGCATTGCCAATAGCAATTTTCATAACAAGATATAAACATAAACTAAATAATTTTATAGAATTTGCTTCTTATATAGGATTTGGACTTCCGGGTATAGTAGTGGCATTGTCATTAGTATTTTTGAGTATAAATTTATTCTTACCTTTATATCAGTCAATGTGGTTACTAATTTTTTCATATATTGTTTTATTTATTCCAGCCAGTATTGGATCGATTAGAGCATCAGTTTTACAAGTTAATCCTAGATTAGAAGATGCGGCATATTCTTTAGGAAAAACTCCAATTATAGTTGTACTAAGAGTTACTCTTCCCTTAATTATGCCTGGTATTTTATCTGGGGGGATAATAGTTTTTTTACTTACATTAAAGGAACTTCCTGCTACACTTATTTTGTCGCCCATAGGATATGATACACTTTCAACAACGATATGGGGAGCTGCAACAGAAGCATTTTTTACTAGAACTGGTGGAGCTTCTCTTATACTTATTCTTATTGCAGGATTTCCAATGGCATTCATGACTCTAAAAACTACAAGATACAACATACAAAAGTGAATAAATGAAATTAATTCTAAATAAACTTAAGAAATTATCTAAAGCTAGTGAAAGAAAATTAAAATCAGAAATGAGTTCTGATGAAACTGGTGTGATTCATTTGGATTCTGTAAGTCATTTTTATCCGAATGATAAATTTCCAACGATTGAAAATCTAAATTTGCTAGTCAAACATGGGGAATTTATAAGTATATTAGGTGAGAGCGGTGCTGGAAAAACTACTACTCTTAGAATGATAGCTGGTTTTGAAAAAGTTTCATCGGGATATTTGAGAATTGGAGGACAATTAGTTGGATCTAACTTTTTACATGCTCCACCGAATCACAGAAATTTAGGTGTAGTTTTTCAAGATTATGCACTTTTCCCTCATATGACTGTATATAAAAATATTGAGTTTGGTATGGATAGCAAGATGGTTGATAAAACAGATAAAATAAATAGTATCTTGTCCATGGTTGGAATGCACGGATATGAAAATAAATATGTACATGAATTGTCTGGAGGGCAACAACAAAGGGTCGCAATTGCAAGAGCTGTAGCAATAAATCCAATTGCACTCCTTTTAGATGAGCCATTTAGTAATCTAGATAGAATATTGGCAAGAGAATTAAGAAAAGATATAAAGAAAATAGTAACTAATACAGAAACTACTACAATTTTAGTGACACATGATCGAGAGGAAGCTTTAGCCATCTCAGATAGAGTTGCTGTTGTTTCCAATAGAAAAATTTTGCAGATAGATTCACCCGACTATATTTATAACAATCCATCAACACCAGAGGTAGCAAGCTTAGTTGGTCCTTGTGATTTTATTGATGGTGAATACAAAAATAATACTGTTTTAACCTCATTTGGAAAATTTAGCGCTAAACCTCTACAAAAAATAGACGATCATCAAAAAGTGAAAGTTCTAATTAGACCATCTGATATATATATAAGCAATGAAGGTGGAGAAAATTTTTCCAACACAGTGACTTCTAGAGAATATAGAGGTGAGTATGACGAATATGAGATAATATCTGAAAAAGGAGAAGTCATTCATTCAAGAATAAACAACTTCGAAAATATTACAATTGACTCAAAAGTACAGATAAAGTTAAATAAAAATCGATCAGTTATAGTGTACAAAAATTAACATTGTAATTTTTTTATCACTAAACAAGCATTTTGTCCCCCAAAACCAAAACTGTTTGACAAAACCACGTTTAATTCTTTCTCTATAGCATTGTTTGGAACATAATCAAGGTCGCATTCAGGATCTTGATCTACTAGGTTTATTGTTGGGTGAATTAAATTTTCTTCAATAGATTTAATACATGCAATTGCTTCAAGGGAGCCAGATGCTCCTAAACTGTGTCCAATCATTGATTTGGTAGAACTTATTGGTATTTTATATGCTAGATCCTTAAAGACTTTTTTTATTGCATTAGTTTCCGCCTTATCGTTGATTGGAGTAGATGTTCCATGAGCATTTATGTAATCTATATCTTCAAGATTAACCTTGGCAGATCTTAAAGATGATTGTATTGCTTTTGCTGCTCCGATACCATCTGGGTGAGGTTGTACTAAATGATAAGCATCTGATGATACCCCCCAACCTGCAATTTCACCATAAATTTTTGCATTTCTTTTTTTTGCGTGACTAAAACTTTCTAAAATTAGTATTCCACTTCCTTCAGAAGGTACGAATCCATCACGTTTTAAATCGAATGGTTTACTTGCTAATTTTGGATCTCCATCCCAAGTAGATAAAGCTTGCATAGTGCTAAATCCACCCATTCCGATCTCGCAAATACCAGCTTCTGTACCACCAGTTATAACTATGTCAGCATCACCTCTTTTGATTATCTCAGTTGCTTCTCCAATAGCTTGTGTACTAGCTGCACAGGCAGTAATACATGTATTAGTATAACCGGTTATTCCAAATGTTCTAGATATATTTGCAGAAGCCATATTAACTAACATCATAGGAATATAGAAAGGGCTCATTCTTGAAGGACCTCTTTTCACTTTAACTTCTGCTTGCTGGTCTGTTTCTGGTAATCCACCTGAACCGCTTCCGATTAGTACTCCAATTCTGTCTGAATTTTCATTACTTATACTTAGATTTGCATCATCTAATGCATTTTTGGCCGCTGCAACAGCTAAATGTGAAAATCTACCCATTCTTTTTGATTCTTTTTTATCAATATACTTTGTAGGATCGAAGTCCTTAACTTCACCTGAAACTTTACAAGGAAAGCCATCAGGGCTTACCAAACTAATCTCATCTATACCTGATTTGCCATTTTTTAGAGAATACCAAAAATCTTCTACGCTATCTCCTAAACAAGAGACTACACCTAATCCAGTAACAACTATTTTTTCATTTTCGTTCATAAAATTTTTCTATATATTGTATATTTCAGGCTGAATTTTTTCTTCGATTTCAACTACTTCAGCGGCAATAAATAGAGATCCAGTGGCCAATATTAAATCATTTGATTTAGCAAGTTTTTTTGCTTTAATTAATGCCGAATTAGTATTTTCTGCATACTCCATTATCTTTATTTTACTATTAACTAGTAGATTTTTCATTGTCTTATTATCGAGTGATTTTGGATGCCTAGATTGAGTAACTATAATTTTTGGACTATAATTCTTAAATTTTTCTATTATATCTTTAGGTTCATGCCCAATATTACAGCCAAAAATTATTATCAAATCCTCTAATTTTGGGAATAAATCATTGATACTTTTTGATAATAATTCTGCAGAATGATCATTATGTGCTCCGTCTACAAAAATATATGGATTTTTAGAAACTAAATGATTCCTTGCTGGCCATTTGATATTTTTTATTTTTTTACAGGAGGTATCTAGGTCAATTTCTACTCCTAATTTTTTTATGATAGATAAAACTGTTACTGCAGTCTTTAGGTTTTCAATTTGATGCTCTCCTAGTAAACTGAGTTGAGTTTGATGGTTTTGTTTTAAAATTTTGTTAAGAAGTTTTAATTTTACTCCTCTTAGTCCCTCGTCTATTTTTTCGATTATTTCAATTTCTTTATTAGATTCATAAATTTTTGAATTTTTTTTATCTGCCTCTGAAATAATTACTTTTTTAGCATCAACATTTTGTTTTGAAATAACTATTGGGGTCTCTTTTTTGATTATTCCGGCTTTTTGGTATGCAATTTTTGAAATTGTTTTTCCTAGAACTCGAATGTGATCTAAACTGATTGGTGTGATTACTGAAATCATTGGTGATATTACATTTGTAGAATCAAATCTACCTCCCAATCCAACTTCTATAACATTTAATTTAGTTTTTTTTCTCTTAAAATACTCAAATGACATAACTGTAAGAAATTCAAAAACTGTTATAGACCCCAAATCTTTTTCATTATTAATTTTTAATACGTATGGCCATAAATCTTCCACTAAACTTACAAATTCTTTTTCCAAAATATTTCTCCCATTTATCGATATTCTTTCTGTAAATCTATGTATTGAAGGCGATATAAATAAGCCTGTTTTGATTTTATTTTCCACCAAACAGGCTGAGATTATTTTTGATGTGCTTCCTTTACCTTTACTTCCAGCGACATGAATGAAATTTTGATTTTTGTGAGGATTGCCTATGTAATCTAATAATCTATTAACTTTTAATAAATGAAAATCTTTATATTGTACTGAGTTCTCTTTCCTCTCAAAATCTGCCAAAGAAAAAATTTTTGTTAGAGATTTTTCAAAAATTTTATTTATCATTTACTAATGCTAATATTATTTTATTTGTCTATAATTATATTATTACATGTAAGATAAGTGAAATATGTCAAAAAATATATCTCTTGAAAATTTACTAAATAAAAATTTCAATGAAATAAAGTATAAAGATCTAGTAAGTCTTACAAACCTAAGCGACGATGAATCTTCAATTTTTTTTGAATACATTTCTAAATTTTCATTACTTGAAATATTAGAAATAATAAATAAATTAGTTCAAATTAATCAACAAGAATTATATCTTGAATACGAATCAATATTTAAGAAATTTCTGAGTTATCCAAATGACAAAATTAAAATATCATGCATCGAAGGACTAATTGAATCTGAGGATAGAAAACTAATAAAGATTTTTGTTGAAACAATGCTTGAAGGCAAATCAATAGAACTGAGAAGTAAAGCTGCTAAAGCATTGGTGGGCTTTTCTGTAATGGCTTTTGAAAAAAAATTAATTATTAGTGATTCTAAACTTATTTTTGATTCTTTGTATAGAATAATTTCTAACATTAGCGAGCCTAATAGTCTAAGAATGAATGCACTTGAATCTATATCTATTTTTAATCACGACAGTATAGATGAATATATTTTATCTGCGTGGAGTTCAGATGATTTTTACCTAAAAAAATCATCTATTGTTTGTATGGGGTTATCTGGAGATACAAAATGGACGAATTATGTTGTTAAGAGTTTAAGTCATGAAGACTCAAAAATAAGATATGAAGCATCAAATTCTTTAGGAATTATTGGTACAGAAAATGAATTATTCCATCTTGAAAAATTGCTAGAAGATGAAGACTTAGATGTACAATTATCAACTATAATTTCTGTACAAACTATTGGTGGTGATAAAGCCTTGAAACTTATAGAAAAATCTTTGATTAGTACTGAACCTTTAGTAGTTGAACAATCAAAATTATCTATTCAAATTATTAAAGAAGAGCAAAACTTGGATCTTGTGGTTACACCAGAGATGGCGCAAAATCTTTATGGCTCTTCGGATATTCAGCCAGGTATTGACCTAGAAGGTTATGATCCTTTAGAAATCAATTTTGATGAGATCAATACATCTTTTAGTCAGAGTAATGATTTTGGGACTGGTATAACTGAAGAAGCGGAGGAACTTGGGTTGGATAGAGGTGATCCCTTTGATATAGATTTGCTACCGGAAGATTTGTTCGATTATGATGAAGAGTAATTAAGTTATCTTTTTAGTTACTAAAACACTTGCACCCAGAAGGCAAACATCTTCTCCTAGTGATGTGATTTCAATAGGTGTTTTTCTATGTCCGGGTAAAGCCCCCTTGTTGGACTTGCTTTGTAATTCTTCCCAGTAACTACTAAGGCTATTTATTACACCTCCACCAAGAATTATCACTTCTGGATCAAAAATATTTAATAAATTTATAATTCCAGTAGAAATGTGTTTTATCGTATCTTGTACAATTTTTTTACTGAGATCACTACCCATTTTTTCTGCATCAAAAATTATTTTTGTAGTTAAATTTTTTTTATCAAATTTAGTTGTTTTTTTTAAGGCATCTTTATCATTGTATTTGTCATAAAGCTTTTTTGTAATATTAACTATAGCTGGGCCTGATGCACATCCTTCTAGGCAGCCAACACACCCAATGTTACATTTTTCTCCTCCTGGGTTAACAATCATGTGTCCTAACTCTATAGATCCTTTTTCCCCAGTAATCATATTATTATTTGCTATAATTCCACCACCAATACCTGTACTTATAGTTATGTAAATTAAGTTTTCTGAATTCTTAAATTCCCCATAGGTAACTTCTGCAAGTGCAGCTAAGGTTGCGTCATGGCCAAAAAAAACTGGAAGGTTAGTTGCTTGTTCTAAAGCTTTTTTCATTGATTTCCCATGCCAGGAACTTAGGTTAGGCGAATGGTTATATATCCCAGTGTTTGGATCAATTGGGCCAGCAGAGGATATACCAATACCAAGTATATTATTTTTTTCCTTGATATTTAAAATTTTGGATAATATTTTTTCAGTAGCAATTGAAATATCTTTATTTCCATCATTCTCAAAAGATATTTTTTTTAATATTTTCCCATCAGGATTTGTGATAGCAACTCTAATATTTGTACCACCTATATCGACTGCAATTATTTTTTTGTTTATATTCATAAATCTATTAAGTTCTTTAATTTAGTTTTAGATTTATTTTAATTTATTTTTTATACTTTAGATATGGCAATAGTAAATCACCAAATATCATTATCGTATATTCCTCATAGAAAAGGACAATCTCATAATCTTGAGCAAAAAAGAAAGTTACTATGGGAAAAACTATCAGATTCTGAAAAAAAATGGATCATTTCAATATGGGATTCGAGAAGAACATTATTTAATATTTCAGATTTCGCTAAATTGAATAATGCTACTGATAGAGTTTTATTTGTTCTTGCGACTTCAACAGATTCATTATCCGCTATGGAAGTATGTTACATAATGCTTTCAAAGTGGTACAAGACTATCCATATTACTACAGCTAATGCAAAACTGGGATTCCTCACTAAGAAAGGCTTGGCTGATATAACAACAATTGGTAAAGTGAGGATTACGGATGAGGGCGCAAAAACTATTGAAGCCTTAGTAGCTAAAAATAGGAATAATCGAAAAAGAAAAATTAAATATCAGATAAAAAAAATTAAAAGAGGATAGACTTTTTAAATTCGGTGTATATACTAAAATTCATACTTAAGTAGCAAATGATATGGAGTAAGTCATGAAAATAGCTATTGCAGGCGCAGGTGGTATAGGGGGAGTAGTTGGTGGAATGTTATCAAAAAGTGGATATGATATAACTTTAGTTGATCAGTGGCATGAGCATGTAGAAAAAATTAAAAAAGATGGACTTTTAGTAAAAACTAGGGATGGTGAATATTTATCTAAGCCCAAAGCTTTACACATAAGCGAATTACAGAATCAAGAGATTGCTTTTGATATGATTTTTATATCTGTTAAATCATATGACACTGAGTGGGTATCTATGATGATGAAAAATTATATAGAAGAAAATGAGGGCTTTTTTGTTAATTTTCAAAATGGTGTCAATGATGAAAGAATGGCTAGTGTAGTTGGATCTAAGAGATCTTTGGGGTGTATTATAACTATAGGCGCTGCTGCGTATGAGCCAGGTATTGCGATTAGGACCGATAATAATTCCCCTGCATTTAAGATAGCAGAACAGGATGGCTCCACAACAATTAGAGCTAAAAAATTGGTAGAAATAATGAATTCTGTTGGAGAAACGGAGTTAGCAAATGATCTGTGGGGTGAAAGATGGTCAAAGCTTATTACTAATTGTATGGCTAACGCTTTGGCTGGTTTGAGTGGCTATGGAACAGCGGAAGTTAGAACGGAGTTATATCCTAGAAAAATTGGCATACAACTAGGATCAGAAGTAGCAAAAGTTGCTAACGCATTAGGTCATAATATTTATTCTGTTGGGGGTGTTTCACCTGAGGCATTAATCGATGCTGCTGAAGGAAAAAATGTCGAAGAATTAGAAAATTCATTAGCCGAATCTGGAAAAAGAGCTGGCTCTTTAGGTTTCCCTTCATTTGCTCAAGATGTTAAAAAGGGGAGAAGAAATGAGATTGATTATCTCAACGGATATGTGTCTAATATGGGTAAAAAAGTTGGAATTGAAACGCCATTTAATGACAAGATTGTTGAAATAATTAAGGGTTTAGGAATTAATTTTAATAGTGATAAAAAACATCTAGACCCACTAATTAAAATGTTGAATTTATAGGAAGAATTATGACAATTAATATGGCATTGATTGGTGCTGGAGGTATGGGAAAAAGACATGCTAATGGCTATCTAGAGCTTAAGAAATATTTTTCTGATTTGAATATTGTAGCCGTGTGCGATATTCATGAATCTGTTGCAGGGTTAGTTGCTGATTATATATATAGTAACGAAGGTAAAAGACCAGATGTAATAACCGATATAGAAAAAATATACTCTTTAAAAAACTTAGATGCTGTGGATATTGCAACTATTACACCTATGCATCATGTGATTGCTATCAATGCAATGCAAAATGGGCTTCATGTAATTACAGAAAAACCAATTGCTATAACAATTAAAGCTGCAAATAAAATGAAAAATATTTCTGTTAGCACCAAAAAAGTATTATCTGTAGCAGAAAATTATAGAAGAGATCCTATTAACAGGCTTACAAAGGCATTGATTGATTCAAAGATACTTGGAGATATTTATTTCACTCTTGATTTAAATCTTTCTAGCTCAAATAAGTCTGTAATGCATAGTACTGTTTGGAGATCAAAAAAGTATCAAGCTGGAGGTAATGTTCTTGATGCAGGAGTACATAATGCAGATATGCTTTTATATTTATTAGGAAAGGTAGAAACAATTTTTGCTCAAGTTTCAATTTTTGAAAAAGAACGAATACTAAGAAAAATGGAGGATGTCGCACCAGTTTTATCTGATATGTACTCTCACAGAAAGGAAAACAATAAGGAAGGGGATAAAATAGTTCAGGATGCGATTGATTCAGCTTTTGGAGTATTAAGATTTAATTCAGGAGTCATAGGGCAAATTTCATTTTCTGATACGTCTCATGGTCAAAATCTAGGGGTAAGTACAATAACTGGAAGCGAGGGTACTTTGTATAGATCTTCAAGTAGATCTGGAAAGTCTCCGAGGATAGTTTTTTCTGATGGAAAAGAGATGACCGGGGATAAATTATTTGAATTAGTCCCTAGTTTTAGTTTAGACGATGACACCTCAAAAATATGGGATGGTGTTGATAAATTATCAAATTATAGCCACGAGTTTCATCTTATTGATGCAAAAATTTTAGCATTTCAATATCTAGATTTTTATAGATCAATTATGAATAATAAAAAACCTGAGGTTGGTTTCAATGAAGGCATTGAAGCACTAGGATTAGCCTATGGCCTAATTGAATCAGGCCTTAAGGGTAAATTGATAAAACTTGATGATGTAATTTCTGGCAAGGAAGATATTTATCAAAGAGAAATAAACGAAAAATACTTAGCCTAGTACTCTAGTATTGCTCTGCCAAAAATTTTTCCATTATGTAAATCGTCGCAAGCATCATTAATCTCATCTAATTTGTACCTTTTTGTTACAAGCTTATCAAGAGGAAACTTTCCTTCTTTGTTTAATCTTAGGTACATATTAAAATCCTTATCGGGATAAGTTGCTCCTAATGATCCTCTATACTGTCTTTGATGATACATAAAATGTCCAGGATCAACGGTCATTTCTTTACCTGGCATACCTATCAATACCGCCATTCCTCCAATATTTTCTGCACCAGACCCCCCTCCACGTGTTGCAGGTAGTATTTGTTCATTTGTAATTTTTAGCCCTATTGCATCAAAGCAGTAATCAGCACCACCTTTAGTAATTTCTATTATTTTTTTTACAGGATCTTCTTTTTTTGCATTTATTCCATGGGTTGCCCCAAATTGTTTAGCAAAATCTAATTTAGAATCATCTAAATCTACAGCAATAATTGGATATGCTTCCAGTATAGAAGCCATTTGTATGGCAGAAATCCCAACTCCTCCAACTCCAAAAACAGCCACTGATTCCTCAGGTCGTACTTTTGCTGTATGTGTCACAGCTCCAGCTCCAGTTAATACAGCACATCCAACAATTGATGTAACATCTTTTGGTGCATCATCTGACACCTTTACTACATACCCCCCCCATACAATTGTATCTTCAGACCATGTTGCTGTAGCACCACTTAGTTTTTTCCCATTCCACGTTGCACCACCTGGTGGAGGGAACCATCTCCCTGACATTAGTTCTCTTGGAACCCAAGTGACTATTGCTCTATCTCCTTCCTTGAGATGTGTAACTGATTTGCCAACATGAGTCACTATCCCGAATCCTTCATGACCTAATAAGGTGGGTGTTTGTGTTTCAATATTATGCATTTGGTGTAACTGAGAATGACATACACCACTAGAGAATAGCTTTACAATCACTTGATCATCACCTGGACTTGGGATGTTGATCTCATCAATAATTAATTTTTTTTCATATTCAACATGAATAGCAGCTTTACTTTTCATTAAAATCTCTCCAGTATATTATGGGCAATAAATACTTAGCATTAGTCTAGCACGGATAAGTATATAAAGAATAGGTGATTTACTAAACTGACAAAAACATTCTCGCCAATAATACCCTAGTTTATTTCTCCAGTTACCTGAAAAAGTGATCTCTCTGCAATATTTTTTGAACGATCTGCTATCCTTTCAAGGTTATGAGCAGCCCACATCAAATATGTAGCTTGCTCTCCTCCTTCGGCTGAGTCATGCTTAATTGTATTTAACAATTCTTTTTGAACCTGTTTATGCATAGCATTAATTTCTTTATCCTTGGCTCTTAGTTCTTCAAGTATATTGCTACATGTTGAGAAATCTCTTAGAGTGTAAGATTCTAGAGATCTAGACAACATATTTACAGAACTTTCGGCCATTTTTGGTATGAGTACTAACTCATTTATCGGGATTAATTTTCCCATAGTTACACTTATTTTTGCTATGCCTTCAGCATAATCACCAATTCTCTCAAGCTCGTCTACTATCTGTAGTGCAGACACTATTCTTCGGAGATCTGAGGCTAGTGGAGCTTCTTTTCTTATCAGTTCTACACATAAAACTTGTATTTGTGTTTCTAGCTCATCTATATTATCATCATCTTTTATAACTTCTTCAGATTCTTCGATATTTCTTGTTTTTAAAGAATGTATGGATTTTTTAATAGCTTGAATTACTAAGTCTCCCAAAAGCAAAATATCTGATTGTAGTTTGTTTAAACTACCCTCAAAACCTTGACGTGCAACGTTTAAATCATTGTTGTTGTCCATCTTTAACCAATCCTTCCCGTAACATAAGCTTCAGTTCTATTATCCCTAGGATTCCCGAATATCTGTTCGTTTGTACCATATTCTATCAGTCTTCCAATCCTATCTTCTCCTGAAAGCATAAAAGCAGCATAATCAGAAATTCTTGTAGCTTGTTGCATATTATGTGTAACAATAAGAATAGTAACTTCAGAGGATAACTCCACTATCAAATCTTCTATAGATTGAGTCGATATTGGGTCAAGAGCTGATGCTGGTTCATCCATTAGTATTACTTGAGGATTAACTGCTAAGGCCCTGGCTATACAGATTCTTTGCTGCTGACCGCCGGAAATACTTAATGCGCTTTCATTAAGCCTATCTTTTACTTCATCCCAAACTGCTGCTCTTCTTAAAGAAGTTTCAACCACTTCATCTAAATTATCTGTTAACCCATTAATTTTTGGACCAAATGCTATGTTCTCGTATATGCTTTTTGGAAAAGGATTTGGCCTTTGAAAAACCATGCCAATTTTAAATCTTATTTCAGTTGGATCAACTTTATCAGAATAAATTTCATTTTGAAAAAACTTCACGCTACCTTCTACTTTAGCTTGAGGTATAAGATCATTCATACGATTAAAACATCTCAAAAGGGTACTTTTACCGCATCCAGATGGCCCAATTAGTGACACGATACTGTTTCTTGGGATACCCATACTTACTTTTTGAATTGCAATTGTTTCACCATAATTTACTGATAGGTTCTCGCACTGAAGAATATTATTTGACTGATCAAATTTAATTATATTTTCATCACTACCTGACGAAGTTATACTTTGATTGTCAATTTTTTGCATTAATTCCAGCTCTCTTTTATTTTTTATATTAGATTGTACATATGAAAAATTAAATTTCGATTAAAACTGTATCAAACAGTTTATTGCTTCATATGTAGACTTTATCATAACATATAAGTAATGGAAAATTTACACTCTACTGAAAAATTTATTATTCCTTCTATACTAGGTCTTGAAAAAGAAGAGCTAAATAAAATAGTAGCTCAATTAGGTGAAAAACCTTATAGAGCTGAACAATTATGGAGATCTATATATAAAGAATGTAACTTAGATTTTTCAGATATAACAACTTTGCCAAAAAACTTTAGAGATTTTTTATCAAAAAAATTTAGAATAGGTACATTAGAAAAAAAAATTCACTTAAATTCTGCAGACTCTTCTACTACTAAACTTTTGTTTGCTTTAAGTGATGGAGAGTTAATCGAAAGTGTCCTAATGAGATATACTTCAGATTATGGTAAAAAAGGTAGAAAAACTGCATGTATTTCTACTCAGGCAGGTTGTGCTTTAGGTTGCACTTTCTGTGCTACTGGACAGCAAGGTTTTAGGAGAAATCTCACCTCTGGAGAAATCATTGAACAGGTTTTACAGCTTCAAAAAATTGCTTTAGAAGAAGATTTTATGGAAGTTCAACAGGGGATACGAAAAAAAGGAGAAATTCAAGGGATCACCAATGTAGTATATATGGGTATGGGGGAACCTTTGGCAAATTATAAAAATACGATTATGTCCTTAAGAAATATAATTGATAATACAGGAATAAATATTGGTTCTCGTCATATAACTATTTCCACCGTGGGGTTAGTACCTCAAATAAAAAAATTATCGCATGAAAAATTACAAATAAACTTAGCTATTTCTTTGCATGCACCAGATAACAAAACACGATCCGAAACAATGCCTGTTAATAAAAGGTTTCCAATTGAAGAGCTTATAGATGTATGTCACTACTATGTTCAAAAAACTAATAGAAGAATTTTTTTTGAGTATGTATTACTACAAGGTCAAAATGATTCACTTTCTAACGCTGAAAAACTTGGAAAATTATTAAATGGTTTGCATTGTCATGTAAACTTAATTCCTGTAAATCCTACAAACAACGGAGTATATTCTAGGACAGATGATAATGCTAGTAGATCATTTCAAGGGGTATTAAAAAGATTTGGTATTCCATCCACAATACGTTTAGAAAAGGGTATTGATATAAATGCTGGATGTGGTCAATTACGAGAAAGAGTACTATCAAGTAATTAAGATTTTTAGTAAAATAATCTTTCATAAATTATCAAATATACGGATTAAGCTTAAATGAATTCACCAGATGTTTACAAAAAATTAGGTATTGAACCGGTAATTAATGCACAAAGCTGGGTTACGGTTTTAGGAGGTTCACTGATGAAGCCAGAAGTGTTATCAGCGATGAATGAAGCCTCATCTGTGTTTGTTGATATGATTAAATTGAATAAATCTGCCGGAGATTTTATTGCAAAAATTTGCAATGCAGAAAAAGGTTTAATAACATCAGGTTGCGCCGCTGCTCAAGTACTTATGGTGTCTGCTTGTATGACTGGTAAAGACGAGGGTAAAATAGATCTTTTGCCGAGTTCTGACTTGGAAAAAAATCAAGTATTGTTACATTCAAAACAACGAAACAGGTATGAAAAATCTTTTACAATGCCAGGCGCTACAATCGTTGAATTCTCATCAGAAGAAGAATTAAAATCATTAATTTCAAATAAAACAGCATGTGTTGCTTATGTTTTAGCTCCTTGGTTAAGCAGAGGTTTGGGTTTAAGTAGAACCATAGATTTAGCTCATGAAAAAGATGTCCCTATAATAATGGATGCTGCTGCTGAACTTCCGCCAAGAGCTAACCTGTCAAAATTTATTGACATGGGCGTTGATTTAGTTGCATTTAGTGGTGGAAAAGGAATTCAAGGCCCTCAGTCAACTGGATTTTTAGCCGGAAAAAAAGATTTAGTTGATGCAGCTTTTATGAACTCTTTAAATCTACATGCCGAACTTGCGGCTATAGGAAGACCGATGAAAGTATCAAAGGAAAATATAGTCGGATTAGTAACAGCATTAGAAATGTTTATAGATACAGATGAGTCGAAGGAATGGAGTGATTGGTTAGATAAATCCAAAAGGATTAAAAATCGTATTGAAAATACTAAAGGAATCAAAGTTACAATTGAGGATGACGAGGAAACTAGACAAGGTCCGACAGTTGTGATTAGATTTGGAAAAAATTACAAGGGCCCATCTTTAAAAAAAATATTATTTGAATTGGAAAATGGGAAACCTAATATTTTTGTATCCACACAACCACACATCAATGAAATAAGTCTAATTATGGTGAATATTCAAGATGGAGAAGACATTATTATTGCTGAAAGACTTACTGAAATCCTCGAAAAATCTTAATCATCTATAGCTTCAGCTAAAACTTCAGGAAGAAATCTGGCATTTTTAGAAGTACCATCATTAATTTGTTGTTTACATGAAACTCCAGTGATCACTACTGAATCATCATCATCACTTTTTTCTAGAGCAGGGAATAACCTCTCTTGAGCCATTTTCATCGATATGTCATAATTTTTCTTTTCAAACCCAAAAGATCCAGCCATTCCACAACACCCAGCATCGATAATTTTAGCATTAAAATTTTTAGGTAGATTTAAGACCAATTCTGTAGGATTAGGGCCTACTAATGCTCTCTGATGACAATGAAGTTGGATGTTAATATTTGACTTTTTTTCATTCCATAAAATCTGTTCTTTCCCATCATTATGTGTTTTAGCAATTATTTCTTCAATCATAAATGTATTGTCTGCTACTTTTAAAGCCTTTTCATTTTGATTAAGTAAATCAGGATATTCATCCTTCAAAGTCATAATGCAACTAGATTCACATCCAACAATTTTGTATCCTTTTTCCACGTATTCATGCAAAAGGTCTACATTATATTTAGCATTTTTTGCCGCCTGGTCTAAAAGTCCTTTAGAGATCATTGGTCTACCACAACATTTTCTTTCTAAGATTTCAATTTCGAAACCTAAGTTTTCTAAAATTTTAGTCGCAGCCATACCAGATTCAGGGTGATTGAAATTCATGTATGTATCATGAAATAAAATTATTTTTCCTCTTGATTTTGATGATTTAGATTTATGTTTTTTGAACCACTTTTCAAAAGTGAAATTTGCTAGTGCAGGTAATGGTCTTCGACTATCAAAACCAAAAATTTTTTCGTTAATTTGTCTAAAGAAATAAGATTTAAAAACTAGATTTGTAGCAAATGAAAACTTTGATCCCAGAGAATTTAAGAGATGTATATTTCCTATAATTTTTGATGCGATTGGTGTACCATTTTTTTTGTTGTAATTGTATAAAAATTCAGATTTAATTTTTGCCATATCTACATTTGATGGGCACTCAGACTTACAAGATTTACATTCAACACATAGGCTAAGTACATTAAAAAGCTCTTTTGACTGAAATTTTTCATAGGGGAGTTTTCCAGTGATTATACTTCTAAGCACATTTGCCCTGCCTCTAGTAGAATGCATTTCTTCTCTTGTTGCTTGGTAGGATGGACACATTGCTCCTGCTTTTAGCTTTCTACATGCACCAACTCCTGTACAGTTTTCAATAGCTGATGAAAATCCTCCTTCTTTACTCCAATCATACTTTGTGCTAATGTCTATAGTTTTATAATCATCTCCATATCTTAAGTTTTCTGTTAATGGTGTTGTGTCAAAAATTTTTTTTGGATTCATTATTCCTTTGGGATCAAAAGTTGACTTGACTTCCCTAAAATGATTAACTAAATCTGCACCAAACATTTTTTCTGCCCAAGCCCCGCGAACTATTCCATCTCCATGCTCTCCACTAAGTGAACCTCCGAATTCTAAGACTAAGTCTGAAACTTCGGCAGAAATTTTTTCCATAGTCTTTATACCTTCTTTGTCCTTCAAATTAACGACAGGCCTTATATGTAAACATCCAACAGACGCATGTCCATAATATCCGGCTTCAGTATTATTTGATCTTACAATTTCATCGAAACGTTTAACGTACTCAGGTAACTTTTCTGGAGATACAGCTGTGTCTTCAACGAATGCTGCAGGCTTTGCATCTCCTGGGATGTTCATTAACAGACCTAATCCTGCTTGCCTCATCCCCCATACTTGATTTTGATCAGAGCTCTTAAATAGTTTGGTAGCAGCGTAAGGCTTGCCGTTTTTCTTCATTCTTTGATCTAGTTTTTTAAGTTTATTTTCTACTTCTTTTTTAGAATCTCCAGTCATTTCAACTACTAGTATGTCTGATGGTTCACCATCAAGAAAAGTCAAGTTTCTTGAAAATCCTAAAGATTCTCTAGCCTGACGTATGATCATTTCTCCAATATGTTCTACTGCTGCAGGGCTTTCTTCAAGTGTTGCTACTGTGGCTTCCATAGCTGAATTTATATCATTGAAATGTAATACTGAAAGAGCCTTAAATTTAGGAATCTCTTCAATTTTCACCTTAGCTTTTGTTATTGCTGCGAGTGTACCTTCTGATCCAACCATAATATTAGATAAATTTAAGCTGTTCGTTCCTTGTATTAAATCTAAATTATATCCACCTACTCTTCTGAGAACTTTTGAAAACCTTTTTTCAACCTCTGGAGATGAATTTTTTGCAATATTAATCAAATTTTTATAAATATTACCCTCAAAAGAATTAGATTTTGATTTTATTATTACTTCCTCAAAGTCTAATTCTCTGAAATCAGCAACAGATCCATCTGACAAGATCACTTCCATATCAATTATTTGGTCAACAGTTTTTCCATATACTACTGAATGAGCTCCACATGAATTATTTCCAAGAGCTCCTCCTACATTAGCACGTGATGTTGTGCTTGGATCAGGGGTGAAAAAAAGGTTATATTTTCTTAAGTTAGTATTTAGTTGATCAATAGTTATACCAGGTTGTGTTTTTACCCATCTTTCTTCAGGGTTTATATCGAGTATTTTATGCATATATTTTGAAAAATCTATGACTATGGAATGGTTAACAGTTTGACCTGAAAGTCCAGTTCCTCCACCCCTAGGAAGAATACTGACATTATTTTTATATGCGATTTTAATTATGTTAGAAACATCTTCATTAGTGTGTGGTAATACAACTCCGATTGGCTCCATAGAGTATATAGAAGCATCAGTAGAGTACATGTTTTTTGTTATTTCATCAAACCTAACTTCACCAGAAATATTTTTTTTCAGTTCATTTTCTAAATCTATATAAGAGGAGTTAATTTTTTTATTTAATGTACTTACCATTGTTTTTAAATCATTTTTGGTTTTTTTCGGGTTTTACGAATGAAAATATTATACTACCCATTATAATAGAAATTATTATTGCTAATGAGAGGTACACATCTCCTAATTCGCTAATTATATGAAAACCATGAAATAAATATTCTACGATCATTTTTAACCCTATAAAACCTAGAATTAATGCCAAGCCATATTGGAGATATCTAAAGATATTTACCATGCCAGCAAGTAGGAAATATAATGGTCTCATGCCAAGTATAGCCATAGTGTTAGAACTCCATACAATAAATGGGTCGTCCGTTATTCCAAAAACCGTAGGGATTGAATCAATTGCAAAAATTATATCTGATGTTTCGAGTACTATTACAACCATTAGGAAAGGTGTAGCATATCGGACATTTTTTATTTTAGTGAAGAATTTGGTTCCATGATATTCTTTAGTTACTGGCATTATTTTTTTGAAAGCCTTCACCGCGAGGTTATTGGATGGGTCGACTTCATGATCACCTGCAAAAGCTAATTTGTAGGCAGTATATATTAAGAATCCACCTAGTATAAGTAAAAACCATGAAAAGGTATTTATAGCTGCAACACCAATTGTTATAAATAATGCTCTAAAGATAAGAGCTCCAAGAATCCCATATAAAAGACCTTTTGCCTCGTATTTTTTAGGGAGTTTAAAATATTTGAATATAACAATAAATACAAATAAGTTATCAAGACTTAAGGCTCTTTCCGCCACATATGCAGTTGTATATTCGATACCTAATCTTGTTGAACCAATCTCTATGAAGATCCATGCACCAATCGCTGCAGCAACTCCTGTCCAAAAAAGTGTTCTGTATGCAGCTTCTTTCATTGTTACTTCTTTTGTGTGACGAGAAACGTATAGATCAATGATTAAAGCAATTACAAGTACTATGTTAAAAATTATCCAGTGTGTGAATGTTACCAATTTATATTCCGAAATTTTATTTTTAGTTTAAGTAAAATTATAATATTTTACTAATTATATATACTTGATTTCCTCTTGGGGTGTTAACATTTACTTCTTCTCCCACATTTTGGCCAAGAACTGCAGATCCAAGTGGCGAAACTGTCGATATTTTCCCATCTAGAGGATTTGCTTCATTAGCCTCAACTAGTTGATATTTACCAGCAGTTTTTGTGATTTTATCTGTTAGTTCAAGCTTAGAACCTATTTGTACAATATTTGAATCACTCTTTGAGCCATCTATAACTACTGCTGCTTTTAGAGTTGCTTCAATTTCTCTAATTTTTCCTAATGTCATGCCCTGACTTTCCCTTGCTGCTTCAAGGGGTGCATTCTCTCTAACATCACCATCTGCCGCTGCTCTTTGTATTTCAGCAGTTAATTTAATTCTTTCTTTTTGAAGAGATGCGAGTTGCTTAGTCATCTCATTATAACCACTTTGCGTTAGTCTAATAGTGGGGCTAGAAATCATTGATTTTCCCTTGGAAGAGACTTTCGATTTACGCAACCTTAAGTGTGTTGCTAGATTTAAATTTACATATTCTTTCTTTTTAATAAAAATTAAGAATTCTTTGGTAGATGTAATTCTATCTGTAAGATCTCTAGAAGTATTTTTTGGCCCAAAATTTTCATTGTATTCACCAATTTCAGATGGGACAATAGAAGTTGTTAACCTTTCTCCCCCAATCCATCTAATAAATTTTGCAACATCGGACTGTGCATTTCTTTTATTTTTTTTGGGTAGTTGTTTGACATATTCTTGAAATGCATCATTGATAGTTATTGAAATTTCATCTTTAGATTCGACATTTTTTGTGATTTCTTCACTCATAATTAATTTTTCCCACTTGATATTTAAACATAAACCACCTTTAATGATAATTCTGAATCTTCATTAAGACAAATCAACTAGTTATTTTTTCCATTGACATTCCGTTATTTTGACTATTAAAATTATTTAAGTAAAAATAAATAACTTTTTTGAAATTATGCCTAAACGTACTTATCAGCCTAAAAACAGAAGAAGAATGCGAGTTCATGGATTTCGCTCAAGAATGAGTTCCAAGAATGGTCGTTCAGTTTTGGCCAGACGTAGAAGCAAGGGCAGATTGCATTTAACAGTATAGTTAAATTTGAATTGGACTTTTCTCGAAAATACCGTATTACTAAAACTAAAGATTTTATAGAAGTTTACAATTTAGGAAATTGGTTTAACGATCCATTATTAGATGTATCAGTTAAGTCTAATACATTAGGAATTACTAGATTAGGATTATCTGTTTCTAAATCGTTGGGTAATGCGCACGAAAGAAATTTAATTAAGAGAAGAGTAAGAAATTTATTTATAAATACAAAAAATATAAAAAAAGGTTGGGACATAGTAGTTATACCAAAGAAAAAATCGTTAGAAACAGAGTTTAAATTTTTTAGAAAAACTTTTATAAATTCTTTGCAATATTTATGTGTTATTCCCATAACTACTACAGGTCTCGAAAATGTAAATGAAAAATAGAATAATAAAATTAGTATGGAAGTTTTATAAACTTTCAATCTCTCCATACTTACCTAGCCAATGTAGGTACTATCCTACCTGCTCAGAATATTCATACCAAGCTTTTTGTGAATTTGGCATTATCAAAGGGATGTATATGAGTTTGGTTAGAGTCATTAAATGTCGTCCATCAAGCAAAGTTATATTTGATCCTGTAAAGATTCAGGAGAAAAACTAAAGTGATACATAAAAGTAAATTATCAGTTTGTTTATTTATATTAGTTACGATAATTATCTCTGGTTGTATGAATGATCTTTCTCCACAAGGGGGTTGGGCAGACCCTCTAATACTCGATGAAAAAATTATTATTCCAACTAAAAAAGGTGAGTTCGTCCAATTCGATTTAAACTCTAATAGTATTGATAGGAACTGGGGTTATAAAAATAATGTAAGCATAGGTTCTACATACTCAAGTCCTATAACTGTTGGCAATGACCTTATAGGAACAGCATATTCATGTAGGGGCGATGATTGTGAGGGCCAGATTTATAAAATTAATAAAAATTCAGGTCTATTATCATGGGGTGAAGATGGATATCAATTAAAAACAAAATTAATTGGTCCTATAGCTGAGATTGATGGAAAGATTTACGTTTCTACTTCATCAATATCTGATACAGGTAATTCTGATCCAGGCTATTTTTTTGAGTTTATTTTAGATGATAACTACTTGTATGAATCTTGGAGATTGCCCTTGTCTGGAGCATCATGGGGGGGAGTACTCGTAAACGATTCTATTGCATATGTACCGACAATGTCTGGGGAGTTATACGCAATCGATTTATCATCTGGTGAAAATTATACAAATCCTACTGATAGAATTCTTTGGACTTTTCAATCAAAGGGTGCAATTTATAGTTCCCTGTACCTAAACGGCGATTACATATATTTTGGAGATTTCTCAAATACACTTTACAAATTAAACATTTCTAGTGATAAAAAAAATAATATCACTCAATTAGATTCCACATTAGGAGAATGGGAAAAAAAATTAGATTCTTGGATAGGTACACCAGCAATGATTGAAGATGAGAGCTTATTCGTATTTTCTTTGGCTGGAGAAATTTATTCTCTCGATGATGATACGGGTGAAACGATTTGGAAAACGAAAATTCCAGAAGGTCAAATAGTTTCTAGTCCTGTTCTATTCAATCGTAGTAGAGGAACTATTACAGAACGATCTCTAGCTGTTCCTTCTTCTGAGAAAAATGTTTATATAATTTCTGTTTTAGATGGCAGAGAACTCGGAATTTTTATTACTGAGGACTCAGTTGTTTCAAGTCCTATATTTCATGATGAAAGAATTTATCTACAAACAAATAATAATGAGTTTAGATGGTTCTCGACTATTTCAACTAATCTTGAAGGTTGCTTTGATTTAGATTCAGGAGGTTTCTGTGATGGCTAGGATATTAAATATTTATTGGGTTTGGGGTATCTAGATGGAATTTTTAGGAACTTTGTGGTTAGAAATAATAATGAGGCCAATGATTAACAGTTTGGCCATACTTTACTATATCCTATTTTCTAATTTTGGACTAAGCATAATTGTTTTTACAATATTTATTCGAATATTAATGATTCCACTTACTATCAGGCAGACTAGCCAGATGAAAAAATTGCAATCAATACAACCAAAAATGAAGGCTATCCAGGAAAAATATAAAGGCAAATCAGGAGACGCACGAAGAAAAATGTCATCTGAGACAATGGGTCTTTACAGAGAAGCTGGAGTAAGCCCTATTGGATGTCTAGGTCCTATGATAATTCAGATGCCGTTATGGATAGGTTTATACCGTGCAATTGTCCAAACTATGCCTTCAACTCCAGAAGGAATGGCAAAATTATCAACTCTATTTTACTCATGGAATCCCGCTATTTTAGTAGTTCCTTTTGATAGTGAATTTCTTGGGATTTTACTTGTTGATTTAGTTTCTAGCGCCTATTTTCCATGGAACTATCTACTGCCTATTTTGGTAGGAGCATCAATGTTCGTACAGCAAAAAATGACAACTAATCCTACGTCTGATCCTAGGCAAAGACAAACTAATCAAATGATGCTTTGGATGATGCCAATAATGTTTGGATTTTTTACTTGGCAATTTCCAGCAGGTTTAGGTCTATATATATTATTTTCAAACATTGTTGGTGTGATTATACAATATTATGCAAGTGGAAAACAACCGATAGAACTTTTCGGTAGTTTATATCTTGGTACAGAGCAAACTCGTTTGGAAAGAAAGCAACTTTTAGAGATTGAATCTAATCCAAATACAAAAAATAATAACAAGGAGGAAAGTAGCAATGACGAAGATGAAGAAATTCTCGGGAAAAACAGTAGACGAAGCAACCGAAACCGCACTAAAAGAGATGGGCGTCGAGCTAGAAGAAATAGACATAAAAGTAGATAATCCTGGTAGATCTGGAATTATGGGCTTTGGAGGCGAACCTGCGGAAATTACCGTCACACTTCTGAAAGATATAAAAGCTGAAAAAACTACAAAAGCTGAAAAAACTACAAAAGCTGAAAAAACTACAAAAGCTGAAAAGAAA
>PBVQ01000022.1 GCA_002728715.1 Dehalococcoidia bacterium
CATCCATTTTTTAAGGTCTTCAGGATCTCCAGCCAGCCATATATCTGGTGATGGTGATATTTTCATATTATTTTCTGCATTTGTTATTTTCATATTATTATTTCTTTTTTATAAATTCTTTATAGTCTATTTATAACATCATTTATTAGTATTTCAAATAAGTATTTAAATCTAAAAGGCACTTGCATACTACAAGTGCCTTTTATATAAACAGGAGATTAGTAATTAATTATTCTTGTGGATTAGTCAAGAATAATAGGAATTTAAATTGTTAATACAGCTCCAATGACAAGTATTACTAAATAAAAGGATATAAGTAAAAGCGATTTCTTATTATCTCTTTTTATTGTTTGATCAATCTCAACTTTATTATTTTGCATTCCAATTCCCTTTACTAAATTATTTTACTATCTATATATTATTTTCATATCTATTTATTAAAAATAAATTTCAGAAATGTAAAATTTATGTAACATAACATTCATTTAATATTTTTGAAACAAAATTGATACACTTTCGAAATAAATCCATTTTAATATTTCAAATATAGAAAAAATAAAAATCTTTATAAAGGAGATTACAAAATGGATACTTTTAATCCTATGTATCTTGATATTGTTTGGGTCTTGTTTGCCACAGTATTAGTCTTTCTTATGCAGGCAGGATTTGCATTATTGGAGGCAGGAGCTACAAGAGCAAAGAACTCTATCAATATAATTATGAAGAATGTTATGGATATTTCATTAGGTTCATTGTTCTTTTGGTTAGTAGGTTTCGGTTTGATGTTTGGTACCAACAGCAGTGGTTGGATTGGTACTGATAACTTCGCACTTTCAGAAATCGACACTGCCTCAGATACTGCAGCTTTTGATTTTGCATTTTTCATTTTCCAAACTGTATTTGCTGCAACTGCAGCAACAATTATTTCAGGTGCTGTAGCAGAAAGAACTAAGTTTGCTGCATACTTGATTTATGCTATAGCAGTAACAGCTATAATATACCCAATTTTTGGTTCTTGGGTTTGGGGCGGTGGTTGGCTAAATGATGTGGGCCCAGGATTTATTGACTTTGCTG
Organism: Dehalococcoidia bacterium; assembly: GCA_002728715.1. Lineage (GTDB taxonomy): Bacteria > Chloroflexota > Dehalococcoidia > Lucifugimonadales > Lucifugimonadaceae. The sequence goes on from PBVQ01000022.1 coordinate 1,075, forward strand.
GTTCTACAGTTGTTCATAGTGTTGGTGGATGGGCTGCTTTGGCAGGTGCTATAGTTGTTGGACCAAGATTAGGTAAATATGCTAAAGATAATAGTCCAATTAGAATACCAGGGCACTCTGTAGTGTTGATGGCTTTAGGTGTGTTCGTACTTTGGTTTGGTTGGTTTGGGTTCAATGCTGGGTCTACTGTATCCGGTAATGATGGATCTATTGCAACTATCTTCATTACCACAAATCTTGCTGCAGCAGCAGGAGCTGTTGGAGCGATGGTATTATCTTACATCTTATGGAAAAGATTCGATGTATACATGACACTTAATGGTGTTATTGCAGGTTTAGTTTCTATAACTGCAGGTTGTGCAAATATGGGACCAGGAATGGCTTTGATAGTTGGTCTTATAGGTGGATTTGTAGTTGTTGGATCAGCGACATTATTAGAGGTCGTATTAAAAGTAGATGATCCTGTCGGAGCTATAGCTGCACATGGTTTTGCGGGAGCTTGGGGAACAATAGCCGTTGGATTATTTGCTCAATCAGAATTTGGTGGAGTTGATGGTCTGTTTTTTGGCGGTGGTGCTGGTCAGCTAGGTGCTCAATTAGTTGGTGTTTTAGCAGCATTTGTGTTTGTTTTCGGATCTTCATTTATTGTTTTCAAACTAATCGATGTAACGATTGGAATGAGAGTTTCAAAGAAAGAGGAAGAAACAGGTCTTGATGTTATTGAACACAGTGCATCAGGATACCCAGACTTTACAGAAGTAAAGAAGTAAAACAGTTATTCATATTTTTGACCCTAGATGATATAAGTTGTCTAGGGTCAAAAAATAAGGAGATATAATGCTCGAAATAGACGATGATTTATTTGAAATTTCCTATAAAAACAAAGTATTAAATCTATGCTATAAAGAATATGAACTACTCAAATTATTGATTAATAATTCCGATAAAATTTTATCAAGAGATGAGATTATAGATAATTTTTGGAATGGTAAACAATTTAAATCTCGTATAGTAGATACTTATATTTGTAGAATTAGGGGAAAATTAAAAAAATATGGTCACCCAGGAATTCTTGCAGTAAAAAAGAGAGGATTCCGTCTAATAGAAGCAAAAGCGTAATTACAGATTAGAAAAATTTTTAATAAATATGTAGAATTATTTACATGAAAAAAATTTTAATCACAGGGATATCTGGGCTAGTTGGAGGCGTAATTACTCACAAGCTCAAAGATAAATATAATATAACCGGAGTTGATCGAAGAAAATTTAATGATGTGCCAACTCTCCAAGCAGATTGTACAAATTTAGAAAGAGTACTACCTGCTTTCAGTGGAATTGATGTTGTAATAGATTTAGCAAGTGATCCAAATCAATATAGCGAGTGGGATGTTATTCATGAAACTAATCTAATTTGCACATCAACTGCTCTTGAGGCATCAAGAATATCTGGTGTAGAGAGATATATTTTTGCCAGCTCTAACCATGCCACAGGAATGTATGAGTTTGATAGTCCTTACAAAGAGATAGTAAATGGAGAATACTCCAAAGTTGATAATAAAAACATCCCATTATTAACAACAGAAATGCCAATTAGACCTGATGGGCCTTATGGAATTGGTAAGGCTTTTGGAGAAGCTGCAGGCAGATTTTATTCCGATAAGTATGGTTTATCTGTTATGTGCCTAAGGATTGGAACACTAAATGCTGAGTCAGCCCCAACAAACACTAGACAATTTTCAACTCTTCTTACACATAATGACCTTGCTAGGCTAGTAATATCTTGTATTGAGGCTTCAAAGGATATAAGGTTTGGCATCTATTATGGAGTATCAAATAATAAGTGGAAATTTTGGGATACTAGTAATTCACTTAAGGAAATAAATTATAAACCAGAGGATGATGCAGAATCATTTAGATGACATTTTATTCCTAGAGTAAAGGTGTAATAATTAGCATCAATACTATAATCAATCCTACTATTATTCCAATTAGTTTTAAGAAATTATTTATCATAAAATAAATTTTATCAAACTTTCTTATTATCAATCTAAAGCAATTACTTCATTTTTTAACATATATTTGATATAAAAAATTTAAGTGAAAAAATTAGGAGCTAATATGAAAAAATATAATACACATGATTATGAAGGGTTATTGGCAGAAACTATAAAAATAAAATCTGAAAATAAAACTTTTGACACTTGGGGAGATAGTAAAGAGGACGAAATTAATGCATATTTTGCAAAACCAATTACCAAAAACCCGGATGAGAAATTTCCAGTAGTTGTGTTAATTCATCATCTACCTGGATGGGATGAATTGTATAAAGAATTTACTAGAAAGTTTGCTCATCATGGTTTTTTAGCTATATGCCCAGATTTATACTACAGGGAGGGTAACGGATCTCCGGAAGATGTTGCTGCTCAAGTAAGATCTATGGGTGGCGTTTCAGATAAACAGGTTATTGGAGATTTATTAGGAGCTACAAATTATATATCTAACCTAGATATTCATAATGGTAAATTTGGATTATTCGGAACATGTTCAGGTGGAAGGCATGGTTTTTTGACTGGATGTAAAACAGACAGATTTGATGCAATTGTGGAATGTTGGGGTGGTAATGTGATAATGGATGAGAGTAGTATCACAGATAAACAGCCAGAGTCTCCAGCATCACTGACTAAAGATTTTTCAGGTTCTTTATTAGGTCTTTTTGGTAATGATGATGTTTCTCCTCCACCAGAACAAGTTGATGAGCATGAAAGATTGCTAAAAGAACATAATAAGGATTATGTTTTTCATAGATATGATGGTGCAGGGCATGGGTTTATGTATCACGATAGACCATTGTATAAGCAGGAACAATCTGTTGATGCTTGGGTAAAAATTTTAGATTTTTTTGAAAATAAGTTGGGAGTGTAATATGTGTACTATGATTGCTGAAAAAGCAAAAATTAATGCTTCAGGGAAAAAAAATGATTTACAGGTTGCATTAGATTCTTGTGATGTATACTACGATCACCCTGATCATGTTGATGGAGAACATGCGATAATATTGAGTTTTAATAACAAAAAAGATCCTATTAATTCAAGAATTACTCTGGAACTTACTTCAGAATCGGTTATTGAACTCATGGAAAAAATTAATATTGCTTTATCAAGAGGGAAATTAATTTAATCGTAATTAGTTGGATATTTTTTGTTATATGGTTGTAAAATCTCAATTTCTAGTTAATAATTGATTCTTAATTATCCATTAATTTGAAGGTGTGTATGAAAATAACTAAAATTACTCCATTAATGCTTGATAGGTATTTATTGGTAAAAATCGATACAGATGCAGGAATTTACGGTCTTGGTGAATCTGGGGCATGGGGATACCTTGAAGCATCGCAAGCAGCTATAGAAAAATTTGGAAGATACTTAGTAGGTAAAGATCCATTAAAAATTGAGCATCACTGGCAATATATGTATAGGTTTTCTCATTTCAGAGGTTCTGCGATTATGGGAGCATTAAGCGCTATTGATATTGCTCTTTGGGATATAATGGGTAAACATTTTGATGTTCCTGTTCATCAATTACTAGGTGGAAAAGTAAGAGATAAAGCAAGAGTTTACTATCATGTTTTTGGAAATACCAAAAAAACTTTAATTGACGGTATTGTAGATGCTAAAAAAAGAGGTTTTACAGCTGTAGGGCATCTGACACCTTTCTTAGATGAGGAAAGAGATGTGCCTTATTTTAAAACTCATGCAAATAAAATTAATGACGCTATTGAGACTGTAGAAAAATACCGAAATGCGGTTGGAAATGATGTAGATTTATGTATAGAAATACATAGAAGGATGACACCAACAGAAGCCGTTCAATTGGGATTAGGTATTGAAAAATTTAATCCTTATTTTTTTGAAGATCCAGTTACACCAGATAACTTTGATGAGATGGCTTATGTTGCCGAAAAAATCAATATACCTATTGCTACAGGCGAGCGTTTTACTTCTATATGGGAATTTCAAATGGCTTTATCAAGGAATTCTGTTCAGTATGTAAGGCCAGATGTTTGCCTAGTAGGTGGGATTTCAGGAGCTAGAAAAATAGCTGCTCTTGCAGAAGCTCATCATGTAGGTGTTGTCCCTCACAACCCATTATCTCCAGTTTCTACTGCAGCTTGCTTGCAAATTGCTGCAACTGCTCCAAATTTTGCTCTTCAAGAATACCCAATTGGTGAAGATATTCAACCTGATGACATGGATAATCCTTTTACTCCTAATCAGCATTCCTTTAATAAGGCAAATATGGTGAGTGGTATGTCTAAGCATGATGGGAATGGATACCTTATATTATCTGATGAACCAGGTATAGGGCTTGAATTAAAACCTGATGCAGTTGAAAAATGTCCTCCTAAATCAAGAGAAGTAGTAACAAGATTGCATGAAGATGGATCGGTAATTGACCAATAAGATTATGAATATCAACCCGTCAACATTATTATTTGTTCCTGGTAATCAAGAAAAAATGTTAGATAAGTCGAAAACTTTTGATACAAAATGGCTTATCCCGGATTTGGAAGATTCCGTCGCATTTGATGATAAGGAAAAAGCTAGAGAAATAGTTTCAAAATATTTACCTTTACTGAAAAGCTCTGGTAAATATCTAGTACCTAGGATAAATTCTTTTTCTACTGGGCTTACTGAGGCAGATCTAGAAAAAATAGTAACTACCGATATAGTTGGAATATCTATAGGAAAAATCAGGAATCCTGAAGAGCTTCAAACCTTGGATAGGTTAATTTTGAAGATTGAACGAGAAAAAAAAATAAAAGAAAATTCTATATTTCTATTACCCTGGATTGAAAATGCAGAAGCAATTAATAATCTAAATAATATCTTAATTTCATCAGAAAGAATCAAGTGGATAGCATTCGGAGCAGAAGACTTTACTGCAGACATGGGAATTAGTAAGCAAATTGAAGATAATTCATCTGACCAATCACACCTAATATTTGCTAGATCAATGATTGCTCTTGCTGCTAGATCTCATAATATTCATTCTCTTGATACTCCATTTACCGCCTTTAGAGATGATGAAGGTTTAAAAAAAGAATCTAAACATGCTAAATCATTAGGATTTAAAGGAAAATTATCAATACATCCTAATCAAGCTAAAATTATTGAAGATATTTTTATGCCTTCAGATAAAGAAATTCAAGAAGCATTGACGATTATGAAAGTAGCTATTGATGCAAAATCTAAGGGAAGAGGTTCTACATCCTTAAATGGAGAAATGATAGATATGCCAGTGATTTTGAGAGCTCAAAATACGCTTGATAGCGCTGAAGTAGATTACGAAAAATATTGAGATTTATATATTTGATAAACTGATAAATAAAAAATACGAATGGAGATAAATTGGTTCAACCACTTAATGGCTTAAAGGTTATTGATTGTACGTTGGCTCTTGCGGGTCCATATGCATCATTAATTCTTGCTGATCTGGGTGCAGATGTAATAAAAATAGAAAATCCAAGTCAAGCTGATATGAGAAATATTGGATCTGAACCAGTAGGGGCGAACAAAAAAGAATATGATACTCCTTATAAAGGAGAAAATGGTAAATTTATGATTGTTAATAGAAACAAACGTGGTTTAGCTCTTAATTTGAAGTCAGAAGAGGGTAAGAAAATATTCTTAAAGTTAGTAGATAGTGCGGATATACTTGTTCAGAATTTTAGACCTGGCGTTATGGATAGATTAGGTTTTGGTTGGGATGATTTACATAAAAGAAACCCAAAATTAATTTATTGTTCGATTTCTGGATTTGGAGAGGGAAGCCCTTATGCAAAACTAGGTGGATTAGATCTAATAGCTCAAGGAATGAGTGGACTTATGACATTAACTGGATTACCAGATCTAGAAGAGCCTATAAAAGTGGGAACTCCTGTAACTGATATGGGAACTGGTATGTACGGGGTTATAGGTATTTTAGCTGCACTTAGACATCGAGATATTAGCGGTAAAGGTCAACATATAGAAGCTACATTATTGGACACACCAATATCATGGCTTACTTGGAGAGCTGCAGAATATTGGGAATCAGGCGATATACCTGAACCACAGGCTAGCGGCACCGGAGGGTATAGGGCATTTAAGTGCTCAGATGGTAAATGGGTAAATGTTGCAATCAATATGGGTAGACTATTTGAGAGAGGTGCGAAAGTTCTAGGATTAGAACATTTAGTGAATGATGAAAGATTTAATACAGACAGAGCAAGAACAAAAAACCAAAAGTTGATTTCTGAATACTTCAGCAAAGAATTTATTAAAAAAACTTCTGAAGAGTGGATAGAAATAATGCAAGAAATTGGAGTGCCGGTAGGCCCGATTAATACTATTTCAGATATTTTAGATGAAGATCCTCATACTAAGGCTAGAGAAATGGTTGTAGAAGTTGACCATCCTAGAATTGGTAAGATGAAAACACTAGGTGTTCCAATGAAATTTTCAGAAACCCCTGGAGAAGTAAAAACTGCTGCTCCTTTACTTGGACAGCATACTAGAGAAATTTTAGAAGAATTAGATATAGATAAAAAAGATTTTAAAAAATTACTTGAGGAAGGAACTATTTATTATGAGTAATGAAGAAAAACGTTGGGAGTGGGAGGTTGTTGAAGAAGGTGTGTCTGGGGATGAAATTACTGTTGAAATCACCCCAGAGTCAGTAGAGTCTTATGCAGATGCAGTAAGAAATACAAATCCTAGATATTATGGAGCCAAAGAAGGCGATTTAGCAATGCCAACAAATATTTTTTCAGATGCAAAATTACGAAGACATTCAGTTGCA
>PBVQ01000023.1 GCA_002728715.1 Dehalococcoidia bacterium
AAGTGGAGGGTTCGCATAGTGGCCTAGTGCGCCCGCCTGCTAAGCGGGTTGGGGGTGTTGAGCCTCCTCGCGGGTTCGAATCCCGCACCCTCCGCCATTAATCATAATAATCATTTTATCTTTGTGCACTGATTTTTCACCTGATGAACAAATCTAAGAACCTATTTCTAAAAAATTTCCGTTTATTTTTCTGATCGTTTGTAAAGCAGATAAAATAGCTAACAAGCTAGTCTTTGGATTATCTGAACTAGGCAAATTTTCAAATCTGAAGTTATAATTACCTGCTTTAGACTTTATTGATATTTCATGAATATTAATTTTTGATAAAGGATCAGCATAAACTAGAACCTTTGTGTTTTCTGCACCTAAGCCAGACAAACTTACAGTAGCCGAAATATTTACATTAGCAGGAAAAAGTTTTATTGCTTGTTGAGCATTTCCTGAAAAAATCAAAGTTTTTTTATTTATACCATTTTTTTCCCATTTCTGAAATCCTGGTGATCCTGACAGTGATTTTGGGCTTTTTGTTGTGATAATCGAAACTTCTTCTAATAAACCTACTAGGGAATTTAATGTATCGATTGCACCGACTGCTCCAGAAGGAATATATATTTTTTTATTATTTTTATTAGCAATTTTTTCAAGCTTAGATAAATAACTTTTGTCTAACAATGCTCCTGAGCTCATTATTAAAATATTTTTATTAGCTCTAAGGACTATTTCGGCACTTTTTACTACAGCAATAGGAGAAGCACATTCTATTACTAGATCAATATCGGAATCTTTGGCTAGATCGTCAATAGAAGTATATAAACGAGGATCTGACATTAACTGGTTATATAAATTTTTTGCTCTTAGAGAATCGGTATCGTATAAAGCTAGAATTTCTACATTACCTACTTTTCCTGATTCAATTTCTCTAGTAATTAGAGAACAAATTGCACCAGTTCCTATAAAACCTACTCTTAACGCTTTTATATTTTTTGTCATAAGTATGAAATTATACATTCATAATAAAAAAAATATAACTTTTTTATTATATTTATAGTTTTTTATTTTATAATTTTCATATTATCGGTAAAATTAAAGAAATAAAAAAATAAATATATATATGACATCTTTCAACATATCTACAGTGGGTTGCCAAATGAATGTTTCTGATTCAGAGAAACTTTCATCTAGTCTTGTAAAGATGGGTTTCGAGTCAAAGAATTCTTACGAAGAATCATCTATTATAGTTGTTAATACTTGCGTTGTTCGTCAGTCAGCCGAAGACACAACAACAGGTTTTTTAGGTAAATTAAGAAAAATCAAAACTAAATCACCAGAAAAAATCATAGTTGTTATGGGTTGTATGGTAGGTCCTGATTCGTCATTATTAAAAAAAAGATTTTCACACGTAGATCTTTGGGCTCGCCCTCAGGAATTTTACCCGATATTAGATTTGCTATCTGTCAGATTCAATAAAGATATGGAAGGTTGTTTGTCTGACTTAGCACCGATTTCTCCAAAAATTTCTGCTTTTGTACCCATAGTGCATGGCTGCAATAAATTTTGTACATTTTGTATTATTCCTTTTAGAAGGGGAAAAGAAACTAGTCGTGATTTATCTGAGATATACGATGAAATCGATATCATGGTTGATAGAGGCTTAAAAGAAGTCACTCTACTAGGACAGAATGTTGATTCGTATGGTCATGACCTAAAACAACGCTTAGATTTAGCTGATTTAGTTGAAAAAATACATGAAATTAAGGGTTTAGAAAGAATTCGATTTCTTACTTCTCATCCAAATGATATGTCGAGAAGAATAATCAATTTAGTTGCTGATTTACCAAAGGTTTGTGAAAATATCAATTTACCTGTACAAGCAGGAGACAACACAGTTCTAGTTAATATGAGAAGAGGTTATACTGTAACCCAATATTTAAAGAAAATTGATTTTATAAAAAATAAAATTCCCGACATAAGCTTAACAACTGACCTTATTGTAGGATTTCCAAATGAAACGAATGAACAGTTTCAAAATTCTATTAATCTATTAAAAAAAGTACAATTTGATAAAGTACATGTCGCAGCGTACTCAAACAGAAATGGAACATATGCATCAAGAAAATTACCAGATAATATTGATCGAAGTACAAAAAAAGAGAGACTTAATCTTGTAGATGAACTCCAAAAAAACATTCAAAAATCTCTAAATTCAAAGATGTTAGCAAAAAATTATCAAATTCTTGTCGAAGGACGTAAGAGAGGAGTGATGCACGGAAGAACAAGAACAGATAAAATAGTTTACTTAAATAATAATTTAAATAAACTATTAGATGATTCAATAATAGGAAAGATGATGGATGTAAAGATTACTGATTATTCTTCATGGTCATTATCTGCTGATGTTATAAAAAATCAACTTAATAAATTTGAGGAAATTAAAGTATGACAACTTTGTTCTCTGACAAAAATATTGTACCTATAACTGAGTTGGAACAATCAGCTTTTTGCCAGACTGAAGGTAATCTAAGAACTAAAACACTTGAAGAAGAATTCAACTCTGGTGTCAGATGGCAAAAAATCCCTACAAGGTATCTTAAGCTTACACCTGAAGAGCTAGATGAAGGTATTAAATTTGCTAGATCTGAAATAGGTTCAAAAGCTCTTGTTTTAGGTCACCATTATCAAAGAGATGATGTTTTTAAGTATTCTGATGTTTCTGGAGATTCATATAAACTCTCAAAAATAGCTTCTGAAAACAATGAAGCAAAGTGGATAATTTTCTGTGGTGTTCATTTTATGGCAGAAACAGCAGATATACTAACTTCTGATGACCAGAATATTATTCTTCCTAATTTAGCCGCTGGTTGTTCAATGGCAGATATGGCTAAGTTTGTTGATGTTAGAAACTCATGGTCTCAGATAGAAATTGTTTTGAATAGAAAATCTAATATTATCCCAATAACGTATATGAACTCATCTGCAGATATAAAATCACTGTGTGGAGAAAATGGAGGAATAGTATGTACCTCATCTAATGCTATGAAGGCATTTGAATGGGCTTTTGATAAGGGTGAAAAAATTCTATTTTTACCTGATCAACATCTGGGTAGAAACACTGCTAAAGCTTTTGGTATAAACGACTCAGAAATTTCAGTATGGGATCCTTATAAAAAAAATGGCGGCTTGGATGATGCAGAAATATTAAATTCTAAAGTAATTTTATGGAAGGGTCATTGTTCAGTACATACAAGATTTTCTGTTGAGCAAATTAATAATGTTAGGAAAAATAAGCCAAATACAAAAATAATTGTTCATCCTGAATGTACCAACGAGGTTGTTCAGGCTGCAGACATAAATGGTTCAACAGAGTTAATATTGGATACAGTTATTAAATCCGCCCCTGGTTCAAGCTGGGCAATTGGAACTGAAATTAATATGGTTAATAGACTTGCCAAAGATAATCCTGATAAGGAAATTTTTTGCTTAGACTCAGTTATTTGTCCTTGCGCTACAATGTATAGAATCCATCCTGCCTATTTACTATGGGTATTAGAAGGGATTATGGCAGGGGGAGCAATCAATCGAATAAAGGTTGATGATGAGAAGAAATATAATGCAAGTATAGCACTTGAAAGAATGCTTGCCTTGGGTGGCTATAGAGCTTAAATGGGATTACCTTTTTTTAATCATAAGTATGAATCTGAAATAATAAATCTATCGTCATCATATATTGACGATTTAATAACAATGTCATTTAATGAAGATTCTGCATTTGATGATATTACAACTAATACTCTATTAGATCCAAATATATCCTCATCTTGTAATTTAGTTGCTAAATCTCAAGGGGTGATTTCTGGAATTAATATTGTAAAAAGGGTTTTTGAGCTTTATGACAACACTATTATTTTTAAAAATTATAAAACTGACGGTGAAGATGTTTTTGTAAATGAAAAAATAGCTAATGTTTCTGGAAAAATGGCATCAATACTTTCGTCCGAACGAGTTGCACTCAATTTTATACAAAGGATGTCCGGAATTTCAACGGAAACAAATAAACTAGTAAAATATATTAGTTCTACATCTGCTAAATTAGTTGATACACGAAAAACTACTCCTGGATATCGAATGTTAGATAAGTATGCTGTAAAAATGGGCGGTGGCACTAATCATCGTATTAATCTTGCTGAGGCTGTACTAATTAAGGATAATCATATAGAAGCCCTTCTAAATGATGGTTATAGTCTAACAAAAATAATTAAGTTGGTAAGAGATGGTATTTCTTCAGAGATTAAAATTGAAATTGAGACTGAATCTATAAAAGATGCTATTGAATCAATAGAAGCCGGAGCAGATATTATAATGCTAGACAATATGTCAATTAATGATATGAAAGAAGTAGTTATGATTAATTCAGGTAGATCAAAACTTGAGGCATCTGGAGGAATTACAAAGGATAATATTTTAGAAATTGCAAAAACAGGAGTAGATATGATTTCTGTTGGTGCTATTACTCACTCTTTTGCATCATTGGATATTTCTTTGGATTATGATCAACTAGTATAGTTTTTGTCATCAGAATCTATCATTATTGTAGTTGGCCCGATATTAACTAATTTTATTTCCATCATTGCTTGAAATTTTCCAGTTTCTAAAGGTATGTTATATGATCTCATAAGTTCTATTGTAGTTTTGTATAAATTTTTAGCAATTTCTGATTTTGCAGCTAATAAAAATGACGGTCTTCTTCCCTTTTTGTTATCTGCATAAAGGGTAAATTGGCTTATTAATAAAATTTTATATTTTGTTTCAAGTATACTTTTATCGAAATATTTTGTTTTATTTTCATTTGGAAAAATTCTCATATTAACTAGTTTATTAACTAAATAATTTATGTCTTCAATAGTGTCATTATTTTTGTATCCCACAAAAACACAAAGACCATCTTCAATTTTTCCAATAATATTCTTTTCAACGGATACTTCCGCTGAGCTAACTTTCTGAATTAAAAATCTCATTCATTTTTGTTCGTTTTATTAGATTTATTATTAGGCTTTTTTGATTTGTTGTTGCTCTTATTTGGTGAACTATTAGTATTTTTAGAACCACTTCCATAATCAGTAGTATAAAAGCCAGATCCTTTATAAATTACTGTAGGAGAGGTGATTTGTCTAGCAGCTACAACATCACATTTAGGACACTTAACTTCTGTTGAATCCGTAAAACTTCTGATAACTTCAAAAATTTCGTTTGGACATTTTTTTATTTCACATTTATAAATGTATGTAGGCATAGTTATAACCTTATAGATTCAAGTATAAACTTCGGTAATAAATTTTTTGCTGTTTTATCTATAGTAATTTTTTTCTTTGTGGTATTAATTCCAGTTGTGACTAATGCAGAGTCAATTTTTACATTGTTTGCACCAAGTATATCAGTTTCCAATTGATCACCTATCATAATTATTTTATTAGATTTACACCTGCTTTTGGCGATTTCAAAAATCATTTCATAAGGTTTTCCAAGTCTTATTACTTTATATTGTATATTTTTACCAAAAATTCTAAATATTGCTTGTTCTAACATATCTATAAAAGCTGCAGCTCCAAAGTTGAAATGCTCGTTACCAATTGGGTAAATTATATCAGGATTAGGTAAAATAATTTTAATGAATTTTTTTTCAGAATATTTTTTATAAAAGAAGTTAAGTAATTTATTTAAATTCTCAATTGTTGGCCATTTTTCAACATCAGAAAAAATTATTATTTCTGCTTTTTCAATTTCACTGTTTCTTAATAATTTTATACCTTTATTTCTTAAGTCATTTTTTATGCTCTTTGTGCCGTATACAAAACATTTTTTTTCAAAGAAATTTTCTTTTTTTATTAGGTTGAATATTAATGATCCAGCGGAAATAATTTTTTCTCTAGAAATATTAAGTCCTTGATTAATAAAAATTTTTGATCTTTCTTCATCAGTTATTGAAGCATCATTTGTTAGGATAAAATAATTATAATTAATTTTATTTAGGTGATTAATGAGTTCAATTGATCCGTCTATTGGCTTTAAACCGTCAAATAATACTCCGTATGAGTCAAATAAAATACTTTCATAATTCTTAATTACATCTTTTATAGAAATTTTTGATGTTTTCATAATTTTAATTCAATAAGTTTTCTAAAGATGTATCCCATTTTTTTGCAACTTCTTCTAAAGTAATTGATATCAAGTTAGAAAATACAATTGAATCTCCTCCCACTTTACCTACAGTTTTTATGGGAACACTATTTTGATTTGCCAAAATCGTTAATTCATTTATGTCATATGGCGATATACTTACAATTATTTTTGATTGTGTTTCACCAAACAATGCCGCGTCCCATCTGTTAATAATTTCTTCATTTATATTGGCACCTATTTCTCCTGAAATACAGCTTTCTATAATATTAACTGCTACTCCACCATCTGAAACATCATGTGCTGATTTGATAATTTTATTTTTTATTCCCAAGCGGCATAATTTTTGTGTCTTTAATTCTAAATCTAGATCTATTTTTGGTTGGCCTTACACTCTTTTGTGAATTGTCTCTAAATATTCGCTACCTGATAGGTCATTAGTTACACCCCATACAGTCGAATGCCCCAAAACCACTATTAAGTCTCCATCATTCTTAAATTTTATATTAACATGATTGTTAGCATCATCAATTATTCCTATACCTCCTATGATTGTTGTGGGGTATATTGAATTACCATTTGATTCATTATATAGACTTGCATTACCAGAAATAACAGGAGTAGAAAACCATTTTGATGCTTGAATTAATCCCTCAATTGATTCGTTGAGTTGATATTGTACATCTTCTTTTTCAGGGTCTCCAAAATTTAATCCGTCGGTTAATGCTACGGGTTTCGCTCCAGTACATGATATATTTCTACATGCTTCTGCAACTGCAATTTGTGTCCCAACCTTGGGGTCAAGGTAGATTTTTTTTCCATTGCTATCAGTTGATAGAGATATACCTTTACTAGATCCCTTAATTCTTAGTAGTGATGCATCACCCCCAGGCTCAACAACGGTATTTGTTTGTACATGATGATCATATTGTCTAAATATAGTTTTTTTGGATGCAATATTAGGCGAGGTTATTATTTGTAATAAAATATCCTTAGGTGATTCAGAAGGTAAATCTATTTTATTTAAGTCTGTTTTTTGAAGAATGCTTAACCAATTAGGCTTATTAGTACTTAAGTCATACAATGGTGGATTAGTTAACGCTGAAACAGGTGTTGAAGAGAGTTTTTTTTCAGCTTTATAAATATCAATACTAGATTTATGTATAAACTTACCAATAATTTCACATTTTATGTCCCATTTATCAAAAATATTTTTAACTTTACTAAAACCATTAGATTTAATGGATAAAAGCATTCTTTCTTGGGATTCAGAAAGCATTAATTCATATGCATTCATTTGAGACTCTCTTTGAGGAATCTTAGAAACATCAATCATAAGTCCTAGCTTCGATCTCTCAGCCATTTCTATTGCAGCTGATGTTATTCCTGCTGCTCCGCAATCTTGTAACCCAACAACTTCTTCAAGTTTGATTGCTTCTAAACATGATTCAATAAGTATTTTTTCAAGAAAAGGATTTCCAACTTGAACTGCAGATCTTAGCTCATCTTGTTCTTTGAATGTTTTTGAGGCAAGACCTGATGCTCCATGAATCCCATCTCTTCCTGTTTCAGAACCAACTAAAACTAATAAATCACCAGGCTGATCTGCTTTTGCACTCATTATTTTATTGTTTTTAATAATACCTACACACATAGCATTTACTAATGGATTGCCTTCATATGTCTTAGAAAAATATACTTCACCTCCGACATTTGGTATGCCAATACAATTACCATAATGTGATATTCCAGCTACCACACCATTAATTATGTATTTATTTTTTTTGTTTTCTGGAAGACCGAATCTCAAGGAATTAAGTATTGCTACTGGTCTTGCTCCCATGGCAAATATATCTCTTATTATTCCTCCAACACCTGTCGCAGCACCTTGAAAAGGTTCAATTGCAGATGGATGGTTATGTGATTCAATTTTCATAACTATTGAAATGTTATTTCCTATATCAATAACACCTGCATTTTCTGCTCCTAATTTTACTGGTAAATCGTTCGAATTATCTGATAATTTTTTTAATAATTTTTTTGTATGTTTATAGCCACAGTGTTCAGACCATAAAGCGCCAAATAAACCAAGCTCCAGTCGGCTTGGCTCTCTTTTCAATTTATTTACTATTTCTTCATATTCAAATTTGGAAATAGCTATTTCATCTAAAATTTCTTTGTTTATATTCATTAAACTGGCCTATTATAAGAATTAATTAATGATTGAAAAATTAAATTACCATCAGCTCCTCCTATTATTTCTTCACATGCTTTTTCAGGATGAGGCATCATTCCTAGGATATTTCCTTCTTTATTAATTATTCCTGCTATGTTGTTTATAGATCCATTAGGGTTAGAAAATTGGTCTATATAACCTTTATCATCTGAGTATCGAAAAATTATTTGATTGTTATTTTCTAACTCATCAATTGTTTTTTTATCTGCATAGTAATTTCCTTCACCATGTGAAATAGGTATTGAAAGAATTTCATTTTTTTTAATTGAAGAAGTAAAAATAGTTTCATCATTAGTAACTTTTATGTTTGACCACTCACAACGAAATTGTAAATTATTATTTCTTATTAAAGTTCCAGGTAGCAGATTAGACTCGCAAAGAATTTGGAAACCATTACAAATTCCTATGATAGGATTACCTTCATCTGCATATATCTTGATCTTTTTCATTATTGGAGATAAACTAGCAATTGAGCCAGATCTCAAGAAGTCCCCGTACGAAAATCCTCCTGGTAGTACAATTGCATCAAAATTTTCTAAATTTATATCTTCATCTTTATGCCAAATAAATTCACAGAACTGTTTATTTATATTTGAAAGTGAATAAAAACAATCTTTTTCACTCCATGTGCCCGGAAAAACAACTATACCTATATTCAAAATATACTCCTTATAGGACTAATTTTCCTATCTCCCAATAAAATTATCATGAAATAAAAAGGTTATTAAACTAAAAAAGCACCAATTAATGGTGCTAATTTGAAAAAAATATAAATTACATATTTTTTTGAGTAGTTTTCATACTCTTTCTTTTTTTTGTTGCAGCATTCTTTTTTCTTACAACGCTAGCAGACTCAAAATGTTGTCGTCTTCTAGCTTCCGAAATTATAGATTCTTGCTGAACTTTTTTGGTGAATCTTCTTAGAAATCCCTCGAAATTTTCACCATCATTAATTTTTACTTCAACCATATGTTTCCATTATTTTATTTATTATATAAATTACAAGTATAAAGATTAGTATATATCAAGGTCAATAGTTTTATTTATGTAAGTAGGGTAATAGCAGCTGAAACTCTTTGTAAGCATTTTTCTTTTCCTAAAACTTCCATGGTTTCAAATAAAGGTGGAGCAATTTTTTTCCCTGATAGGGCGTATCTCAATGAGGTGAACAATTGTCCAGGCTTAACTTTTTCGATTTCTACAAGATTTCTAAAATTAGTTTCTAGTGACTGACTATTAAATGATTTAGTATTGTTCAAAATATCAATTGATTTATTTAAGATTTTTATACTATCTTTATCGTTCATTTTTTTTATAATTATATTTTCTTTTGTATTTGTTATATTTTCTTCATAAAAAAAATCAATCAGCTCAGTTATTTCATTTAATGTTCTAATTCTCTCTTTTACAAGTGGGACTATTTTGGCTAAGTATTTTTTATCAAGAGGTCTTTTTACCCTTTTAGGGAGACCTATGGACTTATCTTTACTTTCTAATATTGGGATGACTTCCTCAATGATCTTCTCATCGCTATAACCTCTTATATAGACTCCATTCATCCATTCTAATTTATTTAGATCAAAAATTGCTGATGAAGAATTGATTTTGTTTAGTTGAAATTCTGAAATAATTTCATTTTTACTTAATAGTTCTTTATCATCTCCAGGAGACCAACCTAATAATGAAAGAAAGTTAAACAATGCATCATTTATGAATCCTTCCTTTTTATATTCAAGAACTGAAGTAGCACCATGCCTTTTACTTAATTTTGACTTATCACTACCTAATATTAAGGGTACATGAACATATTTTGGTAAATCATATTCCAATGCTTGATGAATTAATATGTGTCTAGGAGTACTTGATATCCATTCTTCTGCTCGGATCACATGGCTTATACGCATTAGGTAGTCATCAACTACATGGGCAAGATGATATGTTGGCATGTTATCTGACTTCAAAATAACAAAATCATCTATCTCTCTTGCATCTACTTCAATTTTTCCTCTGATAGTATCAACAAAAGAGATTTTACCTGTATCTGGTACTTTTAGCCTTACCGTTATTGGTAATCCCATATCTCTTGATTTTTCAATTTCTTCTTTAGTTCTATACCTGCCTCTTCCATCATATCTTGGGGGTAACTTTTGTTTTTTTTGAGATTGTCTTAATTCTTTTAGTTGTTCCGGAGTTGTATCATCATAATAAGCTTTTCCCGATTCTATTAATTTTTCAGCTACTTCAACATAAATACTTTTTCTTTCTGATTGTCTATATGGGCCGTAATTTCCGCCTATTTCTGGCCCTTCATCCCATTCTAATCCTAACCACTTCAATGATTCGATTATTGCTAATTCTGAGTTGGGGTCATATCTATTTTGATCAGTATCTTCAATGCGCAGAATAAAAGTTCCATGATGTTTTTTTGCAAATATCCAAGCAAATAAAGCAGTTCTGATGTTCCCAATATGTGGTATCCCTGTTGGGCTGGGTGCAAATCTTACTCTTACATTATTCATATTGATCTCATGTCTAAGATAAATTTTTTAGAAACTCATTCAAATCTCTAGGTATTTCTGAGCTTATATCTAATATTTTATCATTTATGGGATGTTTGAATTTTATATTATACGCATGAAGAAATTGTCTTTTTATATTATGACTAAAATTGTTATATTTTTTATCTCCAACTACAGGGTGCCCTATAGCTTTCATATGCACTCTAATTTGATGTGTTCTTCCAGTTTTAATTTTTATTTCTAAAAGAGAGAAATTATCATATTTTTTAATTATTTCATACTCTGTAATAGCTTGCTTTCCACCATAAATTATATCTTGTTTTATTCTATTTTTAGGATTTCTACCTATTGGTGCATCAATAATACCTTTTTCTTTTTTCGGGTGACCATTTACCAAAGCATAGTAAGATTTTTTTATCTTTCTAATTTTTTGCATTTCAATTAGTTTTTCATAAGATATTTTTTTTAAGGCTATTATTACTAGTCCGCTTGTATCTTTATCTAATCTGTGGACTATTCCTCTCCTATTATTTTCTCCAACATTATTTATATCTGGCCATTTTATTTGTATGAAATCAGATATATTAAATTTTCTTTTTCCATTTCCTGGATGCATTGAGATAAATGCTGGTTTATCTAAAATAGCAATAAATGAGTCCTCGTATAAAACATTAATATTTATATTCTCTATATTTGGTAGTGGGGAGTTATGAGGAATATTTTCTTCTAAAATATGATCAGAGATTAAAATTTCACTGTTAATCTTTATGATTTTTGATGGTTTCGTTACATTTTTTCCATTAACTGATACTCTACCACTTTTTATTAGATTTTTTATATGGTTTCTTGAAAATTTACCATTTAGTTCATCAGAAATATATGAATCTAATCTTGCATCATACGAGGAATTAATCTTAATTTTGTTCATTTTTTTTGCTATAAATTATATAGTTAAATAACATGATTATAATACCTATAGATATTGCTGAATCAGCAATATTAAATATAGGCCAAACCCCAACATCAAAAAAATCGGTAACATAGCCTAATCTAACTCTGTCAATTAAATTTCCAAAAGCTCCACCAAATAATAATCCATACGATAAATAAACGTATTTTGAAGGTTTTTCTATAGATAGATAAATAAATATTATCAACACTATAGCAACAAAGGAAACGATTGTTAATATATCTGTTTGATTTTGGAACAAAGAGAAAGCAGTACCGGTGTTTTGAGCATGAGTTAATCTAAAAATACCACTATTTGGTATGGACTCACCTAATTTTAAGTTTTGTATTACAATATATTTTGAAATCTGATCTAAAGATAGAATAAATAATGTTAGTATAAGAAAATATGAATTAAGAAAATTCTTTGTAAAAATTGTTTGTTTTTTATTTTTCATATGTGAATTATATTTTAAATATTAATTATATGAATTAGAATATTAGGTGAAATTTATGAATTTAGTTGATCTAAGAAGTGATACAGTTACAAGACCAACAAAAGAAATGTTGAATGCTATAAGTTACTCTAAGTTGGGAGATGATGTTTATCAGGATGATCCAACTGCGAATCAACTTCAAGAAAAAGCTGCTGAACTTTTAGGAAAAGAAGATGCTTTAATAGTAACATCAGGTACACAAGGGAATCTTATATCTATTTTGGCACAGACCAATAGAGGAGATGAAGTCATTGTAGGAGATATGAGTCATATTTATAATTATGAGGCTGGTAGTACAATGATCATTGGAGGTACGTCACTATTTCCAATACCTAATGATAACACTGGATCATTAGATATTAATGATCTTCAAAATGCCAAAAAATCAGATGATTATCATAAACCAAAAACAAAAATGCTTGCACTAGAAAATACTCATAATATGGCTGGAGGTAAGGTAATAAACTTAACCGAATTAGAATTAATTACCTCACAAGCAAGAGTACTTTCATTATTATTACATTTAGATGGTGCAAGATTATTCAATGCCAGTATATATTTAGGTGTTAAGCCAAAAAAAATAGCAAGTTATTTTGATTCTGTAACATTTTGTTTATCTAAAGGATTATGTTGCCCAATCGGCTCAATAATAGTAGGAAGCAGAGAATTTATTCAAGAATGTAGAAGATGGAGAAAAATCTTAGGCTCAGGAATGAGGCAAGTAGGTGTTATTGCTGCACCAGGTATATTAGCTTTAGATACTATGGTAGATAGATTAGCTGAAGATCATTTAAATGCAAGATTTTTGGCTGAAGGTCTTTCTAATATAAAAGGAGTATTAATAGATCCTGAAAATATTCAAACAAATATTGTTAGATTTAATTTGTCTAAAGAATATTCAAACAAAAGTAAAATATTAGTTTCTGAACTGATGAAAAAAAATATTATTATAAACCCTTCTAAGGATAATTTTAGAGTAGTAACCCATCATGATATTTCAAAAAAAGATTGTGAACATTTTCTTTTATCTATAGCAAAAATATTAAAAAATTAAATTTTGGTTTAACTATCCCAAAGTTTGCTAATTCTATCCTTAATTGATTTTTTAATACCTACCTCTTTAGGTTCATAGAAAATTTTATTTTTTATTTTCTTAGGCAAGTAATTTTCTTTTACAAAATTTCCAGGAAAATCATGTGGGTAATTATAATTTTTACCAAAATTTTTTTTCTTATCTAATTCTGTAATAGAGTTTAATAAATGTATTGGTATTTTTTCATCTGGTGAATTTTTTACATGACTTAACGCTAAGTCGATCGATTTATAAGAAGAGTTAGATTTTTGTGAAGAAGCAAGGTAAATTGTGGTTTCAGCTAAAATTATTCTACTTTCTGGCATACCAATATTTTTCACTGCATATAAAGTTGATGTAGCCAAATTTAATGCTTGTGGATTTGCTAGCCCAATATCCTCGCTAGCAAAAATAATAAGTCTACGAGCTATGAATTCAGGATTTTCACCTCCGGCAATCATTCTTGCTAAATAATAGATTGCTGCATTTGGATCAGAGCCTCTCATTGATTTTATAAAAGCTGAAATGAGGTGATAATGATAATCATCACTTTTATCATAGTAAATATTTTTTTCAAGAATTTCTTCTATATTTTTTTTAGTTAAGTTAGTTTTAGTATTGTTAGCATGATTTAAGCAAATTTCTAAGGAATTCAGTGCGAATCTAGCATCTCCTCCAGAATAATTCGTGATAATTTCAAGCAAATCATCAGTAATAGCTTTTTGTAAATTTTCTATTCCGTGA
This sequence comes from Dehalococcoidia bacterium, assembly GCA_002728715.1. Lineage (GTDB taxonomy): Bacteria > Chloroflexota > Dehalococcoidia > Lucifugimonadales > Lucifugimonadaceae. The sequence goes on from PBVQ01000023.1 coordinate 14,188, forward strand.
TCTTTATTTATTACAGTATCTGTGAGTAATTTTTTTATTTCATCATCACTTAGTTTTTCTAAATAACAAAGCTTTATTCTAGAAAGAAGGGGATTAATAATTGAATATGATGGATTTTCAGTAGTAGCTCCAATTATCTTGAAATTTCCATTTTCTACATAAGGCAATAATGCATCTTGCTGAGATTTAGAAAATCTATGAATTTCATCAATAAATAAAGTTGATTGAATTCCATTTTCGCCTAATTTATCTTTTGCTTTTTTTGCAAAATTTCTTATATCTTTTACTCCTGATGATACAGCACTAATTTCTCCCATATAATTATTTGATTCATCGCATATTATTTTGGCTAGTGTAGTTTTTCCACAACCTGGAGGCCCAACAAATATCATAGAAGGTACATTGTTATTTTTAATTGCCTCATACAAAAACTTACCTTCAGTTATCAGGTGTTTTTGCCCATATATATCTCTCAATTTTGTCGGTCTTATTCTTGAAGATAAGGGTGAATATTGTTTTGACAATTTATTGCTTTGTATATCAAATAGATTCATAGTTTTTTAATTTTGTTCCAAAAATTCTACCTCTCCGATAGTTACTGCATCTCCTTCAACTGCTTGATAACTTTTAATTTTGTTACTTTCTTTCATTATTTTCCGAACTAAGGATTTTAGTGTTCCTTCTCCATGTCCGTGAATAACTCTGACATAATGTAAATTTGAATAATAAACCTCATCAATATGATTAAGAATTTTTAACTCAGCATCCCTATATCTATAACCATGAACATCTATAGATATACCTTCACTATCTAGTTGATTCTTATGTTTTTTTATCCTTCTTTTTTTATTTCTCATAACTAGATATCCTAAAAATATTTTTTATCTATATTTTTGCTAAAATTAACAAAAAGATATATTTTAAATATATTAATATTAAAATTATGGATTTTCAATGAGAATATTAGGTGTAACTGGTGGTATTGGTTCGGGCAAATCTTCGGTATTAAGATTAATAGAATCAAAAAATATTACTAAAATCAAATCTGATGAAATTGTTAATAATTTACTTCTGGAAGATTTTAAGGTAATAAAATTTTGCAAAATAAACTTTGATATTCATATAGACAAATGCCTAAAAAAATTTCCTATAAATAAACAAAAATTAGCCAATATATTATTTAATGATTTAGAGGCTTTAAATAAATTTGAAAAATTCATATGGCCGATAGCTTTTCAACAGGTCAAAAAGGATATAGTAAAAGATAATATTACAATAATTGAAGCTTCAAAGCTATATGAAGCAGGTTGGGACAAATTGTGTGATTTTGTATTAACCGTTGAAGCTAATAGAGAAATATGTATTTCTAGGACAATCAAACGCTCTAATCTTTCAAGATCAGATATTTTGATGAGAATGAAAAATCAATCATCCTCCAAATATAGGAGAAACTTATCTGATTTTATAATCGATAATAACTTTTCTTATTCCGAATTAGAAAAAAAAGTAAAATATTTTTCAAAAAACAACTTAATAAATCTATAAAATTATTTATAATCAAAATAAATCATTTGATTTAAAAAAGTCTTGAGGAAAACCTATGACAAATGAACAGAATTTTGTTCAACAGGATATAGAAAATTTTCATATCACTGAAGAACCTTTTTATGTTTCAACTTCTGATGAAGTTGAAATCTTCGAATCTGCCTATAAGCAAAGAGTACCAGTTTTACTAAAAGGACCAACGGGAACTGGGAAAACCCGATTTGTTGAGTATATGGCCTGGAAATTAAGCAACTCAAGCATAAAAAAGAATATTTCAAATACAGAGAAGTTACCATTAATCACTGTTGCTTGCCATGAAGATCTTAATGCAAGTGATTTGGTTGGTAGATATTTGCTTGATGCAAATGGAACTAGATGGATTGATGGACCATTGACCAGAGCTGTAAAAGTTGGCGGTATTTGTTATCTAGATGAGGTAGTAGAGGCCAGAAAAGATACAACAGTTATTATTCATCCATTAACTGATCATAGAAGATCTTTGACAATAGATAAATTAGGAACTGTTATTGATGCAGCACCTGGGTTTTTATTAGTTGTTTCATACAATCCAGGCTATCAAAATGCATTGAAAGACTTAAAACATAGCACACGCCAAAGATTTGTAGCGTTAGAGTTCGATTTTCCTGATGAAGAACGTGAGGCTAAAATTATTATGCATGAATCTGGATGTGAATCTGAAGTAGCTGAAAGACTTGCAAAATTAGGCTCTAAAATTAGAAACCTAAGAGAGCATGGTCTTGAAGAAGGTGCAAGTACCCGAATGTTAATATACGCCGGGAAATTAATACAAGATGGTGTTCCTGAAAGGCGTGCCTGTCAAGTATCAGTTACATGGGGTATAACTGATGATTTTCAAATACAGAGAAGTATTGATGAAGTTGTTACATCAATTTTTGCTTAATTATTTTAATGTTTACTTCAATGGAAAAACTTAAGACTGAATTAAGTAAAAAAATTGATCAACCAAAAGATGAAATTATAGATAAATCTTCTTCTTCTGTGATGGTTTTGTTTCATAATCAAAAAAATACACCCGAAGTGCTTATGATTAAGCGTTCAAAAAATCTTAAAAATCATTCAGGTGAATGGGCATTTCCCGGTGGTAAGTTTGAGTTTTCTGATAATAATCTTATGGAGACAGCATTCAGAGAAGTTACAGAAGAAATAGGCATAGATAAATCTAGTATAAAGTATTGGCTTAGGATGAAACCGGTAAATACATTTACAGGTTTTACTATTTGGCCTTTTTTAGGAATGATAAATAAATTTACTAAGGATAAATTACAATTAAATAAGTATGAGGTTTCTGATGTTATGAGTATTCCTATTGAAGTTTTTTTGGAAAATAAATATAAAAGAGAAATAACATTCTATGAAAATAATAATTTTAGAAAAAGCGACGCATTTACCTATAAAGGAAAAATTATTTGGGGAGCATCTGCCAAAATAATTACTAATATTTTTAATCCCATATTGGAAGGAGAAAAAAAATAGAAACTTTACAAGAAAAATATAAAAAATATTTAGAATCTTTCCCTTCAGAAGTTGCTTCTTCTTTTCTTAATTCTCATGAAAAATTATCTACAAGGTTGTCACTTGAAACTCTTGAAATATGGGCTTCTGAAGGATTAGATATTTGTAAACTTTCTCCAAGATCATGGGAAGTTTCTATTGATTATTTTAATTCTTCAACAGATGTTCAAAGACATTTACCATCTGCCCAGTTTATTTCATGGACAAAAATAGGTAAAAGGCTAACTAAATTATCAATAGATGTAGCTAAATCTTATTTTTTATCATCTCCTAAATCAATGCTAAGAATTAGGCCAAGGCACCTTGATGACTGGGCTAATTTATCAAGCAAGTTATATAAAGGAACATGGAAATCAGCAAAACTTTCTTCGAAATTTTTTGAAGCAACTCCATTACTTATGGAATATATCAGTTTCGAAGAATGGGCTAAATATGCAGAATTTCTAAATAATTTATCAAAAAGATCTTATGATTTAGCTATTGACTCATTAGAACTATCAATTTCTTTATTTGAAAAATTAGACAATGATTCAGGAGAAGTGATAAATCTTTTATTAGATTCATCTGAAAAATCTTGGAAAGATATTAAGATGATTTTTGAAACAATAAACGCTTATATGATTGAGGTGGAAGCTTTTAATAGAAATCAAATTCTAAATCTATCTCGTAAATTATTAGTGACAGGAAATATTAATCCTATTGATACTATGAAAAAAACTAGTTCTATTGTATCTAAAATAAATAACGAAGACAAAGATCTTTTTTTTAATATGGCAAAATCATTATCAACAATCGATCCGAAATCTTGTAATGATTTTTTTGATGTCGTACCCATTTTATTAGAAAAAATTAATTTTCAACAAATTAGTTCATGGCATTCTCATGGAATTAAGAATTCTGAAAATCAAAATATAGAACTTATTAATGATTTTTTTACTTTAAAGTCTAAAGAGTCTAGAGAAATAATTGATTCTTTATCCTCAAGTATTGAACTTTCTAAAGTTAAGGACATAATAAGAAATTATTCATTAGCACTAACAGGTAGGCAAATTGAAGTAAAAGAGTCTTCTCAATTAGCAGAAAAAAATATAGGATGGTTTGGGGATGAATTAGCTACAACTGAAGGCTCTACTATTTTTATGCCATCCATAGTAAATCGATATCTGTCAAAAGAGGAAAATTTTGGATTTTTAAAGGTTATTTCTACTCATCAAATTGGGCATATTGAGTTTGGTTCTTTTGATTTTGACTTCAAGAAATCATCTAACTTTTTTGAAAATTTAAGAATAAATGAAACAATTAATAAAAAAATGTTAAGTAATGATTATTTGACCGATCTCAGTAAGTTTTTTGATATTTTCAATGATAAAAAGCTTAGTCTTGATATTTTTACCATATTTGAAAGTACCAGAGTAGATTCTCATATTTTTTCAGAATATCTAGGGATCATAAATATTTATACAGATATACGTGATTCAGCATTAGCAAATAGACCTCAAATAAAAGATTTGCCTGTTAGAGAATCGCTAGTTGAATTCCTTATCAGAATTAGTCTGGGTCAAAATTCCAACTTATATGTTCCGACCGAATATTCAAATGAGGCAAAAAAATTAAGACATTTAATTAAAACTATTGCTTCAAATAAAGCAACTGTAGAAGATTCTGCCGAAGCCACTATAAGAGCATATCATATATTAAATGAAATAAAAAATGAACAAATAGATGAAGATGAATTTGAGGAATTTAATGCGGATGAAACTAATGATCAATTAGAAGACGAAAATTATAAAGAAGAGCAAATAATTCAGAGTTTATTTTCTGAATTTAATCAATCTAATGATAATCTTGATGAGTCTTCAGATAATCCTGAAAATTTCGAAAGCAATGAACTTGATAATGAATATTCTTCCCCACAAGATATTGATTATAGAGGTGAATTTAAACCAGAATTATCGCAACTTTTATCTCAAATGGAATACTCTGAAAATGAATTTGACGACTTAGACACAAATGAACCAATTACACAAGAGCAACTTGAAGAGATGCTTAAAAATTCTCCCGAAATAGAGGAATTTGATCAAAATATGGAAGAATCAGATAATTCCAAATTATCAGACGTTATCGAAAATCTTATGAAAGAATTAAGTAATAGAGATATTGAAAACAATCAAAATGATTCAGGCACTTTGCAACATGTTGATGAAGATGGAGGTCCATTAAGTGCTACAGAAGATGGCACTTTTACTTATGATGAATGGGATTTTAGAGCTAATGAATATAAAAATAATTGGTGTATGATTAATGAAAAGGTTATGCCTGATGGTGATTCAGAATTTTACAAAAAAACTCTAAATGATAATTCACATCTTCTCTTTCAAATTAAGAAACAGTTTGAACTCTTTATACCTGAAATGTATAGAAAGCAAAAAAGGCTGATCGATGGTGAAGAACATGATTTAGACGCTGTATTAGAGGCGGTAATTGATTTGAAGACAGGAATTACCCCAGATGAAAAATTATATTGGAGAAGAAATAAACATGAACGTTCTGTAGCTGTTGCGTTTTTGCTAGATTTGTCAGCATCTACAGCGGAAGCAATTGATGATACAAAAAAATCATCAGATGAATGGGGTGCTCCTGATGATCCAGTTGAATATATGGCATGGCTAAGATCTAGAAGGACAGATGGTATTAGAAGATCTTATAAAAGAATAGTTGATGTAGAAAAAGAAGGAATTTCACTTTTAGTTAATTCTTTAGAAACTCTTGGAGATACTTATGGAATTTATGGATTTTCAGGCTATGGTAGAGAAAATGTTGAATTCTATACCATTAAGGACTTGGATGAAAAATTTTCTGAAATAATACCAAAAAGAATTGATCGAATTTCTCCTCTTCACGCCACAAGAATGGGACCTGCAATAAGGCATACAATTACTAAACTTTCAGAAGTAGATACAAAATCTAAATTTTTATTTTTAATTTCAGATGGGCGACCACAAGACAGAGGCTACTCAAGAGAAGGTGTAGAAAAAGAATATGCTGTTCATGATACTAGGCAGTCACTGATAGAAGCGAAAAATAAAGGTATAACTCCTTTTTGCTTGACTGTAGACAAATCTGGCCACGATTATATGAAGACAATGATGGAAGATTTCTCATATGAAGTATTAACGGATATAAATATGTTGCCTAAAAGACTTCCTCAGCTTTACAAAAACTTAACCACTTAGGTTATTTAAATAAAACTTCATCATCAAACAAAGTCAATATACTATCAGCCCATTCTTTATTCACCTTTACGACATCTAATGTTTCCATTATCATTGCATATCGACTATTTTCTCCTTCAACTTCATTACCTATTGTCATTGTTATCGCAGTAACCTCAGTAAAATCTTTTTCAGTTAATCTTTCAATTCTGACGTAAATGTATGGGTCTGCGACAGTTGTGCCAAAGACTTTATGCAAATTTTCATCTTGAACTATGTCTAAATAATGGGCCCCAACTATTTCAGGATTAGCTATTTTATCTATCTTTTCTAATAATATATCTCCATTAGCTAATTCATTTCCTCTACATGGTTCTGATGCAGGAGGTATTTCGCAAACAAACCATATCCCACTTTCTCTATTAGCACCATATCCTCTAATAACCTCATTATCTTTAAATAATAATAACTCTGTTGGTTTGCCTCCCTCAACAATCCCAGAAATATACCAATCTGGATATGGTGGATCTTCAACTAATCGACTTAGAACTGAATCCCATAGAGCATCAACTACCACCAATTGTGGGTAACCTTCTATTTGAGCATAGTTTTTTTCTTGATCTGGAGTTAGATTTCCAATAAGTAATTTTATGTAAGTTCCATCATTTATATATAACTTAATTTCTGTTTTTGGATCATCAAGACCATATTTTATAGGATCATCAATTTGTTGACTAATAACCCTTTGAGTTTTAGGCCCACTGAGCAATTGAGTGATCCCTCCCCAGCGGTAAAGATCAGTTGGAATTTTATTTAGATTTTCAAAAAACCAACGGTTTAATTCATCATCAAAATACCAACTGTTTTCTAAATTATTAGTTTTTATATGAATTTTGTTCATATCCTTTGGTGATATTGTATAAAAAAAAGGAGGAGTTGGCTCAGATGACTTTTTTTCAGGCTCAGTCATAAAAAAAGTAAATAACATTATAGATATTGAAGCTGCAATTATAAAAACAGATAAAAAACGAATATTCATGTTTTATCTACGTCTCCACCACTTCCATGTTCCGTACAATCCTATCACTGCAGGCATAAGTAACCACCCTGACCATCTAATGAAGTCTCTCTCATTTTTTGTTAAGAACATTTGTCTGTTAGTATCAGTTTTTGAACGGATTGAAATCAGCTCAAAATCTTTAGCTAAATAATTTATAGTATTAACAAATAAGTCCGAATTATTTGCTGATTCTAAGTAGTTATTAGTAAAGAAATCGGTATCACCTATTAATACTATACTTGAACTTGTATTATCATCTAAATATGAATAAACACGATTTGGTAATTCACCCTTAATGTCAACTATAACTGATAATGGTAATGGTCCAGGGATTTCAGAATTAACATCAAATTCTATTTTTTCAGAATCAAGTTCAGACCAGCTACTTATTGTCGAAGATGCTAAGATAGCCTGCTGTATGATTGGAATTTCATTTTCATTCAATGGGATAGTTTGAGGATCAATAGACCATCCAAAATGTGTAGATCCAGGTAAGTATAAGACCTCAAAATCATCAGTTATTGGATGAGGAGGAAGTTGACTGTTGCTACTCTTGACCTGAACAAAGGTAGGGTTTGGTGCAACGAAACTTGCAACATCAACTACTTCACCATCTCCTACTGAGACTGCAAATCTAGATAAATATTGTTTAAAAGTTTCAGGAATCACATTTGGTTCTACAGATAGCAAAATTCCACCACCGCTTCTTGTATATTGCAAAAGTGCTTCTTTATCAATTGCCAATAGATCTTGAGTAGGATTCGCAAATACAATTGCAGCGGGCATATCTTCTGGATTTCCAAAATTAAGAACAGTTTGTAATTCTTGCAGAGTCCAATTATCGATCGCATAATTTTCTCTAAGTAAGGATAATCCTGCTAAGCCAATATTCTCGGGAGAAGTAATATCAGTTACATCTCTTTCTGAATGTCCCGTTATAAAAACTACTAATTTTTGCCTAATCTGGTTTATTATAAGTATTGCTGTTACTAAATCTTGTTCTGAAAATACATCTGGACTTACATTTGGATTACCACCTTCAATAACTTCTGTCCTTAAACTTTCCGTTCCTTGTACAGCTAATGCAGGAAATTGGGTTACACCTAGACTTATTGCGTCATTCGGATTAAGTTCAGGGTCTAGCACTTCATAGTCTAGATCATATTCACTTGACCTGCGCTTAAATTCACTTAACATGTCTTCAGTATCACGCCATGCGGCTGCTCCTGCTGAAGTATCTCTTTCAAAAAAAGCCGTAATTTTAATTGGTTCTTTTATGTTTTCTAAAGTATTTACAACTTGCTCTTCGAGAAGAAATTGTTTGGTGGCTGTAGTGTCAATTCTTAGCCATCCAGCTGGATTAGGTTTATTAGAAGAGACATATAAAGTAATGTTTAATAATATTGCTATGACCAAAACCAGTATAAAAACTATTGCAGTGTTTAATCCATATCTTCCACGTCTACCAAATATAGCTTTTCTAACAGTTGCAAGAGAAATTAATCCGTCAACAACAAGAATAAATCCACCTATAACTGTAATTATCAATGCAGGTCTTTCAAGACCTCTGAGGAAAATCCAGATCAAGATACCCAATAGAACAGTTGTTATTCCTATCAAAGCCAAAGATTGCCTTAAGGATTTATTATCTTTCGTTACTAATTTAAGTAATGATTCTTTGTTTACTGTAGTTTCTGGCTTTGGCCTTACTTTATCGTTTCTTTCTTCAGGCATAATATTTTTATCTCCACCTTCTTGATTCAAGTACTAGGGTTGTCAAAACTAAAAATATTGCTGTTACAGAAACATAATAAACTATATCAGTCATTGAGATAATTCCTCTAGCGAAATCTGCAAAATGGCCACCTTCAGCCACCCCTAAGCTATCTAAGTCAAAGACAGAGAATGATGCTCCAAGCTGAAAACTGTCTAGAACTTTTGCTGCAGTTCCGGTAATTCTGTCGCTAATAAAATCAATAATAGTTAATGCTGTAAGAATTCCTGACCCCACAACCAGTCCAACAATCTGGTTACTACTAAGAGCTGATGAAAATAGCCCTACTGCTAAGGTAGCTGATGCATACAATAGAAGCCCCAGCAAACCTGACAAAATTGGACCTAGATCTGGATCACCATAAACAAAAAGTATTAAAATAAAGAAAAATGATAATAAAATCATTATAAATATCATAAAAAATGCAGCAATAAATTTTCCCAAAATAACTTCAAATTCTCTTAATGGTGATGTAAGTAGCAATTCAAGTGTTCCAAGTTTTTGTTCTTCAGCGATTAATCTCATTGTTAAGGCTGGAGACATAAAAATCATAAAAAATACTGCTCCTGCTAGATAACCTCTAATTGAAGCTTCTGCAAAAGCATCAGAAACTGAAGCAACAAAGAAAAAGCCAGTGATTGCAAGAAAAGCAGCTGCAACAACATATGCCATAGGAGATGCAAAATATGTTCGAATCTCTTTAAGGGCTATTATTGATATGAATTTCATTACTCTCCTAATTCCTCTTCTGTAGTCAATTCTAAGAATATTTCTTCTAAAGTCATTGGAAGAGGCGTTAGATTTGTAAGCCCCCAGCCATTTTCTATTATTGTTTTTGATATTAATTCCGATGCTTTAGAATTTGGTTTAGCATCAACAATATATGGTATGGAATTTTCTCTCTGAGATCTTTGTATTTTTGAAGCTCTTTGATCTGATCTTGCGTCGATCACAATTGAGATATCTCTCATTTTTGAGATAAAATCACTGTTTTTTTCGTTTGTAATACTTAATTCTATTCTTTCAAATGTTTGAAGTTTGTCAGATAAAGATTCAGGTTTATCATCGGCAACAATTCTGCCATCATTAATTACTAAAACTCGCTTACATATAGCGCTGACTTCAGGTAAAATATGAGAGCTCAATAACATTGTATGTTCCTGACCTAAATCACTTATAAGTTCTCTTGTTTCGACAACTTGTATAGGATCTATACCTATAGTAGGCTCATCCATAATCAAAACCTCAGGGTCATGTAAAATTGCTTGAGCTATACCAGTTCTTTGTCGATATCCCTTAGAGAGTCTACCTACCAAAGTATTTCTATAATCTCCAAGTCTTACCATTTCAATAATTTTTGGGAGTCTTTCGTTAACCCATTTAGAGCTCATGCCTCTTATTTCTCCCATATATCTTAAGTAGTCTGTTACGGTCATATCTAAATAAAGTGGAACAGTCTCTGGAAGATATCCTATGTGTTTTCTTACTTCTAAGGAGTGTGATACTACATTGTATCCACCAACTGTAACTTCACCATCTGAAGGTGGCGTAAAGCCAGTTACTACACGCATAGTAGTTGTTTTTCCAGCACCGTTTGGTCCGAGAAAACCTATGATTTCACCTTTTAATACTTCAAAGGAAATATCTATTACAGCTGGATAAGGGCCATAATTTTTAGACATGTGTTCAATTTTTATCAAAAATTCTAATCCTTGTATGATTAATACATTTATATTTTATTATAATTAGTACATAAGTATTGTTATAACAAATTTCTATTCTATCAATCTCTGGATAGATTTTTATGCAATTTTACTTACAATATACAAAATATTTTTATAATTATGAGTGATTTTATAAAAGAAAATAACTATTTAGATCATGCTGCTACTACTTATGTAAGACCTGAAGTGCTAGAAAAAATGTTACCCTTTTTCTCAGAAAAATTTGGTAATCCTTCCAGTTTATATGACATTGCTCAGGAATCAAAAAATGCTATTGAAGAGGCCAGAGAAACTTCTGCTATGATATTAGGTTGTCATCCATCAGAGATTTATTTTACTAGCGGAGGCTCCGAATCAAATAATATGGCTATTAAAGGAATTTTTTCAAATAATACTGATTTTAATGTTATTTCTTCATTAATAGAACACCACGCAGTTATTCACCCAATAGAGCAACTTTCTAATATTGGTATAACTACATCTTTTGTAGAAGTTGATCAATTAGGATTAATTAAATTAGATAATTTTAAAAAAACTATAAATAAATCAACAAAACTAGTTACTTTTATGTATGTTAATAATGAGATTGGCGTAATTCAAGATTTGAAAGAAATATCAAAAATAATAAAAAAATATGAGAGTGACAATAATTGTAAAATTATTTTTCATTCTGATGCTGTACAGGCTCCAGGTAAACTTTCACTAAATGTAGATGATTTAGGAGTGGATCTTTTAAGCATTTCTGGGCATAAAATTTATGCACCTAAGGGTGTAGGATTGCTCTATAAGAGGAACGGTATTGATGTTGAGCCACTAATTAGTGGAGGAGGGCAGGAAAATCAGATGAGATCTGGAACTGAAAATGTGCCATATATTGTTGCATTTGCTGAGGCACTTAGACTTTCTGAGTTAGAAAGACTTGAAAACGAACAAAAAATGAAAAAATTATCTGATTTATTAATTTCAGGAATTAACAGTCGTATTAAAAATTATAAATTAAATAGTTCAAGAGAAAATTGTGTTCCAAGTATTATCAATCTCAGTTTTCCAGGTTTTGATGGAGAATCAATTATCTTAGGCCTTAACTTTAAAGGAATCTATGTCTCAAGTGGTAGTGCGTGTAGTTCCGCTTCCATTGAGCCTTCCCATGTTTTATCCGCTTTAGGTCTTACAGAGGAAGAATCATTAGCGAGTATAAGGATTTCCCTTGGTAGGGAGACTACAGAAGATCATATACATGAATTTGTAAACTCATTAGAAGATGTTTTGGCACAACTTTCTTCTTATAAAAGATAAAAAAATTATGTATTATAAATAGATGGTTAATAAAGAAAATATGAATAACTACAAATTTAGCAATAATATAAGTGAAGAAAATAAACTTTTATATAAGGATAAGGTTGCTAAATCAATAGAATATTTGACAAATAACATTTACGAATATGGTCCTAGCCTTAAAAATGCCAAATTGAGTTATTTGGTTACCAAAATTGAACCTCAATCAACAAATATTTTAAGAATTTATTTTGAGTTCAAAGATAAGAAAAATATTAATTCCAAATCAGGATTAGAATATATAGACATTGATGATAACGATGTTATACAGGTAAGAAGAATTATAAATAAACCAAAAGAAAACTTTCCTTGGCCAATATTCACTTTGGCAATTATTTCAATAATGATTGCTGTAATCTTTGTTTCATACAGGGTATATTGGATGGATAGAGATGGAGATAATTTATATTTAGCTGGAAGATCTTTATGGGTGAAATCTGACGAACCTGTAAACCAAGAATTTATTACTTATATAGGAAATGATGAAAATGGAAATGAACAATACTGGGCAATCTCACCAATTAATCAAGAGAACAATTTACTTTTTGTAAAATTATCTCTTATAAACTATGGTTCTGGTACTGTGAAAATAGTTATTGATGATAATGCTTCCACATTATATGACGATAAATCTATTCAATACAAACCTATAAATCCTATTGAAAGAACTTATGCGTCTGAAAGAAGCGATACTTATTTGGTCGATGGATTTATACCATTATGGGGGCCTGTTCAACTAGATCCACAAGAACAAGTGACTGGTATGTTGATTTTTGAAATTCCAGAATCTTCAATTGCAGAGCAACTTAAGTGGGATGCTGGTGATCTAATAATGTTTACATATTAAAAAACTTTGGCTAAGAAAGATAATAAAAATAATAAAATTTCTCCTGGAAGAAAACAGTATTTAACTCTTAAGAAAAATAATCCTAATTCGCTACTTCTAGTTAGGATGGGTGATTTTTATGAGGCATTTGAAGAGGATGCAAAAAGATTATCAGAAATATTAGGTATAGCTCTTACATCTAGAGATGCTGGAGGTGGTGTGAAAACTGATTTGTCAGGTATTCCGTATCATTCACTAGATAAGCATTTATCAAAATTAGTTAATGCCGGTATTAAAGTTGCTATTGCTGAACAAACTAGCGATCCAAAAAAAACCAAAGGTCTAGTATCGAGAGAAGTTACAAAAATTATTACATCAGGAACTGTTACAGATCCTGAATTATTGGATAAATTTTCAAATAATTATTTGTTATCAATAACTAAATTAAATGATGTTTATGGATTAGCTTATTTAGATATTTCTACTAGTGAATTTGAGGTTCTAGAGATTCCAAAAGAGCAATTGAATTCTGAGATATCAAAAATATCTCCTAGAGAAATAATAATTGAAGATTTAGATTTGCAAAAAGACTTTGTAGAATTCGAAAAAGATGCAATTAGAATATCAATTGTTAAGATACAAGATACAGAAAAAGCAAAAATTAATATATTAAGACATTTTAATAAAGAATTGCTTTCTGATATTGGATTAGAAGGATTAACTGCAGGAATCCATGCTGTGGCTAATACTATTTCATACGTAGCAGATAATCAAATGGGTAATACTTCTCAGATTGCTACGATAGAGGTGCAAAAACCTAACAATTATTTGCAAATAGACACAAAGGTAATTAATGATTTAGATCTTTTAGATAAATCTGATTCTAAAAAATCATTGTTTTCAATATTAAATTATACTAGTACCTCTATGGGGGCTAGAAATTTGAAATCATGGATAATTCGACCATTAATTAATCTTGAAAGTATCATAAGTAGACAAAATATAATTGAATTTTTTGTGACTAAAAAGGAAGTTGTTTTTACTATTCAAGCATTATTAAAAAAAATACCAGACATAGAAAGACTATCAAATAAAATCAGAGCTAAAACTGTTAATCCTCGTGATTTGATTTCTATAAAAAATGGAATAAAAATATTACCTGAAATATTGCAAATATTAAGAGATAATGGCGTCGATTCTAACCTGATTATAGGTAGGATTACTAAACTTGATGATTTGGTAACTCTTATAGAAAATTCTATAGTAGAGGATCCAACCTTATTAGTGGGTGATGGCAAGGTAGTAAGAGAAGGATACAATAAAGAGTTTGATGATATTAGAAATATATCTAATGACGCGAGAGTTTCTATAGCTAAACTTGAGTCTGAGTATAAAGATAGAACTGGGATTAAAAACTTAAGAATTGGATATAATAGGGTATTTGGATATTTTATTGAGGTCTCTAACTCTAATAAAAAAAATGTGCCTGAGGACTTTCAAGTTAGGCAAACATTAACAAATTCTGAAAGATATATTACTACTGAAATTAAGGATTTAGAATCTAAAATCTTAAATGCAAGAGATTTAATTTCAGATATTGAAAAAGAGTTGTATCTTAATATTTGTGAAGAGATATCATTCTACACAAAAATAATTATATCTAATGCAAAAACTATTGCAAGGTTAGACTCTATACTTTCTTTGGCTACTGCTACATTCAAAAATGGATGGTCAAAGCCTGTTGTAAATGATGGAGTAAAAATTAGTTTTTTAGAATCTAGCCATCCAATCGTAGAGTCAAATATCGGTAAAAATATGTTTATTAAGAATGATATTTTTTTATCTAATGATGAAGATCAAATCGCCATAATAACTGGCCCAAATATGTCAGGTAAATCAACATACATACGACAAGCTGCTCTCTTAGTGATTCTATCTCAAATAGGTTCTTTTATACCTGCAAAAAATTCGATAGTAGGAATCATAGATAAAATTTTCACACGTGCAGGTTTATCTGATGATATTTCTGGGGGAAATTCTACTTTTATGATTGAAATGCTTGAAACCGCTTCAATCTTAAACCAATCAACTAATAGGTCGTTAGCAATACTAGATGAGATAGGAAGAGGTACATCAACTTACGATGGTTTAGCAATTGCAACAGCAATTGTAGAATTTATTCATAATACACCTTCAGTTGCTTGTAAAACATTATTTGCAACACATTATCATGAAATGACAGAAATATCTTCATACTTACCTAGGGTAAGTAATTTAAAAGTTCAGGTATCAGAAGATAAGGATGATGTGATTTTTCTTCACAAGATTGTTAAGGGTGCAGCAAACAAATCGTATGGAGTACATGTTGCAAAACTTGCTGGAATACCTGAAAATGTGATTATTAGAGCTGGTAAAATCCTTAAGTCTTTTGAAGGTGAAAAAAATAAAAATGATAAAGAACATCAGTTGCCAATGGATATGTTTGATGCTAAAAACAATCAGATATCAGATGAATTAATAAACCAAATAAAAAAATATTGATGTTGAAAACATAACTCCACTTGAAGCTATAAATAAGTTATATGATATAAAAAAATATATCAATAAGCAGGGATAATAAAAAATGAATCTAGGTTATTTTAATATGCCACTTCACCCTCCAGGGTCCAATCATACTAAAACCTATGAAGGTGATATTGATCAAATAGTCTTCCTTGACAAACTAGGTTTTGATGAGGCGTGGATAGGGGAGCATTTTACTGCAGAATGGGAAAATATACCAGCTCCAGATATTTTTATATCCTACCTTTTTGCAATAACCAAATCAATTAAACTTGGTACAGGAGTTAATTGTTTGACAAATCACAATCCTTTTGTCCTTGCTCATAGGGTAGCTCAGATTGATCATATGTCAAAGGGAAGATTTTTGTGGGGGATTGGATCTGGTGGCTTTATTGGCGATTTGAAATTGTTTAGACATGATGTGCAATCAGGTACTAATAGACAAATGACAAAGGAATCTTTAGATTTAATTTTTCAGATTTGGAATGATCCCAAACCAGGGATATATAAAAGTAAATGGTGGGAAATAGAAATTCCAGAAGAGGATAAAGAGATAGGTTTAAGAACCCATCTAAAACCTTTTCAAAAACCACATCCACCAATAGGTGTAGCTGGAGTTTCTGCTAATTCAGAAACATTGAAAATTGCAGGAGCCAATCAATGGTTGCCTCTTAGTATAAATTTTGCTCATGTAAATATCTTGAAAACTCATTGGGATTCAATCGAAAAGGGTGCAAAAGAAGCGAATAAAATACCTAATAGATTAAATTGGAGAATTTCCCGAGAAATTATAGTATCAGAATCAAGAAAAGAAGCAAAAAAAGAAATAACAAAAGGGGTGATTTCTAGAGACTTTGAGGAATATTTCCTAAAAATGCTTCCTAAATATTCTTCATTAGACGTATTAAAAAATGACCCAAACATGGCCGACAGCGATGTAGATATTAAATACCTGATGGATAATATATTCATATATGGCACTCCTTCAGATGTTTTAGAGAAGATTCAAGAATTAAACTATTCCGTTGGAGGATTTGGAACTTTATTAGCTATGGGACATGAATGGAATAATGAATCCTTCTGGAAAAATTCTATGACATTACTAAAAAATGAAATATTACCTAAGATAAATTAAATGCAAATATCAAACATAATAGTTGGTGAACTTTATACAAATTGCTATATTATTTCAAAAAATTCTGAATGTGTAATTATTGACCCCGGAGCAGAGCCTGATAAGATTATAAACTTTTTAGAGTCAATGAAACTTACTCCAAAATTATTGATTTCTACTCATTATCATGCTGATCATGTTGGAGCTGTAAAAAAATTGATTGAAAAATATGATATTCAATTTGCCATAGGAAAAAATGACTTGAATTTTCTAGATGCTCAACCAGCTTGGGTCTCTAATCTTATAAGTACATATGAAAAACCCACATCTCCTGATATTTTATTATTAGGAGAAGAAACAATAAATTTATTAGATCTTGAAATAAAAATTATATCTACTCCAGGTCACTCTCCAGGTAGTATCTGTATTTATATTGAAAATAGTCTTTTTAGCGGAGATACATTATTTAAGAATGGTATAGGTAGAGGTGACTTACCAGGGGGAGATATTAATCAAGAGATTTCAAGCATTAAAAATTTAATATTTGAACTACCAGATGATATTGATGTTTATCCAGGGCATGGTGAAAAAACAAGAATTATTAATGAGAAAAACGATAATGTATATCTAAAATAATATGCTGATTTTTATTTTTACATCCTAAATGAACAGTGGTCCAAAAATTAGCGATACTATAGCCATCAATTTTAATAATATGTTTATAGCCGGTCCAGATGTATCCTTGAAAGGGTCACCCACGGTATCTCCTGTAACAGCTGCTGCATGAGTATCTGATCCTTTTCCTCCATAATTACCTAATTCCACATATTTTTTTGCGTTGTCCCATGCTCCACCAGCATTAGCCATAAAAATGGCAAGTAAAAAGCCTGCCACAATCGAGCCAGCTAGCATTCCTCCTAGAGCTTGAGCTCCAAGTAATGTGCCGATTATAATGGGAGCAATTATAGCGATGAGTCCAGGAATAATCATTGCTTTTAATGAGCCTGCGGTACTAATTGCTACAGCTCTTGCAGCGTCAGGTTTTACACCTTTTTTACCTTCTTTTAAACCAGGTATTTCTCTAAATTGTCTACGTACTTCTTCTATCATCGAGCCAGCTGCTGAACCAACTGCTTGCATTGTTAATCCGGAAAAAATAAAAGGGAGTAGTCCACCAATAATTGTTCCGATTAAGACTTCTGGGTTCATTAAGTTCAAGCTGTTTATATTTGTAGTAAACCCATAAGCTACAAGCAAAGCTAAAGCTGTTAGAACAGCAGAACCTATAGCAAAACCTTTCCCAGTTGCAGCTGTGGTGTTTCCTAAAGCATCAAGTGAATCTGTTCGCTTTCTCACTTCTGATTTTAGGTGAGCTTGCTCAGCAATACCACCAGCATTATCTGCTACAGGACCATATGCATCAGTCGCTAGAGTTATACCAAGGGTAGAAAGCATTCCAACTGCAGCTAATCCTATTCCATATAAACCTGCTAACTCATTAGCAACATATATACCTACAACTATTGAAAGAGTTGGAATTACAGTACTGTACAATCCAACAGCTATACCGGCAATTATTGTAGAAGGATGTCCCATTTCTGATTGCTTAGCAATCCACTTAACAGGGTTGAATTCAAACGAACCTATTTTCAAACCTTCATACGAAGTAAACCATTCTGTAGATGTTCCTATAACCTGACCAACTACTAGCCCTGTAACAACAACCCAAAATAAGTCAAAGGAAAGCTCGGAAGAATTATTTATATATATACCCGTACCTATCAAAGATAATGCTCCTGCACCAAAAATTCCAAATCGTAAAGTCCAGAGTAATTTACCCATATCTGCATTATCCCCAGTTCGAATTAAGCCCATTCCCAGTACAGATGAAACAATCCCTATGCCAGCAATCATCAATGGGAGAACAGCATTTGGGTCACTTAGGACATAAGGTTTGCTTGATAATCCAGTTGAAGTAACAACAAAAAAAGCTAAGGATATTGTTGCTATGATTGAGCCGACGAAAGATTCAAATAAATCTGCTCCCATTCCTGCTACATCTCCTACATTATCACCTACATTATCTGCAATAACAGCTGGGTTTCTTGGGTCATCTTCATCCAAGCCTGCTTCAACTTTACCCACAAGATCTGCTCCAACGTCTGCAGCTTTAGTATAAATTCCTCCACCCACTCTAGCAAATAAGGCGATTGAAGATGCTCCAAATCCAAAACCTGCTATAGTATTAGGATTTTCGAAAATTATCCACAAAATACTTACACCTAAAATTCCTATACCCACAACAGTAAGACCCATAACTGCGCCAGAACTAAATGCTACTTGCAGAGCTTTATTTAGCCCTGTTTCGGCTGCAATAGCGGTTCTTGTATTACCTCTTACTGCAATATTCATTCCTATAAAACCCGCTAGGGCAGAACCAATAGCTCCTGAGATATATGCTATAGCAGTCCATGGTCCCTGTGAAGATATAGATCCTCCTGAATTTAATTGTTCAATTTTTGAATTTTCTAAAATATTGTAATCAATGAATAAAGTTAGGATTATAAAAATAAAAATAACGAACACGCTTAATATTGTGTATTCTTTTCTTAGAAATGCGGAAGAACCTTCTTTTATCAATTCACCTATTTCATTAACTGTGGAATTTACTATTTCTTGTCTTGTAACTCTCAAAGCAAGTATTGTTGCAATAATTAATCCAAAAATTCCAGCAAAAATTGGCAGATATAAATTTTCCATGTACTCTTTGACTCCTGTATGGGTGATTTGAATTTAAACTATTTTTAATTTTGTAACATTTATTAAATATTTGCAATATACTGAGTGTTGGAAAATGAAGATTGTGCATTCATTTTCTGATTTGATCAAATTTATCTACAAATTTTTTACATGCATCGAATATGTTATCACTTTTTGTTATAGCGCTTGCTATGCATAAAGAATCTGCTCCAGATTCTATTAATTCAGCGCAATTTTCTAAATTTATTCCTCCAATTGCTACAATACTTTTTTCAGTATATTCTCTAATTTTTCTTAAAGTTTTTATACCTGCTGGCCTGGTATCGTTTTTAGTTCTTGTTTCGAACATACTTCCAACTGCAATATAATCTGAACCACTATTTTCTGAATTTTTAGCCTCATTAAGAGTGGCGTTTGATGAGCCTATTATTTGTTCATGATTCAAGATTGTTCTGGCCTTCATTATACTCATATCTTTTTGTCCTATATGTACACCGTCTGTGTTTAAATTTTTAGCGATATTAACATAGTCATTTAAAATAAAGGTTTTATTGTAAGAGTTGATTATTTCTTGAATTTTATCTGCTGATTTAGAAATTTCTTCCTCTGTTGAAATTTTGTTTCTGAGTTGAATGACATTTGCACCAGCATCTAAAACTTGTTTGGCTACATCTATAATGTTTCTACCAAGTGTGTGTTCAGGATCAACTATTACATAAATCCCTGATATTTTATTATTTGGTGGCATATAAAAATTGATTTTTAATTACCTGTAATTATACATCTAATAATATTCACAATAAATATTTATTTATAGTATAGGTTTTGAAAATGATTTGATAACTTATGTATAAAAATTACCTGAAGATTGTATAAAAGGCAAAGATGGGAATTTTGACATTAAGTCATCTAAATCTTCCTTATGTTACAGCTTTTCCTGTAAACCTTATAGTGATATTTTAATCATTGACCCTTGCAAAAGTCTTTCTGTGAATTTTACAAGGACCATTTTTCTTCAGTGCTAACAAGTGATTTTTGGTCCCGTATCCTTTATTTGATATGAAATCATAATCACTATATTTTTCATGAAGTTTTATCATTAAGTTATCTCTTGATACTTTTGCTAAGATTGATGCACTTGCAACTGATTCACTTTTTTCATCAGCTTTAGGAATACTTGTTTGGTCAATATTTAATTTTTCTAATTTTAAGGCGTCTATTATGAGATGGTCAGGCTTTACTGATAGATTATTAACAGCTCTAATCATGGCTTGCTTAACTGAGTAGACTATTCCATGTAGATCTATTTCTTCAGCAGAGCTTGAACCGATCGCATAATCTATGCACCAATCTTTCAGCCATTCATAAGATTCTATTCGTTTTTTTGCGGATAATTTTTTACTATCATTTATCAAACTTTTTTTTCCAGTTGGTACTTCGCATGGAAGAATTGCTGCGCAAGCAAATACAGGCCCTGCTAAGGTACCTCTTCCAACCTCATCAATACCAGCTATTGTTTTATAATTTTTATCAAGTAATTTTTTTTCGATTAAAAAGTTAGGCAAATCAACATTATTTTTCATTATAATCTACGTAATTGTAAGTATAGGTTCTTTTATAGAATCGGTATTACTAGAATTTGTTTCAAGTGAATATTCAATTATTCCTCCACCAATCACTTCTGATTCTTTATAAAAAACGACAGCTTGACCTGGTGTTATAGCTCTAACTGGATTGTCAAAATTAATGATTGCTTCATTTTTCCCATAAGGTATTACTTCTGCAGGTGAATCTGCACCGTTATACCTTATTCTTACACTTGCTTTAACAGGTTTATTGGGAGATTTACCAGAAGTCCAATTAACTTTATTGCAGAACAATCTTTTTTTCATAAGGTCTTCAGCATGCCCTACAGTAACTTCATTCGTTTCAGGATTTATTTTTGTTACGTAAACAGGCCTATTTGAAATATTTTCAATAGGTAAGCCTTTTCTTTGACCAATTGTAAAGGAGTGTATACCTTTATGCTTCCCTATTATTTTGCCATTATTTATTATTGGACCGCTAATATTTTTAGTTATTTTAGGCTCAACAAATTTTTTATAATCTCCACTAGGGATAAAACATATATCTTGAGAATCAGGTTTGTCTGCTATAGATAAACTGAGATTTTTTGCTATTTCTCTGATTTCATACTTAGAATACTTTCCAACTGGGAGTAATAATCTTTCCATTTTTTCTTGATTTAAGTTAAAAAGAACATACGATTGGTCTTTAGTTATGTCTTTAGCTTTAAATAATTTATTGCCTTTTTTTGATCTCTTAATTTGAGCATAATGACCTGTTGCTAAATAATCAGCATCCATTAGTTCGGATCTTTTAAGTAGGAAGTCGAATTTTAATCTATCATTGCAGGCTAAACATGGATGAGGGGTTCTACCTCTTTCATACTCGCTTACAAAATAATTAATTACATGCTTCTCAAATTCTTTTTCAAAATTTAGGAAATAATGCTTAGCTTTGATTTGTCTACAAACTTTTCTAGCATCTTCAACATCTTCTATAGAACAGCACGACTTATTTAATTTTGCAAATGACTCATTTTTAGCTGCAAAAAGTCGCATTGTAACACCAATAACCTCATATCCATCTTTAGCTAACAATCCAGCTGCTACAGATGAATCAACACCGCCACTCATTGCAACAACGACTCTTTTTTTCTTTTTGTATGATGTCATAATGTTTATAAAATATTAATTTAGTATCTTAATTTACACAATATATTCTAATTATATTTATAATTATATTAATAACATGATAGAAAAAGATACAAAAAAACAATATGAAAACCTCGCGAAGTTGGCTGTTGAGGTTGCTTCAGATAGGTTAGGGTCAGATATTGTTTTATTAGACACGAGCGAGGTAAGCTCTTTTTCTGATTATTTTGTTATAATTTCTGCAGAAACCGACAGGCACGTCGACTCTATAGCAAATGATATAACAAGAGTAATTAGAGATGAAAAAATCCATAGAACTCACAAAGAAGGCTCTGGAAATGGAGGATGGATGATTTTAGAATTTTCTGGGCTAGTAGTTCACATCTTCAAGAAAAATATAAGGCAATATTACGATTTAGAAGGTTTATGGAATAGGGCAAAAGAAATCTTAAGAATACAATAATTATTCAGTTATCCACTCATCATTAGATCTCGAATATTGGGATAATTCATTTTCGTCAAAAAATAAATCGACTTCTCTTTTGGCATCGGTTTCATTAGCTGATCCGTGAATAATATTTCGACCTAAATCTATTGCAAAATCACCTCTTATTGTTCCAGGTGGCGAATCAACAGGGTTAGTTGATCCCATGGTCTTTCTTGTTACTGAAATTGCGTTATTTCCTTCTAAGACTAGAGCAACAACAGGAGATGAAGTTATAAATTTAACTAGTCCTTCAAAAAAAGGTTTTTCTTTATGTTCAGCGTAATGTTTACCAGCAAGTTCATCATTTATTTTAATTAACTTTAGTCCTACGATTTTCAATCCTGTTTTTTCTAGCCTTCCTATTACATCTCCTATTAGGCCTCTTTGTACTCCATCTGGCTTAACTAGAACAAGTGTTTTTTCATTCGACATTTTATAATCCTTTTTTTGATTTTGGTGAACTTATGTTTGGTTCTCTTGAATATATAGGTTTTATTTCATTATATTCTTTATAACTTCCGTCTATAAACATTTTTTTAGCTAAATTATTGAATGTTTTTGGGTCTCTAACTTTTTTTTCTAGTAATATTGAATTTTTCGATAGATTTAGATTATTTTTTTTCTCGAAGTATTCTCCGCAAAACATATCATTTGTACCTGAAGTTTCTATAAGTTTTTCAATGGTAGATATTCCGCTGGTTACCTCGTTTATATTATATTTTTTCCAACTAACTTCATTTCTACCTGCAGAGATTACAGAAGTTATATTAATTTTATTAGCAAGTATTTTACGAAAAGGTTCTAACTGAATATCATGAGTGGGAACTCCAATGATAGGTAGGTTTTTTGGAGTAGCTAATCCCAAAGCTGTACTTATTCCTACTCTGACTGAACTAAATCCTCCTGGTCCCAAAGCAACAGCTAAGTGAGTTATATCTGATGCATCAGCTTTAATATTACCTAATAAAGTTCTTAGATTTTTTGTTAGTTCAACACCATGATTATATTGAGATTCCCAGTTGTAAAAATAAGACTGTTCAAGGTTTGTTATTCCAATACTTGCATATTTAGTTGAGGTATCTATACTAACTAGAATCATTATTTACTAAATTCCTTATTTATTTTATCTATTCTCATATTTTTATAATTATTAATGATAATTTTTCTATGATTATCATTGTCCGAATGACTAAGAAACATTTCAATTGATGGAGATGGTAAAATACTTTTAGCTATATTAGGCCATTCTATTATTACTATTCCATTTTCTAATTTTTCTTCAATGTTAAGATCGATTACTTCAAGTTCATTTTTTATACGATATAAATCACAATGATAAATTTTTATTCTGCTATCATATTCATGGATAAGAACAAAGGTTGGGCTTTTGGTGGTTTGGGGTGATTCTAAACCTTCGGATATTCCTTCTACCAACTTAGTTTTACCTGCCCCCAAATCACCATTAAGAAATACTATATCTCCTACTTTTAGATAATTTGAAATTAATTTACCTAGTAATTTTGTATCTAAGTCTGATTTTGAGAGTATTTCTAATTTATCCATTACTTAAATGATCCCAGCCTTGGTGGTTTATTTTATATATATTATTATTTTTATCTAAAATTGTAATTTTTGGCTCTGAACTCTTCTTAACTATTTCTCCAATAATCTTACCTTTTTTATTGTATTGTTTATTTAATGAATTTATTTTATCAATATCACCTATAATTATTAGTTCGTAATCTTCACCCCCATACAATGAAAAATCTATTTGTTTCTCAAGAGTATGAGTAGATAAATTTTTATCTATAGGCACTTGATCTAAAAATATTTTAATATCAACATTACTTTCTATAGATATTTTTTCTAAATCTGTAAATAACCCATCACTAATATCCATGGCACATCTAATATTTTCATTAATGATTTTTTGAGAAATATCTAATCTAGGATATGGCCTAAAATGTTTATTTATTAGGTTTTTGGAATAATTATCTTTAATTTTTTCACCATTCAGAAGTAAATCTAATCCTCCAGCAGAACCTCCTAATTCCCCTGTAACATACACAACGTCACCCGGCTGCGCACTATTTCTTGATAAAAAGTTTTTATCTCTTATATGACCAACAATTGCGATGTTAATAAATATATTGCTAGTACTTACTATATCTCCTCCAATTACCTCACAATCAAAAGTACTTAATGCATCATTTATTCCCTTGAAAAATTCTAAATATTTATCTTTTGGATAATTTTTTGAAACCCCTATAGTTACTAAAGCATAATCTGGAACAGCACCCATTGCTGCTATATCGCTTAAATTTGAAACTGCACATTTCCACCCAATATCAATCCACTTTGAATTATTAGAATGGAAATGAATTCCATCAACCATTGCATCAGTAGCAAAAACACTTCTATTGGAAAAATTTGAAAATACTGCTGCATCATCACCTATATGCCTAAGTATATTTTTTTGTTTGCTGGTGCCTTTATCTTTGTTTAATTTTTTTATAAACGAGATAAAGCTTTGTTCATTTGTAATATTTAGTTTTTTAGCCATAATTAAATTATAAATGGTAACTATTTTTTAAACTAATCAAATACAATTAAGATTTAGTAAGATAAGGATAAAAACATGCCGATAGTAAACATATCGTTATATTCTGGTAGAACTACTGAACAAAAATCAAAAATTGCTAAAGCAGTAACTAGAGCAATTTCAGAATCAGCAGGAGTTAATGATACAGATACAATAGTTTTATTTCATGATATTGAAAAAACAAACTGGGCTAATGCTGGTAATCTTGTTTCAGAGGAATAAAATTATAATATAATGATTTTTTATGGAGCGCTAGCTCAACTGGCAGAGCAATTGACTCTTAATCAATAGGTTCCGGGTTCGAGTCCCGGGCGCTTCACCAATCTCAATCTGAACTTAGAGAAATCTCCTCATTTTTGACCTAGATTTCTTTTAT
>PBVQ01000024.1 GCA_002728715.1 Dehalococcoidia bacterium
CCGTGGACTCTGGCTTACCATGTATTTGGAGTAGAACCATTTCTACTTGGAACAGTAGATGATCCGGCTGAAACTGTTAAATGTTTAGAAAAATTAAAAGAAATAACAATTTTATTTGGGCAAGCCCAAATTGACTCAGGCGCAGATATACTAACTTTGCCTGACCATGCGACTGGTGATCTAGTTAGCGGCGAATACTATAAAAGATTTTTATTGGAATTGCACCAAGAATTAGTAGAAGAATTAAGTGTTCCTATTATTTTGCATATATGCGGTAATACAATTGATAGAATGCCGTATATTGCCGAGACTGGAATGGCTGCTTTTCATTTTGATTCCAGGAATGATCCTGAAGAGGCGATGAGAACAGTTGATGGAAAAATTAAATTAGCAGGAAATATTAATAATCCTACAACTTTGTATTCTAAGGGCCCAGATGCTGTAAAAGAAGAAGTCTTTAGAGCTTTAAATGCTGGAGTTCAATTAATAGCACCAGAATGTGCTATTCCACTCAAAACAAAAATGGAAAATTTATTAGCAATCCCTGAAGCTATAACTGATTGGCTTGCTGAGAGAGGAAATTTTGATGTCAATAAGTCATGACGGTTTGAAAAAGGAATTTGATTATGTAACTAAGCCTAGTGAGCAAAATCACATTGGTTCTTCCCTAGAAAAACTTGATCCTATAATGCAAGAAATAGCATATGAATTAATTACAGGTAATAATTCTGCTGTTGATAATCTTACAAAAAAAGCCTTAGAAGAAGGATATTCAGCTAATGATGTGCTTGATGATGGACTTCTAAATGGCATGGCAATCGTTGGAGTTAAATTTAGAGATAATATTATTTTTGTACCAGAAGTTTTGGTTTCAGCGAGAGCAATGAAGGCAGGGATGGCTCATATTGAACCTATTTTATCAGCCTCAGGTGTTGAGCCTTTAGGTACGGTAATAATGGGTACTGTTAAGGGTGACCTTCATGATATAGGTAAGAATTTGTGCATTATGATGCTAAGAGGAGCCGGTTTTACTGTGCATGATATTGGTGTTGATTCTTCTCCTGAAGACTTTATAGATGCTGTTGAAGAGCATGAAGCAGATATAGTTGGAATGTCTGCTCTTTTAACAACTACTATGCCTAATATGGGTACAACGATTAATACTTTTGAGGATATGGGCTTGAGAGATGAAGTTCGAATTATGGTTGGAGGTGCACCAGTAACTCAAGATTTTGCTGATGAAATGGGGGCTGACGCATACGGAGAAAATGCTGTTGATGCAGTAGACAAAGCAAAAGAATTAATTGATCTTCTATCTGAACTTAAGTCATAAATCATATATGAAAAAAAATAAAAAAATTCATTCAAATCTAGATATAGAAAAAGCTAAGTCTTCCTTAGATAAGATTTATCAAATTTTTAAAGATATTTCATTTAACGCTGATGAAATAAATAAATCTAGGTGTCCATATAAAAATTCAAAAAGTCGATGTACTGCAAAATTTGATTGCAAAAATCAATATTACGTGAAAAATGAATCTTTAGCAGTATGTACTGGTAGCGATAAATTAGATTATAGAAATGCATGGGAAATTTAATTTGTGCCCTGTAATTCTCGACAATAAACTTGTAGATGCAGAAATTGGAAATACTTTATTTCAAGTAGCTGACAAGCTTTCAGTGAGAGTCCCTACGTCATGTTCTAGAAACGGCGAATGTCATGAATGTATTATAGAAGTAAATGGCGGTATGGATAGCTTGTCCAAAAAATCTAAATCAGAGGATTTTCTTAGGGGTAATTTTAGATTGGCCTGTCAGGCAAAAATATTGAATCAATCAAGCATGATTGATTTTTCTGTTTTGAGGAGACAACCTAAAATATTATCCGAAACATTACCAATTACTGATAACTTGAAAATTTCTCCAGCTTTTTTTAGAAAAAATAACAAGGTTTACTCTAGATATTATAATGATTCATATGTTGATGAGTATAGAGGCTCAATTTATGGTATTGCTATTGATATTGGTACTACTACAGTAGTTATAAATCTTATAGATTTAGAATCTTACGACCTAGTTTATACTACTTCTTTTGAAAATCCTCAGAGATTTGGTGGTAGTGATATTATGAACCGGATTTCATATGATACAGGTGAAAATAACGGAGAATTAAAGTCTGTAATAGTTTCATCTATAAATTTTGAAATTGGAGAAATGGTAAAAAAGGGACTTATTCGAAGAAGAGAAATTTATGATGTAGTAGTTGTAGGTAATACTACTATGAGAGAAATTTTTTTTGGATATGACGTTTCGAGTATAGGTACAAAGCCCTATAAATCAATAGTTGAGAATGAATTAATAGATGGAAAAAGAGATAATTCTTCACTTTTGGCTAAAGCCAAAGATTTAGGTCTTAGAGTAAATCCAAATGCTTTTGTTTATGGAGCACCATTAATTGCATCTCATATTGGTTCTGATATTTCTGCAGATTTGATTGCAATCAATATGTATGAAAAAAATCAACCAATATTATTAGTTGACGTTGGTACTAATACGGAAATTATTTTAGGGATGCCTGGAAAAATATATGCAGCCTCATGCCCTGCCGGGCCTGCTTTTGAGGGTGGGGACATAACATATGGCATGCCTGGATACGATGGAGCTATAGAAAAGATTTCAGTAAATAGTGATTCATCAACTTCTTTTAAGGTCATAGGAGGCACCAATCCAGTTGGTATTTGTGGCTCAGGTCTAATTGATTTATTAGCTGAACTTAGAAAAAGTAATATTATGAATGAATTGGGAAGACTTGAAAATAATTCTAAAGAATTTATTTTTTCCAAAAAAAATTATTTATCTATTTCTAACTCGGATATTTCATCATTAGCTCAGGCAAAAGCAGCAAATTATTGCGGACAAGCTATAATTTTAAAAAATTCTGGTATAAATCTTAATGAAATTTCAAAATATTACTTAGCTGGAGGATTCGCAAATTATATTGATATTGATAATGCAATAGAAATTGGTTTTTTAGCGAATGTAGATAGATCAAAAATAGAAAAAGTTGGTAATGCATCTTTATTAGGTGCATGTAAAATGTTACTGTCAACAGAATCAAGAAATGATATAGAAAAACTAGTTTTATCGATAGAACATATTGAACTTGAAACCTCTCCAGATTTCTTTGATTTCTTTGTTGAGGGCTGTATGTTTAAACCTATGGAATAAAATAATGAAACAAAAGATTTTAATAACAGATTATGTATGGCCTAGCATTGAACCTGAGAAAAAAATTTTAGAAGATGCTGGCTATGAAGTAGTAGTTCCTCCAGATGATTCTGAATCTACTTTGATTAGTTATGTTGGTGATGTACATGGTATTATTTTTTGTTTTGGTAAAGTTACATCTAAAGTATTGGAAAATGCAAAAAATTGTATGGTTGTTTCTAGGTATGGTATAGGGGTAGACAATATTGATTTGGTAAAAGCTACTGAGCTTGGATTAGTAGTTACTAATGTACCTGACTATTGTACTGATGAAGTTGCCGATCATGCTTTGGGAATGCTTTTATCATTAAACAAGAATATGATAACTCATACTAGGCAAGTAGTTGCAGGAAACTGGAATAAAATTACGCTTGACTTCCCTGGCCATAGGTTATCTGATTCTATTTTAGGAATAGTAGGATATGGAAGAATAGGAAAGGCTTTAGAAAAAAAAGCGCATGATTTAGGTATGGAGGTTTTGGTTAATAGTAGGAGCTTACCTGAAAACTCTCGAACAAAATTTGGTAAATCGGTATCCATGGATACCTTGTTAAGTACTTCAAATTTTATCTCTTTAAATTTGCCATTGAATAAGGATACCAAAAATATTATAGGAAAAAATGAAATACAAAAAATGAAAAAGAATTCGATTTTGATTAATTGTTCTAGAGGTGGTCTTGTGGATGAAAATGCAGTTGCAGAAGCGTTAAATACTGGCCATTTATTTGGAGCAGGATTTGATGTACTCGAAAATGTTTCATCTACTATGAATTCATTTTTATTTAAGCAAGAAAATGTTATCATTACTCCACACAGTGCCTTTTACTCTGAGGAATCAACTCTTGATCTTGAAATTAAAACTGCTAATGAAGTCGTAAGGGTGTTAAGTGGTAAAATGCCTATGAATCTTGTTAATAAGGATGTAATTGGAAAATCTAGGATAGGTCTCTAAATGTTTGAATTTGGTTTTTCTACTTATGCCATGAAAAAACTTGATCCTTACTCAGCTCTCAAGATAATATCAGAATCTAATTATAAGTATGTTGAAATATGTATAGCTGATGATTGGCCTACAGCTCCAAGTAAATTTGGGAAAAAAAAACAACTAGAACTATTAAGGGTAATAAATGATTATGATTTAATTAGTAAGCATACTTTTGGGTTTTTAGATATTTGCGATAATTCAAAAAATAATTTAGATAAAATAAAAATGAAATTTGATATGGCTAACGAAATTAATAATTCATCTACTAGCCCAATTATAACTACAACACTAGGTAAATCTGCTCCATCATGGGAAACAGGAAAAACATTAATATCTCAATCTTTATCTAATATTGGAGACTTAGCATCAGAATATGGTTTGGTTTTAGCAGTTGAACCTCATGCTGGTACGGACTTTGAGTCGCCTGAAAAAGCAAATTGGCTTATCAATAATATTAATCATGGAAATATTACTATAGATCTCGATTTGTCACATTTCATTGTTGAAGGCTATGATATGGAAAAGTCTATTGCATTGTGCGCTGAGATTGCCTCTGTTATACATATAAAAGATGGTTATAAAGTTGATGACGAAATTCATTACTGTTTGACTGGTGATGGGCAAATAGATGTGGATAGATACTTGAGCCTTATTAAGAGTTATAAATTAAACAACCTACCTATTTTTTCAGAAGTTAGCCAACAACAATCATTATTGGATATTTATGAGCCTGAAATAGTGGCTAGATATTGTTATAAGATTCTTGAGCAATCTCGAAAAAACATAACTTAAAATAATGTACCAGGGCCAGTCAATTTTCTAATTATTTTACGAGAATTTTGATCGTAAATAATTTTTTTTCTTAATTTTTCTGGGTCACCCCACAAATTAATTAATTTATCTGATAATTCTTTGATTATTTTTTTATTCTGGGGGTTTTCAGATAGATTATAATATTCATTGGGATCGTTTTTTATGTTGAATAACTCAATTTTAGGGATTTGTCCGTGCTCATATATTAGTTTCCAGTCATTTTTTTGCACCATTCCTATAGGGTTTTCTGTCCCATGAGCAAAATACTCAGAAATCACATAATCATTTAAGTAATCTTCATCTTTGTTTTTTAGAGCGCGAATTAAGGATTGTCCATCATACTCATATTGATCTAAGTCTATATTTGCAGCATCAAGTATTGTTGGAAATAAATCTAAATTTGAGACAGGCTTATCAATTTTGCCCATAATAAATTTTGGGCCTAGTATTTGTAATGGAACTCTAACTGATTGGTCGTAAAAACTCATTTTTCTCCATAATCCATGTTCTCCTAGCATGTCTCCATGATCTGAAGTGTAAATTATGATTGTATTATCAAAAAGATTATTATTTTTAAGAGCATTAATAAGATTTCCAATCTTTTCATCAAGAAATGTACATAAGCCATAGTATGCGGCTATAGATTTTCTAATTTGTATTTCATCCCATTCGTGATCTAGTCCAAACATTTCTCTTAATCTGTTGGAATGGTTACTTAATTGACTAAGATGTCCTTTAGGAGGGTCTGGCATCACAATATTATCTGGAAAATATTGATTGAAATATTTTTCGGGTACTTTAAAAGGAAAATGAGGTGCTATGAATCCCACGCACAATGCAAAAGGATTATCATGTCTATTTTTATCTGATAAAAAGCTTAGACTTTCTTTTTCAATTTTATTATCAGCTTCTATCATAGGGCTAGTACCCACTCCAGCTTCTTCAATATGATTCCAAGGTTGTGTTGATTTTGTAATACCTTCTTCCCAGGAATAATGTGGGAGAGGCTCGTCAATATGAGGATCGTATGATAGATTTCTCTCAAATCCATGAAGGTTATCTTGACCTATAAGATGCATTTTGCCACTAAGGACTGCGTCATATCCATTTTTTCGCAATATGTATGGCCAAGTAATTTTATCTGAAGGCATGGATTTTGTGTTGTCCCATATTTCATTATTAGAAACATATTGACCTGTCATAAAGGAGGCTCGTGAAGGAACACACAAGGGTGAATTACAAAAATTGTTTGTGAAAGTCATACCTTGCTTAGCTATTTTATCCATATTTGGAGTTTTTATTATAGGGTGTCCATAAACAGAGGAATACTGAGCCGAGTGTTCATCCGACATTATTATTAGAAAATTGGGTTTATTCATTTTTTTATAATATAAAAGTTGATGTATTAAATAAATAACTCAAACAACATGGTTTGAGTTATTTATTATATAACAAGGAGGATTGTTATTAGAGTTTAATTTTTCGGGTGGGAATCTCTCCGTTTGTATAATAGTGGAGATGCAGAGTATACCTCTGATATGTCTGTGTTGTGGTTAGATACGTAATCTCCTAATAATTTACCTTGTTCGATTTCTTCAAAAGAAGCTATGTACGTGTAAAC
This sequence comes from Dehalococcoidia bacterium, assembly GCA_002728715.1. Taxonomy (GTDB): domain Bacteria; phylum Chloroflexota; class Dehalococcoidia; order Lucifugimonadales; family Lucifugimonadaceae. The sequence continues at coordinate 6,687 of PBVQ01000024.1, forward strand.
AAAATTTTTAAAGTTTTTCAATACTTGTGACATTTACTGTTTTATTCCTTTCATGTTTATAAATGTATAATTTTTATTATACACTAAAAAACCTAGAATTTGTACGAAATTCGTTTTTATAATGTCAACTTTAACATTTTATTAACATAATTAGAATTATAAAAATAAAAAAATACGAATTTCGTATACATGGTATAAAATTTAGTGATATTAATTATAAGTTTAGAAAATTAGTACTAATACCATAAAATTGATGTAAAATTTGTACCTATCGTTATATCAGAAAAAAGTATTGTTCCTAAAAAAATACTTCCAATACCAAAAATGCTAGTTGTTATTCTCAATAATTTTGGTGAATTTATTTTTTTTATAGGAGCAAATAAAATTATGGTAACAAAACTCATAGAAAGTATTGTTCCAATTGAAAAAGAAATAAGAAATATTATGCCGTTAAAAAAGTTACTGTGGTTTGGAAGTAAAGTGACCATTAATGCACCGGTGCCAGCTAAGCCATGAAGAACACCAATAAAAAATGATTTAGGTCTAATAAAAGGTATCAAATTAATTAAGAAATGTTTATCTTCGTGTTTGTGTTTTTTTCTTTCATTTATATTATGAGTAGTGTGAATGGATGTATTTTCAATAGAGTGTGTATGAAATTGGTTTTTATTGTAAATATTTCTTACAATAATTTGTAATCCTAAAAATATAAGTACAATTGCTACTAACAATTCAAAAAAAGTAGATAGATTGTTTATTTCGTTTAAAATTTGATTTTTTAATAATAAGACCACTGAACCTAATAATAGTAAAGGTATTGAATGCCCTAGCCCCCATGAGATACCAATCCAAATTGTATTAACTATTTTCTTCTTATCATTATTTATGGTTGATATTGCTATCACATGATCACCCTCAAGTGCATGCTTAAGACCTATTAATGCACCAAAGATAATAGCAGATGTGAATGTTAAATTATTTTCAATATTCATATTTATTCTAAATTTATGTATTTAATTTTATATTAATAATAATAGATAGGTTTATAATATTTTGGAGTGAAAAAATGAAAAAATTAAAAATTCTTGTTTTGCCAGGTGATGGCATTGGTCCAGAAATCGTTGAAAGCGTAAAAAAAATAATTTTTTGCTTAGATGATTTATTCAAAATAAATTTTAAATTAGAAACCTTTCATATAGGTTTTAAATCCTTGCAAGAGCAAGGCACGACTTTTCCTCCTGAAGTTTTGAATTTAGCTCGAAGTTCAGATGGTGTTATTCTTGGTCCCGTATCACATCTTGACTACCCTTTACCAGAAAATGGTGGAATTAATCCATCAGGAGAAATAGTTACTAAATTGGACTTATATGCAAATTTACGTCCGGCTGTATCTAGAGAAGGTATCCCAACTAAAAATGGGAAATCAATAAATCTTTTAATAGTAAGGCAGAGAACAGAAGGTTTCTACCCTGATAGAAATATGTATTTAGGCTCAGGTGAATATATGCCTACTAAGGATATGGCTTTGTCTACAAGAAAAATAACTCGATTTGAATCAGAAAGAATAGCGAAAGTTGCTTTTGAGCAGGCTGCAATTAGAAATAAAAAAGTTACTGCTGTGCACAAAGCGAATGTATTTAGAATTTCCGATGGATTGTTCCTTGAATCAGTGAGAACAATTAGTAAAAACTTTCCTGAGATTAGTTACAAAGAGGAACTTGTTGATGCTACAGCTGCAAATTTAATTAGAAATTCTGATGAGTATGATGTTATAGTTACGACAAATATGTTTGGAGATATTTTATCTGATGAGGCTTCTGAAATTTCAGGAAGTTTAGGTTTAGCCCCAGGAGTTAATTTTGGTGAAAAATTAATTGTAGCTCAAGCACAACATGGTTCTGCCCCTGATATAGCAGGAAAAAATATTGCTAACCCTTCATCACTAATTCTATCGTTTAGTATGATGTTATCTTGGATTGGTCGTAGACAAAATAATAAAAAACTTATTGAATGTTCTCGTTTGGTAGAGGATTCGTTAGATTCAATTTTATCTGATGCAAACTTGCGAACGAAAGACTTAGGCGGTAAACTTTCCACAAATGAGTTTACTAAAAATTTAATTAGTGTTATATCTAATAGTATGCATTAATAAGTTTTATTTAATATTTATGAAACATAAATTTAATTATTAAGAAATAACTAAGGGATAAAATATAAATATATAGGTATTTAGGAGTAAAAATATGGTAAAAATTGAAGCAATTATCAGGCCGGAAAAAATGAATGCAGTTATTGATGCTGTTACAGAAGCAGGATCAACTGGATATCATGTTGTAAATGTTACTGGTAAGGGTACACAGCAAGGAGTAGAAGTTATGACAGGTAGAGGGACAACGATTACAACAAGGGCTGCATTACCAAAAACTATGATTTCTCTAGTAGTAGATGACGATAAAAAAGATACCATAATCGAAG
>PBVQ01000025.1 GCA_002728715.1 Dehalococcoidia bacterium
ATAGCAGTTTTACTAAGCGCTCAATGTACTGATGAAAGAGTAAATAAAGTTTCACCTAAACTTTTTTCTTTAGCGAATAATCCAAAAGAAATGTCAAAAATCCCCCTTGAAACAATATATTCCATAATTAGGACATGTGGCTTAGGTCCAAAAAAATCTAAAAGTATAGTTAGTATTTCAAAAATACTAACTGAAAAGTATGGAGGAAAGGTCCCATCAACTTATAGAGAATTAGAAAAATTACCAGGCATTGGTCATAAAACTGCAAGTGTTGTTATGTCCCAAGGTTTTGGTTATCCTGCCTTTCCAGTTGACACACACATACATAGATTGGCCCAGAGATGGGGATTGTCTAAGGGAAAAAATGTTTCTCAAACTGAAAAAGACCTGAAAAGTTTATTTCCAAAAAGTAAGTGGAATAAATTACACCTGCAAATTATTTTTTACGGTAGATCGTTTTGCAGTGCAAGAGGGTGCGATGGAAGAAAATGTGAAATTTGTATAACCTTCTTTCCCAAACGAGCAAAACCTTTTATAGCAAACAAAGCATAAAAAATGCATACTTTTTTCATTTCGATAAAATATAACATTTTTGTTATAAAAAATTAAGTATTTTTTTTTGTAAAATATATAATATTGTAATTATGGGGCCATCGTCCAGCGGCCTAGGACACCACCCTTTCAAGGTGGAGACCGGAGTTCGAGTCTCCGTGGCCCTACCAAAAGATATTTTACATAGTGATATGTACTTTTATTGATCCCGATTTTTTATCTGATGCAATATCAAAACCTTTTTGAATGTCTTCTAAATTAAATCGGTGGGTAACTATATCTTTATATGGAAATCTGTTTGAATCAAGTAAATCTATTGCTATATCATAATCATGAATTCCATTTGATTCAGAATAGCACATTACTGATTCTATTCTAATCTCTCTTAATGAAGCATCCATCAAGTCTAATTCCATAGGAATTTTCATGCCTCCTAAATAAACCATTTTTCCTTGACTTTTAGTAGCTCTAATTGATTGGTGAAATGTTTCGGATTGATGACCTCCAATAGACTCGACAACAATATCAGCTCCTATACCGCCAGAAGCATCAAAGCATGCATCTTCAAATTCTCCACTTTTTGAGCTTACAACCACATCAGCACCCATTTTTTTTGCTGCTTCTATTTGCTGTGGGTATCTGGCTGAAGCAATTACTTTCTTTGCTCCAAAAGCTTTTGCTACAACAATAGAGGATAGACCAATAGTTGATGAGCCGACAACTCCAACAATATCTCCTTTTTGCATTTGAGAATATCTTAATGCATGGACACTCACAGCCATAGGCTCTACTAATGCTCCATTTGTCCAATCTAAAGAATCTGGTAGCTTAAACAAGCCTGATGGCAGCCTAGTAATATATTCTCCAAATCCACCTCCCGTATCCTCAATCCTATCAGTACAGTGTCTCATCTGACCGTTTTTACAATATATACAATTTAGGCACGCTCTTCCTGCACCTATCATTTCTACTGCAACCCTATCGCCTGGAACTAAATTTTTATTATTATTACCTATTTCAATAATTTCTCCTGCAACTTCATGCCCTGAGGGTAAAATTTGCGATTCATTTCTCTCTGTTGTTAAGTGAATATCCGAACCACAAATACCTGATTGAACAACCTTAATTAGTGCAGAGTTTTCAAATTTTTTTGGAAAAGGAATTTTTTGAACAAGGTAATCACCTTGGCCATTGTCTAAGGCTGCTTTCATGAGTTTTTCACCCATTAATTATTCCTTTTAAAATTTGTAAGATAAAACATTATTATAAATAACGGAATACTGACCATTAAAATAATAAATATCCAAGTCATTGTAAATGATGAAAAACCTGTAGCACTCATTATTTTATGTATTATTGCTTCAATTAATTCAGGATCAACTGATTCTGAATGATGTAATAAATAATTATAAGGCATTATTAGTTACACCTGTTTCTTTTATATATCTAATTGATGTAGATTTTTCAGGTAGAGATAATGAAATAAATCCTGCAAATACTAAAGTCATTACACCAAATAAAAATGCATAGTCATAAGTTCCCCATTTAGTAAATGACCAACCAAAAAATATAACAGCTCCTGCTCCTCCAATTTGATGAGACATGCTTGATATTCCAAAAAGAGTACCCATATTTCTCAAACCATAAATATCAGAGGTGAGAGATGCAGTTAAAGGAACAGTTGCTAACCATGATGCCCCACCAATAATAGCAAAAGACCATATGGCATAATTTGCAGGTAAAATAATTATAGATGCAAACGCTAAACCTCTTACCAAATAAACAATTCCTAGTAAGTTTTTTCTCTGGAATTTATCTGATAAAAGTCCAATAAATATTACTCCAATAGCATTTATAATACTCAGAATACCAAAAGCTAAAGCAGCAGTGCCTGTTCCAATGTCTTGACTTAATGCCCAACGAATAAAATGAACAGAAATTGAGCCAGTTGTTATTCCACATACAAAATATGAGAGAGATAGATTCCACATTGGTTTAGTTTTCATTGATGAAATCCAACTAGAAAAAAAGTAAGGACCGGTAATTTGTTTTTCACTTAATATTTTTTTATTAGCTTCTACTTCTCCATCAGGCATCATACTTAATTCTTCTGGTTTATTTTTTACAAATAACAACATAAGTGGAACGCCAACAAGTAGTGAAAATACACCAAGAATCATCCATGAAGATCTCCAACCAAATTCAATTAATGAAAAACTTAAAAAAGGTACAATTACTAAGCTACCTACTGAACCACCAGACATAACTATAGCCATAGCAGTCCCTCTTTTTTTTACAAACCATTTTGATACTATTACACCAACCGTAGCAGGAGATACTCCTCCTGAAAAAAATGCTGTTATAAACCCATATAAAATTAACAACCCAATCACACTATTAATTAGTGAAATTAATGCCGTTGATATGGACATTATTATCAAGGATATTATGATAACTAACCTTGCACCATACAAATCTGCTAATCTACCAAGCAAGGGTTGGGAAAATCCATTCACCAACCATCCCATTGATGCAGCAAATGAAATAGCAGCTGTAGTTACTTGCCATTCATCTTCCCAGGTTTTAACAAAAACTCCAAAACCTTGCCTACTTCCTATAGTCAAAAAACTTGTAAAAAATAATGATAAGACTATCAGCCAACCATAAAAAAAATTTTTATTTGAGAGTTTTTTTATAATCATAAAAGACTAGTTAATCATTAATATTTCACACGAATCACGATTAATTATTCCATTAATAGATTCTTCTGGTATAGCTGGTAAGTGATGATCTTTAGCAAATTTAGGAAGATTTAAAAGACTATCAATATTATCCTGTGGTTTAGTTACAGGCCAATCTGATCCAAACAAAATTTTATCGATTGCACCCCATTCATAAAACAATCTCATCCCTTGCCAAAAAGAATAAGGTCTATAAAATTGGGCAGACATATCAGCCCATACATTTGGATGCTTTCTAACAACTGATAAACAATCTGTCTGCCATGGATGCCCTAGATGAGCTAGAATCATTGTTAGCTTAGGAAAGGCCATAGCAATTTTGTCAGTAGTTAATGGGTGAGCGTAAGTCAAGGGCGCTTCAGTCATAGGTGAAGTACCTTGATGAAATATTATAGGAATTTTATCTTTTTCTAATCTTGCAAATAAACGAAATGCTTCTTCGGATAGAGGGTCGAAATCTTGATAATTTGGTCCAAGTTTTATACCTTGACAATTTAAATCACCAATGCATCTTTCATATTCTTCCTCCCAATTAGGGTCTAAAGGATGAAGAGTCATAAATGGGATAATTTTTTCAGGATTTTTTAGAGAAGTTTGGTAAGCTACGTCATTCTGATTAAGATTTTTTGGCCAACCCGATACTTTTAGAACTCTTTCATTAGGCTTCCATGGTCTAGGAGCAATGCCAAAAATAAAAGACTTATCAACAATTTTCATATCCCTAATATAATCATCAATCGAATTTGTCAATTGAACTTTATCTCCAGATCTCATAGCTGTTTCATAAGCCATTTCATCCTCGGGAACTGTGTCCATGTGACTAGGCAAATGTGTATGTACATCAATTATCATATTTTCTCCTTGCTTAAATATTTTATATGAGATTTCGGTTGCCATCCAAGATATTGTTTTGCTTTTGTAAGATTATGTTCCTCCTCATTTTCATCTCCAGCTATAAAGATAGGATCAAATCTACCATGACCTTTATTAATTTTATCTAAAGATAAAATGTACGCGTTAGCTAAATCTTCCTCGTCTGTTACATATAAATCTGTTCTTAGTCTATCTGCTTCCTCTTGACTAATAATCCTTTTCTTTGCGTCTCTTATTTTTATATATTCGTTTCTTTTTCTTGGGCCTGTTATTCTTAGAGCAATAATATTCATATCAAACCAACTAGAAAAATATTGACATATTTTTTCTCCAAAGCCTTTGCTTAGACCATATACGCTAGGTGTATCTAGAGACATATTTTCAGTTGGAAAATATTTTCTTTCCCTGTAATGAACACTCATAGAACTTGTGTAAATTCCTTTACTTATGCCTTTTTCTTGAGCAAGCCATAGAAATGTATGTAATCCTAAACAATTGGTAAAGTAGTTTTCTTGTATTATTTTTACATCTTGATGAGTATTAGATCCCCCTTGAGGACTCTGCATTGCAAGCCATATAAATGCATCTATATCTTTTACTGCTTGATTAATTGCATTAGGGTCATCTATTGAGCCATTAATCCATTCGATATCTATTTTTGGCTTTTTTATATCAAGAACTTTTAGAGTAAAATTTTTTTCGATTAGGTATGGAGTAATAAATGACCCCACCATACCAGATCCTCCTACAAGTAATACTTTCATAAAATCTTATCCTTTCTATCTATTATTTTTTCAGTCTAGAGTGTAATTAAGTCTACATGAAGCTTCATTTAATTCTTTTATAATTTCTAAAGGTAACTTAATTGTCATTGCATCAGCAGCTTCAGAAATTTGCTCTGAATTATCAGCTCCAGATATTGCTAAAGTAACTTCTGGATGAGATAAAACCCACGAAATCGCTAACTGTGACATTTCTATTCCTAATGTTTTTGAAATTTCATCTACTTTATTTATGAACAAGCCAGTTTCACCACTTAAGAATTTTTCATAATCATTTTTTCTTTTTGAACCCCAAAGAGTATTTTTTTGAGGTTTCTCTCCTGGCTTATACGTGCCACTCAACAAACCCACTCCGAGAGGACTATACGCCATAAAGCCCAAACCAATATCCCTAATCATTGGAAACATTTCACCCTCGGCCTCTCTATTTAATAATGAATACGGATTTTGAACACATAACAAAGGATGAGCGTTTATAGAATCTTGCACTCTTAAGGCTTGAACAACTTGCCAAGACTTAAAGTTGCTTACGCCAACATATAATATTTTTCCTTGATTCTTTAATATTTCCATGGCTCTAAATTGTTCTTCAAATGAACTAATCGATTCAAAAACATGAAATATATATATATCAATTCTATCCGTTGAGAGCCTTTGTAGAGATTTTTCAACTTGATTAATTATGTGATAAGCTGAAACACCTTTATCGTTGGGACCATTACCCATAGGGGAGGCAACTTTTGATGTTATTACCAAATCATTCCTCTTATTTTTGATTATTTTACTAAGTAATTTTTCTGAAGAACCAATATTTTTTCTGTCATCCATATAACCATATACATTTGCGCAGTCTATTAAATTTATTCCTTTATCAATAGCTGTATTAATTGTTTTGGTTGCTTCTTTTTCATCATTTTGACCACGAAAACCTAATCCTAATGCAACTTTTGAAACTTTAAGGCTAGAAGTACCGAAATTAACATATTGGTCGTACATGAAATTCTCCAATCAACAAATATATTTGTTAATATTAAACTATAAAAATAAAATTATTTATAAATATGAAGCAAAGCATAATAATAGTCAATAATCTTTCAAAAAAATACAATGAGGTTTACGCTGTTAATGATATTTCGTTTAAGGTAAATAAAGGAGAAATATTTGGGCTTCTTGGTCCAAATGGGGCAGGTAAAACAACTACTGTTGAAATTTTAGAAGGACTAATCAGTCCAGATAGTGGAGAAGCAATAATTGACGGTATTGATGCTATAAAAAATACAAAAAAAATCCGATCAATCATAGGAATACAACTACAACAAAATGCATTTTTTGAAAATCTAAATTTGTATGAAATTATTGATGTTTATTCTAAATTATATAGTTCAAATAACGATCCTAATATAATCTTAGAAAAAGTTGACTTAGTATCCAAAAAAGATGCATCATATGATGAATTATCTGGAGGGCAGAAACAAAGACTTGCAATTGGAATAGCATTAGTAAATGATCCAGTTGTAATTTTTCTTGATGAACCTACCACTGGCCTTGATCCTCAAGCAAGAAGAAATCTATGGGAGCTGATTAATAATCTTAAAGGCCAGGGAAAAACCATTTTATTAACCACCCATTATATGGAAGAAGCTGAGGAATTATGCGATAGAGTTGCAATAATTGAAAATGGAAAAATTATTGCTCTTAATTCACCTCAAAAATTAATTTCTGAGCTTATTTCTAGTGGATTTAAAGCACAAAAAAAAATCAATGAAGCAACATTAGATGATGTTTTCTTAAACTTAACTGGAAAAAAATTAATCTAACTTAATAATGAAACTATTCTTCGCACTAACCATAATCAATATAAAAATGTATTTTAGAAATAAACAGGGTATATTTTGGACACTGTTTTTTCCCGGATTTATAATGATTATTTTTGGCTTCCAGTCCGTTTTTTCTGTTTCAGAAAACCCTCAAATCAGTGTATTTTTAAGTGAAAAATCATCAAACGATTCTCAATATAAATTGACTGAAAAAGAAGAAATTTTACTGAATAATATTTCTAATGATATAAAAAATATTTTGGGGATAAAAACCATCTACGGGATAACTAATTTTATTAAAAATAATAACCATGAAGACGATAGTATAATTAGAGTAAATATCCCTAGAGATATTATGAATAATACTTCCTTATGCGAAAAAATACCTGATAATTGCAAGGTTATAGTTACATATGATGAATCATTTATAAAGGACTCATTAACTAGTAAAATAATTATTGAAAAAAATCTACAAAAAATTATTCTTGAAAATTATCCTGAGATAGGATCAAATAATGCTACTAAATATATCAATTCAATTAGCTATATTTTAAATGATGAGAAATCAAAAAATAATTATAAAAATTGGATAGTCCCAGGAATAGCAGCTATGGCAATTATGCAAACAGGCATTTTTTCTGTAGGTTTTACATTAGTTAGATTAAAAAGAACTGGTACCTTACGAAGAATAAAAGCTACACCTGCTGGTGCATCTCATTTTTTAGCAGCACAAATAGCCACAAGAGCGATAGTTATTTTATTACAAACATACTTACTTTTAATATTAGGTAAATTTTTTTTAGGAGCAGATATTAACATTTATAATTTTATTTTCTGGATAAATATCACTATAATTTCATTAATTGGAGGAGCTGTTTTTATTGGGTTAGGATTAGCAATTTCTGGAAAATCTAGGAGCGAGGATACATTAGCGCCAGTTGCTAACCTAATAGTTTTTCCAATGATGATACTTTCTGGAATATTTTTTCCTGTTTCTTCATTGCCAAACTGGCTCTCAAATTTTACACAATTTTTTCCTTTATCATTTCTTGCAAATTTGATGAGATCCACTACAATGGATAATCTACAAATCTTATCCTCAGGCATGCAAACAATAGGTTTATTAGTTTGGTTTGTTATAATTTTCTTGATTGCTATTAAACTTTTTGAGTGGGAATAATTATGTCTGAAAAAAAAACCTTTTCTATTGGTGAATTATCACAAATGAGTAATCTATCTACTGCAACTATTAATTATTATGTAAAAATCGGTGTACTTACTCCTCCAAAAAAAATTAATAAGACAAGAGCAATATATTCTGAAACTCACATAAAGATTCTAAAAACAATAAAAATTCTTAAAGAGAAAAAAATAAATCTGAACGGTATTAAAGAAATAATAAATAATTCAGATTACTCAAATGTAATTGATAATAAAATCAAAAATGAAGCAATTACTATTAATGAATTAATTGTTGATAGCAATATTTCTCAAGATATATATGAAAAACTTATTGACTCTAGAATAATTAAATTACCCAAAATATCTGACCAAGGTATTCCTTACCACACATTAAATGATTTTGCTCTTTCTCAAGCTGTTGGAGCAATAATAAATCATGGAGTTAATATTGAACAAATCTTAAAAAATAAAGACCATTCTATTCTCTCAAAGTCAGAATCAATGCTATTAGCAGAGTATATAAAATCAATAGAGGGTGAAAAAAAACAGGAAAAATATTTCTAATATTATTCAATCTTTTGACACTATAAGAAAATACTTGAGAAGATTGGAATTAGAAAAAATTTTATATAGAAAGTAATTTAATTTTTTCTTTTTGTCTTAACATAGTCCAGTATTGCCATCAGACCATCTTCATTCGCACCCAATGATATAGCTTTTTTAAAATCTTTTGATGAATTTTCATCTTCCCCAATAGCATAATAAGCTACACATCTGTTACCGTATGCATCGACTAGTTTATTATCAATTGATATAGCATTTGATAGATTTATGATTGCTTGCTCAAAGTTTCCTAAACTTAGGTGAGCAGTTCCCAAATTAAACTGTATTTTTGGATTTTTGGGATCTAGCCAAGCTGCTTCTTCAAATAGTTTAGAAGCATCATTCGGATTCCCAAGTTGTGCTAATTTTAATCCTTTATCAAATAATATTTTTGATTTTTTTATATCTTCATTTACTTTCATATCAATTAATATCTAATAAAAATTTTCTCATCAATAAATTAACTTTTTTACTTTTTTCAACTAATGGAATATGCCCGCTGTTCTTCACTAATTCTAATGAAGAATTTTTAACTAATTTTTTTATTCTATATCCATGTCTTAATGGAAAAATTTTATCATTTTCCCCCCAAATAATTAAAATATTTTTTTGTATGGAAGATAGTTCTTTATCATTAAATATCATTTTTTGACCAAAAATATTTGTAACTGCAAATAAACTTTTTCTTAATGCTTCTGAATGATTATCAACTTTCGTTACCTTAAATGCATAATCTTTATATACATCGAATCCAGGAAATCTAGTTGACTGAACTTCTAAATTTTTGATTAAAATATCGTTAGATCTGTTATTATTTTTATTTATTAAAAATTTTCCTAAAAAAGGCACAGTAGCCAATCTAAATACCAAAGGGAACTCTTTTCCGAGTCCTGCAGAGTCCATTAATATTACTTTTAGGAATCTTTCTGGAAATTTTAGCAAACATGCAATTAGTCCTTGTCCGCCCATAGATAATCCAACAACATTCGTTTTTTCTAAACCTAGATTATCCATGAATGAAATTATATAATTTCTCAATGAATCATTTAATGGTTTATTATATGGTGTTCTATCAGATAAACCGAAACACGGGTGATCAGGAACTATAACTCTATAAAATCTAGAAAAAAATCTTATTTGATTAAAGAAAATTCCTGAACCAGCTCCTCCTCCATGTAATAGTAATAGTGGCTCACCCTTGCCATATTCTAAATAATGAATATTTATTCCATTAATATTTGTATATTGACCCTGATAACCCAATCCAACGAACTCTAATAATGAACAAAGTGACATATATACATTTTTTTGACTTTTAGTAAAATTGATAATATTTTTGTCCATAATTGGTTAAGATTTCTTATGTTTTAAAGTTATGTTAAATGGAATATAATTAAAATAATAATTAATGATAGATTAAATATGAAAAATTATAAACATCCCAATGATAGAGGATATACCAATCCTGAATTGTTTGTAACTACTGATTGGCTAGAAGACAATATAAATAAACCTAATCTTCAGATAGTTGATGTAGATTCTCCTGAAGAGTACCGCCTTGGTCACATCCCTGGAGCATCTAACCCAATAGATAATTTTTATAAGACTTCTCTTGACGATAGAACACATATTCAAGCTCCAGAAATATTTTCTGAAACAATGGCTAAACTAGGTATTGATAATTCAACACAAGTCATATGTTATGATCGTTCTGCAGGATTGTATTCATTTAGGCTTATTTGGGCACTATATTATCATGGTCACAAAAATGTAAAATTTTTGGATGGTGGATATCCTAAATGGATTGATGAAAATCGCGAAGTTACAAAAAATCAAACATTGATACAAAATAAGATATTCCGTACAAAAATTGATAAAAATATCTTCGCTGATAAAGATTTTTTACAAAAAAGCTTCGATAATAAATCAATTATAATTCTTGATGTTCGCAGTGACGATGAACGTAATGGAGTAAACTTAAGGGGAGGATCTAGAGGAGGTAGAATACCTGGATCAGTACATATTGAATGGAAAAATTTTCATACGACAGGGAATATACCTATATTAAAAAGTGCAGAAGAAATAAGAAAAATACTTTCAGAAAACAATGTTACCAAAGATAAAAATATAATTACTTACTGTCAAGGTGGAATTCGTGCAGCACATACATTTTGGGCATTAAAATTATCTGGATTTAATAATGTAAAAAATTATGATGGATCTTGGAGAGAATGGGCTGAAGATTTTTCATGCCCCATAGAAAATTAATTATTAAATTAACCAAAAATCAGAACAAAATGACAATGAATAACAAAAATATAAATAATTCTATGGACATTAAAAAAATCTTAGTCCCCCTAGATGGTTCTGCTAAATCTGAAAAGATTTTACCTTATGCATGGCTTTTTTCAGAATGGTTTTCTAGTGAATTAAACTTGTTTCATTCTTTACCACCAAAGCACCCATTGGCAAACTTAAAAAACAACTACTCATTTGTACCAGATAATAATAATGATCGAGGGCTTTTGCTAGCAGGTCTTTATATGAAAGAAGTACAGGAACATTTAGGTAAACACAACATAAATTCAAAATGGGGAATAGCATCAGGGCAGATTGCATCTATGATTGTCTCTAAAGCAGTTACAAGTTCTATAGGATTAATTGCTATGATAGCAAACCCTACAAATAAAATAAAAAGAATTTTTTTCCCAAAATCTATTGATTATTTATGGAAAACTACATCCTGTCCAATACTTATCGTAAAAAATAATAGCTTTAATAGTAACTCAACAAATTCTATTACCCCGTCAGAAATCATAACTTCAAAAGAGATAATTACAAATCCAGTGCTATCAAAGTTAATTACATCTATATCATTAGCAACCAATGTAACATTATTAATCTTTTTAGATAAAGAAGAAATTGAATTAGGTGAAAAAATATCTGAATTACTTGATGATTACAAAATAAAGTATAATATAATTTATTCTCAAAAAAATATTACTGAATCCATTAAAAAAGCTGCAATGAATAGTCCTCGTGCATGGATTATTATAAACTCAAAATTAAGATACGGAATTAACAGAGCTATCAATGGAAGTAATGCTGATGCTATTTTTAGAAGTACTGATAATCCTATAATTATTGTACCTGATAAACATATAGTTAACCAAAGATCTAATCTAGTTCATAAAAATACACAAAACTTGGAGATAAACAATTAATTTTTTTCCTGATTTTTTCTTATTATGTAACTTATCAGAGCACCTATAGTACTTCCAAACCAGGTATAGGGAATTAATACTAACAAAATAATAATAAAAATATCTGATGTTATTCCGAAAACCTCATTAATGCCAAATATAAATCTAAATAATATGAATATCAACCCTGGAATAGACATCAGAAGTGCCATGAATAATCCAAACCTTATAGTAGTTTTTTCATCAGTTTTTGCAATCCCTCCTCCAATAAATCCGGCGACAAAAGGGCTTATGGGGACAGCTATAAAATGAACTACTGGTATAGGTATAGAAGCCAACATTATTAAAAACCCAACTAGAACACCATTAATCAACTCATCACCTTCTTATAAGTTTTCTGGAATTTCTAATTCAGAACAAATATTCTTAAACCACTCTATTACTTCTGGGTGTAATGGTATACCATTTTTTCTTCTCTCTATTCTTACTTCATGTTCAGGAAGTCCAGGATAAAAAACTCTGTCATGTCCAGGCATGGGTTTTGTTGTCTTAAATCCTTCCATCATTTCATCCATGTTATTCTTAAATTCATCAATATCCCCAAATGCATCAACCGAATATGCTGCTACAAAATGACCTCTTCTATTATCTGCTAAATTTGCAAATCCTTCTGCAAAAGAAAGTTGTCCACATAAAATATCAACCATAATTCCTAAACCATATCCTTTGTGAGATCCAAGTTCTCTTGTAGAACCTAATGGTAACTGCCTTCTTACAGAATTAGCCGCAAAATCTGCAGAATTTCCTCCATGCATATCAGGAGTACCATCATCGTTAGCTACCCATCCAGGTTCCATCCCTTTTCCCATTCGGTTAGCCAAACCTATTTTATTTCCTGCTATAGAAGTCATTGCTGCATCAAACATAAAATGTGGCTGATTATTACATGGTGCCGCAAAAGCTATAGGATTTGTACCTAGTTTAGGTTCTGCACCAAATGTAGGTATCATTGCATTACCTCCCCCTGTCATACACCAACCAATCATATCTTTTTCTGCAGCAATCATAGCATGGTATCCAGCTGCACCCAAATGTCCAGAATTTCTTATAGAAACAACTCCTATACCAACTTCTTTAGCTTTTTTTATTGCAATTTCCATAGCTTTTGGCGCAATTATTATTCCAAGTCCTTTATCACCATCTATGGTTGCAGTAGAAGGAGTTTCTTTTACAATATCAAGTTTTGGTGTCGGATTGAGTACTTTTGAATTATATAAATCAACATAAGATCTTAGCATATTGGAAACGCCATGAGTATCAATCCCACTCTCATCAGCAAAAATTAATACATCTGCACCTAACACAGCTTCATCTTTAGGTACTCCACACTTAATAAAAATCTCTTCAACCAATCCCCTAAGTTTCTTTACATCTATTCTTATAGCGATATCATCTGGTACTTGGAAATGTTTTAACAAATGCTTACTCCTTAAATTATAATTATTTATATCTGAATCATATAAAATTTTATTATATTTTAATTATTAAAATAACTAATTATTTGATTTTTTCTATATGAAAAAATTTTTACTAAATCTTTTTTTACATAAAAATAATTAATTGCTCTACCTAAAAATCCAAAAGGAATTCTATAGTCCACTATGTCTTCCACAACTGTCTCTTTATCTGAGAGTCTAATAATTTTATGTAAATGTCTCCAATGATTATATGGCCCAATCAATTGTTTTTCAACAAAAGAATTTGGCGGGTCCCATAATTCAATTAAACTTCTCCACCTTACACTAATCATGTGAAGTTTTAATTTATAGTCTATTATAGTATTTTTCTTCATTAGTATAGGCCGAGGAGTTTCGATATTAAATCTCAGCCAAGGAGGAGTTATCAAATTCAAGTTATCAGCACTTGAAAAAAAATTAAATGTGTCATCTACAGATGCATTAACTATAGTCTTGTCATAAAGTCTATAAAAGTTATTTTTTTTACTTATAATTTCTATGTTCAAATGGATAGTTAAATTGAATTGTTTAGTCTTTTCATTCTATCGTCATAATCATTAGCAAATTTAGTCACAGCTTCTAATATTGAACTTTCATCTAATTTTGCTTCTTTGATAACATCGTCTTCCGTCCCTCCAGTTAACCACTGATCGTCAAAATCTGAGGTAAGCGAATATTCCTCCGTCAATTGACCTAAACCACTAACAGGCCAAACTCTTTTTGTACCCGTAGTTATAACCATACAATTATTCTTATCCTTATTTGACAAAACTTTCTCTTTATATTTATCTGTCTGATGATTAAATAATTCTTCACTAATTGCTGAAATAATTTTTACATTTATTCCATTTTGTTCAATCTTATCGATTACATTTACAAGATTAACTGTTGAACTGGATCCTTGAACTAACACCACTCCATGCTTTGGTTTTGATTCATCATAATCTCTTATCAGATACATACCTTTAGAAGCTGCGTTTATATCTTTGTCTGAAAATTTTGATCTATCAGCTACAGGAAAATCTGGTCTTGCGACTTCTAAAACTATGATTCCTACTTTTGAATCACGTGCCGCAATTTCTGCCGCAGCAAAGTAACCCGGTGCAACATCATTATAATCCCAAAAACTTAATACAATAACCTGTCCTTTTGGAAATAATTTCCATACTTGCGGTGCAAAAATACCAAAATGAGTTCTTGCATCAGCGGCTGTTTCTGGACCTGAATGACCAGCCAAAATATGGGCTACACCCATTCTAAATGGGGAATCTTGATTTTGTTGACTCCAAACGCGTAATGGTAAATACATTAAAGGAGTAAATGCTCCGTATGTCCCTGAAATAGCCCAAACACCTGAATGAATACTTGGGTCTTTTGATAAACTTTGGCTAGTAAAACCTACAACAGTTGATGCATTTCCCGCTTCTTGAATACCAGCTTTTAATCGATTTCCAACTATGTTATCTATAGGGTCATAATGCCCCCACAAAGATCCTCCGTCCACATTAATTGATTCAGCTAAATCTGCAGCAGCTATTACAAACCTATTATCAGTTACATAGTTTGCCCATTTTATTATTTCTGAGATTGCTCTTCTAGTGCCTTTATTAGCCCCAGGTTTCTCATACAATGTAATCTTGATATCTTTTTTCTCACCTGTAACAGGGTTTGTAACTGAAATATCCTTAGCTTCTGAAGGTAAATTTTTTACTAATAATCTTTCATCTTGGAAAGGATCTTTTTGTGTATCTACTCTTAATGACAAATTATCATTAACTTTGTCTCCAATTTCAACGAGCTTATTTGCTAACCATTTACCAATACCTTTTTTCTCCAAAACTGACATGATTATATCTATGTTAGTTTTTAATTGAATAAATTTTTCTCCAGTATTATTCACCGGTCCATCATAAATGCCATCAAATTTCACACCATATTTATTTTCAAAAGATTTTGCCAAAGCCTGAAAGTACTCACCATTCATTGGCATTCCATAAGCGTGACTTGCATGATCTTTTACCTGATTTACATCACCAGGGAGTTTTCCGTCAACTGCACCCGGCCAATATCCTTTTAAGGTTTTCCCTATTACAATCATTGGTCTACGATCAGAGATGTCCCAATCTTCCATAATTTTTAATGATGCAACTACTTGATCGTAATCAGTTGCATCATCCAACTTAAGAACATTCCATCCGTATGAAGACCACTGATCTTCTATTTTGTAAGTATCTTCTTTAACTATGCTTCCTATCAGCTCATCATCAATGCCAGCATTGTTATAGGACATTAATACCCTAAGCCTTTTACCAACTCGCTGAGCAACCGCTTGTGTTTTAAATTCTTGTGAATGTCCAGAAGTTAAAGCAAATTCCCCCTCAATAGCAATAATTTTTAATGACGGATCAGCACCCATCATATCCCAAAATGCAGCCTTACCTGCTGCAGTAGCAATTCCTATTCCTGAAGGGCCACCATTAACATCATTAGTCAAGTCTGTCGATTCAGAATGTCCTGAAAGAGCTTTTATACCCCTGATTTTTGCTTGAGCCATGGAAGGATGGTCCGCAATATTATTATCTTCTAAAATAGTTGATAGAGCACCTGCTCCTCTTCTGAAACCAAGAGAATCTATTGATAACATTGATGTTTTTGGATCTATTTTATATTTTTCATCTTTTGTACTATCGTATTCTCTAATTAGTGATTCTCCCATAATCATCCATAAAGCATATGTTGCTGGGGCATTATGCCCACCTGCTAGCAAAAATTTATCTGCAAATGGATGCTTAGGATTTCTGTAGTCAAAAGTCATTCCACCATTTTCAGGCCCAGCTAAATGGGAAGCTACTACATAGGGAGTATAAGCTGTAGGCCCCCCAAAATGACCTGTCTGATGATAGTTACACATCATTACAAAAGTCATAGTGGTCATAAATCCGATATCTTCCAGCATTTCTTTATCATAATTAGGTAAATTTACAGTATTATTTTTTTCACTGGAACTATTAATAGATGAAACTACGTTTATGTTATTACTCATTTAAACATTCTCCCTATGTTTTAAATTCTCCTAAGCAATTATAGTTCGTTATTAATAAATTATCTATCTTATTTTATTTAAATAGAATAGATTACATATTGTTTTTTCATATAACCCAATTCGGTAAAGAATCTAAACTGAAAAGTTTCTTAATATTCTTTTTATTTATAACATTCTTAGACAAACCTGAATATATTATCGAACCAGAAGATAACATAACACATTCAGATATGTTATACCTCACGAAATCTATATCATGAGACGTAATAATTATATTTGTATCGAATTCCTTAATAGTGTTTAATATTTGAGTCACTAATAATTTATTGGATAAATCTAAATTTGAGGTAGGTTCATCAAGTAGTAAATATTTAGGCTCTTGAACTAAAGCTCTGGCGAATCTCACTTTTTGCCTTTCGCCAGATGATAAATCATCTGTCCTATTTTTCCTAATCGATTCCAAATTTAGTAATTCAATTGTCTGATTAATGATTTTTCTGTCATTTTTACTTTGAAATCCCCAAAAAGACAAGTATGGATATCTACCCATTTCAATTATTTCCTCAACAGAAAATCCATAAGTTGGCTCATATTCTTGAGAGACAATTGCAAACATTTTCGCAAGTTGCTGAGGAGAAAAATTCAAAATATTACTATTATCTATGAAAATCTCTCCTCTGTTGCTTTTTAATAAACCCGAGATAATTTTTAATAGTGTTGTCTTACCCGACCCATTAGGACCTAAGATTCCAATTGAATCTGATGATAAATTTATTGAAATATCATCTATTATCAATTTTTCTCTATATCTAAAACTTATATTTTTAACACTAATCATTTATCTATGAATTAGAAGTCCCCGAAATCTTCAAAGTTTCCTTCACTGTGTATAATTTTTGCAAGTTCCTGTGAACCTTTTATGTTCCAATAGGAAAGAGTTGTCCACCAATTTGAATTCACAAGATATACTTCTGAATTATTAATTGCAGTAATTGAATTTAATGAAGCATCCCCTATCAGTTGCTGGTAAAAATCTTCTCCTCCCCATTCTGGTGATTGAGTTATAACAATAATGTCAGGATTGATAGACATCAATTGTTCTTTATCTATCGTTGTATTTGATTCAATTCCAACTTTGGATGCAGCATTTATACCTCCACCTAAAGTAATAACAGAATCTTCTGTAGAACCAATGCCTGCAGTCCAATATGCATCCCACCAAGATAGCGCTAAGACAGTTTTAGTTGGGTTTTCACCTTGATTGGATAGAGAAGTCAATACATTTATTTTATTTTCTATATCCTCCGCAAGAATTTCTGCATTATCAAGATTCCCAGTTGCATAAGCCATTAGCCAAATATCATTATATCTACCCTCAATAGAATTACTTAATTGAGTTTGAATAACTATAATCCCGAAATCTTCTAAAGCATCTATAAGGTCTACTGAAGCATAAGGGTCAGCAAAAACTATATCAGGGTTCAAATCAATAATATTTTCAGGGTCGCTAGTAATTATTGGCAATCCTTGAGCCTTTGAATATATATTACTATTGGGATCTTGAGCAAAACTTGTTGTAGCAACAATTTGGCTTTTATCAGTTATTCCAAATAGTACCTCGTCGTGACCCAAAGAAATCGTAGCTACTTTATTAGGTTTTTCCTCAATATAGATATATTTACCATTGATTTCTAAAACCCTTGGCCATGAAATGTTTTTTGGATCCGATATATAACTTATTTTCGACAATTCATCTTCAAAGTTATTTACTGTAATCGCTGTACTAGCAGGCAAAGCTGGCATAGCTTTGCTTGGAGGTTCAGCAGGGAGCGGCGTAGAGGGTAATTTAGTAATTTGACTTTTATTATTCTGATTTTCTCCACCGCAGGCAAAAAGAACAATTACAGTAGTTAATAATAAAAATTTAATTTTCATGATATATAATTCCTCCTTAAGAAATTATTTTTAATTAGTAAAAACAAAAAAAATGGGCCTCCAATAAGGCTCATTATTACTCCGACTCTAAGTTCAGATGATGTAAAAAAAATTCTAGTAATAAAATCCATTGATAAAACAAAAAAACCACCTGCTAAAGCAGATATAGGCAAAAGCAACCTGTTATCATGACCTATTATAAGTCTAATCAGATGAGGGACTACAAGCCCAACAAAAGCTAAAATTCCACTAACAGAAACAGCTGCTGATGTAGCTAGCGTAGCAAAAAATAATGATGATAGTACAACTCTGTTTTTTTGAACACCAACAGACGAAGCATATTCATCTCCAATCATTATTAAATTTATTTCCTTTGATCTGTATATGAGAAAAATCAACGATACAATAATTAAAGGGATAGAAATATTTATATGCTCCCATCTAGTCGATTCAAAACCACCTATTAACCAATAAAATATTGCTCTCATTTGAAAAGGACTATCACTTAAGTAAACTGATAATGTAATTAAGGAATTCAAGAATGCTCCAATTGCTATACCAGATAAAAGTAATATCGAATTAGATTTATGAGACATAAAAATATATATAGTAAATACCAAAAACGCAGCAAACAACCCACCTAATAAAGAAAATATTGGGATAATCAATATACTAGTTGTATGTATTGCAAGCGATATAGGAATAACAGCTCCCAAAGCGGCTCCAGCAGAAACACCCAAAATAGAAGGATCTGCAAGCGGATTTCTAAATAATCCTTGAAGTACTACCCCAGAAATTGACAAGGCTAAGCCTACGAAAAAAGATAGTATTATCCTTGGAAGTCTTATATCCCATACCACTGAATCATTCACTAAATTACCTGAATTATTTTGAAAAAGTATCATTAGGACTT
The DNA here is from genome assembly GCA_002728715.1 of Dehalococcoidia bacterium. Classification (GTDB taxonomy): domain Bacteria; phylum Chloroflexota; class Dehalococcoidia; order Lucifugimonadales; family Lucifugimonadaceae. Next base: position 19,162 of record PBVQ01000025.1, read on the forward strand.
CAGAAATAGAAATATTAATATGACCGGAAGATAAAGAAATAAAAGAAACTACAAAAGAAAGAAGAATAAATAAAATTGAAAAAAATAATATTGTTTGATATTTCTGATTTTTAATTATTATATTTCTCATTAATATACCTTAATCTCATAAAAATAAGGCATAAGAAACATAACAATCTAATACCCTTTTATCGCGAAGAGTTAGATAAAAAATACTTAGGCAGGTCTCCTGACTTATGAATTATCAATTACAGTGGCGCGACCGTGATGGACTTTCACCATCTTCCCTATTCTCTCTGATGAGCACCTAAGAATTATTTACTAAATCAAGCATACTTAAAATTAAAAATAATGTAAATAGATAAAATTGGAAATCTTTTAATTTAAGTTATTTTGTATCATTAAGTTATTATATGCCCCTGTAGCTCAGTGGATAGAGCAATGGTTTCCTAAACCATGTGTCGCGTGTTCGATTCACGCCAGGGGTACCACACAACTAATGATCTTATATAGAATCTTCTGATATGTCATTTGGAATTTCAAGAGGGGTTTCAAAAACCTCATTTCCTCTTTGAAGATTATCCGCAATCATACCTAAGGCCATAAAACCTGGAATCACAAATAATATAGTAACTAACCATGCAATGAAAACTCCGAATCTTTGCCCTCTATAAATTATTAGAAAAATAAATGGAACTAATAAAATTGAAATTATTGCAATAAAAGATATTGGACCACCTAAATCTAAAAATTCATATAAAACAAATTGATCAATAATAAAAAATACTAAGGCTATGAAATCTAATTTTGCGACCTTGATTAAGCCTCTCTTGAAACCATCGTTTTTATCTATATATCTATTTTTTTTATAACTATTATTTTTAGTATATGATTTCAATACCTTATTGCCACAATTACCACAAAAAGAAATATTTTTTTCTAAAAGAATTCCGCACATAGAACAATTCATTTTAGCTAATCCTTTAGGATAAATTCCTTAATTCTATGTTCATATTTTTGATACATAAATCCTCCAATAATTAATAAAACTCCCAAAAATACATATGCAATTATTCTATAAATTTGCTCTAGATTAAATGTGTCATATACAAATAGTTTTACCACAGGTATAGCAAGTAAAAATATTGCTGCAGATCTTATCTGATAAGACCTCTTAGAAATACCTATGACAAGTAAAATAGCAGAATAAATTCCCCAAAAAATTGTCAGACCTAGTGCTTTTGCATAAGATTTTGTATCATTATCAAAATCAAAAATATTACTATCAAAAACTGATGTAATTTCAAAACTAATTGACCAAACTATGAAAAAATTAGCCAATACTATTGTAAATATAAATAAGTTTTTTATTGATAAAGTTTCTCTTATTGAATCAAGGTTATTATTAGTGATATTAAAAAATAAATTTCTGTTAAATAATTTTGTCTCGTGTTTTTTTATTACCAAATAGTAAAAATAAGAACTTGTCAAAAGACATAATGTGGTTATAAAAAAGACTAAAAATCTTTGATTAAAAACAATCTGATAACCATCTAATTCATAGTCTTGAAAATCAATAAATAATAATCTAAAAATAGCTAGTATAAATATCATAGTTGAAAAAGCCTGAAACTCCCAAGACTTAAATCTTATCGACAGCCAAACAAAAACTAAAGCCTGTATGGAGAATAATATTGTAACAATAGTTCCAGATAATTGAACAGGAATTGCGGAAATAATACAAATAATACCAACTCCTGCAAGCATTGAAGATAAAGTGATTTCATATTTGCTACGAATGTAAGATATGTATGCAAATATAAAATACAATAATCCAACCGCGATTATAATAGATCCTAACCAAGAACTATTACCTTCACTCAATAAATCATTAGAAATAAATATAAAAATTAATGGATTAAGAGAAATTGTAGAATATTCCCAAATTTTAGGTACAACATTTTTTCTAACAAAATATGAGATGGTTATCAAAAACTGCATTAGGAAATTTATGGCAAGAAAAATAAGTGCGTTATTAGTTGATATATTATCTTTATACAATTCGTTCCAAGTACCTAATAATTGATAGGAGCCTAAAATTGAAAGAACTTTGAAAAACCTCCAATCCTTAAATAATGAAATAATCAAAACAGATAAATTAATAACTAAAAGATAATAAACTAGTAAATTATTGTCTTCAGGTTCAGAAAAAGTATTAGTTGATACCTCCCTTGATATTCCACTATCATAAATTAGTAATGGTGCTAGTAAAGCTCCTAATAATCCAAGTATTGCAAGAGTTTGTGAATTTCTCAAAAATGCTAATCTTACAGAAATTCCGCTTGTCAAAACAAGCATAAGTATTGAAACCCAGGATGGCTTTATTATTTCATAAATAGCAGAACCTATAAAAACAGTAAGATAAAGTGTAGCTATACCGCCTCCTGATAAAGCAAAAGAATACACAGTATATCTCTTGGAGAAAAAATCTCCAAAAAAGATAAGCACAAATGATATTAATATTCCTGTCGCTATTTGACTTTGTTGATTGATCCAATTATTCGAAAAAGCATGTTGTAGAAAAAAACCAACTCCCAAAATTAGAGCAAAAACTCCTACTCTTACTAACCAATTTCCCCCTAAATACTCTTCGACATTTGGAAATCTAAAGTTTTTTCGCTTTTTATCTTTACCTAAAGATGAAATTACAGAGTTAGGGTATTTATTTTTTGATTTAGATCCACTAATAATAGAAATTTTTTGTTTTATCTCTTCTAAATCGTCCTGGATATTTCTATATTGGACATTTAATTCCTCAATAGTGAGATCTTCCTTTTTCATTTGAACGCCACAGTAAGAACAAAATTTATCACTACTAGAAACAATTTTGTTACACTTATTGCATTTCATCTAAATTGCTACTTTTTATTACTATTTTTTTTCTTCCATGCTTCATACTCTGGCCTAGCTTCATCAGAAAGAGGATAATATCTGCGCAGATCTCCACCTTTTTCTAATTGAATTCTACTGAATTCCTCCCACTCATGATATTCACCAATAGATTCGGAAAATTCTTCTATGTGTTGCTGAGGAATAACGGCTGCACCATCATCGTCTGCAACAATCAAATCTCCAGGTGCAACAAAAGTGTCGCCACAAGCAATTGGAACATTCACAGCAAAGGGGAAAATTTCTGTCTGAGTATGGTAATTAGGAGTAACCCCTTTCAACCACAAACCTAAACCAATATCCTTACTCTCTCCAAAGTCTCTAATACAACCATCAATTATTGCTCCCAGTCCTCCTGCTCCATAAAAGTATGTAAGCATCATATTACCAAAAACTCCACTTTTCATACTACCTCTAGCATCAACTACAATTATATCGCCAGGTTTAGTGTGATACAAAGCATGCCTATGTAGTTGTTTTTCCGGTTCAACATATTCACCTTCAGGATAAACATCTTCTCTCTTTGGCATAAATTGCAGTGTCAAAGCTGGACCGACTACTCTCTTACCAGGGGTAAAAGTTCTTGGACCTTGAATAAAAGGATCTTTGATACCAAATCCATGGGATAGTTTTCCTGCGACAGAAGCTGAACTTATATCTTTAAATTTTTCAATAATATTTTTTGAAGGTCTTTTTATTTCATCACCGTGGATTATTCTTTTATCTGCCATTTAAACTATCCTTTTTATTAAAATTATTTATATAATTCCAAGCATTATATAGCCTTTTTGAAAGAAATTATATAATCTCTATGTATATTATCTATATATATATTGACCATAAATAATTTAACTGAAAATATTAATAAAACAATATTAATGAAAGAAATACAATGAAAATAACTGATATTAAACCTTTCCCTGTCTGGGTAGGAACTCGAAACCAAATGCTCGTTAAGGTAGAAACAGATGAAGGAATTTACGGATGGGGTGAATCAGGTTTATCTAGTAGAGAGCTTGGTGTAAAAGGAATAGTTGAACATTACAGAGAATTTCTTATTGGAAAAGATCCTATGAAAAGAGGTGCTTTGTGGCAAGAGATGTATAGGAGTCAGTATTTTGAAGGTGGTAGAACATTAACTGGTGCTATATCGGCAATAGATATGGCTTTATATGACATAGCAGGAAAAAAATTAAGAGTACCTGTTTACGAATTACTCGGAGGAAAGCATAGAAATTGGGTGCCAACTTTTGCAACTGGCGGAGGCTCTTCACCTGAAGAAATGGTACATGTTGCAAAAAAAATAATTTCAGAAGGATTTAATTGCTTTAGGATTCACAGAGGATTTGACGAAGAAAAAGAAAATATTTATGAACCAAGAGAGCATATAGCTCAAGTCGCTGAAGGCCTTATAAAAGTCAGAGAAGCTGTAGGGAATCTTCCTACTATAGGAACAGATATTCACCATAGACTTAATGTTGCAGAGGCAGCGTCATTTTGTCAGATGATGCCAGCCCATACACTTGATTTTCTTGAAGAACCAATAAGAGATGAGACACCTGAAGCATATGAAGTTCTAAGAAAAATGACTAATATCCCATTTGCAATAGGAGAAGAATTTGCTTCAAAATGGCAATTTGTCCCATATATTGAAAGAGGAATAACAAATTATGTAAGAATTGATGTATGTAATGTTGGTGGAATAACTGAATCAATGAAAGTTGCAGGTTGGGCTGAAGCTCATTATATAGATCTTATGCCTCATAATCCACTTGGTCCAATATGTGTTGCTGCTACAGCTCATGTAGCAATGGCAACACCTAATTTTTCATGGCTTGAAATAAGAGAATCTTCTGGAGAAGATAATGGATTTTATTCAAAAGAAGTATTCCCTGTTCAAGCTGAAATTGTCCCAGGAAAAGTAATACCACTTGATAAACCTGGGCTAGGTGTAGAGGTAGATGAATCTTCATTAACTGAGCCCTTCAGGCACGCAGAAATGCCTCATCTAACCAGAAGAGACGGATCACATACAAACTGGTAAATAAAAATAAATTTAGGAGATAATATAATGAAAATAACAGAAGTAAAGCCCTTTGCAGTATGGGTCGGTAGAAGGAATCAAATGCTGGTAAAAATAGAAACAGATGAAGGCATATACGGCTGGGGTGAATCTGGTTTTTCTGGTAGGGAACTTGGAGTAAAAGGAATAATAGAACACTATAGAGAATTTCTGATAGGAAAAGATCCTATGAGCAGAGGAGCACTTTGGCAAGAAATGTATAGAAGCCAATACTTTGAGGGTGGAAGAACTTTAACTGCTGCAATCTCTGCAATAGATATAGCTCTATATGATATTGTTGGAAAAAAATTAGGTGTACCTGTTTACGAATTGCTTGGAGGAAAGCATAGAAATAAGGTACCAGTGTTTGCAACAACAGCAGGTCCTTATGGGCAAGATATGATCGATCAAGCAAAAGAATTTATGGAAATGGGAATTAATGCATTTAGGCTCTCTTATGACAACATGGACATACAAAGTGGAGGGTTATTTGAACCAAGGGTATCAATTGCCAATTCAGCTGAATGGTTTATAGAAGCAAGAAAACAGCTTGGAAATCAAGCAATAATTGGTGTTGATTATCATCATAGACTAAATGTTGCGGAAACGGCATCTTTTTGTCAAATGATGCCATCACACACCTTAGATTTTATTGAAGAACCCATCAGAGATGAAACCCCTGAGGCATACGAAGTTTTACGCACGCTTACAGATGTTCCATTTGCAATCGGAGAAGAATTTGCATCAAAATGGCAGTTTTTACCATACATAGAAAGAGGTATAACAAATTACGCAAGAGTTGATATATGTAATGTTGGAGGTTTTACAGAATCTATGAAGGTTGCAGGCTGGGCTGAAGCTCACTATATTGACCTAATGCCTCATAATCCACTTGGTCCTATTTGTACTGCTGCTTCCGTTCATTTAGGGGCTGCAGTACCAAACTTTGCATGGCTAGAAGTTGCTATGGCAAGAGCTTCAAATAATTATGGCGAGGGTCCAAATTTTGAGGTATACCCTGAACAAGTATTGTTGGAAGGCAACGGGTATTCACTCCCAGAAAAACCTGGTTTAGGCGTAGAAGTGAACGAGGATAAATTATCCGAACCATTCAAATTTTGGGAGGCTCCACATCCTCACAAAGAAGATGGTTCTCATACTAACTGGTAAAAATTATAAAGGAGAAATTCATGACTTTTTCTATAGATCTTAATGGGAAAAAAGGAATTGTATTTGGAGTCGCAAACCATAGAAGTATCGCATGGGCGATATCTAAAGTACTTGCAGATGCTGGTGCAGAATTATGTTTTACTTATCTTAACGAAAGGCTTAAGCAACCTGTAGAAAAGACTGTATCTGAAATTGGCAATCCATTATTACTAGAATGTGATGCAACGGATGAGAAGCAAATAGAAAAAGTATACGAAACTGTTAAAAATCATTATGGAAGCATAGATTTTATAGTACATTGTATTGCATACGCTGAAAGAGAAGATTTAGGGGGGAATTTTTCAGATACAAATATAAGTGGTTTTAGAACGGCTCTAGAAACCAGTGCATATACTCTAATTCCTGTTGTCGGAAAAGCAGCAAACTTGTTCGGAGAAAATGGGGGTTCTGTGATTACATTAACTTTTGATGCATCTCAAAGAGTATATCCAGGTTATAACATTATGGGAACTGCTAAAGCTGCATTAGAAAATGAAGTAAGACAACTAGCAGTCGAATTTGGAGAAAAAAATATTAGAGTTAATTCAATATCTGCAGGACCACTTCCCACGTTAGCGGCAAGAAGTATTCCAGGATTTAGCGAAATGAATAAAGCTCACAGAGAAAGATCTCCATTAAAAAGAAATATTAATCATAATGAGGTAGCTATGACTGCTCTTTTTTTATTGAGTGATATGTCTTCAGGTATAACTGGAGCCAATATTCCTGTAGATGCAGGTTATGGAATAATTGCATTATAAAATTTTATTCAGGTAATTGTGGAATAGGCTTTCCTGTAAGATAATTTCCAATTATAGAGCCTAGCTCTGAGGGAGCGTTCGTTCTTTTTGATTCAAATATAGACTGTGAACCTGTTATTACATTTTTGTCATTAGCGCACAAATAATCTATAGAATTAATAGAATCTGTTGTATAAAAATCTAACCTAAAAATTGTTGTACATCCATCATGATCACTTATTGGAATATCTAAATTTAATATAGAAAGAAGTTTTCCTGTATCTTCAATACTAATCTGATCTATTTCATCAAACTTAAAGTTAACAAAATTTCGAGTAAGTAAAACTATTCTTTGGGTTTTTTCAAGATTAAGTTCTTGATATAAATTAACTGTTGGCCCATCTAAAACTTCAATTTCATCGCATCTAAAAATTACAGTATCGTCAATATCGACATGGTATTCCCATGTTTTATCGCCATCAGACAAAAAATACTTATATCCTGGATATTCTCCAAGAGAGTCTTCGTAATAAACTCCAGGCGAAGGACAACCATATGATGAATCAGACCATTTATATGGGTAAAATTCTTCTAAATAAAGTTTACTTGGGTCAATATTTTTTTCATAAATAAGTCTAGCCATTTCCTGAACATAAGAGCTTGGAGGAGAATTTCTTAATGCGTCGTCTGGAACAGGGAGAACAGTAGGAATAATTGCAGTAGGTTTTGGTTCTATAGTTGGAGATAATTCAACATTAGGTTGTTTAGGAAAAGGAGGAACAAATTTTTCTCCATCTGAAACTGTAGGAATGGGGGTTGTAGTAGGGGTCACTTGGTTAATTTTCGGCACAGAAGTAGGAGTCACTGTATTAATGGCTAATGTAGGTTTTAAAACTATATTCTGAGTGGAAATCCTTGGTTTACTTTGAACACAAGAAATAGAAAAAAAGAGAATCATAGATAAAAAAATCAATGATAAATGGCTTAATATTACTCTGTTGGAAAGAAACATATTACTTAGATCTGTTATCTAAAGGAAGCCTTAATATAAAAGTTGTACCTTTATCCTCGTTAGTTTTAGAAAAATTTGAATTAACATCCAAAGTCCCTCCACAAAAAGTAGTCAATGAGTCTGCTATAAATAACCCAATACCAGAACTTTGCTTTTCACTTCTTGCTGCTAACTCTGGAGTCCAACCTCTATTAAATATATGAGGCAAATGTGATTTTTCTATTCCTTGTCCGTCATCCCATACTTTCACATAATAATAATTTTCATCTTTAATTAGTGAAATTTCAATTTGTTTATTTGCAAATTTAGTTGCATTGTCAACTATGTTAGTAACTATGTGATCCAGTGCAGATGCATCTCCAAAAACTATTCCAAAATCACTCGGATCTGCCCACCATACGAGATCCACTCCCTTTTCCTTCCCAACATAAAAATACCTATCAGTTATATTTCTAATTACAGAAGCTGGCTCTACCGGCTCAGATGAAGGTTTAGCATTAGGATTCTCAAGATCTACTAAAACTCTTACGTTTTCAATCATTAATCTAAAATTTGGTGATTGTTGTTCAATTTCATCAATTAATTCCGTAACCATTCTCGGAACTTTACTTTCTGTCTCTTTGATGACAGCTCTAACTTCTCTTTCTTTACCTAGAATTCTTCTGAGAGGCCTACCCATGTCATGGGCAAAAGTATCAAAATAATCTTGAGTGACCCTACTCCAGCTTTTTATATTTTTGTTGTCTTCAATTTTTTTATCGTAAAAATAATTAATGATATATAGAAGTATGCAACTTACAATAAATATAGAACCTCCTAGATAGGCAATAGGCTCAATCCACCATAAAGAATTAGGAGATAAATCATCTCCTATAATAGGAGATGAAATTATCATAATTACTCCTATGATAAGGAAGATAATAATACTTTTTTTTATTAATGCTAAAATATCTATTTTCATTATTATTCTGGATGTATTAACCTATATCCCCTATTTCTAACATTAATTATTAATTCATTAGCACTAAATTCTCTTCCTATAGATTTTCCTAAGGAAATCTTAAGTTCTCTTATTCTTACTCTCAAAGATGCTCTTGAATCTTCTCCAAATGAAAACCTTTCAAGTTTAGAAAATGGAACTAGTTCTCCTTCACTTCTATATAGTGCTGCAGCTAGTTCTTTTAATATTTCTAATTTCATTCCCTGAACATCTTTGACAATTTCTTTTTTACCATCAACAATTGCATAAACAGCAGAGTTATCAGAATCTATTTCGAAAAGATCTCCTATCATAACTTTCTCAGGGGCACTACCAATTAGCCTGCGCAAACGAAGAACAACTTCTTCTGGACTAGCCAATTTATCTATGAAATCCACATTAGCATCAACGCTCAAGGTTGCTGTTACAGCAGTGTCTCTATATGGTCCCTGCGCATATTGAGTGAACATCAAAACAGGTATTTTGTTATTTCTATCAACTATTTTTTTTAATATTGATAAGCCCTTAAATCTATCAGTATCATACTCTCCAAACCTAACATCTAGAAGTATAGCGTCAGGATGGTACTCCTCTAATGCAAAAAGAGTTTGAATTTCATATTCATCACCTGTACCCATTGTACCTTTAGGCTTTACAACAATAGTCTTAAAACCATCTATCTCTAGCCTTCTCAAAACTGATCTCATTAAGTCTGACATATGTTCATCATCAACAACGAGTATTTTTTGATTATTATTTTTTTCGCTTAAATTATTCATATTAACTACTATTATATAATTTTATTAAAAACTAGGTGGTATATAGAAAAAAAGTATAAAATACTCCAAATTGTATTTTTTTAATCAAAAAGAGCAATTTTTATAATAAAAATAAAATATAATTTCATTAATCATTATTTTACCTAAACAAATATATAAAAAAATAGACTTGAAAAATTTTGTTCATTTACATAATCATTCTGAATTTTCTCTACTAGATGGATTTAGCAGAATCCCTGAGATGGTCAGAAGAACAAAGGAACTTGGGCAACCTGGTTTAGCAATCACAGATCACGGAAACCTTCATGCTGCTATAGATTTTTATAAACAGTCAAAAAATGAAGGTATAAAACCTATAATAGGCCTAGAAGGTTATGTTGCTTTTAAAAAAAAAGAAGAAAGAAATCCAAATGAAAGATCTCCTTATCATATAACTCTTTTAGCACAAAATAAAATTGGGTATAAAAATCTTATTAGCCTAGCATCTGAATCTCATTTATACGGTTTTTACTACAGACCTCGGATGGATAGAGAATTATTGGCAAAATATTCTGATGGTATTATTGTTTTATCAGGTTGCCCATCAGGAGAATTACCAAAAAAAATTATTCAAGATTCAGATGAAGAGATCTTAGAGACAATCGAATGGTACTCAAATGTTTTTCAGGATAATTATTATCTTGAAATTATGAATCACAATTTTGTACCAAATCAAGAAAAAATAAATAATAAACTAATAGAACTTAGCCAAAAAACAGGAATACCTGCGGTTATTACAAATGACTCTCATTATGTCACAAAAGATCAACATGAGGCTCAAGATATTTTGACATGCATACAAACAAATTCAAATATCAATGATTCAAAAAGATTCCATATGGAAGATCATTCATATTACATAAAAAGTACTGAAGAAATGCATGAAGAATGGAATAATCTTCCAGAAGCACTGGAAAATACTATTAATATTTATGACTCTGTTGATTTGAATCTTGAATTCGGTGTTAATCATCTGCCAAAATTTCCTACTTCAAGCAATAAATCCTCATTCGAATATTTGAAAGAGCTTAGTTACAAAGGATTAAGAAAAAGGTATACAAATCCTGAAAACAAACTAATAGAAAGACTTGATTATGAACTTGGAATAATAGAAGAAACAAATTTTGCAGATTATTTTTTAGTTTGTTGGGATATTTTTAATTTTGTAAATGAGAAAAAAATACTATCAGCAGTAAGAGGTTCAGCTGCATCAAGTTTAGTACTTTATTGCTTAGAAGTAACTCAAATAGATCCAATGAAATATGATTTATTTTTTGAAAGATTTCTTAACCTAGAGAGAAGAGAAATGCCCGATATTGATATGGACTTTGCAGATGATAAAAGAGAAGAAGTAATAAAATATTGTATTGACCATTATGGGAGGGATCATGTTGCGCAAATTATCACGTTTGGAACCTTAGGTGCAAAAGCAGCTATAAGAGATACAGCTAGAGCAATGGGATTGCCATTAAGTCTTTCAGATAAAATGGCTAAAATGGTCCCTATGACTTTAGGAATTAACTTAAAACAAGCTGTGAGTGAATCAAAAGAACTGCAGTCTGAAATCGATACTAATGTTGATGCAAAAAATTTATATAATATGGCCACAAGAGTCGAAGGGTCTGTAAGGCATGCAAGTACTCACGCAGCTGCGATAGTTATATCTGAAGAGCCATTGACAAACTTTGTACCTTTGCAGAGATCTACCAGAGATAAAAATCAAGAAAATTCTACTCCAACAACTCAATATTCTATGAATCCTGTTGCTGATGTAGGGTTACTAAAAATGGATTTCTTAGGTTTGGCTAACTTATCAATTATAGATAAATGTGTTAATCAAATTCATAAAAACACTGGAGAAAAGATTAACGTCTACTCATTGCCGCTTGATAATGACAAAGCATTCGATATTCTTAGCACGGGTAATACATTTGGCATATTTCAACTCGAATCTCAAGGAATGAGAAAAAACATAAAAGAGTTAAAACCTAAATCGATAAACGATATTGCAGCTATGATTGCATTGTATAGGCCTGGACCAATGGATGAAATAGATACTTTCATTGATGCAAAGCACGGAAAAGCAAAGATCACTTATCCACATGATGATCTTAAAGATCTATTAGAGTCTACTTATGGAGTGATAGTTTATCAGGATCAAGTAATGTTAATTGCACAAGCATTTGGAGGATATACGCTTGGTGAAGCAGATATTCTACGTAAAGCAATGGGGAAAAAAATCCCTGAAGTTATGGAAAAAGAAAAAGAAAAATTTATTAATGGTGCTATGGAAAAAAATTATACGCATGAACAAGCAAATAAAGTTTTTGACTTAATTACTCCATTTGCTGGATACGGATTTAATAAGGCACATGCTATTTCTTATGCTTACATTGCTTACTGGACGGCTTACTTCAAATCTAACTATCCAAACGAGTATATGACAGCAGTCCTAGATTCTTCTATCGGTAATCCAGATAAGATAGGACAAGCAGTGAGAGAAGCTAATAAACTAGGTATTGATATTTTACCACCAGACATTAATTCTTCGTACTCTAAATTTTCAATAGAAAAAAATAACCAAGGCACTACCTGTATCAGATTTGGGCTTTCTGCTGTAAAAAATGTAGGCAACATAGCTGTGGAATCAATGGTAGAAGCTAGAGACTCTGAAGGAAAATTTTTTACTTTCGACGACATATGCAAAAGAATAGATTCGAAATTTATGAATAGAAGAGTATTGGAAAGTTTGGTTAAAGTTGGAGCATTTGATGCTTTTGGTGATCGAACAAATATACTTAATTCCATAAGTAAAATAATTTCCTTAAATCAAACACAAACAAAACTAAAAGAAAGTGGTCAAACATCTATGTTTGATATGCTTGGGCAATCAGTGCCAACCCCTACTGCAAATATTGATATAGAAAATATTGTAAAGACAGATGACCAAGAAAAAGTTTTATGGGAAAGAGAATTACTTGGAATAGAAATCACAGAAAGTCCTTTTTCTAAAGAGATGAAAACTCAACCAGAAAATGTTTTAGTTTATGCCTCTGACCTAAGTAACGATATGATTAACCAAAAAAAAGCAATTATTGGACAAGTAAATGAAATAAGAGAATTATTCAAAAAGAATAATGAAAAATTTTTATCTGTAGATTTATCTCTTCTCGATGGAAATATTGAGTTGATTGTATGGCCAAACATTCTAGAGAAAAATCCTGAAGCTTGGCTCAAGGGGAATTTTATCTCTATAACTGGAGTTGTAAAAGATAGATTTAATCAACTTACAATACATGTAGAGGAGTATAATATTTATGAACTAAATAAAATTGAAAAAAATGAAAGTCCTATTTTGGAAAAAGAGAATATAACAAATTTCAACTCATACAATGAACCAAAACCTACTATTAATGATCAAGTAAGTCCCATTAATAAAGAAAACATTATTCAAGATACCCCTTTAGATAAAGCAGTAGAAGAAGACATTCATATCAAAATAAAAGATACTGGAAATAAATCATATGATGAAAAAAATATTGAAGAAATATTTGATGCATGCGCTTTTTCGCCCGGTAATCGAAAAGTGATTTTAGAAATTGAATCTCAAAATAATAATGAAAATACAGTTCAACTTGAGATTCCACATCTTGTAGATGGGTCAAGTATTTTTTTTGAAAGAATTAAATCCTTAACTGGTCAAGAATCTAGGAAATAGTATTATTTTTTTCTAGTTCAATCAATTTCTTTTTCATAATACTTCCTCCTTGAAAGCCTCCAATATTTCCATCTGAACTAATCACTCTGTGACATGGAATAAATAATGGCAGAGGATTTTTAGACATAGATAATCCTGCATATCTATAAGCTTTGGGTTTTTTTGAATTATTTGCCAACCATTTATAACTTCTTGTTTCTCCAAATGGAATTTTTCTACAAGTTTCCCAAAAGTTTATAAAACTTCCACTATTATGGTAGTCTATTTGTATATTTTGTAAATTGATCTTTATTCCATCAAAATACTGAATAACTGTTTTTGATAATTTTTCTAATTTTTCTGTTTTATTTATCCTAAATTCCTGATTTTCTATAAATTTCATAACTTCATTAAAATTTTTTTTAGGCAAACATGATTTTACTAGCCCTTTGGAGCTTGAAATAATCCCTACCCATCCAAGTGAAGTCTCAAAAATTTTATACTGATACATTTTATTGTATTGGTGAAAACTTTGCTGCCAGCATTATCATATTTTGCATACTTACAGGAGAAACGGATGAATCTGGAGGCCATCCAATAGATTGAAATTGCTTTCTTGCTTCAATTCTATGCTCGAAACTTTCATAAGCCCACATATGCGCCCACTGATTAACCCCCCCAAGCTCTGAATACCATATACCAACAGGGGGACACAATGTCATCCTAGATTCTATTTTTTCACTCCAAGCATCAATCACCAAAGGTATTGTACCTGGAGGATATTTATAAAGTCTTAGTTCAAATATTGGGCCAATATTACGATTTCTATCAAATTTAGGCATAAAAGGAGCAGGGAAAAATATATCAACTTGTTGATTAAGTAAAATAGGGTTATTTTGTGGAGGCCAAATTCCGTCTTTAACAACCTGAGATCTAATTTTAGCTCTATGATTAAGATCTTCATACTCCCATATATGCAAAACTCTGTTCAGAGGTCCTATTTCTGTATGAAAATATCCAACTAACGGAGAATACTCTAGTCTTTTTTTTATCATTGCACCAGTAGAATCATAATATCTTTCTAATGTTCCAGGTTTTATGTCATATATTCGAAATTCATGAATCATTGTTTTACCTTAATTTTAGTAATTATTATTTAAAAGAATAATATATCAAATTATTCACTCATGAAGATATAATTAAATGTATGAAGAAAGAAAAAAATAGTTTTAAGACTTGTATAGATAATGAAAGAAATTTCTTAATCTCAGTAGTCAGAAGATTATCTAAGA
>PBVQ01000011.1 GCA_002728715.1 Dehalococcoidia bacterium
AACTCTTTGTGACTTACACCGAATTTATGCTCTTCATCGATAATTAATAGACCAAGGTTTTTAAATTTAATATCTTTTTGAATTAATCTATGAGTTCCAATAACAATATCAACAGAACCATTATTTATTTTTTCAACAATTTTTCTTTGGTTTTGTTTGTTTTTAAATCTTGATAAAACATCAATATTTACAGGAAATGGTTGTAAACGGTTAATGAATGTTTCAAAATGTTGTTGTGCTAAAACTGTTGTAGGAACTAATATTGCAACCTGTTTACCTGAATTCACAGCTTTGAATGAGGCTCTTAGAGCAACTTCCGTTTTTCCATAACCAACATCACCGCAAACTAATCGATCCATTGGGGATAATAATTCCATATCTGCTTTAACTTCATTTATTGTAGTAATTTGATCATTAGTTTCTTGAAAAGGAAAACTAGATTCAAGAGAGCTTTGCCAAGGACTATCACTTTGAAAAGAATAGCCCTCTTGAACTTTTCTAGAAGCATATAAACTTATTAATTCACTTGCTAGTTTTTCCGTTGCTTTATATGTTTTTCTCTTTACATTGGTCCATTCTTGGGTCCCAAGTCTTGTTAATTTTGGGTTGTCATCCCTACCAGATTTGTAAATCTGTATCCTGTCTAAATGTTCAGTAGGAATATATAATTTATCTTTATTTGCATATAACAACTCTAGGTACTCGTTGTTATCACTCTTAAGTTTCGTGCCTAAAAACTTAGCTACACCATGATCAACATGCACAACAAATATACCAACTTTTAATTCACTAATTTTTGTTGATTTTTTAATCTGTTTTTTTCTGGACCTGATTCTTTGTTTTTTTATACCAAAAGTTTCTAAATCTGAGAAGAGTATCAACTTTTTATTATTCTCTAAATTAATTTGAAAACCATTAGGAATATATCCCTCTAAGAGTATAATTTTATCTATTAATTTGCTTTGATTTTTGTCGTATAGATTTGGCTTTTTTTCACTTAATAATTCTATTAGTCTATCTTTATGATTAGTTAAAAAAATATATTTATTTTCTTCATTATTTTTTTCAATGCATTTAATAATTTCATCAATACCATATAAGTTTATATTTAATCTTGAAAATAATTTCTTAGTTAATTTATCGATAGTTTCTAATTTATCTCGTTCAGACAAATTTAGGGAATTATAATTTTTTAATTTATTTTTTAAACTTTTGACATCTATTCTTGAAATCGGAAAAAAATATGGAATTTCTCCACGTTTTTCTTTATTTTTTCTTAGGCTTTCTAATCTTTGCTCATAATCTCTTAGCTGACTTAATGCTAAGTCTTTTTCAAAGTTTATTATATGAAAGTCATCTGAAATATAATCAAAAATAGTACCGGACTTAAAAAATCCTGAATACATTGTTTTGTTCTTAGAATTAAGGATATTTTTTATTTCTTGATTTAGTATAGGTTTTCTATCAATACAATTGGAGAAATCAAGTTTTTTAAAGTTATTACTAAAATTTGTCATATCAATATAGCTTGTTAAAATTTCTCTTGTAGGAATAATTGTTATTTCTTCGGTATTACTAATAGATCTTTGAGTTTCGGGATCAAAAAATCTAATTGTTTCTATAATATCTCCATAAAACTCTATTCTTACCGGATAAGGATAATTAGGAGAATAAATATCGACTATACCTCCTCTTACTGACAGCTTACCGGGAATATCTACTATTGGTTCATGGTCATACCCTATAGATATAAAGAAACTAACTAATTGCTTTAGATTTTCTTCATTATTAACTTTTATTAGTTTGGAGCAATCATTAAATATTTCTCTAGTTATTGTAGTGTCCATAACGGCATTCACTGAAGAAATAATTATCGGCAAAGTGTTGTATTTATAAAAATATTCAATACTTGATAAACATCTAATTCTTTCGATTTCAATATCATGATTTTTTGAAAAATTTTCATAATATATATCATCAGACTCTGGAAAAATTAATATTTTATAATCATCACTAAGATAATAAATTAATCTCTCATATAAGTCATTAGCCGCGGATGCGCTCTCAGTTATTATGACGTATGGTTTTTTTTGAACGCGCAAAAATGCTGCTAAAAAAAAATCTTTAGCAGGTGTAAATAAACTCATATCTATGTTTTTAGAAGAATTTATCTTCTTTACTATCGATTTGAATTTATTGTTGCGTTCTAGTATCGGTAGTATATTGGATATTGACATTTAATTACTATCAAAAGATTTATTATAGAAAATTTTAAAAATACGTGAAACTATTTATCATGTGAATAATATGAAAATATAATAAAGTATATATAAAATAAATTAATATTATTGAAGAAATATAAAAATATGACTTATAAAAGAATTGTCATAAAACTTGGAACAAATTTACTAACTTCAGGTAATGAATATTTAGATTTAAGTGTAATTAAATCTTTATGCAAACAAATTTCTGAAATAAAATCAAAAGGTATTCAAATAATTTTGGTTAGTTCGGGGGCGGTAGCTTCTGGTAGAGGAGTAATTAAAAACACATCAGATAAAGTAACTAAAAATAATGTTGCTTATAGACAAATGCTTGCTGCAATTGGTCAACCAAAATTAATGTTAACCTTTGACGAGTGCTTTAAAGAAAACAACCTAATAGTAGCACAAGCCCTATTATCTAGATCAGACTTAAACAACAGATCTAGGTATCTAAACCTAAGAACAACTTTAGAAAAGTTATTCTCAGTAGATGCTATTCCTATAGTTAATGAAAACGATGTAGTGGCAGTTGACGAATTATCAGGAGAATTTTTTGGCGACAATGATAGATTATCTGCTATGGTTGCAAACTCGATTGATGCTGATTTATTAATTTTGCTTGGCGATACGAATGGATTATATACATCAGATCCACATATAGATCACGATGCTAAGCTAATTCCTTATGTGGAAAATATAGATAAAAATATTGAAAACTTAGCTCATGCATCTCATAATTCTCTTGGTAGAGGAGGAATGATTAGCAAACTTGCTGCTGCTAAAATATCCATGGATGCAGGAATACCGATGATAATAGCATCTGGAAATAATGATAGTTTACAAAAAATAGTTATTGAAAATAAAAATATAGGAACAATTTTCAAGCCCAAGGTTAGTAGAGTTGAAAGTAGAAAAAGGTGGATATTAACTGGACGAAGTGAAAAAAAAGGGAAACTATTCATTGACGATGGTGCGTATGAAGCAGTAAAAAATGGTGGGAATAGCCTCTTGCCTGCTGGAATTCAAAATATTAAAGGAGATTTTTATCGTGGAGATATAGTTGAAATAAATAAAGATGAACATATTCTAGGTTGGGGGATTACTTCCTATAGTTCTAAAGATATAATGATTATTAAAGGAAAACAATCATCGGAAATACATAAACTCTTAAGTGATTTTTATGGTGAGGAAATTATTCATAGAAACAATATGGTAATTGCATGACGGATACAACGAAAAAATACGATCTAATATCTCAGGCAAAACTTGCTAAAATTTCTTCAAAAAGTCTAGCGAATTTATCCACTAATGAAAAAAACTCAATACTTTTAAAAATCTCAGAAAATCTTGAGATTTATACGAATGAAATACTATTAGAAAATCAAAAAGATATATCTATTGCCAAAAGTAATGGAATGGAATTCCATACCATTGAGAGAATGACTCTTGATTCTGATCGAATCAAAGATATGATAAATGGCATAAATAATATTATTAGTTTAGATGATCCCATTGGAAAAATGATAGAAGAAAAAACACTACCTAATGGATTAAACTTAAAAAGAGTTAGAGTTCCACTTGGTGTTATAGGCGTAATTTATGAGAGCAGGCCAAATGTAACTATAGATATAGCTTCACTATGTATAAAATCTGGAAACTCAACGATACTTAGAGGAGGTAAAGAATGCATAAATACTAATATTTTCCTACATAAGATCATACAAGATTCTATCGAAATTTTAGGATTTGATAAAAACTATGTCCAATTAATTCAGTCAACTGACAGGTCTCTGGTAAGAGAAATGCTATCATTAGAAAATTTTATAGATTACATGATTCCTAGAGGAAGTGAAAATCTTGTAAAATTTGTTTCAGAAAATGCGAAAATGCCAGCAGTGACTGGAGGGGTCGGAGTTTGCCATACATATATTGATGAGTTTGCAAATATACAAACTGGTATCGATGTAGTAATAAATGCAAAGACACAAAGATATACGGTTTGTAACGCAATGGACACTTTACTGATTCATGAAAAAATCGCCAATAAATTCTTAATTAAACTTGTACCATTACTAGAAAAACATTCTGTGGAAATAAGAGCAGATGAAAAAAGTTTTGAACTAATCCAGTCCATGGGTTCTAAAAATAATCTTACTAAAGCATCTAAAGATGATTTTGGTAAAGAATTTTTAGATCTAATTCTATCTATAAAAATAGTTAAAAATCTTGATGATTCAATAAATCATATAGATAATTATGGATCCCAACATTCAGAAGCAATTATATCTGAAAATATTGATAACTTAGAAAAATTTCTAAATTTTGTAGATGCATCAGCGGTATTCGCAAATACTTCTACAAGGTTTAATGACGGATTTGAATTTGGTCTTGGTGCTGAGGTTGCAGTCTCTACAAGTAAGTTACACGCGAGAGGCCCAATGGGTTTAGAATCTATTACATCATATAAATGGAAAGTTGTTGGTAAAGGTCAAATCAGGATATAAAGCTCCTAATATTTATACGACTTAAACAATTTACCCCATGAAGTTTTCATGGCTTTTTTAATTCTTTTTTTGCCAATAAATGGTAGCCAGAATTTATTATGATATATATTTGATGCAAGAAAAGCCCATGGAGCAATAAATGATCTTAGTAGAATTTTTTCTATAGGTTTTAGTGGACCATGGTATATTAATTTTTGTCCTCTAGAAGCTAGAGTATTTTCCTTAGACTTAAATCTCCAGTTTACTTGGGATATATCGTCACCAATAATTTCTATATCTTTTGGATTTCCTATTCCCAAACCCTTATCATGAGATAATCTTATCATGGGAATTTCCATAGGATCTAAACCCATCAATTTTGCTGCAATCGCATCTATAGCAACTTGATCTGCAGATGCAAGAATTATACCAGGCGTATGAATTCTCATAGCCCTAGGACCAGGCCCGTCTCCAGCGAATGTTCCATCCATAACAGCAAAGATTCCTGAATGAATTTCTTTCTGAATTTGCAGTAAATCCACTAAAGTTTCATGAATTACTGAATGAGTCCAATGTCTGTTTCTGTGTAGTAAACCTCCAAAGGCATTTTTGAGAGCACCAGTCATCGTAGTAAAAACATGTGTTTTTACAGTGGGCAGATGAATAATATTCGTATTGAGTAACACTTCTGGAATTTGTAAGTCTTCTTCATATACTTTGTCTAATACTAATAATTCAGCCTTGGGCCTATATTTTACCCACTTAGTTGGAGGTTGATCTAATACAATATGCTTGAGACCCAATTTTTCTTCAACTAATTTATGTTTATTGTTATATCTTCCTTGTTCAGGATCAACTACGACAGTGCCATTATGAGCAGCGATAATTTCTTTATACCCATCCTTAATTATTTTTTCTCCAACTCCGTGTATTTGCCACGGAGCTGTAGAACAAGCTGGATAATAATGCTGCCAAGAGATATTAACTTTTAGTAAGGTTTTGTTATTTGAAATTAATGCTTCCTTATAATTTGCTAAGTCTAATAATCTAGCATAGTCGTCAATTATACTCTCAGGCTTGGTGTTAATAACTGCCACTTTACCCATAGCAGGAGAAGCATGGTCAATATCTGGCTTTGATATGATTTTCGAATTTTTTAGCAAAATATAAACTTATAGATTTTTATAATTTATTATATAAATATAATAATACTTTAATTTAATATAATTATCCGAAGAAAATTTATGTCAAATAACTACAAAAATAAAATTATCGATAGTATGGTTCATATCTTGCCTAAAGAATTTATAACTCATAGAGAAGAATTCCTGAAAATAGACTTAACTTTTGGGGAACTATTTCAAAATCCTAATTCTAAAATATCAAATATTGATGAATTACTTAATTCAATGGAAAAAAATAATATTGAAAAAGCTATATGTTGTGGATTTGGTTGGACAAGTAAAAAGTTAGCAAAATTATCGAACGATTACACAGTAGAATCCTATAAAAAATATCCTAACAAAATCATTCCATTTTGCAGTGTTAATCCTTTATGGGGAGATGATGGGATTGATGAAATCGAAAGGTGTTTTGAAATGGGAATAAAAGGAGTAGGAGAACTTCATCCTGATTATCAAGGGATTATTAATTGTAAATTTAGTGAATTAAGAAAATTTTTTAACTATTGTGAAAATAAAAACTTACCTGTAGTAGTACATGCATCTGAACCTATTGGAAAATATTATCCAGGAAAAGGTACATTTACATCTAAATATATATTAGAATTAATAGAATTTTTCCCTAATAATAAGTTTATTTTTAGCCACTTAGGTGGAGGGGTTCCATTCTTTGCTTTGATGAAAGAATTTTCTAATCCATTTATTAATTCCTATTTTGACACAGCAGCTTTTTCATATATTTATGACAAAAAAATTATTGAAATAATTAAGGATATTATAGGAGTAGATAAAATAATTTTTTCATCTGATTTTCCAGTTATTTCTCAAAATAGGATAATTCAAGATATAGTTTCAACAAATTTATCTGACACTGAAAAAGAATATGTTTTTCATAAAAATATTAGTAAATTGTTGAATTAGTCTGAAAAATTAACTTCTTTACCAAGATTATTTTTTTTGGCTGATTCGTAAACAAAAGAAGCACATGAAATATCCTGTATTGCTAAACCAACACTTTTAAAGAGTGTGATTTCGTCATCGTTTTCTCTGCCTTTCAATTTACCAGAAATAATCGATCCTATGTCACCATATATTTTTTTTGAAGAAAATTTACCTTCTTCTATATGTATTTGAATATCGCCTGCTTCGTTTAAGCAAGAATCAATATCATCACATACTAATTTAGAATTGATTACAGTATCAGAATCTAATTCTCGCACACTAGGCGCATGGGAACCAATAGCATTTATATGAACCCCTCTTTTCCACCATTTATAATTAACTACTGGTTCAACTGATGATGTTATGAGTGTAACTATGTCCGAGTTCTTAACTAAATCTTCCGTAGAAGAAGCAACTATTACTTCTTTATTAAGCAACTCATTGAACTCTGAGACAAATTTATTTCTTTGGTCAATATTAGTTGAGTACACTAAGATTGTTTCAACCTCTGACGAAGAATTCATTGCAATAATTTGATTCCTAGCCATAACACCAGTACCTAAGATACCGCCTACTTTGGAGTTTTTTCTAGCCAAATATTTAGTTGCTACACCTGCTGATGCACCAGTCCTAATACCTGTTAACAATCCTCCATCCATTATAGATACAACCTCACCTGTGTTATTATCCTGAACTAAAATCGTACCTATAGTTGTTGGCAAATCGAATTTTCTAGCATTGTCTTTATAAACAGAAACTGCTTTTATACCTAACTGGCCCTTTGAATGTAAATAAGCAGGCATGTAACCTAACCAACCATTTTTTTCATTATCTAAAATAACTGTCCTAGGTGGCATTTCAGCTGTTTTGTCACTCAATTCAGAAAAAGCAGATTCAAGAACTTCTATAGCTTTTTCCATGGTTAATATTTTTCCTACATCAGTTCTATTCAATATCAAAGTCATGATTTTCTCCAATTTTATAATTAGGCACCAATAATGTTATTTATATTTTTCTTTACTTTAATTTTATAAGCAATAATTTTAATTTAGAATTATGTGAATTTTTTATAAATATAATAAAAATTATTAAAAGTACATATATAATATAATACTTAGATTAATAAAAAATTTGAAAAGTTATATAAATAATGAAATCTGAAAAATCAGAAACACCTTATCCAATCATTGAATCATCAGCTTCATTCCCTAATATTGAAGAAAACATCTTAAAAAAATGGGATAAAGAATTAACATTTGAAAAGTCCATTTTAAATCGAGATGATGCTAATGAGTTTGTCTTTTATGATGGGCCTCCCTTTGCAAATGGTCTTCCACATTATGGTCATCTACTCACAGGATTTGTGAAAGATATTATTCCTAGGTTTCAAACTATGCAGGGTAAAAAAGTCGAAAGAAGATTTGGTTGGGACTGTCACGGATTACCAGCAGAAATGGAATCCGAAAAAGAACTAGGAATTTCTGGGCGTAAACAGATTACCGATTATGGTGTGAAAAACTTTAATGATCACTGTCAAGAATCTGTTATGAAGTTTACAAAAGTCTGGGAAGGTACTGTACAAAGGCAAGCCAGATGGGTAGATTTTGAAAATGACTATAAAACTATGGATCTCGATTATATGGAGTCTGTCATATGGGCATTTAAGCAACTATGGGATAAAAATTTAATTTATGAAAAAGATAGAGTTATGCCCTATTCATGGAAAGCCGAGACCCCGCTATCTAATTTTGAAACAAGACTTGATGATGCATACAGAGAAAGAAAAGATGCTGCCGTAACGGTTAAGTTTGAAATAACATCATCAAAAATTATTGACAGAAAAAGTAAATATTATCTCTTAGCTTGGACAACAACTCCATGGACATTACCTTCTAATCTGGCATGCGCCGTAGGAGAAAATATAGAATATACACTTTTATCAAATGGAAAAGAAAACTACATATTAGCTTCTAATATATTAGGTAAATATGAAAATGAACTATCGGAATTTTCCACAATTAAAGTAATAATGGGTAAGGAGTTAGTAAACTCAACGTATAAACCTTTATTTCCTTATTTTGAAAATAGAAAAGATGCTTTTAGAGTTTTATCTGCCGACTTTGTAAATACAGAGGAAGGTACAGGTATTGTACATATGGCGCCGGGTTTTGGTGAGGATGACCAAAATGTTTGCGAAATAAATAATATCGAACTAGTTTGTCCTGTAGATGAACAAGGAAACTTCACCAAAGAAGTATCAGATTATGCGGGAATGAATGTATTTGATTCGAATGAAAAAATAATAGATAAAATAAAAAATAAAAATCAACTGCTAAAAAAGGAAACTTACACGCATAATTATCCTCATTGTTGGAGAACAGATCAGCCATTAATTTATAAATCTGTAAATTCATGGTATGTAAATGTATCATCATTTAAAAATAGAATGGTTGAACTGAATCAGCAAATAAATTGGATTCCTAATCATATTAAAGATGGTTCTTTTGGTAAATGGCTCGAAGGTGCAAGAGACTGGTCAATAAGTAGAAATAGATTTTGGGGTTGCCCAATTCCTGTTTGGAAATCGGATGATCCTAATTATCCAAGAATTGATGTTTATGGGAGCTTAGATGAAATAGAAAAAGATTTTGGAGTAAGGCCAGACAATCTTCACAGGCCAAATATAGATCAAATAACAAGAGTTAACCCTGATGACCCTTCAGGAAAGAGTAAAATGATAAGAGTTCCAGAGGTTTTTGACTGTTGGTTTGAATCTGGCTCTATGCCGTTTGCTCAAGTTCATTATCCATTTGAAAATAAAAAATGGTTTGATTCACACTTTCCTGCTGATTTTATTGTTGAATACATTGGTCAAACTAGAGGTTGGTTCTATACTATGATGGTGCTAAGCACTGCTATTTTTGATAAACCTCCTTTCAAAAACTGTATATGCCATGGAATAGTTCTAGATGCTAATGGTTTAAAGTTGTCAAAAAAATTAAGAAATTACCCAGAACCTGATATTATTTGGAAAAAATTTGGTGCAGATTCCTTAAGATGGTTCTTCTGTTCATCTAATATACTTAAAGGGGGAAATCTCCAAATTGACATGGATGGCGGCGGTATTTCTGATGCTCAACGACTCATAATAACACCACTATGGAATGCTTTTTATTTCTTTTGCCTTTATGCTAATGCTGAAAATATTAAAGCAAAAGAAAATTACACATCCGATAATCCCTTAGATAAGTATGCTTTACTAAAAACTCGGGAACTAATCGAAAATATACAAAACAACCTAGATAATTATGATATTGCAGGGGCTTGTCAATTGGTACCTAATTTTATTGATTCAATAAATAATTGGTACATAAGAAGAAGTAGACCAAGGTTCTGGAAGCATGCAGATGATACCGATTCAAAAAATGCCTATGATACTCTATTTACTGTATTACTTAATGCCACAAAAGCATTAGCACCATTATTACCATTTGTTAGCGAAGAAATTTTTACTAAATTAACAAACTTAGAAAGTGTTCATCTCGAAGATTGGCCAGATGTAAATAATTTTCCAAAAGACAGTGACTTTTTAGAAAAAATGGATATAACTAGAGAAATATCATCCGCTGGTCTTGGAATTAGAAAGTCAAATAATATAAGGGTAAGACAACCGTTAGGTGAAATTACTATTGCAGGTGAAGATATAGACTGGATTAAGGAATATGAAAATTATATTTTAGACGAGGTAAACGCCAAAAAAATCATACTAGACAAAGATACAGACTCCTTGTTTAATTTGAAAGTTAAAATCAATTTAAGAAAAATGGGACCCAAGTTAGGGAAAAAAATTAATGATTATGTAATTGCAGCAAAAAATGATAATTGGGTCATTAATAATGATAAAACTTTGTCAATAATAGATATGACTTTAGATCCTGACGAGTACATCATAGAGAAAGAGTCAAAATTTGAAACCGATAATAGAGAAATAAACAATGGGAATCTTATAGTATCTCTTAATCTAAATATTAATAAAGATTTAGAAATTGAAGGAATAGCAAGAGATATTTTACGAGCTATTCAAAATACAAGAAAAGAAAAAAATTTTGATGTTTCAGATAAAATTATTTGTAAAATTAGTGGAAATAATGAAATTAGAGAAGCCATTCAGATTCATGAAAATTACATAAAAGATAATTCCCTTTCTGACAGATTAATTTTTGGTGAAGTTGAATCCAAAGAAAAAATACTAATTTCTAATAATTTACATATCAAATTAGATATAAATACAATTATCTAAGAATCAATTAAATTTGGAACAGAGCGAATTCTTTGTAAATTTTTAGATAATTTATTATTTTGATTTCTCTGTTCCAAATTTGACAAATAGTAAGAATATCTCATAGTTAACATTGCACCAACTAATAAAATTATTGATGATACATATATAAAAATCATCAATACAATTATAGTGCTTACACCCCCATAGATATTGGTGGCCATCCCACTCATATTTCTAAGATAAAAAATGAAAACAAATTTTGATATTTCAAAAGCAATTGCACCTAGTAATGAGGTTAGCCATACTTCTTTGAACCTAACCTTTACGTTCGGCAACCACCAATAAAGAACTAAAAAAACAATATAAGTAAATATCCAAGGAAGAAATAACGCTAATTGTTTCCATAATACAGGTATGATATCAGGAGTTTCTGGAATAATAATTTTTGTAAGGTCTTCAATAAAAACTAAAAATCCAGATATAAAAACAGACACTAGTAAAAGAGTTGATGCACCAAACATCAAAGATAAATCTATAATTCTTTCTTTCAAGAAAGGCCTTGTTTTATCAATCCCCCATATTATATTGATATTTTTTCTTATAGAACTAAAAACTTGTTGAGAAACCCAAAATAAACCTATAATTGCAACAACACTACCTACTCCTCTGCCCTTGGAAATACTTTCAAAAAAGTTACCTAAAAATTCGTCATCAGCCTCTGCAAGGACTGGAATCTGTTCTCTTAAGGCTTCGATTAATTTTTCTTCCATTCCATCAATACCTGGACCAACCAGAGAGAATACAGCTATCAAACCAAGTAAAAGAGGGAAAAGAGAAAAAAAAGTATAAAATGAAATTGATGCTGACAAAGAAGCACCATTTTTATGTAAAAATTCGTTTAGAACACTAATAACAAACTTAAGTATTTTTAATATAAATAAAAACATTATTAATATTTTACCATTTATAGGATATACACTTCAAAATTGAAGTTTGCCAGACCTAAAATTACTAATATAATTCATAGCAAACTCATCATTGCCAGTTAATAAATCTAAAGCTAAAATTACGGATTGGTCGTTTTTATTAATTTTTATTGCTGATTTAACAGAAGTACTAATTGGATCAATAATTCCTGAATCAAGGCCTTCATCTATACATAAGCTTAGAAAAACATGATTAATCAATTTTCTGTTAGGAATTCCGAAAGATACATTACTTATACCGCCAGTTATATGAATTTTTTCACCATATTCATTCCTAATTAACTTAATTGTTTTGAAGATATGAGTCGGATATAGTGAATTAACTGAAACTGGAAAAATTAATGGATCAATAAAAATTTCTTCTAAATTTAGTCCTTTATTTATGCACATATCAACAATTTTTACTATATTTTCCATCCTCTGAGATTCATCCTCAGGCATTCCAGATTCACTTGCAGCAGAAACTATAACCTTAGTATTATATTTTTTAGCTAAATCAATAGTTTCAGGTCGTTCAAGTGCAATAGAATTTAACATAGCATCTCCACATTTACCCGAATAATTTCTCAACCCAGCATCAATGATCTCAGGATTTGAAGAGTCTATGCACAGTGGTTTAGTAGAGTACTTTTCAATAAATTTTATAATCCAAGCCATTGCTTTTTTTTGTTCATCTAGTTTATATGAAAATTCGTCAACATTTATATCAAGATAATTAGCACCATGTTTTATCTGTCTATTTACTTCATATAGTATGTAACTCGCACCTTGATCAAAACCTGATGGTTCATTTAAGCATTTCCAAATAGCTATCAAGAAATGTTTTAGATGGCCCTGCTCAAAAGGTTGAGTTTTATAAAAATGTTCGGGTACAATCACATATTTTATTTCATTTTCATTTTTATATTTTATTGCCTCTTTTCCATCATCAAAAATATGAGACTTTATACCTTTTCTTTTTATAACTCTAGTAGTATGGATGTTTTCTCCAATTATTATAAAATTCATAACTAATTTTTTTTCCACTCAACTAATTCATTGATCCCACCAAATGGGAAAAAATGTAGATTATCATAGCCTACTATGGATTTGATAATCTCTTTAGGATTATGTTTAAGTAATTTTGTAAGACTTAAACCTTTATTTTTAGCAATAATAGCAGAAGCTGATACTCCACAAACTTTGGCGTACCTTAAGAGAGTTGTGAATTTTGCAGGACCAGCAATTCCCATATGAATCTCTATATTATTAGAAATATTTGATATATCTTTATTAATTTTTTCTAACCAAATATTCGCTCGCTTTGGATCAAAAGTCCACTGAGTTACTATATTACATTTATAATTTTTATTTACTAACCAATTTAATTTTTCTTTTAGATTTTCATCCGAATTCTTATCGAAAGGATTTCCTTCTGGGTGTCCAGCAATATTAATTTGATCAAAATCAAAGTTTTCAAAAATATCTGTCTTAAAAAGTTCATATGTTGAAGAAAAAGTTGGATTTTTTTCAATAGAACTTCCACCAATGGCCAAAATTTTTTTTATATTTAATTTATTTAATTGGAGCAAATAATATTCTAGTTCTTTTTCATTTTTAATATTTCTTGCTGGTAAATGAGGAATCACACTATATCCTTTATTTACTAATTGTTTACAAGATGAAATAATGTTATCTATCTGATCTCCAGGAATAAAAGCAACGTACACATCTCCAAACATATTTTTTGGTAATGAAAAGATTTTCTCATATTGCTTAGGAACTATTTCTAGGGTATTTAACATTTTTATTTTTTATATGAATCAAAATTATTTATAAGTAATAGATATAGTTTATATTTAATGTGTGATAAAAATACACGTAAATGTGTAAAAAAATATATATTTGTCTATTTTGTAAATTATTATTATATTTTTAATCTTAAAATACACAATATAAGTTACTATACCGTGTAAAATTATCAACGATAACGTGTAAATAAAAAATAATATGAAAGAAAATTCTCAAATAATTGTAGTAGGACTTGGTAGATTTGGTAGCAATGTTGCCAGAACATTATATCAACTAGGTCATGATGTATTAGCAATCGATAAGGAAGAAATAAGAGTTCAATCAATGATGGGTGAAGTAACTTATCCCGTTACAGGAGATGCTACGGAAGAATCAGTATTACGTGAATTAGGAGTACAAAATTTCAATATAGGTGTTGTTGGAATTGGAACAAATATAGAATCAAGTATTATGGTGAGTGTTTTATTAAAAGAAACTATGAAAATAGACACTGTTGTTTCAAGAGCTAGTACAAGACTTCATGGAAGTGCATTAGAGTTAATTGGTTGTGATAGAGTTATTTATGCGGAAGAAGAGATGGGTGTACAGCTTGCTCATAATTTGTTTAATCCAGATGTAGAAGAATATATGCAAATAGCTCCTACTTATGGAATAAACAGACTTCCTGTACCTGAAAGATTTGTAGGTATGAATCTAAAAGAGGCTGGTTTTAGTAATATTAGGGATAAATATGGAGTATCAATAATTGTGTTAAAAAGAGGAGATAATATAATATTAAGTCCTGATTCTGGTGAAGAGATCAAAGAAGGAGACGAAATTATTGTCTCTGGATTAGATGAGCATATTTCTAAATTAATCGATTAATTATGTCTAAAATAATCTTATTAGTTAGTAAATTTCATGAAATCAATACAATGATTAAAAATGCATCAGAAATAATAAAAACGCATGGAGGCGTACTACACTTAATATATGTAATAAAGATGAAAATGGGAGTTTCCATTGATGCTGAAGTAGAAAATTTAGTCGCAGAAGGAGAAAATTATTTAGATGAGGCAACACGGGCAGCAAAATTACCTAGAAATAGTATTGAAACACAACTTTTACAAGCCAGAAATATTGGACCAGCTATAATATATGAATCAAATTTGATTAAACCAGATATAATTTACCTAGGGCAAAGTAAAAGTTATGATGATGAAAAATTTTTACTAGATGAGGATATAAAATATATCTTTGAAAATGCAAAATGTGATGTAGTATTCTTTTATAATAAAAACACATGAAAATAGTTATTACAAATATTAATAAACTTACTTTAGATTTAGGAAATTTTTTATCTAATGAATCAGAAAAAAATGAAGTCATTTTACTTTCGAACGAAAAAAAATATTTAGAAAAAAATTTAGAAAATAATATAAAAATACTCAATATAAAAAATGACATTATATCAACAATAATTAATTCAGATTTTCTTAATGAAGATATTATAATTTGTAACTTTGATAATAATTATGAAAATAATATTGTTGCTCAAAGTATTTTAGCTAGTGAAAAAAATGTTAGGGTTTATTTACTAGTTTCAGATGATTCATTAATTGATATTTATAAAAATAATGAAAATATAACTGTAATAAATATTAATAAAGTAATCAACAATTTAATAATTAAGACAATTTCACAGGAGCAATAATTTGTACATAATTATAGTTGGGGTTGAAAATATTACTGCAGAGTTATCTTACTCATTAAATAGTCAAGGTCATGAGGTTTTTGTAATAGATAACGACCCAAAAAAAATTAAAAAATTACAAGAAGAACAAGGTTTATCCATAGGAGAATATATTGATACAACTAGTAAAAACTCATTAATTGAAATTGGTATTGAAAGAGCAGAAAGATTAATAGCTGTTTCAGCATACGACTCTATAAATTTAACTGTATGCCAAATAGCAAAAAATATAATGGTCGACAACAAAAACTTTAAGTGCATTGCTGTAGTAAATGAGCCAAAAAACCATTATTTATTCGAACTAAATGAAATAGATATTGTGGCCAATCAGGTTGATTTATTAGTTTCTTATATTGCTAATGCTATACCATCTCATCCTATAATAAGATTAATGCCATTACCTAATAGCCAAGAATTAATTTCTGTTAAAATTCCAACTTCGGGTGTGATAAATAATAAATTAATCTCCGAGATAATATTACCATATGGTTCAAGCATTGTATTAATTATAGATATTGATGGAAAAAATAAAAAAATCACCGATACAACAAAAATTATTTCTGGAGATGAAGTTATATTAATAGTAAATTTAAATGCTATAAATGAAGTATGGAATTTATTGACCGAATTGAGGTAATATGAAAAAAATAGGTTATCTAGGACCAAAAGGTACATTTACTGACGAGGCAGCATATAAATATGCAGAAAATGAAAATAGGATTGAATATTCTTCATTTTTACAATTAACTGAAGCATTAGAAAATCATTCTATAGACGAGATAGTAGTACCTATAGAAAATTCATTACATGGAACAGTAATAGAAATTATTGACTATTTGATATCGTCAAAGAATGCGCAAATAATACACGAGCAATATATGCATATAAGTTTATGTCTAATAGGTAAAAAGGTTATTAATTACAACCAAA
>PBVQ01000026.1 GCA_002728715.1 Dehalococcoidia bacterium
AGGTTCTACGCTTTGCATCGTATTAAACCAGGCGCTCCACCGCTTGTGCGGGCCCCCGTCAATTCCTTTGAGTTTTAGCCTTGCGGCCGTAGTCCCCAGGCGGAATGCTTATCGCGTTAGCTTCGGCTCACAAGGGGTCGATACCCCGCAAACCTAGCATTCATCGTTTAGGGCGTGGACTACCCGGGTATCTAATCCGGTTTGCTACCCACGCTTTCGTCCCTCAGCGTCAGAAATGCCCCAGCAAGCTGCTTTCGCCATTGATGTTCCTCCCGATATCTACGCATTTCACCACTACACCGGGAATTCCACTTGCCTCTGACAATCTCTAGTTTAGCAGTATCTCCCGACCTCTCTAGGTTGAGCCTAGAGATTTCACAGGAGACTGACTAAACGGCCTACGGACCCTTTACGCCCAATAATTCCGGACAACGTTCGTCACCTACGTATTACCGCGGCTGCTGGCACGTAGTTAGCCGTGACTTATTCCTTGGGTACCGTCCTTGCTCTTCCCCAAGAAAAGAGGTTTACGATCCAAAAACCTTCATCCCTCACGCGGCATCGCTCCGTCAGGCTTTCGCCCATTGCGGAAGATTCCCTGCTGCTGCCTCCCGTAGGAGTGGGGGCCGTGTCTCAGTCCCCCTCTGGCTGGTCGTGCTCTCACACCAGCTAACCGTCTTAGGCTTGGTAGGCCATTACCCCACCAACTACCTGATAGTACGCAACCTCATCTAAGGGCGATGTCAAAGACACCTTTCATCTATAAAAAGTAAAATATAGATCGTACGGGGTATTAGCAAAAGTTTCCCTTTGTTATTCCCCTCCCAAAGGCAGATTAGTTACGCGTTACTCAGCCGTCTGCCACTAAATACACCACCGCAAGCGGTGGGATTTCGTTCGACTTGCATGCATTAGGCGTGCCGCCAACGTTCGTCCTGAGCCAGGATCAAACTCTCCGTTAAAAATTGACGTTCTTTCTGTCTACTATTCAGTTTTTAAGGTACTGCTAAACAATTAAATTCATGTTTAAGCGAAATTCTAGTGTATTATTTTTAAAGCCATTAAGTCAATATATACAAAATAAAATTTATACCAAAATAATATATTTATTGACAAATCAAAGACTTTTTTGATTTTTTTATCTGATTTACTGTGTAAAATTACATATATTTATACAATATATTGCATTGGAATGGAGTAAATTTAAATGCCTAGAAATATACCTGGAGAACCATACACAAGGATTACAGCTAAAGAAGGAAAAGAGTTATTTGATTCAGGAAATTCAGTTATTATAGACGTCAGAAGTGAGGATGAATACTTAGCTGGGCATGTAAAAGATTCAATATGGATTCCTGTAGATGACATTATTGATAGGTATTCTGATCTTCCATCTGATAAAAAATTACTTTTTATTTGTGAAGTTGGTGCTAGATCGGGACTTGCGGCTGAATATGCATCTTCTATGGGCTCAGATAATTCCGACCTTTATAATATAGATGAAGGAACTTCGCAGTGGATTAATCAAGGATTACCCCATTCTAAAGGCCAAGAGAAATAACAGGAATTTAAATTTGTCATTATTAGTAGTTGGTTCCATAGCATACGATTCAGTTGAAACTCCATCAGGAAAACGCGAGGATCAACTTGGTGGGTCTGGGTGTTTTTTTTCAGTAGCAGCAAGTTATTTTACTGAAGTTTCTATAATAGGTGTAATAGGTAAAGATTTTAATGACTCTGACTTAAGATTTCTTCAAGAAAAAAATATTGATATCTCAGGGATTGAAAAAACTGATGGAAAAACTTTCAGGTGGACCGGAGAATATATGGATGATATCAATACAGCAGTAACATTAGAAACACAACTTAATGTATTTGGTAATTTTAATCCAAAAATTAGCAATCAACATTCGAAAAAACCATATTTATTTTTAGCTAATATAGACCCAGAGATTCAAAATAAAGTATTAGAAAGCATGAATGTAAAACCCAAATTTGTAGCCTGCGACACTATGAATTTATGGATAGATATCAAAAAAAACGAACTATTAGATCTAATATCTAAAGTTGATATGTTATTTATAAACCATGAAGAGTCAAAGCAATTAACTTCTGAAGATAATTCAATAAACATATATGAAAAAGTGAAAACGTATGGATCGAACAATCTTGTAATAAAGTTGGGCGAATTTGGAGCTAAACTTTTTTCCAAGAGCAATATTTTTTCTGCTCCTGCTTTTCCTGTAGAAAATGTTGTTGATCCAACCGGTGCAGGAGATTCATTTGCAGGGGGCTTTATGGGGTATATAGCTAAGCACGGAGAGATTGATTCTGAAACACTAAAAACTGCTACTATAGTAGGAAGCACAATGGCTTCATTCGCTGTTGAGGACTTCGGTATCAATAGGTTTAAAAATCTTAAGCAAAGTGATATAAAAGATCGTTTTGAAGAATTCTCTAAATTAACTTATTTTAACCCTATGCACAAACAGCAAACATGAAATAGAATATATTTAGAAATAATTATACTTTAATGGAGATAACATGGATTACGATATCAAAGATATTAGTCTTGCAAAAAAAGGTTACCTTAGAGCCGAATGGGCAGAAAGAGAAATGCCTGTCTTAAGAAAAATAAAGGATAGATTCTATAAAGAAAAACCCTTAAAAGGTATCAAGCTTGCGGGTTGTCTTCATATAACAGCAGAAACTGCCAATCTCGCTATGACACTACAAGCTGGAGGTGCAGAACTTACACTTTGTGCTTCAAACCCACTTTCAACACAAGATGATATTGCAGCTCATCTAGTTGAGAATGGTATACCAATTTTTGCAATAAAAGGTGAAGACTCTAAAACATACTATGAACATATGTCAGCAACTGTTGATACTGCTCCAAATATAACAATGGATGACGGAGCAGATGTAGTAGCAATGCTTCATAGCGACAAGCGACATTTACTAGATAATGTTATTGGTGGAATGGAAGAAACAACAACGGGTGTAATTAGATTAAAAGCTCTTTCTAATGAGAAAAAGTTAATGTATCCGGTAGTAGCTGTAAACGACTCACAAACTAAGCACATGTTTGATAATAGATATGGGACAGGCCAAAGTACATTAGATGGAATCATAAGAGCAACTAATATTCTAATTACTGGAAAAACTGTCGTTACAATCGGATATGGTTGGTGCGGAAAAGGTTTTGCAATGAGAGCAAAAGGAATGGGAGCACACACGGTTGTTTGCGAAGTTGATCCTGTAAAAGCATTAGAAGCAGTTATGGATGGACATCAGGTTATGTCTATGAATGAAGCTAGTTCAATAGGTGACATTTTCCTAACTGTTACAGGAGGCATGAGCGCTGTTGACAAGCATCATTTTGAAAAAATGAAAGATGGAGCTATAGTTGCTAAATCAGGTCATTTCAACGTAGAAATCAATATAGATTCTTTAGAAAAAATGTGTGAATCCAAAAGACAAATAAGAGAATTTGTTGAAGAATATACAGTTGAAGATGGTAGAAAGATTTTTATTTTGGGCGAAGGTAGATTAATTAATCTATCTGCAGCAGAAGGACATCCGCCGAGTGTAATGGATATGTCTTTTGCAAATCAAGCATTAGCTGGAGAATACATAGTAAAAAATCATAAAACTTTATCTCCTGAAGTTTACACTTTGCCAAATGATGTTGATTCTGAAATTGCTAGATTAAAGCTAACTGCTATGAATATGTCATTCGATACTCTTACAGCAGAGCAAGATAAATACTTAAATAGTTGGGAGTTAGGAACCTAATAGGAAAAAAAATGAATAATAATAACTACTTACTTACATCTGAATCTGTTTCTGGAGGACACCCAGACAAAATGTGTGATCAAATCTCAGATTCTATTCTCGATGCATATTTAGAGCAAGATCCATTGAGCCGAGTAGCATGCGAAACATCAATTACTACAGGCTTGGTATTAGTTTTTGGAGAAATAACGTCTAAAGCTAAAGTTGATATAAAAAATATTGTAAAAGAAACTATAAAAAATATCGGATATGATAAACCAAGTTATGGCTTCGATTCTGAAAGTTGTTCCATTCTTATTGCACTGGATGAGCAATCTAGCGATATTTCAGCCGGGGTAACAGACTCACTAGAAACAAGAGAAACTGATAGCCAAGAAGTTGGCGCTGGAGACCAAGGGATGATGATAGGTTATGCAACTAATGAAACAAAGCCTTTGATGCCTTTACCTATTTTTCTAGCTCATGAATTAACAAAAGAGATGACTAATGCTATGAAAAATAAAACGATTAAGTACTTAAGACCCGATTCAAAAAGTCAAGTAACAGTTGAATATAATTCCGATCATGTACCTCAGAGAGTTGACACTATAGTAATTTCTACTCAACATGACCCTGATGTAAATAATGAAACCATACATCAAGATATAAAAAATAAGATTATAAAAAAAATAATTCCTGATAATTTGATTGATGACAACACCAAATATTTTATAAATCCCTCAGGAAGATTCGTGATTGGGGGGCCTGTTGGTGATGCAGGATTGACAGGTAGAAAAATTATTGTTGATACATATGGTGGTAGTGCAAGGCATGGAGGAGGTGCTTTTTCAGGAAAAGACCCAACTAAAGTTGATAGGTCTGCGGCGTATGCTGCTAGATGGGTTGCAAAAAACATTGTTGGATCTAAATTAGCCGATAAAGCAGAAGTTCAATTATCATATGCTATTGGTGTTTCTAGACCAATATCAATACAAATTGACACTAAGGGAACTTCAAAAATAAGTGAAGGAAAATTAGTTGATATTGTTAATGAGGTTTTTGACCTTAGGCCTCAATCAATTATAGATCATTTCAACCTTAGAAGGCCTATATACAAACAAACCGCTGCATATGGACATTTTGGAAGAGATGACCTAGAACTACCTTGGGAAAAATTAGATAAGGTTGAATCTCTATCAAAAGCTTTAGAATAAAAACTTAGTTTTATATGAATCCAAATACAAAAATTAAATTTGGAACTGATGGTTGGAGAGACACTTATCAGGAAAATTTTAATGAGAAAAATATAAAACTTTGCATTATTGGTCTGATTAAGCATATATTAAACCAATCGATTCAATCTAAACCCGTCGTGGTTGGATACGATAGCAGGTACAAATCTAAGGAATTTGCTGAAATTGTTGTAAGTACTCTAAATGAACATAATATACAAACATTTTCATTTGATTCATTCGCACCTACCCCCGCTTGTAGTATTGCAGTAAAACATTATCAAGCTAGTTATGGAGTAATGATTACCGCAAGTCACAACTCTAAGGAATGGAATGGAATAAAAATAAAATACAAAAATGGTGGTTCTGCCCCTGAAAAAGATATAAAAGAAATTGAAAAAAATATTTACTCAGGTATAAATATTCAGAAAAGTTATGATATAAGTTCAAACTTAGATACAAAATTCGATGTTCATTCATTATATATAAAAAAAATATTTGAAAATTTTGATATTGATTCTGTTAATGGAAAATTGAAAATTGTTGTAGATTACATGCATGGTTCTGGGTCAAATTTAGTAAAAAAAATTCTAAAAAATACCAGTCATGAAGTAATTGAAATACGTGAAAATTTTAATCCAGAATTCCCAAATATGGTACAACCAGAACCGATTGAAAAAAACTTAAAGCCATTGATGGATTATATAAAAGAAAATAATGCTGATCTTGGGATTGCATTCGATGGAGATGCTGACAGATTAGGAATTGTTGATGAAAAAGGCAATTATATTTCTACTTTGAATGTATTTTCAATACTGTCAGATCATATTCTTAGTGATGAAAAGAGCCTAACATCAATAGTATGCAATATAAATATGTCTTCAACAGTAGAAAAAATTGGAGAAAAATATAATTGCAAGATAATACGAACCCCAGTTGGTTTTAAAAATATTGCCCCAATATTTGAAGAAAAGAAATCAATCTTGGGTGGAGAAGAAAGTGGAGGATATGCATTTAGAAATCATATTCCCGAAAGAGATGGGATTTTATCTGCGCTATACTTTTTACAGTCTATGATAAAAAGTAACCAATCTCCAAGTAATCTGCTTGATAAATTACATAAAGAGTTTGGTTATAAAATTTATCACAGAATTGACAAAGAAATTCATCCTGAAATATTTGAAGATATTAGAAAAAATATACTTTTATTAAAACCAGAATACATAGGAAAATTTAAAGTTTTAGGAATCGACACCCTTGATGGGATAAAATTTTTTATTGATGATGATTCCTGGGTATCTATTAGAGTGTCAGGGACAGAACCACTACTAAGAATATACATTGAAACAAAAGATTACAAAAATATTGAGGAAATATCAAATTCAATAATGAAAGACTTAGGGATAAAATAGTGGTACCGAGGGTGGGATTCGAACCCACACGCCATTTTACTGGCGGCGGGTTTTAAGCCCGCTGCGTCTGCCATTCCGCCACCTCGGCAAATAAATGATATTGTAATTATAATCATTTATAAAATAATTATAAATATCCGAAATTAATGATACAAATATAATATAAATTAATAAACATAAATAATAAAAAAATGAACTCAAAAATTGGAATAATTGGTGGAACAGGGCTATATGACTTAGAAGGATTTACTGATCAACAGTGGTTGAAAGTTAGTTCAAATTTTGGAAATCCTTCTGATAGATTACTATTCGGAAAATTAAATGACCATGAGATAGTTTTTTTACCTAGACATGCAAGAGGTCACACAATTTCGCCTAGCGACATTAACTATAGGGCAAATATTGAAGCATTAAAAAACTCTGGAGTAGATAGAATAATTTCTTTATCAGCTGTAGGGTCTCTAAATATTAACATCAAACCTGGATCATTTGTAATTGTAGATCAATATATTGATAGAACTTATCTCAGACAAAATTCTTTTTTTGAGAAAGGTTTTGTAGTTCATGTAAGTATGGCTGAACCTACTTGTAAAATAATGAATAAAGTAATTTATGACTCCGCTAAGCAACTAAATATTAAGGTACATGACTCAGGCACATACGTAGTTATAGAAGGACCCCAATTCTCAACAAAAGCTGAATCAAACTATTTCCGAAAAATGGGAGCTGATATTATAGGAATGACAAATATGCCTGAGGCAAAATTAGCTAGAGAAGCTGAAATCGCGTACTCTACTATTGCTCTTGTAACTGACTATGATTGTTGGCACGATGATCATGAAAACGTTAGTACCAATTCAATATTAGATACTCTTTCAAAAAATACAGATAATGCAAAAAAACTAATCTCAAAAATCATACCAATTATATCTAATTTGAAAGCACCATTTTCTTGCGGCAGTCATAATTCACTTGAGCATGCTGTTGCAACTTCAAAAGAATATAGAGACGAAAAAGAAATGAAAAAAATAAGTAATATTGCTGGTCGAATAATTGATAAAAAAGGTTGGAATAACAAATGAAAATAACTAAATTAGAAATTCTAAAAATTCCTCCAAGTTGGGTATGGTTAAAAATTCATACTGATACAGAAATTTTTGGCATAGGAGAACCATATCTTGAAAATCATCCCGAACCTGTAATTTCTGAAGTTATGAGACTAGAAAATATCTTAATTGGTGAAGATCCTACAAATGTTGAAAAATTGTGGAAAAAAATGTATGAACATAGCGCTGGGTACTATGGTGGGCCAATTAAAATGAGTGCAATAAGTGGGATAGATATAGCTTTATGGGATATTGCGGGCAAAGCTGCAGGTTTACCAATATATAAAATGCTAGGCGGTAAAGTTCATGAAAAAATTAAAATTTATAGAGCATTAGGACATGAAATGCCACACTTTGTGGAACCTGGTGATCCATATATGGCAGATAAACGAAACGCAAAAGTTTTTTTTAGTAATTTTTATAACGTAAAGCCTGAAATGTATAAAATTGCAGCTGAGGTATTAACTGAAGAATGGGGATTTAAGGCATTAAAAATGCATATTTCCTTAGGAGACGAATTAGAGTCTACAAATAAAGTTGATGAAATAGTAAAACGATTTGTTGCAGCCAAAGAAGGGGTTGGCAAAGATATTGATATTGCAATAGATATTCATAACCCAAATCCGATTATAGGAAAGCAACTCATTAAGGCATTAGAACCTCATAGACCATTATTTATCGAAGAACCAATGCCTGTTGAAAGAGTTGATATTCTTAGGGATGTAAAAAATGATACATATGGGACTATAGCAGCTGGAGAAAGATGGATGGGCAAATGGATATTCTTTGATGCATTAAAACAAAATTCTATTAATGTTATGCAACCTGATATATGTCATGCAGGTGGAATCACTGAATCAAAAAAAATAGCATCAATCGGAGAAGCTGCTTATGCAAAACTCGCACTACACTGCCCACTAAGTATTGTGGCGTTAGCTGCATGTTTTCAAGTTGATGCATGTACAACAAACTTCCTCATACAAGAGCATAACGAAGTGAATGATTTTCGAAAAGATAACAAAACTATTATTGGTAACGGATATATAAAAGATCCATATGTTCTTGATAGAGATGGATGTATAAATGTCGGTGATAAACCAGGACTGGGAATAGAACTCAACGATGATGGTCTTGAAAAAATAATGTCAAAAAAATGGAGCACTATTAGAGGATAGGATTTTAAGACTTTGGAACTTTGGATAATTTTTTCAATTTTAAATCCTATTATTTTTGCCATTGTTAATATTACTGATAAAAGAGTATTATCTGAATTTAATCTTTCTATTAAGAGTTTTAATTTATTTGTTGGACTAAGCCAAGGAATTATAGGTATATTTTTATTCTTATTAAACTTTCCTGAAAATTTAACCCTTAAACTTTTATTAATTGGGTGTTCAATAGGAGCATTACAAGGCATAGGATTAATTATTATGTTTTGGATGATACAAAAAACTGAACCTTCTAGAGTTTCAACTATAATGTCTAC
This sequence comes from Dehalococcoidia bacterium, assembly GCA_002728715.1. Taxonomy (GTDB): domain Bacteria; phylum Chloroflexota; class Dehalococcoidia; order Lucifugimonadales; family Lucifugimonadaceae. Next base: position 9,014 of record PBVQ01000026.1, read on the forward strand.
ATATCCTATATACGTAGCAATTATGGGGGTAATTATATTTAATGAAATACTAAGTATTCTAAACTGGGTTGCAATAATTCTTGCAATAACTGGTACAATAATTGCTTCTTTAAGATTTTCAGAGCAAAAGAAAAAAAACAATCAATTATTTGAGCCATTGCTTCTTTTACTAGTCATAAGTGCTATATTAATTGGAACATCACACTTAATCACTAAATCAATAAGCGAAGAATTTTCACCCTACCAGATTGTTTCAATGAGAGGTATTGGAATATCAATTACAATGATGGCTTTATTTCTTAGAAAAGATTCCTTAAGAGATCTTTTTAGTTTTATCCTAGTACCAAAAAGATCATTATGGTTAATATCAAGTCAAGGTCTTGCTCCAGTATTTGGCCATTTATCAATAACCTACGCAATATCAAATGGACCAGTAGCGCTTGTATCAACAATCACAAGTTCTAGAACTGTTTTTATTTTCATAATCAGCTTAATTGGTTCGTATATAACTCCAAAATTAGTTCATGAAAAATTTATTTTCCCAGATATAATTTTTAAGTTTATTTCGGTATTAATGGTTATAGCTTCTATAATTATGATCACCTATTTATAAAATTATTCATAAAGATTAAAACTTAAATCCATTTCATTTTTGTATGATTCGAACCAATTTATAACCTCTGAATGATATGGTATACCTTTGGATTTTCTAATTTTTTGCTCCTCATACTCAGTTAACCCTGGATAGATTACTCTATCTTTGTTTGGAGCAGGTTTAGCATTTATCAAACCCAATAAAAATTTATCCATATCTTTCTTAAAATCATCTGGATCTATAAATCCATCAATCTTAATAGCTTGAACGTAATGTCCCATGACTGTCCTTGGTTTAGGTGGCATCAAAAAACCTGGTCCCATACCTGATAATATGGTAGATAAAATCTCGCTTGTAGCTGCGAAACCATAACCCTTATGAGATCCTTGTTCTCTAGTTCCTCCAAAGGGTAAAAGCATATATTCATCTGGAAGCTTAGTAGGCTCTTGTATAGGTCTACCTTTAGTATCAGCTATCCAAGATGGTTCAATATCCGCACCTACTCTTTTTGCAAGATGTAGTTTATTACCAGCAACTTGTGTAGTCGCGACGTCAAAAACAAATGGAGGTAAAGTCATTGCAGGAGCAGCCCATGCCCAAGGATTAGTAGCAAATAATTTTTCCCCTGCGTTAGTTGGAACCATGGTCAACGGGTTTCCAGCAGTAGTTGTAAAACCAATCATATTATTACTTAATGGCATCATTGAATAATAAGCAAGCATACCAATATGCCTTGAGTTATGCACTGTTACACTACCTATTCCGTGTTTCTCAGCCTTATCAATCGCAATTTCCATAGCTTTTGGTAAAACATGTAAACCTAGGCCTTCATCCCCATTCAAATTAGCAGTGGCATTAGTTTCTCTAACTATTTCTATGTTTGGTCTGGGATTAATTTCGCCATCATTATACATTTTTGTATAAACTCTTAATTGATTTGACACACCATGAGATTCACATCCTCTTAGATCACTGGTCATCAAAACATCTGCAGAGGTTTTTGCATTTATATCTGACAAACCACAAGACTTGAAAATTTCAATTGTTGCAGTTCTCATTTTTTCCTCAGAAATATAGATTCTATCTTTCTCTGGAACTAAAAATCTTTCTAGCATATAATTGTTATTCCTTAGGTATTATAGGTAATACTAATCGTGAAGGATATTCTGAACCATGATATATTTTTTGGTTAGCTTTTTTCATTTCAAATCCTTTTTCTATATTACCTCCAGTATTAAGATTACGATTGTAACGTGGGAAGTTAGAACTTGATATCTCCAAACATATCATGTGATTTTTTTTAAATAAATTTGAAGTATTCCACATATCAATCTCAACCTCATAAATTTTATTTGGTTTTAACATTTTTGGATTATCTGTACCATTTCTAAATCTGGCCCTAACTATTCCCTCGCAAAGCGCAATTGCTTTTCCATTTTCCTCTATATCTGTCAAGGTAGCAGTAAAGTCAGTATCAATACAATCTGAGGATACATATATTATAGCTTTTATAGGTCCCGTAATTTCAATTTCTTGATCTAATTTTTTTGACTGAAAAACTAACACATCCGATCTTTCTTGAATTTTTGATCTGTCATGTGGTCCACAAAAATCGTAAGTTTGGTACTGAGATCCCAATGAAGGAACAGGATCATTAGGGTCATAAATATAAGAATCAAATAATTTTTTTTCTATTGGTTTGTGGATTTTTAATTTTCCTTTTTCACTTTTAGCATTTCCTTCACTCGAGATATAAAAATCTGTCCAATTTGTTCTTTTTAGTGGCCATTCATTTTCATATCTCCAAACGTTTTCACCCATAACAAAAAGTTTTATTGGTGGTTCGTCATCAATACCAGTATTTATGCCCTTGAGTCGCTGATCATACCAATGAGTATGCATATTTATAATGTCTAAAAGAGAATTTTTACCAAAAACTCTATCCGCATACTCTCCATTTTCACCCATCATTACTCTCCCCCACGGAGCAATTTGGTGGCTCCATGGGCCAATAATCAACTTTGTTTTTTCACGCGCATCTTTTGTTTTTGATTTTTTTGTCCAGCCATTAAATATCTTAAAATTTTCATTTTGTAAGGAATCATACCAACCAGTAATAAATAACGAAGGAACTTCCATATCTTGGTATTTATCTATTAAGCTATAACTTGTCCACCATTCATCATATTTTTCATGTTCTAAAACACCTTTAAAGTATGGATGGGTGTCAGAAACTTTTTCCATTGCTGTTTCCAAAGGTAATTCGAAAAAAAAACTATCTTGATCAAAATGTTTCAAAGCCTCATATTGCATTGACTTTCCAAGCATATTTAAGAATGCAAAACACACCATATGATGAATAACGCCATTAACTCTATGGTGACCATAATTATCTTGTTGAGATGCAATAGGAGCTATAGCTTTTAAATACTTCGAATTTAAGCTTGCAGGTAAAGACTGTGTAAAGCCTGGATAAGATAGACCAAATGTACCTAAATTACCATCACACCATGATTGCCGTCCAATCCATTCATGTGTATCGTATCCATCATATAGTTCGCATACGTATGGATCCCACACTCCTTCAGAATCACCTCTGCCCCTACAATCCTGAAGTACTACTGCATAACCAGATTCATTAAAATATCTGGTCCATTCAATATATCTTGATTCTTGATTATCATAAATAGTTCTAAGCAAAAGAACAGGCCATGGACCATTACCAAATTTTGATGGAGGGAGCCATATATCAGCTGACAATTTTATTCCGTCACGCATAGTTACAGGAACATTTATCATCAAGCGGCCAGGTTCAACTAAAGGTAAATTTTCTAAGGGATTTTTCATTTTACACCATATAAAATTTAATAATTTGGAGGCGACGGGCGGATTCGAACCGCCGAATAAAGGTTTTGCAGACCTCCGCCTTAAACCACTTGGCCACGTCGCCATTTTCATATAATTATATACTAATATTATTGGTGCCGAGGGCGGGATTCGAACCCGCACGATCAATGATCACTACGCCCTCAACGTAGCCTGTCTACCAGTTTCAGCACCCCGGCTGATAATATATGGCAGGAGCGGGAGGACTCGAACCCCCGACCCCTGGTTTTGGAAACCAGTGCTCTAGCCAACTGAGCTACGCTCCTAAAACAATTAATGATACACGATTCATAAGAATTAATTTATATATTTAATATGCCTTAAATATAAAAACCTACTAGTAAAAGTTTTTACTTAGTAGGCTTTTATATATGAATATTAGTTTGCTCCATCCTCTATGGAAGATTGCTCACCGTGCTCAGAAAGGTCAAGTCCTTGATCTTCACTTGAGTCAGATACTCTTAGACCCAATACTGGAATTTTATCAAGAATATACAAAATCCCATAAGTAAGTACAAAAGAGTAAGCCAATGTACCCAGCGCAGTATAAATTTGAATCCATACTTGATCAAATTCACCTTGTACCACTCCCTTAACTCCTGCTATACTTTCTATTGCAAAAATACCTGTAGCGATACATCCCCATAATCCTCCAACTCCATGAACTGCAAAAACATCCAAGGCATCATCTAGTTTAGTTTTATGAATTAATTCCACAGCATAATAACATATCAAACCAGCTCCAAAACCAATTGCTAAGGCTCCAATTGGATTTACAGCACCTGCTGCAGGGGTAATAGCAACAAGACCAGCGACGGCTCCAGTCGCAGTACCAACGGCACTAATTTTTCCAGAACTAATCATACTGAGGATTCCCCAAGTAGTTGCAGCTGTACCTGCAGCTATTTGAGTCACAAGCATAGCATTTACAGCATAGTCATCTGATGCCAAAGCAGAACCTCCATTAAATCCAAACCAACCAAACCATAGTATTGATGCCCCTAAAACAATGTATGGGACATTATTTGGTTGTAAACCTGGAAGTTTCCTTCTACCAACAAGTAGAGCAGCTGCAACTGCTGCGGCTCCAGCATTTATATGTATTACAGTTCCACCTGCAAAATCGAGTGCTCCTGCTCCATCAGCACCGATCCATCCTCCACCCCAAACCCAATGAGCAACTGGGGCATATACTATAGTTATCCAAATAACAGTGAATACTAAATATGTAGAAAATTTGAATCTTTCAACAAATGCTCCTGTAATCAATGCTGGAGTTATTATTGCAAACATCATTTGGAATAACACATCATATAAAGGACTTATAGCATCTCCTTCTTGAGAGAACATTTCAACTCCACTAAGGCCTAATAAAGAAAAATCTCCAATGAACCCATCAATTAATTCACCATTTCCATAAGCAAGACTATACCCCCACAAGGTCCAAACAATTGAAACAACACCAATTGTTATAAAACTTAACATTATTGTGTTTACTAAGCTTTTTGCCCTTACTAAACCTCCATAAAAAAAAGCTAAACCAGGTGTCATAAAAAATACAAGTGCAGATGCAGTAAGCATCCATGCGGTATGACCAGAATCCATAATTTTCTCCTATAAATATATTTTTAGTTATAGAATTAAATGTAAATTGCAAATATTTCTTTTATGTTTCCTACTTGTTTCTTTTGTGTTTCATATATGTTTCTAATATGTTTCGTAGTTATTCTTTATATATTATTTTTTCTATATAATGTATGAAGTTATGATTATAGATTCACATTGCCATGCATGGAAAATTTGGCCATATTTACCTGAAGTACCAGACCCTGAGAACCATGGATCAATAGAATTACTCTTAAATAAAATTACTCTAAATAAAGTCAATTTAGCAACAATAGTTTGTGCGGAAATATTTAATAATTTTGATAACAATGTTTACGTATTTGACAAAATTAAAAATTATCCAGATAAATTTTTACAATTAGCAGATATCGATTCTATGTGGTCAAAAACTTATCATACAAAAGGTGCAACTAATAGGTTAGAAAATGCATTAAAGAAATATAATATTCTTGGATTTACTCATTATGTTGCAGAAGAGGATGATGCATCGTGGTTTAATTCTTCAGAAGGATTAGATTTTTTTAAATTTGCAAATGATAATAAATTAATTGCATCCTTAGCCATTAAACCAAATCACCAAAAAGAACTAAGAAAATTGGCAGAGAGATTCCCAAATCTTAATATTCTATGTCATCACATGTCTGGTTTAACTGTAAAAAACTCTAAAATAAAAAAAAATTTAATTGAGGTCAAAGAAAGTTCAAAATTAGATAATATACACTTAAAATTCTCTGGATTCCATTATGTAGACAAGTTTCATTGGAAATATCCTTATGATGATTCAAGATGGATTTTTGAGGAGTGCTATAATTCCTTTAATAAAAAAATGTGCTGGGGTTCAGATTTCCCTGTAGTTCAAGAATCAATGACATACAAGCAAACTATTGAAGCTTTGAGAAAAAACTGTAATTTTATTGATGTAAACGATATGAATTATATTTTAGGAGAAACATTGAATAATCTGATCAAGATGAGGTTTTCTTAGCCCACCTAAATAAAAGTAATAACACAAGTGCAGAAACCAACAATGACAGAATTATGTAATAATTTTTCCTTATAAATAATTTATCCATTAAGCTTATATTTTTAGGAGATTTAATTTCTAGTTCTTGATATAAATTATCTTTCCACAAAGAATATAACTGATCTAAATTAAATCCGTATATATTAGTAAATTCAGTATCAATTGCAGAATATGATTTAATTTTTCTTATCCGTTGGAATAAATTAGCTATGTTTTTTTGGCCATAATTATCAATTAAATACCTCACTGTACTTTGACTTTGACCATAGGCTAAAATTGTCTTTTTAGGATCGCCAGGAAAGGTATTAAGTTGCTTAAGTGGCAATAAATTTTCTGTTTCTATACCCCACTTAAGTATAGAAGCGTATTTCTGGGGAGTTATATCGGAATATTCTGATAGACCTTCATTCAACCATAATGGAAAAAAATCACTATTATCAGTAGCAATTGAACTTATTATATGTGTTATTTCATGATTTACAGTTTCAAAAACCTGTTCATCTAATAAAACAATTACAATTTTTTCATCTGAAAAAGCCTGACCTAATATGGTCAATTTTTCACTAGAGGTTTTACTTTTATGCGTTACAGCAGAATACATATCATCGGTATTGTTATATATGACAAGATTAATACTATTACCAATTTTTACATCAAGCAATTTAGACATTTTGGTAATTGTTTGATCTGAAATATTTGATATCGCTTCAGCTAAATCTATAGATATATCATAAAAAAATACATTAGACTTTTCTGTAATTATTTCTTGCCATTTGAATCTATTATCGTGATAAAAAAATAAAAAGTCTTCAGAAATATATGAGGAATTATCATCAAAAATAAACTCATAAAAATAACTAATTTTGGTAGATGGTGGAATGAAATTATTTATACTACCAGAATTAAAAAAATGTTCTGCGAAAATTTGATTATTTGCTTTACTTAAATCCATATATGAGTATTGAGAAGTACTCCGATTGCCAACTAAAAGCACAATCTTAACATCTTCTATATTTTTTTCAGAGGTGAAATTAATTTGAAAATTTATGCCATTAGGAAAATCAGAATCAGCAGACTGCTCTAATATATCAACATATTCTGTGTAATCAGAAAATAAAGCAATATTCTTGTGAATACTAGAAAATATTAAGAAAAGTGCAAGTAGTAATATTAGAAATAAATTTATTTTTTTCGTAAAGTATTCCATGAATCAAAAAATCTAATACCTGCGCTAATTGGTGTACCTATTGCAAGAATCCACAAAGCATAAATTGGATTATTCAACATTAAGGATACAATTAAAATTATTAATCTTTCTGGCCTAGTTAATATTCCAGCGGTACCAGAAACTCCCAATGATTCAGATCTAGCACGAATATAACTTACCATAATCGAGCCAACTAATCCAAGAATACATATATATACTTCAAAATTATTTTCCGATCCATTACTCAGATAATAAAAAACTAAAGATATAAATATGACAGCCTCAGAAATTCTATCAAAAACAGAATCTAATAGAGCACCAGCGTTGCTTACAGTATTAGTTTTTCTTGCAATACCTCCATCTAACATATCAAATGAAGAACCTACAAGAAGTATAATAGCAGAGATAACAAAACTTCCTTGATAAATAAAATAAGATGAAATTAATGTAATAAAAAAGCCTAAAAGAGTAATTGTAGATGCTCTAAATTTAATACTTATAAATATATTTACCAATGGTTCTTCATAATATTTTCCAATAAAATACCTTATTTTATACCTGAATTTTTGCAAATCTAAAATCATATTAGATTACTTTATTTTTAGATTTTTTTAGTGTGTTATTACGTATATTTTTCACATTATTAAAGTAACGAATTATATTGTTAGTGACTTTTTTCCAACTGTACTTCTCCACAGACAGCTTACCATTTATTTCAAGTGAAGTTCTTAGTGATGGATTATCTATAAGTTTTTTAATAGCTATTGCTAAAGCTTTTTCATTTTTTGGTTCAACCAAAATTCCATTATATCCATCTTTAATGACAGACATAAAACCAGGAATACTAGCAGCAACCACAGGAGTTGATGATGCCATAGATTCTATGGTAATGAATCCAAAACTTTCTTTGCCTGTATTTGGGGCCAAGAATATGTCTGCATGTTGATAATAACTTGGTAATTCAGACTCTGACATAGGACCTAAAAATATTACATCATCTAAAGATCTTTCTCCCATAACTCTGTATGATTCTTTGTCTGGCACTCCTGAGCCAACAACAATTAATCTTAATTTAGGATATTGCCACTTTAGCCTAGAGTATGCACCAAGAGCATATCTAAGACCTTTTCTTGACTCATTAACTCGTCCTACGAAAAGTAAATTAATGTTTTCACTTTTCATAACGGTTGGCCTCATTGTAGGAGTTGAAAATCTATCCACATCTAAGCCATTTGGTATTACCTTGTAATCTGATGGAAAATATTTATTATGAAAGATTTTCGCAGGCTCTGAAACAGCTATTCTCCCATCTAATCTATTTGCAAATCTTTCAAGTAACCTTAGCCTTTTACCTAATATATATCCCTTAGATCTACCTTCATTATAGGCATGAAAAGTACCTATAGTTGTAGACCTAGAAAATCTAGCTGCAGTAAGAGATGTGAGTGGCATAAGTGGTTCATGAATGTGAACTATATCGAAATTTTCATTTTGTAAAAAGGATTTCAATTTCCATTCATGCCATAGTGAAATAGAGATTCTTGCAATAGAACCAGCAGTAGGAAAAGGAATGGATCTACCAAGAGGAACAAAATTAACATTTTCCAGATTGACTAGTGGAGTTGACTTTGAGCATGGACCTATGACTGAAACATCGTGACCCCTTAAAACCAGTTCACTGCTTAATGAAGATATGTGCCTTTGTACACCACCAGGATGTGCAAAATCATAAGGAGAAATCTCTGCTATTTTCATTTTATTACCTAAAAAATATAACGTTTTAGTTAGGATTAAGTGTATAACAAATTATGATTATCCATGAGTTGAAAACTCAAACTAATATCACATTTTTTAGAACTAATTATTTAGATTATTCTAAATCTGCAAAATTTTCAACTGCTTTTCTCGCATCATCATCTCGCATTTGTAATGGTGGAGATTTCATAAAATACGCTGAAGCAGGCTCTACAGGCCCACTTATTCCTTTGTCTAATGCAATTTTAGCATTTCTAATTGCATCGATAGCAACCCCTGCAGAGTTTGGACTATCTTCAACTTCTAATTTTAATTCTACATTTAGCGGCTGGTCTCCCCATGATGTACCCTCTAATCTAATATACGCCCACTTTCTATCTTCAAGCCACGGGACATGATCTGACGGTCCAATATGAACATCATCTGTTGGTAATTCTTTTTCCAATTGGGATTGAACAGCGTTAGTTTTAGAAATCTTTTTTGATTTTAATCTTGATCTTTCAAGCATATTATAAAAATCCGTATTACCACCAAAATTTAATTGATATGTTTTATCTAATCTAACACCCCTATCTTCAAACAATCTAGCAAGCACTCGATGTACGATTGTTGCACCAACCTGTGACTTAATATCATCTCCCACTATTGGTAAACCTCTATCTTTGAATCTTTTTTGCCAGTATGGTTCTTTCGCTATAAAAACCGGAATACAGTTTACAAAAGCACAACCGGCAGAAAGAACTTGTTCTACATACCATTTAGTTGCTTGTTCAGAGCCAACAGGTAAATAATTTATTACAACATCAACTTTTCGATCTCTCAATATCCCTACAATATCTGATGTTTCACCTGAGGCTTTCTCGATTACTTCTTCCAAATACTCTCCAATACCATCATGAGTCATACCTCTATCAACCTTTACACCCATATTTGGTACATCATGAAATTTTAGAGCATTATTATTTTTGGTAAATAAAGCTTCAGATAAATCTTTACCAACTTTTTCCTTATCAACATCAAACGCAGCAACTATATTCACATCACTTAATGCATACCCACCAAGAACATTATGCATTAATCCTGGAATTTTTTCCGAAGTTTCATCAACTTCACTATACTTATACAATCCTTGCACAAGGGAAGAAGCACAGTTTCCTGCCCCTATAATAGCTACATTTATCTTGCCCATTTTTTTCTCCTGTATTTTACTTCTATAAATGAAAATTAAATATATTTAACTATATTAGAAATTATATAGACAATAGTCCCTTTTTTTCTACTATTAGTTCCGTAAACTTCCGGAACTAATTAATTATCATCTTCTGTGATATTTCTGAAAGGGAATATATTGGTATATATGGGTTACTTCCAGACCAAATATATTCAAAATGATTCCTAAGAATTCTACCGTAATCACTTTTGGATTTCAGCTGCATCATTGGAACTAATCCATCGAAGGAAGATTCTCCATAAATATTTTGCAGGTTTGCAAACTGATAAGATTCTAGAAAGGTATATTTTTCTGTCATAATTAGATAGGATGATGGCCAATGATTAACGAATTTTACATCAAGAGAAAAACTAGAAAGATCTAGGGATTTTTTTTTGATGGACGCAATCATATTCATACTTCTCCAACTATCACTATAAAGTGGACCTGACTTAAAAACTTCATCATCATCAAAAACTATACCATCTTCGGCTATTGCTCTAGCTTTAGCAAAATCACTATTAGGATTAACTAATAAAGCCTTAATCTGTATTTTTCTGTTTTCATTTAGCATTTTTCTAAGAATATCGGCATAACCCTTATCTCCAAAAAATTCTCTTAGTCCAATCCCTTGTAAAAGTATTTCACCAGTTGATGAATCAAGTACATCAGAAATCCTATCCACAGTTTTTGAGTCCAAACTTCTTGGACCAAGAATTTTCTCATAACCGTGGTCTATTGCTGAAGATAAAAATTCAGTAAACTTATCCAGTACCTCAATCTCTTTTAAGTCTTGTTCATCTGTATTCTTAAAGTCTCGATTGGTAAGAGTAATTTTTTCTAAGCTCTGCTTAGGATATATTTCTGGATTTACAAGTTTTTCAATTTCATTTTCTGAAATAACCCATGTTTTTCCAAGTCGCTTTGCTGGTATAATCCCCTGTGAGAGCCATTTGTAAACTGTTTTCTCACTTACGTTTAATTTTATTGCTACTTCTCTAACTTTTAGATTCATTATATAAAAATATATAAAAAGGTATATTTTTCCATTATATTCTAAAATATTCTAAAATTCTACCATCCAACAGCTATCCCGTCTTTTCTTGGCTCTGTTCCTCCCATCAATAAATTACTAGAAGGATCTCTAAATATTATCTGACCTCCACCAAAACTTATCCTATCATAACCTGAGACAATATTTACCTCATGCCCCTTCTTCTTTAATTCATTCACTAACTCAGAACTTACGCCTTCTTCAAGATGAATTACACCATTCCCCTCAACATCTATTCGAAATCTTAGTGCATCTAAAGCTTGTTGGGGGTCCAGATCAAAATCAATCATATTAACTAGGGTTTGTAAGTGCCCTTGAGGCTGCTGAAAGCCACCCATAACTCCAAAACTAAGACTTAGTTCACCATCTTTTGTAGCCATTCCCGGAATAATTGTATGATAAGGCTTTTTGCTTGGCTCTAAATAATTTGGATGCTCAGGATCAAGTGAAAAAAGTGAGCCTCTATTTTGCAAAGCTATTCCATATTCCGGAACTACTAAACCTGTACCGAAACTACTATATAAACTGTTTATAAAAGAGCAAGCATTACCTTCTTTATCGATTACCGATAGGTAAACTGTATCACTTCCACCCATAGGATTTCCGTATGATATATTGTAGTTTTTCTCTTTTGAGGAAATCTCTAAACCCCTCTTATATGCATAATTTTTTGACAACAATTGATCAACAGGAACATGAGTCTTATTAGGATCTGCAACATAAAATAAACCATCTGCAAAAGCCAATCTCATAGATTCAATTAAGTGATGATAGGTTTCTGCTGATTGTAACCCCATAGACTTAATATCAAAATTTTCAACAATATTTAATGCCATAAGGGCAATAATTCCTGCACCATTTGGAGGGCATTCCCATATTTCATATCCTCTATAGGTTGTGCTAATTGGATCTACCCATTCAGATTTATGTTTAGCGAGATCTTCCATACACAACCAACCACCCTCAGACTGAATAAAATTGGTTATAGCCGAAGCTATTTCACCTTTGTAGAAAGCTTCCGATCCACCTTCTGAAATGATCCTTAATGATTTAGCTAGTTCAGGTAACTTTATAATTTCACCATACTTTGGGGCATTTCCATTTGGCAAAAATTGTTCTCCAGATTTTCTAAAACTAAGTTTTTCCACAACTTCTTTTGATGACCATACGTTAGAGATAATCTCGGAGACTGGAAAACCTTTTTCAGCATAATTAATTGAGTCAAGTAAAACATCTGAGAATTTCATTGATCCAAATTTATTAATTAATGACTCCCATCCATCAACAGTCCCTGGTACGCTAACGGCAAAATGCGAATTGTTTTTTTCGTTCGGAATAGATTTCAAACCCAAATCTGTCAAATCTTTTACCTCAACATTACATGATTGACTGCCAGATCCATTAATCGAAAATACTTTTTTTTGCTTGTTATCCCAGTACAAAGCAAACATATCTCCTCCTATACCAGTAGACATAGGTTCAACAACATTAAGAACAGCTGCTGTTGCAACAGCAGCGTCAACTGCATTACCTCCGTTTTTTAAGATTTCTAAACCTGATTGAGATGCAAGTGGTTGACTGGTTGCCACCATACCATTTTTTGCTAATACGGTAGATCTTCTTGAAACGAAATTAAACATATAACTACTCCAATCGATATGAGTCCAATAATGAATAAAACTTTGATAACATATATCGAAATAACACTTATTTTGAATTAACTATAAAAAAATTATGAAAAATTTTCCACCTAATGTAGGCCTTGTTTGCAATAAAGAAGTCTTTGAAAATTATATAGATCCACGAGATCTTGAAAAACTTAAGAAAATTTCAAACTTTCAATGGTTGGAGCTAAATGAATTTTCAAGTTGGGATGAGTCTCCAGAGTCATCACTTATGGTCATGAATGACCTAAAAAAATTTTCTCAAAATCTAGATGCTATTATTGTTTGCCATGGTTCACCAAAGATTACAAAAGAAGTAATAGATAATTCAAAAAATTTATCCTTTATTGGGGAACTAGAGGGCGATAGATTTTCTAAAAGAATGGATTCTGAGTACGCAATAAGCAAAAAAATAAATGTTATAGATACCACTCATGGGTCATCTTATCCTGTATCAGAGTGGGCTCTAGGGCTAATTTTAATTGGTCTTAGAAGCGCAGGATATCATTTCAGGAAAATTATAGATAACCAATATTGGCAGCCTAGTAATGAAAAAGATAATATAATTTTTCAAAATGAAGAGTTGACTGAAAAAAAAATAGGGTTCATTGGATTTGGGTACATTGCTAAAAAGTTGTGCGAATATCTTGAACCTTTTAATACAAAAATATCCGTCTATGATCCTTATGTTTCAAATAATATCATAAGTAAGTTAGGTTATTCTAAAATAGAACTCAATCAAATATTTTCTGAAAATGATGTAGTAGTATGCTTAGCGCCATTAACACCTTCAACAAATAAAATGATTAACCTTAAACATTTTAATCTTTTAAGAGATGGTTCTGTTTTTGTTAATGTTTCAAGAGGGCAAATAGTTAATACTAAAGATATGATATATGCATTGCAAAATAAAAAAATAACTGCATGCTTAGATGTTTTTGACCCTGAACCAATACCGATTAACTCCAAAATTAGAAAATTACCTAATGTTTTTTTATCCCCTCATATAGCAGGAACTACTAAGAGATCGAGAACAAGATTTTTCGAAGAAATGGTTGATGAAATCTATAGACATTTTTCAGGGAAGAAAACACTTCATAATATAACATTATCAACTATAAAGAATAGAAAAGGAACTTAATATACTTTTACGTGTAGAGTACCGTGTAAAAATCAAAGTGTATCCATACATGATTACACTTTTCCGTGTAAAATAAAATTATCTAAATATAAATAACCATTTTACGTGTAGGGTTATTTCCTGTTACCGTGTAGATTATAAAAACTAAGTTGTTATTGATAATATTCTTGGATAACCTGAGTAATCATTTTTTATATTATATTTAAGGTTATCTGGCAATTCTGATAGTGTTTTTCTTAGTGATGATAAAACTTGAGGGTCTATTTCAATAAATATTCCCGAAGCTGTCTTTTTATTAATTTTATTTATTCCAATATTGATAATTTTAGATATTATATCCATGCCATCTAAACCTCCATCCAATGCTAAAACAGGTTCATAAAGAACTTCTCTTTGAAGATTTTTTATTTTATCAGTCATTATATATGGAGGATTGGATATAATAATATCAAAATTACAATCTATATCTGCAAATAAATCACCTTCATAAAACTTAATAATTACATCATTTTTTTTTGCATTAATTTTGGCTACATCTATGGCTTCTTTCGATATGTCAACAGCATAAATTATTGAACCTGATATTTCCTTAGCAATAGAAATTGCAATAGAACCAGAACCTGTTCCAATATCAATTATATTGGGATTTTTAATTTTATTTCTCTTAATAAATTTTATACACTTCTCAATTAAAATTTCTGTTTCAGGTCTAGGAATAAGTACATTTTCATTAACATAAAATTTTGATTTATAAAAATTCACCTCTTGTGTAATATACTGCAGAGGAAAACCTAAAGATCTTTTTTGTATCATCTTTAATAAAAATGATTGATTAGAAGGACTAAGCTTAGTATCTTCAGTTATTTTTTTTTCTTTTATAAAATATTTCAACAATATTGAAGCTTCTAAATGATGATCATCAATTAAATGATTTTCAAATTGACTTAATATGTATTTATATAGGTTTGGAAAATTTAATTTTTTCAATTACTTGTATTAGATTCTAATGATGCCAATTTTTTTGCTTGTTCTTCTTGAAGTAAAGGATCAATAAAAACATCTAAATCTCCGTCTAAAACTTGTGCCATTTGATGGCTATTTATGTTTATTCTATGGTCAGTAATTCTAGATTGTGGAAAATTATAAGTCCTAATTTTTTCAGATCTATCTCCAGTTCCGACTTGAGATTTTCTGTTAGCGCTTATCTCATCTCTTTGTTTTCTAATTTCATTGTCCCAGAGCCTAGATCTTAATATTTCTAATGCTTGTAATTTATTTTGTAGTTGAGATCTTTCATTTTGACATTGAACCACAATCCCTGAAGGTTCATGAGTTATTCTAATTGCTGTTGCAACTTTATTAACGTTTTGACCACCTGCACCACCTGAATGAAAAACATCAATTTTTAAATCGTTTTCATTAATTTCAACATCTATTTCTTCTGCTTTAGGTAAAACCGCCACAGTTATTGTAGATGTATGAATTCTTCCTTGAGATTCAGTAGAAGGAACTCTTTGAACTCTGTGAACTCCGCTTTCTAGGTGCAATCTTTGATAGACTTTTTCGCCACTGATTTCAAAAGTCACCTCTTTTATTCCACCTACCCCTGTATCATTTTGACTGAGAATTTTTAGTTTCCAGGATTTTAACTCGCTATATCTTTGATACATGCGAAAAATTTCAGAAGCAAATAACCCAGCTTCATCACCTCCTGCTCCTGCTCTTATTTCTATAACTGCATCAGCCAAATCCGCATCATCTTTAGGTAATAATTCAAGTTTAATTTTTTCAGTTGATAGTAGTATTTTTTTTTCAAGTAATTGAGCTTCTTCTCTAGCCATTTCAATTACTTCAGGATCCGTTTCTTCTTTAATTATTTCCTTAGTTTCATTCAAATTTTTCTCGCTTTGATTTATATCGCTCCATAAGTCTACTATTCCCTGAAGTTGACTATATTCTCTTCCTAGTTTTCTTATAGAATTGGGGTCAGATGCTATTTCGTTTTGTGACATAAGTTTTTCTATTTCAAAGTATCTAGCTTGAATTTCGTCTAATCTATTTTGCATTGATTGAAGCATTAGTAACCTATTAATATATTTTTTTCTCTTAAGTACTTTACAATCACATTTGAGTCTAAAACAATCTCTTTTTGGGATTCTCTAGTAGATAAATCCTTTATATTAACAGAGCCTTTGGAAATTTCGTCTGGGCCTACAATAATTGCAATTTTAGCATTTATATTATTTGCATAACGCATTTGTGATTTCATTGATCGATTAGGAGCAAAAACTGTGGATAAGCCATTATCTCTTAGGTCTGAAATCAATCCCCACAATTCTTCAATAATTCCTCCCGTGTGCACGATTACAACATCCACTGTTTGATTAACTGGTATTTTAACTTTTTGTTTCTTGAGTTCAATTATCATTCTCTCAATTCCAGAACCAAATCCTATACCAGGAGTTGATTGACCACCAAGCATTTCTATTAAGGGGTCATATCTTCCACCTCCTAAAATAGTTCCTTGGGTACCAGAATTTTTTGGTATAAATTCAAATACTGTTCTATTGTAATAATCTAAACCTCTTACTAATCTATTATCTACTTCATAATGAAAATCCTCATTATTTTCTGCAAATTTATCGAGTAAATAAATTAGCCTATCCCAGTGTATTTTCGACTCTTCAGACAAATAGTTTACTGACTTAGGAGCATCTAATGATAGTTCTTTGGTTATAATCTCTTTTGAATCTAATAATCTAAGCGGGGATCTTAATAATCTATCCGAATCTATTTTAGGTAGTTTATCAATAAATTGTTTATAATAATTTGATAAATCTCTTAAGTATATGTCCCTAGTTTTGGAATCCCCTAGAGTATTTAACTTAAGTTCTATATTACTTAGTCCAAGATTTTTAATATATTTCCAGCCTAATTGTATTATCTCTGCATCGTACTCTGGATTTTCATCACCAATAATTTCACATCCAAATTGATGATGCTCTCGTAATCTACCTGCTTGCGGTCTTTCATATCTAAACATTGAAGCATTATAAAAATATTTTTGAGGTTGTGGTTGATTTTTCATTCCATTTTCAATATAGGCTCTACAAACTGATGCTGTACCCTCAGGTCTAAGTGTTATAGAATCACCACCAAGATCGTCGAATGAATACATTTCTTTCATTACAACGTCAGTACCTTCTCCAACTCCTCTTTTAAATAAATTAGTATCTTCAAAAGTTGGAGTTTCTATACTTTGAAATCCAAATTTAATAGCAGTATTCTTGGCTGTATCTGATACATAATTCCAATAATTTTGCTGATCTGGTAATATGTCTGATGTACCTCGCGGCCTAATAAACTTCATGAACCTAATCCACCAGACTGATATATTTTTCCCTCTGTTTTTATCGCTGGGGCATACACCATCTTGGCTTTATTCATTTCTTTCAAGTTTCTAGCACCAACATATCCCATACAAACTCTCAACGCACCAACAAGGTTCAAAGTACCATCGGTTCGAGAAGATGGGCCGAATAATAATTCTTCTAAGGAATATTCCGCACCTAACTTAATTCTGGTTCCTCTTGGTAATGAGTCATGCCAAGTTGCCATACCCCAATGAAAACCTTTTGCAGGGGCTTCTTTACATTTTGCAAACGGGCTGCCTATCATTACTGCGTCCGTACCAGCAGCAAATGACTTGCAAACATCTCCTCCAGTTCTAATTCCTCCATCGGTAATTATAGGAATGTATCTTCCATTATCTTTGTAATAATCATCCCTGGCTGCAGCACACTCAATAGTTGCTGTTATCTGCGGAATTCCTATACCTAAAACTTCTCTACTTGTGCAAACTGATCCAGGACCCACTCCTACCAAGATTCCGTCAATATTTTCATTCATAAGTTCTTTGGTAACATCGTAAGAAACAGTATTTCCAACAATAATTGGAACGCCTAATTCTTTTTTTAATTTAGAAAGTATTAATCCCTCAAGACTTTTTGATGAATGTCTAGCTGTTACTACTGTACCTTGAATAACAACTATATCAGCTCCAGCTTCAACTGCTATTGGGGCATGTCTTTTAGCAGTTTGAGGTACGAAAGAAACCGCAACAATACTGCCATTTTTTTTAGCCTCTTCAATTCTTTTTGAGATTAGATTTTTGTCTATGGGTTTGGAGTATATTTTTTGCATAATCTCAGTTGCTTTATCTTTAGGAGCATTGATAATATCTTCATAAACTTGCCCTAATTCTTCATATCGTATATGAATACCATCCATATTCATTACCCCAAGTCCACCAGATTTTGTCATGTATGATGCAAAATTAGGATCGACAACTGCATCCATAGCAGAAGCAATAAATGGAATTTGAAATTTTTTTTCACTATTTTCACCAATACTAAACGATAAATCTGTCATGTCAGGATTAATTGTTTCTATACCCGGAGAAATAGAAACATCATCAAAACCGTATGCTGGATCTAATTGCTTGAATCCCATATTTTTGAACCTTATAACCTTATTTTAATTGATTAATTATCTTGTATATATAAAATTTATCACAAATATTACTAACCATGGAATTTATATATTAGTATAAAACAAATAAAAGATAATTTTAATTTAAAATTGTTACAATCAATATTATGAATAATTACGGTTCAATAACTGATATAACTGGCATAAAAGTAGGTCATTACACAGATCTAGAGAATGGAACTGGTTGCACAGCATTAATTTCTGAAAATCAAATGTCTGCTGGAATAGAAATTAGAGGTGCAGCACCAGGGTCAAAAGAAACTGCCCTTTTAGACCCGCTAGCAAGTCATAAATGGATAAATGGAATACTTCTTACTGGAGGAAGTGCATTTGGTTTAAGTGCTTCAAATGGAGTTATGCAATTTCTTGAAGAAAAAAAAATAGGAATAAAATATGGTCGATCAGTTATACCAATAGTCCCGAGTGCAGTTGTTTTTGATCTTGGATTTATTAATCATAAAATACGACCTAATGTAGAATCAGGATACATCGCAGCATCAACAGCAAGTAAACAATTCTCAACCGGCAACTTTGGTGCAGGAACTGGTTGTACGGTAGGAAAAATACTTGGTAAAAAATTTTCAACCAAAGGAGGTATTGGTACATCATGTATTAAAATTTCTTCAGGGATTAAAGTTGCTTCATTAATAGTTGTAAATGCTTTTGGTAGCGTTTTTGATTCTAAAAAAGGAAATATTATAGCTGGTCCAAAATCAAAAAATAACTTCTTAGATACGAATGAAATACTAATAAAAAATCCTCCTAAAAAAAGAAAAACATTTTTCACAAATACTACCATAGGAATTGTAGCTACTGATGCTAGGTTAGACAAAATTCAAGCGACAAGACTTGCCATGGCAGGTCAAGATGGAATAGCCCTAAGCATAAGACCTTCGCACACAGAAAATGATGGTGATACAATTTTTGGTATATCTACTAACACATCAAAAAAAGATTTTAATATTGATGAGATTCACTCTGCTGCATTAGAAAGTGTTAACTTAGCAATAATAAATGAAATAGAAAATGCTAAAACTTTAGGCAATGTTGACTCTGCTAATAAAACAAAATCTAAAAATACTTGAAAAAATTAAATAATATAATTTAAATATGGAAAATAGTTGAATGATGAAAATACTTATTACAAATGATGACGGTGTAGAAAGTGAAGGCATCTGGGCTTTGGCTAGATCAGTAGTAAACTTAGGAAAAGTTACTATTGTTGCCCCAAAATATAACAAATCAGGAACTAGTGGAAGTATTACTTTCATTAAATCACTTGAAGTTGAAAAACAAAAGAATCGAATAAAAGGGGTTGAGTGTTTTTCAGTTGAAGGAACACCTGCTGACTCTGTAATTATTGGACTAAAAGAAATTTGTAAAAATCCTACAATAGTCCTATCAGGAATAAATAATGGATATAATCTAAGTCGAAATATTATGATATCTGGAACGATTGGTGCGGCGATGATAGCAAACACACAAGGAAAAAAAAGCATAGCATTCTCCTCAGAGTCATTTGAATCAATCCATAATCATCATTTGGAAATGATGATAAATCGAATAGTAAAAGAATGTATCTCTGAAAACATACCTAATGAAACATTTCTAAATATAAATTTTCCTAATGTTAAAAATGAAAAAATCGGACATGCAATAGAAACCACACCAGAAAACTCTAATCTCAGTATTACAACAGATCAAGTTTCAAAAAATGAATATAAAATTTTATTATCGCAACTACAATCTCAAAAAAGTAATAATCTAAAAGATAAAACTGATATGAAAACTGTAAAAAATGGTTTAGTATCTATAACATTACTAAATGGAAATAATTTCAGTCAACATAAAAGTAAAAATACAATGAAAAGAATTTTGAAAGCAGCAAATATATAATGCCGAACATAAATAAACTAAAAAGTATTTCAGGTGAGGCTCATATTATTGGAGTTGCTGAATCAAACGAGATTGGTAAAGTTCCTAACAAGTCTCCAATAGCCCTTCATGCAGAAGCTGCTCTTAATGCCCTTGATGACGCTGGGCTTAATTTATCCGATGTCGATGGTTTATTTACTGCTGGCTGGTCAACATTAGATATTGCTGAATATTTGGGAATAAATCCTAAATACACCGATAGTACATCTGTAGGAGGTTCTTCCTTCGTTATACATGTTGCTCATGCATTATCTGCCATTGCATCAGGTTATTGTGAAGTTGCGCTTATAACACATGGGCAATCAGGAAGATCAGACAGAGAACCCATGCCAAGAAATCCAGCAGCTCCTATGGCTCAATATGAAAATCCTCATGGAATCATTGGTCCTCCTATATCATATGCCATGGCAGCAAGAAGATATATGCATATTTACGGAGAAAACAATACTAGAGAAGCAATGGCGAGTATTGCTTTACAAACTCGAAAATGGGCTAATTTGAATCCAAAGGCGTATTTTTATGATAAAAAAATGTCAGAAGAAGATTATCATAACTCTAGATGGATTGCATGGCCTTTTCATTTATTAGATTGTTGTCTTGTTACAGATGCAGGTGCAGCTATTGTGATAACAAGTAAGGAACGTGCAAAAGATTCAAAAAATGGAAGCGTATCCATACTAGGTGCAGCTGAAGGACATGATCATTCAATGATATCCCAAATGCCCGATTTAACTAAAGCTTTTGGTACTTACACTGGACCACAAGCTATGAAAATGGCTGGAGTATCTCACACAGATTTTGATTTAGCTATGTTATATGATTCTTTCACCTATACAGTATTGATTACCCTTGAAAATCTTGGATTTTGTGAACCTGGTGAAGGCCCAGATTTTATTAAGTCTAAAATATTAGGACCAGGTGGAAATTTTCCCCTTAATACTAATGGTGGAGGATTATCATATACTCATCCTGGGATGTATGGTATTTTTACTGTAGTAGAAGCTGCTAGGCAGATGAGAAATCAAGCTAAAGATAGACAATTAAAAAAATGTAATCTCGCATTAGTTCATGGGACTGGGGGATTATTATCCTCAACAGGTACAGTTATATTAGGAAAAGATTAGGATAAATTATAAAATGATACAACCTATTGCCCAACCAGAATCTGATTTTTATTGGGAAAACTTAAAAAAAGAAAAAATTTTCATCCAAAGATCAAAAAATACAAAAAAATTTCAATTTTTTCCTAGAGAAATTTCTATCCATAATCCTAATGAAAAATTAGAATGGGTAGAAGTTTCAGGGGAAGCTGAACTTTATACATTTTCCATAGTTTACGTGGCTCCACATAAAAATTTTATTGACCATGTTCCATATATAACTGCACTAGTAAAATTAAAAGAAGGTGTGATAATACCTACGAATATAATTAATGTTGAGCCAAAACCAGAAAACTTAGTCATAGGAATGAAATTAAGCCCAGTTTTTGTTCACAAAAATAATCAACCTACACTACTAAAATTTCAACCAAAAAAATAAAGGAAATTAAAAATGATTAAAGGACTTATTGCACCAATATTAACTCCATTCAATAATGATCTTTCTCTCAACAATGAAATTTTTAATAATTTTGCAAAATATCTTTTAGAAAATGGTTGCTCAGGATTAGCTCCTTTTGGAACTACAGGGGAGGCATTGTCAATTAGTAATACAGAAAGAATGAATGCATTGGAAAGTATGGTGAAAAGTGGTATAAACCCAAAAGTACTAATTCCAGGTACAGGTCTTTGTAATTTTCCTGATACGGTAAAAATTAGTAAACATGCCATAGAATTGGGTTGTCACGGAGTTATGGTGCTCCCTCCTTTTTATTATAAAGGCGTATCAGATGAAGGTCTATTTAATCATTACGAAAAGCTTATCTCAGAAATCAATCACCCTGATTTAAAAATTTATCTTTATCACATACCAGCTATGACTGGAGTTCCTTTATCTACTAAATTAGTGAGTAAATTAAAGTCAAAGTATCCTGATATAGTTTTAGGAATAAAAGACAGCACAGGAGATTGGAATAACACAAAATCTTTTCTAGAAATCGATCAACTAATAGTATACCCTGGTGCAGAGCTTTTAGTTATAGATTCAATTAAATTAGGTGGGCCGGGTTGTATATCTGCCACAGCAAATATTAATAGTAAAAATATTTCTAAAGTTATAGAATCTGCCCATAATGGAGATTGGGAAGCAGCAAATAAAATTATGGAGGAAGTTAGAAATGTTAGGCTTCTTTTCCAAGATTATGCTCCGATTCCTGCACAAAAAGCTATGCTTGCTAAAAAATTCAATGAACCTTTATGGAAAAATGTCAGATCACCCTTACTTCAAACACTGACAAAAGATCGGTCGGATATTCTTTCTGAAAAATTAAGAAATGAGTATAACATTAGAATATAAAATCCCTTTATTGTTATTACTAAATTAGGGATATTCAACAACTGTATAATATGCAATAATTAAATTATGAATAATCATTTTTTAGAATTTAAAGATATATCAACTAATGATATAAATGAAATTACTGACAGAGCAATAGAACTAAAGTCAGGTTCTGAATGTGACGCATTAAGAAACTTAAATGCTGTATTACTTTTTGAAAAACCGTCATTAAGGACAAAATTAGGATTTTGGGTTGGGATACAGAAACTCGGAGGAAACCCATTATATTTCGGTCCTGAAGAAGTTGGGTTAGGAAGCCGAGAATCCGTTAGGGATGTATCAAGTGTAATTTCAAGAATAGCTGACATTATAATAATAAGAACATTTGAACATGAAAAAATTCATGAGTTCTCAAAATACTCATCTGTCCCAGTTATTAATGCATTAACTGACCACGAGCATCCATGCCAAGCTCTAGCAGATATTCAAACCATTAGGGAAAACTTAACTAAAATCAAGGGATCTAAGGTAGCTTTTATTGGCGATGGAAATAATGTTTCCAGAAGTTTATCCTACGCATTAGCAGGCTCAGGTGCAAACCTAGTAATTGCTTCTCCTAATAATTATGAAATTGATGATAAAACTATAGATGGCGCAAATAATTATGCTAAAAATACTGGTGGATCCGTTACAAAAATATCCGATCCAAAAAAAGCAGTTATAAACGCAGATTTTATATATACTGATGTTTGGGCAAGCATGGGGCAGGAAAAAGAACAGGAAATCAGAAGAGCAGCCTTCGAAGGATATCAAGTAGATGAAAACTTACTTGACATGGCATCAAAAAATGTAAAATTTATGCATGATTTACCAGCACACCCTAATGAAGAAATATCAGAAAATTTATTATATGATGAAAGATCCATTGTTTTTCCACAATCAGAAAATCGTATGTGGTCTCAAATGGCATTAATAGAAAAAATAATTAAAAGAAAATAAATATGTCAATACCAATAATCGCGATCGTTGGAAGACCAAACGTTGGCAAATCTACATTGTTTAATAGAATAGCTGGAAGACGAATAGCTATTGTCAGTGATATTCCCGGGACTACAAGAGATCGTGTTTCTATTGATACTGTCTGGAATGATAAGAAATTTATTCTAGTCGATACCGCTGGTGTTGAAAATCAACCTCATGATCAGTTAATGTGGGATCAAATAAGGTCACAAGTAGAGCTTGCAATAGAACAATCTGATTTAATAATTTTTACTGTTGACTCTTCTCAAGACATTACAGATTCTGACAGAGAGATTTCACAAATGTTAAGAAAAATTAATAAACCAATTATCATAGCAGCTAATAAAGTTGATACACCGGAGAAAAGCGATTATATACATAATTTTTATTCCCTGGGATTTGATAATTTGCTACCAATAAGTGCATACCATAACCTCGGAATTGATGATCTTATAAATGAAAGTTTTAATTATTTAGATCATACTAATGATGATAATAAAAAAAATGACAGTATTCGTGTAGCAATATCAGGGAGACCAAATGTAGGTAAATCAGCATTATTTAATTCAATTATAGATTCAAAAAGATCAATTGTATCTGAGGTAGCTGGAACCACAAGAGATATGATTGATTACGAATTAATTTATAACGAAAAAAAACTTACATTTCTAGACACAGCAGGTCTTAGAAAAAGGGGAAAAATTGAAAATGGAATAGAAAAATATAGTTCTCTGAGAACTATTAGAGCTATAGAAATGTCTCACATATCACTTATTGTTTTAGATGCAAGTGAACTAATAACATCTCAAGATTCACATATCATTGGATATATTAAAGACGCTAATAGAGCTACAATTATCATCGTGAATAAATGGGATTTAGCACCAAAATTACAACTTAAAAAAGATGAAGTTAAAAATTTGATTATTGAGAAACTAAATTTTATTCCAAACACACCAATATTATTTACATCTGCAATAAATAATTCTGGAGTATCAAAAATTTTTGATTCTATTTTTGAAGTATATAGCGAGTTCAATAAAAGAATTCCTTCTTCAGAAATTAATAAAATTATTTTCGAAGCAATGGGTAAAAATCCATTACCTGGATTTGGAAGAAAAAGACCTAGAATTTATAGATGTATTCAAAAAAAAGTGGCTCCTCCAAGCTTTGATATAATTACAAAAAATCCTGAACTAATTCATTTTAGTTACAGAAGATATCTTGAAAATATAATAAGAAATAGGTATGGTTTTATCGGATCTCCAATAAAATTATCATTTATGAATAGAAAATATGAATAATTTACCAGAAATAGTTTTAGTTTGTTCGATCGCATATCTTGTTGGCTCTATTCCAACTGGGGTCATTGTGACAAAATTTGCAAAGGGTGTTGATATACGCAGTTATGGAAGTGGAAGTTCAGGTGCAACTAATGTTGCAAGAACTTTGGGCCCTAAACTCGGGGGTTTAGTATTAATTTTGGATATATTGAAAGGCTATATCTCTATATATATTATTAGTCATATTGCTAATGATTATTGGATAATACCATTCTCAGGATTTTTATTAGTTTTAGGGCATTGTTATCCCATTTATATCAAATTTAGAGGTGGCAAGGGTATTACAACTGGTTTTGGAACACTAATTTTTTTATCACCAATAGCAATGGCTTTATCACTGATTGGTGTATCAATTGCTATAATCACTAGATATATCTCTCTAGGTTCAATTATTGGAACTTTATTAAGTCTGTTATCTTTACTATTTTTTAGCATTTATGAAATTTTTGGTTCAAAATATGAGGACTTACTGTATTGCATTCCTGTAGGGTTGATAATCCTATTGCGCCATAAGTCTAATTTTCTTAGACTGATAAAAGGTAAAGAGGGTAAGTTGGAAAATAAAGCTTCTCCAAAAAAGAAACATAATTAGGTAAATTTTGCTAAATATAGGAATTATAGGTAATGGTGCTTGGGGCACCACATTGAGTATTTTGTTAAGTGAACGAAACAAAGTAACTATGTG
>PBVQ01000027.1 GCA_002728715.1 Dehalococcoidia bacterium
CTCAAATATATACCAATTAGGGAAACAGAATTAGGGATACACAAACAATTAAAGCTTATGATTAGTTCCCCACTCGCATATAGACTCTAAAATTGGTAGTAAGCTTTCACCTCTTTTTGTTAATGAGTATTCTACTCTTGGAGGTATTTCTGGATAAATTTTTCTTGTTATAATTTTGTCTTTTTCTAATTCTCTCAATTGCTTTGTAAGCATATTTTTACTTATCTCATTAATATTATTTGAAAGCATCCCAAACCTATTAATATTGTTATAAATTCTAAATATAAGGATAGGTTTCCATTTGCCACCAATGATCTTCATTGCATACTCAACAGGGCAGTCTTTTATTGTTTCAGGCATATGATTACATCTTTGATTTTTCATAATAGTCCTATATTTGTGACTTAATTTCTCAAAAGTGCCTACTTGTTTAATATAATATATATATATAATATAAACTATTACTTTTAATAAATTTTTAACAAAGATCTTAACTATGAATATTTTTAATAATAAAAATTTAATATTAGCTCTTCTGATATCTGCATTTTTTTCA
The DNA here is from genome assembly GCA_002728715.1 of Dehalococcoidia bacterium. Taxonomy (GTDB): domain Bacteria; phylum Chloroflexota; class Dehalococcoidia; order Lucifugimonadales; family Lucifugimonadaceae. The sequence goes on from PBVQ01000027.1 coordinate 557, forward strand.
AATTTGGTTTTTGCTAATAATCCAAATTCACTTGTAACTACCATACCTGATTCTGGGAAAATAGAAGGTTTTGTTATTGCTTCATGTGGTATGTGCAATTTTGATTATAAAAGAAGTAAGGGGTGTAGTTTAACAATAAAGATTGAAGATACTATATATCCTGTTAAAGGCACTAATAGTGAAAAATATGGATGTGATCATTCTGGAGAGGGTTTGTGTAGTACTATTAGGATTGCATATGTTTCTGGAGAATTAAAAGATAATAAAGTTTATTATGATTATTTTAATTTAATTGAAAGTCCAATATCAAAATGATTTTAGATATTTTTAAAAATATATTGTTGATTATGGTTTTTGTTTCCTCTCTTTTTGCTTGAGCATTGTGAAATAACCCCCCCGTCCCAGTTGGGACTTCTCAACAAACTGGTTTACTGCCTGGTCAAATAGCGGGAATTGTTAATTATACATATGATTATATTGATTGGTGGCACGATGATATTGGAGAAGGATTTGCACATTCAGGATTATTATATTCTCATATCATGACTCCATCACTTTCTATTGGATTATCTGATTATTTTAATATGACAATTTCTCAAACTCTTGGTATTAGAACAATGGATTATAAAGGAGACAACTATACTCCTCATCATAGAGATGAACATTCATCATCATCTTTTTTAAATGTAATTGGAGGTTTACTTGGTGACACAAGGTTTATGTTACGTTATTTAGCATTAAATGATGGATGGGTTGGAAATCATTTTTTTGCTGGAATAGGTTTTGTAATGCCTTCAAAAAATAGACTAACAAAAAGTCCATTTGAATATACTTTAGATGAAGATGGAAACAAAGTATTTGATGAACATCGTCATTTTTCAATGAGTGAAGGAACATATCAGTGGATGATAGATTTGCAATATTATAAAAAATCAACTCCACCTATTATTTTTTGGGGAGTTTCAAGCTCTATATCACATCCTTTTAAAGAGAGCCCAGAAGGTTTTTTATCTCCAACTCGTATTAATTTAACATTTAACTTGTTAACACAAAAAATCAAATTGCTTAATGCTTCACTTGGATTAACTTTAGCATACGAATACTCAGGAGATTCAAAATGGAATGGGGAAATAGCTCCAAATTCAAAGGGAGAAGTATTTTCTCCTGGGTTAGGATTAACCTGGAGATCTAAAAACCAATCAGAGTATTCATTAAATTTGGTATTGCCACAAACATTAACAGGTGATTTAGCTGAAATTGAGTCAGAACCAGACCAAACGTTAAAATCTTTTCAGCTTTCTTTTGGTATACGAAAAACATTTGATTATATAGTACCTTTTTTAGATTAATCCTTCGTTGCTATTACTCATATTTTAATTAGGGTTGATACAATCCTTTTCAACTAAGTTAGTACCCTATACCCTTAATATTGGTGGGGGTATGCACATGTAATATCATGCACTTCCATTCTAAATATATTTTTGAAAAAAATCAAAGATAACGAAAATGAAATAGCAAAAACCCCAATCAAGGGGGGTACCTTTTACTATAAGCCTGCATATTAAAATTATTATATTTCAGAATTTTTAGTTGGTTTTGATAATTAGTATATTTAAATACTTAAACTATAAATAATTAATAGGATTTCAGATTGAGCCAAAACATTAATGTATATACTGATACTGCACATTTAGAACAAAAAATCGACCAATTAGTATTTAAAATCTACGACTTCACAGAAGAAGAAATACAAATAGTAGAATCTAGTATTGATTAATGGACAACTCTGTTTTATTTGATATAATTAATCAGTTGATTAAAGTTACTCTATCTGAAGATAAAATATACCGAAAAGAACATATTGAAATGCTAGCACCTATCTGCCAAGTATCAGATGGTGAAAGTGCACCTTATGAGCCTGATGGAACATTCCTGGTAGGGAAAGTAACTCCCAAAGGTAAAAAGTTTATATTTGAAGATATGATGTGCCCTATTACTTCTAAAGAATTATATCCATTTTACATTAAACTTCCTCAAGATGAGTTTATTCCAAGATTTAACAAAACAATCTGTAATTTTATTCAAGAGCAGTTAAAAGAAGCTAGAGATTGCGGTGTTCCATATGAGCAAAACATATGGTTTAAACCTAATATTGAATTTGTTAATTGGTTCCAGGAAAAAGGATTAGACATAAAGAATACTAAGTCTTTACTTGATAATGATATAACTGAAAAAGAAGATTGGAATGGAGCATTTTGGTCTTTAGCTGATGAACTTAGAAATAGAAAAGAAGATGGTGAATTTGAAAGTTATGATGAAGCATATCAGTTTGGTGCAGATCATTACACGAAAGATGGACATCCATTTGAAGCAAATCAATTAAAAAGAAATTATCACAAAGCCAAGTCTGAAGGTAGAGTTGATTAGTATTACCTGAGTATTACCTCAGTCTTCCCTCAAAATCTAGATAACCTCCATAAAATATCTCCTGAGCAAAGGTGCTCAAAGTTGAAAATTTAAATATATCCATGATAAGGAGATTTTATGGAAACTAGATTACTACATACCTTGAATGAGATTAAATCATTCATCAAAAATGAAACCAATAATAGATGGCTTGATATAAAGAAGGTGGCTCAGATGACCTCTGTATCTCAAAGCACAATTCGAAGAGCTGTCCAAAAAGGTGAACTAAAAGCCTCTCACACTACAGGTAAATTATTGTTTAGAGTTGAAGAGATTGAGAGGTGGCTAAATGGCTAAAAAGTTTAAAACTCCAATCCCATCAATTAGAAATAAATGTCTAGACTGCAGTGGAGGTAGTTATAAAGAAGTAAGATTGTGTCCAATACAAAATTGTGACCTCTGGCCGTATAGATTTGGGAAAAGACCTACCCAGGCAGACATTGATACCTTTGAAAAGAGTTGCAATGAAAAGTAGTAGGCTAGCTAGGTAGTTTTGATGAATAAAAGTAATCCAGAGTACTGCAACTTTGCATTTATTTCACTTAACAAGGGTTTACTAGAATCAGATGCTTGGAATAGTCTATCTCTAAACCAAATCAGGGTGTTTATATATTTATACAGTTGTTTACAATGGTATAAGGATAAACGAAAGAAAACCTATTATCCATCTAATAATGGAGAAATAGAGGTTTCTTCAGTAAAGATGAGAGCAAAGCTCCATATATCTAAACAGACTTGTTCAAAAGCCATCCATCAGCTGATAAAAGTAGGTCTAATAAAGTTGACTAGAGTTGGTGAAAACAAGGTCTCTCATAAGTATAAAATCTTATACGATGTAGTTTCACAACTTGAAGAAAGATGGAGAAAATATCCTGAACAAGATTGGGAGAATGAATGCCCTAAGACACCCAATACTCTAGTTGGAATTAAGACAAGATTTAAATCACACCCTGAAAAGGTAGACCGAATATCTGTTAATCAGGCAAGTTCACTTGACCTTGCATTAGATAACAGGCAAGTTGATTTGCCCAATAATGAAGAAAATTGAAAACTTAACGGTAAAGTTTATTAGGTACTACTATAGTATACCAAGTAGACCTATGTAATGGAGAAGATATGATAACAACATCTGATAAACTGGAATACTTGAAACGAAAACTTAAAGACTGTGACTTGTCCATGGATGAAAGACTTGAGATTATTGAGTTCTTTCTCATGGCATTAGAACTTAAGAAAAAGAAGTTTAGCATAGAAGATTTCTTCCAAGAATTAAACAGATTAACAGGATGTCAATAAACTATATATAAAGGGGGCACATGGACTCAGATACTAAAAAAAATACTAAAACTATCACTGGTAACACTGAAATTAATGAGGAAACCTATTCTAAGGGTGAACATCCAAATTCCTTGGCTAATTTAAAGCCTTTTCCTAAGGGTATAAGTGGAAATCCATTAGGTAGACCAACTAAATACGAAAGCTTAAAACAATCTTTAAATAAGCTTGGTGAAGAAGAAACTGTAGACTATTGGAATAAGTCGCAGGGAACTCGAAAAAATCAAGTGTTAGAAACTATATGGAAGCAGGCGATTAAAGGTGAGATAAAGTATGTACAACTACTTGCCTGGCTTGGCTGTCTTGATAAGTAATAGGTTTAATTATTTTGGATATTTTTAGTAAATTACTAGTGCGAAAACAACAGCGGAAAGACCGCACCGATATAGCGGTTTTTTCATACATAGTAATTACCGAGACTAGAGTATCCGTAAGGACTCTGCCAGCTGTTGTTGGTCGCAAGTCTCGGTATTTTTTTGCGAAAACAACAGGAGGTTTGCAATGGCAAGTCTAAAAAAGATGAGAGGGAAATATTACTCTCGAATACGAAAATGGAATGGTGTTAAACAAGTTGAGAAGGTCATTCCCCTTAAAACCCAAAACAAAACAGATGCAAGAATCAGACATGCTCAAGTTCAAAAGCATGAAAAAGATATTAAAGCAGGTTTAGAGTTTGATTTCCCCTGGTTCAATGATGAATCTAATATTACGGAGATTAAGCCTAAACGATTATTAGACTCTATCCACTTATTTATAAATAGTAGGATTAGTACAGATTCTTACAGAGCATCAACAATATCAATGAATAAAAGAGCATTAAACTTGTTTCTGGATTCAATTGGTGATATACCAGTCAAATCAATAAGCCTGGAACATATTGACCAGTTTATCAAAAAATCAAATACTCTTAATCATTCTAAGCATACAATTAACATTGGGCTAAGAATAATAAGAACATTTTTGATATGGATGTATGATAGGGAAATAATCAAAAAGAGACATAAGATTAAAACTCTTAAAACAGATCATAATGAGCCTAAGTATTTAACTGAAGTAGAGTTTGATAATCTGATGAGTCTTGACTTTGGTCATAAAAGGTTTAAGCTGATGTATCAGTTATATTGGGATACAGGACTAAGACTATCTGAAGCATTTATAGGTAGTATTAATGGAAACTGGTTAGATATCTCTGCAGATATGTCAAAAAATCATAGACAGAGGTCTATCATGCTAAATAGAAAACAAATTGAAACTGTGCAGATACTTCATGAGTTACATGGTAAAAACCCCAATAGGGATGTCATCAAATGGTATAGTAAGAAGTTTAAGAATGGTCTTTTAAAAATAGGTATAAAAGATAAACACTTCCATTGTCTAAGGCATAGCTTTGGTGCTAGAAGAATAATTGAAACCAATGGTAATATTCATTTAGTAAGAGATGAGATGGGACATAGTTCTGTGACAGTAACTGAACGATATACTCATCTTAACAGAAAACGAATCTTAGATGATTTCCCAAGCTTGAAAAGTAGCTTGAAAATACCTAAAACTACGATTAGGGATACACTTTTTAGGGATACAGGTAAACATCTTAACACTGCTAATAGAGGAGGAATATAGTAATATGCCTCTACTTTGGGAGCAGGGGGTCGCAGGTTCGAATCCTGCCACCTCGACATTGAATTAAGAAAGCCTCTTTTATAGAGGCTTTTTTGTTTTGTATA
>PBVQ01000028.1 GCA_002728715.1 Dehalococcoidia bacterium
CTGGTCAAAATTTTAGCTTAAATCATAAAGATAATTTTATAGGAAATTCTTCTAAGTTCTCTATCTCAATATCTGATCCTGATGAATGGGGTTGGAGTCTTGCTTTTGCAAGAGCAGATTCAGAATTTACTCAACCAGGGACTACAAGAGATATTCCTCCGTTATGTCCGCCAGATTGTCCACCGAGCCCAAATCCTTATAAACTTAAGAAATAATCTCGCTAGTTTTAGCTTTAGGTATAATTTAATAAAGGGGTTTCTTTCTATACGTAGAGATTTGAGTTCTTCTTCCATCTTTTTGCTACGATAAATAACTTTTCCCCCATTTCCATGAGTATCAAATAGCTCCCATGCATCAATATGACTTTCTAATGCTAAATCACTAACCCTAATATGAACGTCTTTTCTTTCCTTAACATCTTTTTTTAGTCTTGTTCCTATTCCAGGGTTTTGAGGTGCATGAAGAAATCCATCCTTTATATCTAAATTAGGATCTACAAAATCTCCATACCATCCTTCGTAATAGCTTGGAACATGCTCTTGAATCATGGCATTGATTGAACTGATACATATTTGAGCACAAGCAAAAATATTAACTGGCCCAGTCGCATCGTGCGGGGCAAATGGCACTTGATATGTAGAAGCTAGTATAGCTATTTTATGGGTTTCAGATATACCTCCAGTCCAAATTAAATCTGGCATTACAATCCTCGCAGATCCATTTTCTATAAATTCTCTAAATTGCCACCTTGATAGTAATCTCTCAGAGATACATATGGGAGTTTTTGTCGAATCCTGTAATTCTCTTAGTGCCTTTGGATTTTGTAATGGCATAAGATCCTCTTGCCACATTATTTCATACTCTTCCATTGCTTGAGCAATTCGTATCGCTACCGGAAGACTCCATTTCCCATGTCCATCATTTGCAATCTGAATACTATTTCCCAAGGCTTCTCTTATTTCTCTAATAGGTTTAAGTGCTATATCTAGATCTTTCGGAGATAAGTATTGTCCATCTGAAGCTAGTGCCAGTGAAATTGTTGGTCCACCCTTAATTGCAGTTATTCCCTTATCAAGTATTTTTTTTGCGTGTTCTACTACATTTGTGTAAGGCATTCCTGTTGCATAAACTCTTATTCTTTCTCTGACAGCACCCCCCAATAATTCATAAATTGGTACACCGGCATCCTGACCTTTTATATCCCATAATGCCATATCAATTGCAGAGATTGCTCTCATTTCACCTCCTCCAAACCCAGCATGATCTGAAAGCGTAAACATAGAGTTCCAATGTAATTCTACTTTTCTTGGATCTCTCCCAATTATTAAAGGACCAAAATGATCATGAATTGCTGATTCTACAACGGTTGGAGCATACCAAGTTTCACCCAGCCCAATTATTCCATTATCTGTATAAATCTGAACCCAAATTATTTGTGGGTATTCATCAACTCTTATTGTCTCAATATGTGTGACTTTCATTATTATTCTCCAAAACCTAAAATCTAAAATTGACTATATAACTTTCAAATTATTCTATATTGTTTTCTGGGAAATTAATAATTCTCCCAGAAAATTAAGAATTCTATTCTTTGAGCATGTTAATTCAATTTCACTTTACTTACTGTTACAAAAATGTAAAGTTTTATTTTTTATCTTTAATAAAAGTTAACATTCAGTTATTTGGTGCTATAATTTTTTGCATATCTTGGAAAATTTTTCATCCAGATAATTTAATTCATACAAGGGGGTATATTTTGATCGATAAAACTATTAATCCAAAAAGATTAATTTTTATTCTAGTGTGTTTAACTACGTTGCTTTTAGCAGTTTCTGCTTGTTCAAGTGACTCTGATTCATCATCTTCAAATAGTAGTTCTATAGATAAATTTGGAATGATATTAGTAGGACCACGCGATGATAAAGGTTGGTCTCAGGCCCATTTTGAAGGTGGGGAAGCTATTGAGAATGCTATTGGTGCAGAGATGATTGTTGCTGATTTTATTAATCCTGCAGATTCACCTAACACCACAGTTGCTCAAGTAGCTGCAGACATGATTGACCAGGGTGCAAAACTTATTTTTGCTACATCTGATGATATGAAAGATGGTATATTAGAGGCTGCTGCTTCCCATCCGGACGTATCAATGGTTTGGTCTACAGGTGATAGTGCATTTAAGGATGGTAAAGACTACAAACCAGAATTAGAAAATCTTGCTAATGTAATGGGACAAATGGAGTTTGGTAAATATATGGCGGGATGTGCTGCTGCCTCAGAATCCAAATCTGGGAATATTGGTTTTCTTGGGCCACTTATTAATGATGAAACTAGAAGGCTAACAAATGCTGCATACATTGGTGCACGTGACTGTTGGCTAGATAAAGGAAATTCGATCTCAGACTTAAACTTTGAAGTAATCTGGATTGGCTTTTGGTTTCATATTCCAGGAGTTACATTGGATCCAACAACTGTTGTCAATGACTTCATTGATTCAGGAGTTGATGTAGTTATCTCGCACATTGATACTCCTGAAGCACTTACAGTCACAGACCAAAGAGCAGCTGCAGGAGAAGATGTATTAGTTGTAGGTTATGACTATGAAAATTCTTGCGACGTGACTCCAGAAGTTTGCATTGGAGTTCCTTACTTCAATTGGGGTCCTGCATACATTGATGCAGCAAAAAGAGTTGGAAACAATTCATTTAGCGCAGACTTCCAATGGATTGCTCCAAAATTAACAAATGGTGTTACTGCCGAAGATTCTATGGTTGGATTTAAGGGTGGAAATGCTATGTCTGAAGAGACAAGAAAAAGAGTTAATAGACTTGCTGATCAGTTAAACGGTGACATTGCAAATATATTTGCAGGCCCAATTAACTTTCAGGATGGATCCGTTCTTGCAAGCGAAGGGAAAAAGCCTTCATTGTATGATATTTGGTATACACCTCAATTACTTGAGGGTATGACTGGAGATAGTGGCGGAAATTAGTAATTAGTTAACTGATTATTTTAGAGAAGGCGATTTACTCATAAAATCGCCTTCTCTGTTTGTTTGAAATATGAAAATTGAATTTAAGAATATATCAAAAAGTTTTGGTGAAACAATTGCTAACTCCGAAATTAGTTTTTCTATTGACGGAGGATCTATACACGCCATAATTGGTGAAAATGGTGCTGGTAAATCAACATTAATAAAAATTCTATCGGGTCAAATTTTACCAGATGATGGTAGTATCAAATTAGGTAATAAAAAAATGCTTCTTGGTTCAACTATTGAGGCAACAAATAAAGGTATTGGCATTTTAGGCCAAGATCCTCTTGATTTTAGTAATTTTACTGTCCTTGAGAGTTTTTTAGCTGGGAATAAAAAATCATCTAAGATTATATCTAAATCTAAGTTTGAAGAAATAATATCCACTTTCTCAAAAAAGTTCGATTGGGAAATTAATGTAAATTCTCTAATCAAAGATTTGTCGGTTGGTCAAAGGCAACAATTGGAATTGATAAGACTTTTATACCTAGGAGCAAAAATAATTATATTGGACGAACCTACTAGTGGCTTTTCTTTAGATCAAAAAAAGAAAGTTTTTGAAAATTTAAGAGACTTAAGCTCTAAAGGTTATACTGTAATTTTAGTTTCTCACAAAATAGAAGAAATACTAGAAATTTGTAATAAAGTTACTATATTGCAAAAAGGTAAACTTCTAGAAACACTTGATTTACCTATTAATCCAAAAATTTTGATAGATAAAATGTTTGGACCTTCTAGCAATGTTAAAAATGATTATAAAAAAATTGAAAAAAAATCCAAAAAAAATATCACAATTAAGATTGATAAATATTCAGATATTGAAAAAATTACTCTAAATGAAGGTACTATAATCGGGGTTTCTGGTCTACAGGGATCAGGGTCTGATAAATTCGTGCAAAGTTTTTACGACGACTTGTCATCAAGTAAAGTATATTACGAAAACGAAGTTCAAATACCATTTTCTGAGATAAATTATGTTGCGTCAGATCGTCTTGAAAAAGGATTATTTCCGGATATGACAATAATGGAGCATATTGCTTTAGCTTACAATTCTAAAGGTCTAATTAATTGGTCAAATATTTTAGAGCTTACCAAAAGTTTAATAAATACCTATGGTATTGTAGGTACTCCCCAAACTCAAGCAAAAAATTTATCTGGAGGTAATCAACAAAGATTGATGTTAGCTCTCATTAAAGAAAATATTAGACTTTTACTTCTTGAACAACCAACAAGAGGGTTAGACATAAGTTCGGCAATTTTTGTTTGGGAGAGTTTGTTGAAAACTAAATCAAAAAAAAATTTAGTTATTTTTTCATCTGTTGATTTATATGAAATATATGATTACTCTGATTTTATTATTTGTTTTTATGACAACAAAATTGTAGCTTCAGGACATAAAAATGAGATGGCTAGAGCAAAAGTTATGGAAAAAATTTCTGGTAAATAATGTATAAAATAATATTACAAAACTCAATTGCTACTTTTCTCTCTGTGATATCAGTAACGATAGTTTTACTTATATTACAGGTTATGCCCTTTGAAATTTACGGTAATTTATTTGATGGTTCATTTGGCAGTTTAGATAAAATTTCGAGAACCCTTCTTATAGCAACGATTATGGCTCTAGCTGGATTTGCACTAGTTGTGACTTTCTCTACTGGTTTGTGGAATATAGGTATAGAAGGTCAAATGTTATTTGGTGCAATAGGTGCTACATTTATTGCAAGAACTTTTTTAGCTGAGTATTTCTTTGCCCCAATAATTATTATTATATTTGGTACACTTTTTGGCTCTTTTCTTGGATTATTATCAGCTATTCTGAAAACAAGATTTAATGTTCATGAGATTTTTGGAGGCCTTGGTATTAATTTTGTTGCTTCTGGTTTAATAGTCTATTTGGTTATTGGCCCTTGGAAAAGAGAAGGGATCGCATCTACCGGTGGAACAGATTTATTTCCTAAGAGTTCATGGATCAATGGTATTGGAGATAGTAATTTCCCAATATACCCAATTATCATAGCAATAATAGTTTTTATAACTTTATTCATACTTTTATCAAGAACTTCACTTGGCCTCAAGCTAATTGCAACAGGTACTAATAAAGACGCAGCAGATAAATTCAAGATAGATTCAGTAAAACACATTTTATATGCATTTATAATTGCTGGTGCAATTGGTGGTATCGCAGGAGCTATACAAGCTGCGAGTATTCATCACAAGTTGGTACCAAATATAGCTGGAGGATATGGGTTTTTGGGTATATTAATTGCACTAATTGCTGGAAGAAATCTTTTTACAGTTGTAGTGATAAGTATTATTTTTGCTTCAATAATGGTTGGAGGTGTACAGCTGCAACTAAGGCTTGGTCTAGATTCTAGTTTTCCATACATAATTGAATCTGTTTTTGTTATGTCTTGGTTAATAATAAAGGCAAGTAAAATTGATTCTAAATTACTTATGCTACTTGTAAATAAGGAGACAGATTTTGGATAGTTTAGAATTAACTGTTATAACAATTGTAGCTATGTCTGCTCCACTGATTTTTGCAGTTATAGGAGAAACAATCACAGAAAGAGTTGGTGTTGTTAATCTTTCAATGGAAGGCACATTGCTTATAACAGCATTAACCGGTTTTGCTATAACAATTTGGACTGATTCTTTATATTTAGGAATATTATCTTCAGCACTCATTGGGGGCTTTATAGCATTTATAATAGTATGGATTAATTTTAGGTTTTATATAAATCAAATAGCAGTTGGATTTATTTTTACAATTTTTCTATGGAAATTGTCTAGCTACTTAGGTGGAGACTTTGTAAGAATACCTGGGCCTTATCTAAATAAAATTACAATCCCGATACTAAGTGAAATACCATTTTTAGGTCCGATATTTTTTGATAATAATATATTAGTTTTATCTTCAATAATCCTGATTCCTTTAAGTTGGTTCTTTTTGTTTAGAACTAACTTAGGTGTAAATTTAAGAGCTGTAGGTGAAAACCCTATTGCAGCGGATGCTAGAGGGCTAAGCGTAATGAAATATAGATTTATTTACTCGGTCATTGGAGGTATCTTGATTGGTATAGGTGGAGCCACATTTAGCTTGGAAGTTAAGTATGGATGGTCCGAAGGTCATACGTTAAATTATGGATGGATAGCTCTAGCAATAGTAATTTTTGGAGGTTGGAATCCTGTCCGAGCTTCTGTTGGTGTTTATGGGTTTGGAATTTTGCAGGTCCTTTCACTAAAACTTCAATCAGTAACCATAGGTTTATCACAGATATTGCCATTAATTCCTTTCCCATTGATGATTTTAACACTTGTTTTAATTCAGTCAGCAAATAAAAATGAAGGTAGATGGTTTCCAAAACCTATTAGATTATTAATTTTTGGGAATCAACCGCAATCTTTAGGAATTACTTATAAAAAAGATTCATGATATGAAAAATGTAAAGATTTTATGGGAAAATGATGCCATTGAAAAAAAAATAAGAGAAATGGCAAAAAATATTAATATTAAATGGGAAAATGAGCCAGTTGTAAATCTAATTCCTGTAATTACAGGAGGAATGATTTTTTCCACAAAACTAATTATGGAGTTAGAAAAATTATCACCAGAAAAATGGGTCGTTAATCCTGTTATTGCAAGTGCCTATGAATATTCCTACAATCCAAATAAACCTGAGGTAGTACGCGTAAGTGATTACGAAAATAAATTCAAAGATGGTAGCCCTTATATCATTATTGATGATCTACTTGACACAGGAATAACTTTGTCAATTATTAAGAATATGATAAGAACTATAACTAATGATAATGTAGAAGTAGCTGTTCTAGTAGATAAAGTAGCAAAAAGAAAAATTGAAATAGAACCTGAATATCATGGATTTATAATTAAAAATGATTATTGGTTAGTTGGATATGGTATGGATGATAAAGGTTTACTTAGAGGTATGGACAGAATAGGTTATATTGAACAGATAAAAATGCTCTAATATTACACTATTATGAAATCAGATTTTTCGTATATTTCGCCTATGTTTTTTGCGTCAATATAAGTACAAGCTGAACGTAAGCCACCAAGAATTTGACTTATAGTATTTTCTATAGTTCCTTTGTCTTCAACAAGAATTGATTTTCCTTCAGAAGCTCTATAATCAGCTACATTTCCGTAATGCCTATTCATTGCTTCACTAGAGCTCATCCCGTAAAGGGTTCTATATTGTTTATTTTCAATTTTTGTTATCGGAGCTTCACCTTCAATATGCCCTGAAAATAATGACCCTAGCATTACAAATCCAGCACCTCCAGCAAATGCTTTTACAATATCTGCTGAACTTTTTATTCCACCATCAGAAACAATAAATGCGTTATATTTTTTTGCTTCTTTACTACATTCTATTACTGCAGCTAATTGAGGGTACCCAATACCTGTAACATCGGTAGTACTACAAACACTTCCTGAACCAATTCCTATTTTAACTCCATCTGCGCCTGAATCAACCATAATCTTAACGCCATCAGGAGTAACAACATTTCCTGCGATTATGCCAATCTTAGGAAATTCTTTTCTTGTAATTTCTATTATTTGACTAAATTTTTTGATATACCCATTTGGCACATCAAATACTAAAAATTTCGGTAATTTATTTGTTTTTGATTTAATATGATTTATATATGAGTCTATAACTTCAATTTCATCTAATCCAAATGTTAGGAAATTATAACTTAAATCTAATCCTTCATTAATTGAATCTACCCAATCTTCTTTTGAATAAAACTTACTAACAGCGTTTGAAATACAATGTTTTTGTAATTTCATACCCATTGAGAAAGTGCCTACGTAGTCCATATTTGAAGCCATTATTGGCACCCCACTCCAAGTGAGTCTTGATTTAGTGAAATTGATTTTTGTATCAAGAATTATTTCTTTTCTTGAATTGTATTTTGATGATTTTGGAGTAATTAGTACATCATCGAAGTTTATTTTTTTATCTGTAGATTGAAACATAATTTTTATACGAATTAAATCATATATAAATTTTAAAAAATTATATATGATTATAAGTGAATATTGACTCGTTTTTTTAATTTTTATTTATTAGGATAAAGAATATGTTTTATAGAAAATTTTTAAGTACAGGTGATAATCTTTCCATTATAGGTTTTGGTGGAATAGTACTAAAAGACGAGACCTCATTTGATGCATCTAAATATGTATCCTATGCTTATGATAATGGGGTCAATTATTTCGATGTCGCACCTGCTTATGGTAATGCTGAAGAAAAATTAGGACCAGCTTTATATCCATATAGAAAAAATGTTTTTTTAGCTTGTAAAACAGGAAAAAGAAACTATAGTGATGCTAAAAAAGAACTTCTTCAATCCTTACGTAATCTAAAAACAGATTATCTTGACTTATATCAGATGCACTCAGTATCTTCAGAAGAAGACTTTCAGAATATTATTAAAAATGATGGTGTTCTTCAACTCTTAATAGAAATGAAAGAAAAGGGCATAATTAGAAATATTGGATTTTCAGCTCACTCATCGAAAATAGGTGTTAAGCTTTTAGATTATTTTGATTTTGATTCCATACTTTTTCCTCTAAATTTCACTACATGGTATCAGGGTGGGTTTGGAAAAGATTTACTAAATAAATCTATAGAAACTAACACAACCAGACTTGGTCTAAAACCTGGTGCTTCTAATGCATTATCACTTGATACTATTAACTGTAAGCCATCAAAAAATGTCAAGAGAATTAGAGATAAATGTTGGTACGCGCCCTTAGAAGATGATGAGATCCTAAAAATTGCATATAAATGGGCGTTATCTCAATCCGTTACATCTGTTTTACCTCCAGGAGAGTTTGATCTTTGGAAAAAAGCCTTAGAAATTGTTATGGACTTTAAGCCAATTAATGATGAAGAATTAAAAATATTGAAGGATTCTTCAGAAAATAAATTACCACTGTTTACTTTATGAATTTTTTGATTTGCCTATAAATAATACGCCAATAGCAGAGATTGGAGGTAAAATCATAAACATATATAAACCTGAATTATAACTTCCTGTTGAATCATAAATCATTGATAATGGTAAAGGGCCTGCTGCAGCTAGAGACATACCAATAAAATTACTGAAACCTCTAATACTACCTAAGTACTTTCTTCCAAAATATAATGGCCATATTGCTTGTCCAGTATTCATCAAAAGCCCAATTTGTAATCCTAGTAATATTCCATATAAATATCCTAAAAATAATGTATCAAGAATAGATAAAAGGTAAAGAGTAAAAAAAACTAAAACCTGACCAATAATCAATATTTTTCTTGGGTCTAAAATATTATTAAGTATTCCCGAAATAAATTGACCAAAAATCATTGATGGAGCTACGGTTGCAAATATACTAGCAGCTTCTGTTATTCCGATACCTTTTTGTGAAAAGATTGAAACTTGATGGTACATTATTCCAGTATGTATTGGTGAACCCGACATTATTGCAATTACTATGAACCAAAATTTTTTCGTCTTGACTGCGTTTGATAATTTCCAAGAATATTCTCCTATGTTTTTTGCATCATAATTAGTTGGAATTTTGGTTTTTGTCTTTTAATCCAAGAATCTATAAGGTTTAATAAATATAATTACTGGGAAAATTAGTATTAAAGAGGCGGTAAGACCTAGAAATAACCAAGCATTTCTCCATCCTAAATTTTCAATTAATAAAGCTGCGTAAACAGGGAAAAAACCACTTGACGCCGAGATCCCTAATCCCATGATGGCTAATGCTAAGGCTCTTTTTTTTGTGAACCAAATAGACACCAATGTTGACGGTATAAGACTTAGTGCACCTTGCCCCATAGTTCTCATTATCGCAAAGCAAAATAAGAGTTCAATAGAGCTACTTACTTTTGATAACCAAAAACACCCCAAAAAAAGAAAAATGCAAACTAATATTAGTATATATTTTGGATTAGATTTATCAAGAATCTTTCCTAAAAACACCATTGCTACTGAAGCAAATAATGAACCAAATAAATATGATGTGGCGACATTAGTTGATGTAATTTCTAATTCATCTATGAAAGAATTTTGAAAAATACTAAATGTAAAAGTTTGCCCAGGTCCTGACGAGAAATTAGCTAAAGTACATACGGCTAGAATCACCCAACCATAATAGAAGTTTTTATTATATAAATTTAATATTTTCAAAACATTTTTGGGATATAATTTTAACAATTGTTAAATTAAATAGAGGTTTGTTTTGATTAAAAGTATAGTAAAATTTAGTGGTTCACGTCCTTATTATGTAATAGCCATTTGGATTATTTTAATGGTTGTTGCAGCTGGATTATCTCAAGAGTACCTTGATAGTGCATTAAGTAGTAACGGGCAGGGAGCTACTACAGATCTAGAATATATTCTTGCTAACAAATTACAAGACGAAAAAATGTCTTCAAATCCAGAGAGTAAAAAATTTATTGATGGCTTACTTGTTATAGAATCATCTTCCCAAAAAGAAGAATCTTCTGATCAGAGTGATTCTCGAAATGAACAAGAATCATCTGGTGAAGTTCAATATGCTTCAGAATCTGTAATTATTACATCTTCAAAATTCAAATACCCATCTGAAGAATACAATGCTGTTATGCAGAAATATCTGGGTGAACTTCAAACTAAATTTAATTTGGACCCACAGATTATTTCTCAGTATTCTAATTTAGAACAAATGCCGGGATTTGGTACTTATTTTGGACCATCACCGGATTTGACTTCTATGAGCATACCGATATATTTTATGCAAGAAGAATTTATTTCATCTTTCATAAAATTTAATCAAGAATTCTCGGATGAAAATTTTCAATTTTATCTTGTTGGTGAAGATACGATAAATTATACTTTTGCTCACCTAGCAGAGGAAGATTTACTTACTGGTGAGACTATAGGTATTTCCGTTGCATTGATAATCCTAGCTGTTATTTTTGGATATGTTACCTCTGCTATTATCCCAATAATTTTAGCTATAGTAGCTATTTTTGTTTCGTTGGGAATTGTTTCAGTAATTGGCCAGGTAGTTGATTTAAATGACTTTGTTCCAAATATTATTGCAATGATGGGATTAGCTGTAGGTATAGATTATTGTCTTTTTATTCTTTCCAGATATAGAGAAGATAGAGCTTTAGGATTAGAAAAACAAGATGCGATAGTCAGTTCTGGTTCAACTGCAGGACGCGCTGTAGTATTCAGTGGAATTACAGTTGTCTTTGCATTAATAGGAATGTTTATAATCCCAGAGAAAACTTTTCAGGCATTTGGTGTTGGAGCTATACTTGTTGTTTTTGTTGCTGTATTTGCTGGTATAAGTTTTTTACCTGCAATAATAGGAATACTTGGCGATAAAGTAGATAGTGTATACGTACCTAAAAGATTTGCAATTCTACTCTACTTATTATTCTTTTTAGGAATAGCATTAACTCAAGGAGTGGGCCCTCAGGTATTAATAGCTGCAATAGGTGTAATGTTATTTTTAGTTTTGATTTCTATTTTCAAAAAACTCCCTGTAGTAAACCTTAGAGTTTTTGATGACCCCAAAGAAGTTAAGGATGATGAAACTGGCATATGGAATACTATAACTATTCAAGTAATGAAAAGGCCTGGAATAAGTATGGCTTTAGCTACTATATTTTTATTAGTTTTATCATATTTTTATCTAGATATTGAAAAAGGTACAAGCGGTATATCTGTTCTTCCGGACGATGAACCAGCTAAGATAGGGTTTAATTTATTAAATGAAAAATGGGGTTATGGTTCTAATGAAACTGCTAATATACATATTGAAGCAGATACATCATCACCAGAATTATTAAGTTCATTACAAATTCTAGAAAAAAGTATTAATGATGACCGTGGTTTCTTAAAGCCAGAAATCCTTTTATTCCCATCAGTTGATTTTATTGAAATACAATCAAGAGTTCCTGGTGATCCAAATGGAATGGAATCACTGAATTCAATCAGAAGATTAAGAAATGAAATAATTCCTTCATCTTTTTCAAATATGAGTGAGGGTTCATATACTGTTTATGTTGGTGGGGCTTCAGCAGCTACTGTAGATTCTGTAAAGACAACAGATGATTATTTTCCTATAGTATTAGGATTAGTACTAAGTCTAAGTTTGATACTTTTACTTCTTGCCTTTAGGTCTATAACAATAGCATTTGCATCAATAATAATGAACTTGCTTTCAGTTGGCGCAGCCTATGGATTATTAGTCTTGGTATTCCAAAAAGGTTTCTTAATTGATTTTTTTGGATTTCAGCAAGTTGATCAATTAGAATTCTGGTTGCCATTATTCATGTTTAGCATATTATTTGGTTTATCTATGGATTATCATGTTTTTATGTTAAGTAGAATCAAAGAACGTTATGATGAAACTAAGTCTTCTGATGAATCTGTAGCATTTGGGTTGAGAAAAACTGCTAGTATAATCACTGGGGCAGCCTTGATTATGGTTGCAGTTTTTGGAGGTTTTGCATTAGGAAAAATTGCTTTCTTTCAATCGATGGGATTTGGTCTAGGTGCAGCCGTACTTATTGATGCAACAATTGTTCGGTCAATTCTAGTCCCAAGTGTTATGAAACTACTTGGTGAAAAAGCTTGGTATCTTCCCTCTTGGTTAGAATGGATACCAAATATATCTATTGAGGGTACCCCTGAAAACCAAAATAGTTAAAAATTATTATTATTTTTGTAATTTGGTATTTAATTTATTCAACTAATAATTTATCTTAAACATACATTTATATTTATTATTAGTAAAGGATGAAAAATGAAAATCACATCTGTGACTCCATGGTTATTATTATCCCCTGCGGCATACAATTTCGGGCGTCCAGGTGAATATATTTTTGTAGAAGTTAAAACTGATGAAAATATTACGGGCTGGGGCGAAGTAACTACCACTCATCCTGCAGCAAATCGAGCAATTTGTGCAATATTACAACAATTAGATCAAATTATTGTTGGTGAAAACCCTCTCCATATAGAAAAAATTTGGAATAAAATTTTCAGAAGATTTACATATATGGGTTCAAGGGGGGCTTCAACCAATGCAATTAGTGGTGTTGATATAGCTTTATGGGATATATTTGGGAAAGTTCATAATGAACCAATCTATAATTTACTTGGTGGACCTATACGCGAAAATATAGAACTTTACACTCATCCAGATCCCGGCATTGGACCTGATGAAGCTAAAAAACAAGCCAAAGCAATTGCTGATTCTGGTCATACTGCAATGAAGTTTGATCCATTTCCTGGATTTGAAGATGAAAAAAACGGTTATTTATCTGGAAAAATGGATATTAGAGGTGAGTCTATTGGAGTTGAGATCACTGAAGCTATGCGTGAGGGTGCTGGACCAGATATGGAATTATTGATTGATGCACACGGAAGATTTGATGTCCCTACATCAGTTAGATTAGCTAATAGTGTTGAACATGTTGGGATTCATTGGTGGGAAGAACCTGTACCAGTAGAAAGTAATCATGCCTTACAAAACGTAAGAGATCAAATTGATATTCCGATTTCTGTTGGTGAAAGACTGCATACTCGATGGGAATTTGTGGATGTACTAGAAAACAACCTAACAGACTTTCTAATGCCTGATGTGACATGGGTTGGCGGAATAACTGAATTGAAAAAAGTTTCAACAATGTCTGAAGCTTACTACATACCTATTTCACCCCATGATGCAAGTGGTCCAATAAATGTACTTGCTGGTGCTCATGTTATGATGACTGTACCTAATTTTTATAAGTTAGAAACAGCAAGGCATAGACTAAATGCATATGATATTTTCATGGAAAAACCATTAAATGTTCAAAATGGTAGACTACTTTTACCTGAAGAACCAGGCTTAGGAATCGAGATGAATATGGATTACTTAAGAGCAAATTCACACGAACAGTTTAGAGGAGTTTAGCTTGAAAATTGTTTCAGTTAAGGCCTTTGAAATTGATCTAATTCCAAATATTAAGTCAAAGCCAAGATACAAGAAAATTACATCTGAATTTGGCCGAGAATTTGATGGGTTTACCTCACCTATGCAAAAATATTCTCACCTAAAAAGATCTGATTGGTCATTAGAAGAAAAAAGACTTGGATGCATTATTACTGCTGAAGATGGAACTTGGGGTTTTGGAACAACTATACATAGTGAATTGACTATGCCAATAATTAATAATCATCTTGCTAAATTAATTGAAGGTGAAAATGTTATGGCAACGGAGAAGATGTGGGATATGATGCAAAAGTCAACTTCTTTCTATGGGACTGCAGGTTTGCCTAGTTACGCTATAAGTGCTGTCGATAATGCTCTTTGGGATCTAAAAGGAAAAATTCTCAAGGTTCCAGTTTATGAATTAATTGGTGGTCCTCAGAAAGATAAAATTTTTGTATATGCTAGTAATACTGATTTTTCATATGGTACTAAAAATACAATAGATTGGTTTTTAGAACTGGGATTTAAAGCTATCAAATTATTCTTAAGAGAAGGATCTGATACTGGTCTAGAGGGCATAAATAGAAGCGTTGAATTGGTTGCCCAGACAAGAGAACAAGTTGGAGATAGTATTGAAATAGCACTTGATGCCTGGATGTCATTAGATGTAGATTATGCAACCAGATTAGTAGAAGCTTTGAGACCGTATAAAATTAAGTGGCTTGAGGATTATATGATTCCAGAAAGTACAGAAAATTATTTTAATCTTAGAAATAGAGTTCCATATCAAACTCTTGCTACAGGTGAACATTGGTATTCAACTCACCCATTTGCATTTGCAGCAAGTCATGGATTGGTAGATATTTTCCAACCTGACCTAAGCTGGGTTGGAGGGCTAACTGCAGGTATAAAAATCTGTAATATTGCACAAGCTCATGGGTTAAGTGTAATACCTCATGCTAGCTCTAATTATCCATATGGGCAACATTTGGCTTATGCAATGCCTTCTGTAACTTGGGCAGAAAGATCTGAAGGAGTTTCTCCACCAGGAATACCTTTAGAAGAAATGGTAAGATTACCAGGTACTCCAACGATTAAAGATGGTTATGTTAAACCATCTGATTCTCCAGGATTTGGATTTGAATTTGATTTAGACTGGGTTGAAAATAGAGCAAAGTAGTTTTTTTTGAAAATAGCCTATAAATGGAAAGTATTTTTTGCAATTGGGGTATCTTTATTCACTAGTGTAGCAAGTGTATCAATGGTTTTTGTTGCGCTTTCAGATATAGCTTATTCTTTTGATAAATCTCTAAAGGATGTTTCACTTGTAGTTATAATTCATGGGCTAACAATTTGTGCATTAATATTACCAATGGGACGATTGGCTGATATTGTAGGAAGAAAAAAAATATTTATATTTGGGTTGGTGATTTCTACCTTAGGGTTATTGTTTTCCGCCTACTCACCAAGTTTTAGTTTTTTAGTTTTTTCTAGAATTCTTACAGGAGTAGGCAATGCCATGGCTCAATCTGTTGGTACTGCAATGCTTGTATCGGTATTTCCAAATAATGAAAGAGGCAAAGCTATAGGTAGTCAAACAACTGCTGTATCTATTGGGGCCGCAACTGGTCCTGTAATATCTGGTTTGGTCTTACAATTTTATTCATGGCAATTTTTATTTTTTTTAACTTTTATTCCTTCATTAATATCTTTGATTTTTAGTTATATGATTATAGATGAAAGTGCAGTAAGTGAAAAAATATCTAGTAAAAATAATTTCGATTGGATAGGTTCTTTATTATCGGGTATTTTTGTGATTCTATTTATAGGATTAATTATTAATCCTTACGAAATTCCCACAAACTCATTTTTATTTTATTCTTTATCATTATTGGTTATATTTTTATTATTATTTTTTATTTTTTGGGAGTTACGTATAGATAATCCAATGCTTCAATTACGCTTATTTAAAAATTATGTTTTTACAAGTGCAGTTGTTGCAAGATTTTTAGGTTTTTCTGCTACCACAGCTGTAAGAATTTCAATACCAATATATCTAATTACTGTAAAAACTATTTCCGAAGCATCTACTGGCATATTTCTATTTTTTTCATCTTTATTTATGGGTATTGCGGCTCAATCAGTTGGAAGATTAGCAGATAAATTCTCAGAAAGACCATTCTCAATTTTAGGATTTTTTATCTTGATTCTAACTATAATAAGTTTTTCAACTTTTAATTTATCAACAAATATGATAGTCATAAGCTTTACTATTATTATAAATGGTTTTGCACAGGGATTATGGAACGTGCCAAATAGTAGTACTATTATGGGTTCAGTACCTTCTAGTTATAGAGGTGTTATAGGGGCATTTACAAATCTTACAAGGAATTTCGGGAATGTTTTTGGTCAAGCAGTTATAGCATCAGTGATAGCAGCAGTAATGATTTCAGAAGGTTTTGACGTCCCATTAGACGAAATAAAAAATAATCCTGATGCCTTGTTATCTTTCTTAAATGGGTGGCGTTATGCATTTTATTTAATAGCACTGTTTGCTTTTGGTGGATTATCATTGTCAATATTTACAAAATTTACTAATGAGGAAAGCAAATGAAAAAAGACCAACCAAATGTAGTAATATATTTCACAGATGATCAGGGGTATGGAGATTTATCCTGTATGGGTGCAAAAGATTTTTCAACTCCAGTTCTAGATAGAATGGCAAATGAAGGAATTAGATTTACTGATTGGTATTCAAATAGCCCTGTTTGTTCTCCTTCAAGAGCTTCTTTATTGTCTGGTAAATATCCAAGTAGGGCAGGAGTTAGATCTATATTGAGAGGACATCGAACTGCTACAGGACTTCCTCCATCAACAAAAACTATCGCATCTGTTCTAAAATCTAATGGTTATCAAACAGCTATAACAGGAAAATGGCATTTAGGTCTCAAGGATGAATGTAGACCTCACAACCATGGATTTGACAAAACATTCGGTTTTTTTGCTGGCTGTATTGATTTTTATTCACATATATTTTATTGGGGAGCTAATAGGCCTGGTCCTAGCTTAAATCCTACTCATGATTTATGGGAAGATAATACTGAAATATGGAAAAATGGTGAATACTTTACTGAATTGATAGCGGATAAAGCGATTGAATATTTGAGAGAAATGAAAAAAAATAATAAACCTTTCTTCTTATACGTACCTTTTAATGCCCCTCATTATCCAATGCATGCACCCCAAAAATATATGGACAGATTTCCAAATTTACCCTGGGATAGACAGGTTATGGCTGCTATGATTAGTGCTGTTGATGATTCTATCGGAAGAATACAAGATGAAATGGAAAGATTAGGGTTTGCAGAGAATACTTTATCTTTTTTTACATCTGATAACGGTCCTTCTAGAGAATCAAGAAATTGGTTAGACGGTAATCAAGACCCATACTATGGAGGTACGGCTGGAAAATTAAAAGGGCATAAGTTTAGCCTATTTGATGGAGGAATCAAAGAACCAGCTATTATGCATTGGCCAGGAAAAATCACTCCAGGTCAAGTATCGTCAGAGATTTGTGCTTCTATGGATGTTTTTCCAACTATACTTGATGCTGCAGGAATTGATATAGATATAAATATTGATGGCATAAGTCTAATTCCTCATGTCGTAAATAATGAGAAAAATCCTCTAAGACCAATATTTTGGGAGATGGAAAATCAAAAAGCTGTTAGAAAAGGTAAATGGAAATTAGTTTTAGATGGTCAACTAGTTGAAAATGAATCTCCTATTGCTAAAATACATTTATCTGACTTAGAGTCCGATCCAGGAGAAAAAATCAATCTAGCTGATAGTGAACCAGAAATAAGAGATGAATTACATAATTTACTTACTGATTGGATTTCAGGTATAGAAGATGAATGGAAAAGAAACTTCTCTGATCTTGATTATGAATATGTAGCTCATGGAATGGTATAAAGGAGAATAATATGACAGTTGAAATTATTAATCATAAAGATATTATGTCTAGACACCAAAATGAAGAAAGATGGGCAGAAAATGTTCTAGTTAATCAATCTCATAGAGCAGTATGGATTGTAGCACCCGAAGGTACACCTCCAGATCCACATATTCATCCAGATTTTAATGAATTTTGGATAGCATTAGATGGTTCTACAAGATGGCAAATAGGCCAGTATGAACCACTTGAAACAGAATGGGGTGATATAGTTATGGCTCCTGCAGGATTTTCTCACGACATAAGACCTATGAGAGGTAAAATCAATCTTAGGGTAGGCATATCTCATCCCGACAGTAATCATGATATCAAAGGAATAGTGCCCTGTAGGTTTATACCTATAGAGCAAGATTATACATCTAATAACTTAGTTCATTCTAAATTATCTGAGATTATAAAACATAATGGAGACAATAAAAATTGGAAAGTTAATGTTATATCTGATGAAAGAAGTAAAGTTTATACCACACAACAGATAAATAATTTTAATCAAAAAATAGATATAAAATCAAATGATGAATCTCATTGGATATTTATTATAGAAGGACACTTAGGAATAAAATGTAATTCGCAAGAATTTAATTTACAAAGAGGAGATATAATTTCTTTAGATAAAATATCAAGCTACGAATTAATAAATAATTCTAATGAAAAATTAATTTTTACAACTATATTAATTGACTCTGGAGACTAATATGACTAATTATCATATTGAGAAATTAGCTTCTGAAAATGCACTTGTTGGTGAAGGCCCAATGTGGGATTCTGGAAAAAAAGTTTTATATTGGATAGATATTCAAGGGAAGAAATTCTGGGAATATAATCCGAAAACAAATTTAAATATTCTCTTAGACGAAGGTTTTTTTGTAGCAGGTGTTGTCCCAAATAAAAAATCTGGATTATGTATAGCTACTTGGGAAGGTGTGAAAATATGGGATCGAAAAAATAAATATAAATGGTTGTTTTCAGATTCATATGAAGGGAAAAAATTCAAATTAAATGATGTTATTCCTTCTCCAAATGGGGACTTGATTGGTGGCTCTGCACATTTAGATACCTGTACATTATTTAATTTCAAAAAAGATGGTAATGTTGAAATTATAGATGATGGCTTAGGTCTATGTAATGGAATGGGTTTTTCACCAGACTTAAAAACTTTTTATTCTACGGATTCGCTTAATAGACAGATATTCAAATGGGATTATAATTATCAGAAAAATTCCTTTAGTAATAAAACTGAATTACTAAAAATACCTATGAGTTTAGGTCTTCCTGATGGTATGACTGTAGATTCGGAAGGTTTTATTTGGTCAGCTATATGGCATTCGGCTATGGTTATTAGATTTGATCCAGATGGTGTCGAAGAAAGAAGAATTAACTTACCAGCTGCGCAAAGCTCTTCAGTTATGTTTGGTGGTGAAAATCTAAATGAGTTATATATTACTTCAGCATCTATAACGGATCCTACTGGGGTTGAGCCTAAAGGATATGATAATAACTTATATAGAGGAGGTGACCTCTATAGAATTAAGCTGGATATCCAAGGAAAAAATGAATTTATTACAGACTTTAACTTTTAGAGGAGAAAAATGAGAAATATTTTATTAGGGGCTTTTAATGAAGAATTATCTGAAATTATTTATAAATCTCTGAAAAAGGATTTCACAATAACAACTTTTGGACTTCCAGGGTCGAAAAAAATATCTAATAATCATCTTGAAAATGATATGAATCATGATAAGTCCATAAATAATTTATTTGATAATAAAATAGATGCTATTGTGGTTACAAGTTACAAGACAAAAAAGCATGAACAAAGTTTTAATTTAGATTTTCATACTCGAAGAATGTACAACTTATTCATTGCTGCAAATAGTCACGGAGTTGATAGGGTAATTAATCTAAGTACCTTGAAATTTTATAAAGATTTTGAAGAAAACTTAACTATAACCGAAAATTGGAATACAGATCCAGATGTAACTGATAATAATTTATTCTGCGCACATATGACGGAATATGTATTAAAGGAATTTGCTAGAGATAATATGTTTAAAGCGATTAACCTTAGATTAGGTTGGCCCATAATTTCTAAGAAAAAAAATGATTATACCTCTGTATTATATATAGAAGACCTGGTAAGAATTTTATCCTCAACCTTAAATTTAGACATATCAGAATACTGGAATAATTTACACGTGCAATCTGATTGTGATAATCAAAGATTTATTACTAATAAATTGAAAACATTTTTAGAAAAGAAAGATTAAGTATATGAATATATTAATTCTTGGCGGAAATGGAATGTTGGGGCCTTGGGTTGTTAGGGCTCTAAAAAATAAACATAATATTTTACTTACTGATATCAATGATCCTCATCCAAACTACAAAGGAGAATTTTTGAAATTATCAGTTGATGATACTAAAGGTGTGATTAACGCCTCAAAAAATATGGATGTGATTATTAATTTATCTGTATTAAGACCTGATAGGAAATTAGCATTTGATGTTAACACCATGGGTAATTATTCTATGATGTTGGCAGCTAAAGAAAATAAAATTAAGAGAGTTATAAATACTGGGCCTCATTATCAATTAGCTGGACCTCAGTATGAAGAATGGGACCATAACTTAAACCCAGATATGCCTCCAGCATCAGGTACAAGGCTTTATGCTCATACTAAAGCATTGGGGCAAGAAGTGTGTAGGTTATTTAGTAATTATTACGATATTCAGGTACTTACATTGCTATATTACAATATGAAACATCATTGGGATCTAAGTGGTCCAGAGGCATCAAAGACTGTCTACCATAATGATATGACTCCTTACACAACCTCATGGATTGATTGTGGCACAGCTATTAAGTCTGCTGTAGAGGTTTCAGATGATAAATTGCCATCAAATTGTGAAACTTTCTTTGTCCTTCCAGATATTCCTCATGGTAAATTTAATAATCAAAAAATTAGAAATATATTAGGTTGGAATCCAAAATATCATAATGAGGGACTATGGAACAAAGAATGGAGAAATCCGCCAGATAGATTGACGGAAGCGTTTTAGATAAATATAATTATGAAATTCTTGGAAATTTTTCCAAAATATCATTAGCCTGGAATTTCAGCAAATATCTTAAATAAGAATGGCTTCTATAAATCTTTTACTTCTTTTACAATATTCTCTACTGAGTCTTTTGCATCCCCGAATAACATCATAGTTTTATCTAAAAAGAATAGTTCATTTTGAACTCCTGCAAATCCGGAAGACATTGATCTTTTCATCATTATTACAGATTGTGCTTGGTCGACATTTAATATCGGCATTCCATATATCGGACTAGAAGTATCAGTCCTTGCACTAGGGTTAGTAACATCATTTGCTCCTATAACAATTGCAACATCTGTACGCTGAAATTCTGAATTTATTTCATCTAAATCCTTAAGCTCATCGTATGGTACATTTGCCTCTGCTAAAAGTACATTCATATGACCAGGCATCCTTCCTGCTACAGGGTGAATCGCATACTTAACAGAAATACCTCGATTCTTAAGAATATCTGCAAGCTCTCTGACCTGATGTTGAGCTTGAGCTACAGCTAAACCATAACCTGGAACAATAATTACAGATTCAGAGTACCCTAATATTGTTGCAGCATCATCAGGCTGTATAGATTTAACAGGCCTTGTTTCTTCTTCTCCCCCTCCACCTCCAGTACCGTCTTCTACTCCAAATCCTCCGAGCATTACATTAGCTAAAGATCTATTCATTGCTTTTGTCATAATCCTTGTAAGAATTAGTCCAGAAGCACCTACAAGGGAACCAGAAATAATCAATATGTTATTTTCTAGTACAAATCCTGTAGCAGCTCCTGCAATACCTGAGTAGGAGTTAAGAAGAGCTATAACAACAGGCATATCTGCTCCACCAATTGGTATAACTATTAGTATTCCCAAAATTAATGCAATAATAGCTGCAATTATAAATGGAGTGTATGATGGTTCAATCACTAGCCAAATTGCTGAAAATATAAGTGCTAATATTAGTATGATATTAAGTATATTTCTTGCAGGTAAAAGTAATGGTCTAGTTGGCATAATTTCTTGAAGTTTTCCAAATGCTATTAAACTTCCTGTTAAGGTAAGGCTACCTATTATTGTTGAGATCATAATTGTTACAGTAGTATCTTTTGCAATTTCAGAAGTTGCTTCAATAAGATTATAAAGTTCACCAGCTGCTATTAATCCGGATGCAGATCCGCCTAGCCCATTAAATATCGCTACTAATTGAGGCATAGCTGTCATTTGAATTTTTCTTGCTGAAAAAAAACCTATAACTGAAGCTATAAGAATAGAGGTTATTATCCATTCCCAGCCTAAAATATTATTTCCTAAAACTGTTACTAAAACAGCAATTAGCATACCTACTGAAGCTAATCTATTTCCATTCCTAGCGGTTCCAGGGGAGGAAAGTCTCTTTAAGCCGATAATAAAAAACATCGCAGCAATGATATAACCTAGGTTTACAATATTATTATTTATTATTTGTTCTGTGTTCATTATTTTTTATCATTACCTTTTTTAAACATGCTTAGCATTCTATCTGTAACCAAAAATCCACCAACAACATTTATTACCGATAATCCTACAGCTATCGATCCTATAATTTTTGGTATAAGTCCATCTGTGCTACCAGCAACTAGTAATGCTCCAATAATTACAATCCCAGAAATGGCATTTGAGCCAGACATTAGAGGAGTATGAAGAGTAGGAGGTACTTTAGTAATTACTTCATATCCAATAAATATAGCTAAAACAAAGATTGTTATGGATATAATTAATATTTCAAAATCAATCATTTAGTCACTTGCCTTTCCTGAAAAATTAATACATGTAGACTTGATGATTTCATCTTCTAAATCAAGTTCAATTTCTTTGCTTTCATTAACTATTAAATCTAATAATCCCATGACATTTCTCGAATATAATTGACTTGCATGAAATGCCATTGAACTTGGAACATTTATAGGCCCATGAATACTTACATTATTATGATTAATTATTTCACCTGGTTTAGTTAATTCTACATTTCCACCTGATTCAGCAGACAAATCGATTATTACACTACCTGGTTTCATATTTTCAACCATATCTTTAGTTATTATTATAGGTGCTTTTTTACCAGGAATTGCAGCAGTAGTAATTAATGCGTCAATATTAGTCAGATTAGATTTTATAAATTCTTTTTGTAGTAATTTTTCATCATCAGTTTGCTCTCTTGCATATCCCCCTTTATCTTCGGCGTCACCTAAACTTTCTTGTTTTAGGAATTTTGCTCCTAGACTTTCTACCTGCTCGGCAGCCGCGTCTCTAACATCAAAAGCTTCTACATTAGCTCCTAATCTTTTTGATGTAGCTATAGCTTGCAAACCAGCTACCCCAGCACCTATTACCAATACTTTTGATGGCGGTATGGTTCCAGCAGCAGTCATCATCATTGGCAGATATTTACCAAGATTATTTGCTGCGATTAATGCAGCTTTATAACCAGCGATTGATGCTTGTGAAGATAAAACATCCATTTTTTGAGCTCTAGCTATGCGGGGAACTAACTCCATGGCTAATAGTGTATTATTATTATTTTTTAATTGATCAACAATTTCTGTATTTTTATTTGAATTGAATTGAGCGATTACGACAGTCTCTTTATTGAGATTATTTATAATATTTTTTTTTGGACAATTTAGTAAAATTAATAATTCAATCTTTTCTAAATCATCATCTATAAGTTTTGCACCAGCATTTGTGTATTCTTCATCAGGGAAGCCTGCAGATTTTCCACAATTTGTTTGAAAAAAAATTTCATGTCCATTTTTCGCAAGTAATTTTATGCTCTCAGGTACTATTGAAACTCTCTTTTCTACTGAATCGGTTTCATTTAAAATCCCGATTTTCATGGTTTCTCCTAAATAAAATATATATGATATTAGTTGTTTTAAGACTATCATATCTTATAGATATTAAATATAAATTAATTTATATAAAATAATTCTAAATAAAGGAAAAGAAAATGTATTTAGTAAGAAGAGTTTATAAAACTAAACCAGGTCAGGCTAGAAAGGTCGCAACTATTGTCCAAGAACAAGGTGATATGTACAATGCAGCAGGCCAACGCTCAGAAGTAAGAGTTTACTTTAATGGTGGTACGGTTCCAGGCGAAAATAATGTAGTTTACTTAGAATGGATTGACGAAAAAATTGATAGCCCTTACAGAGAAGGAAATAAAATACCAAAAGAAATATTGGATAAAGGTAAAGAACTTAAAGGTCTCATAGAAGAGCAATATATTCAATTTTATGAATTAATGATACCTGCCAAGATGCAGAAAAGTTAGCTATATTTGACTAAAGATTACTCACAGTGTGTGCTCGTAATAGATATAGGCAGCTCATCTATCAAGACAAGCTTATACTCTATGCAGGCATGTTTGCTAGGTGAATTTTCTTCACAAATTTATCACGCCATTGAAACTGATAAAAATGGAAAATTTATACAAAATCCAGATGTCTTATTAAAAAAAATTATACAGTCAATTGATTTGACATTATATAAATCTAAGGGAAAAATAGGAAAAATTGTAGCTGTTGGTGTTGACTGTATGTCAAGTACATTGCTAGCTATAGACAAAAATGGAAAGCCGCTGACACCGGTTTATTTGTATTCTGATACTAGATCATTTAAGCAAGTTGAAAAAATCCAAAAAACATTTGAGTCTAGCAAACTTTTTGATGAGACTGGAGTTACTCAACATACATCATATATACCAAGTAAAATCTTATGGATCAAGAAAAATTTAAAAGATAATATAAGCAAATTTATAGATTTTTCTACATATTTTTATTCAGAAATTTTTGAAAATTTTACATATGATTCTAGTTTTTCTATTGCTTCTTGGAGTGGATTACTTGATAGAAAAAAATTAGTTTGGCATAAAGAATTGTGCTCGTATTTAGAAATAAATGAGAATAATTTACCTAATTTATACTCCTATAACAAAAAGTACATAGGATTAAAAAAAGAATATAAAAATAGATGGTCTGAATTATGTGACACTCCATTTTTTTTAGCTGTAGGAGACGGTTTATCTGCAAATATCGGATCTGGAGCTACAAAAAGTAATCGCATTGGCCTGACTATAGGTTCAACTGGTGCGATTCGTTTATTGCGACCTAAATCTAATAAAAAAATATTACCTGGACTATGGGAATATCAATTTACTAAAAAATATTCCCTCTTAGGTGGCTCTTTTTCTGAAGGCGGGAATATAATTTCTTGGGCTAAAGATAATCTGAAATTGAAGAATATAAATGATATTGATGAAATTTTATCAAACAAAAAACCAGGAGCTCACGGAATTTCAATTCTTCCATTTTTTGGTGGCGAGAGATCTATTGGTTGGAATGATAAAGCTAAAGGAGTAATTAGCGGATTAACTTTTTCTACTCAACCAGAGGATATTTTTCAAGCAATGCTTGAGTCACTTGCTATAAGATTTTCGTTGGTATTAGATATGATTAAGCAATATTCTACTAAAGAATTTCGCATTATTCTTTCAGGAGGAGTTTTTCGTAGATCTAAATGGTTTAATCAAACTCTCTCAGATATATTAACTCATACCTTAGAGATTTTAGAGGAACCAGAAGAAACATCACGTGGAACAGCAATATTATCTATTATGGGTATTAAAAACAATTTTGATTTTTCTAGTTTTAAGTATAAAAATCAATCAATAATAAATCCTTCAAAAAAGAAAATAGATGTTTATTCTGAGGTAAAGGATAAACATCTGAACTTATACAAAAAAATGAATAATATATTCTATGATTTATAAAATAGCAGTAATTGATGATTACTTAAACATAACAAAAGATCTAATTGATTGGTCAGAGATACCAAATTCAAAAGTGGATTTTTATACTGATACACTTGCTGATAAAAATGAATTTATTCAAAGGCTTATTCCTTATAACATCATTGTAATTATTAGAGAAAGAAGCAAATTTCCAAAAGATATATTAGAAAGTTTGCCAAATCTATCACTTATTGCAGCAAGTGGCACAGGATTAGCTAACATAGACTTATTATCTGCAAAGAAAAATAATATTCATATAACTACTACTAAAGGCATTAGAAGTAGTTCTGGTGAAAGTACGGCTGAGATAACTTGGTCATTGATTCTTGCTCTTTCGAAACAATTGGTAATTCATCACAACAATTTTTTACATGGTAAATGGCAAAGTGAAAAAATTGATGAATTATATGGTAAAAAAATTGGGATTTTAGGATTAGGCCGCATAGGATTAAAGGTTGCTAAAATAGCTCAAGTTTTTGGAATGGAGACTATAGGTTGGAGTCGAACAATAGATCAAAAAAGAGCTGATATAAATAAAATTAAATTGGTTAGTAAAGATCAGTTATTATCAGATTCGGATTATCTATCTGTACATTTAAAATTAACAGAAGAAACTATAAATTTTATTCAATTGAGACAATTACAAATGATGAAGAAATCAGCATTTATTGTGAATACTGCTAGAGGGGCAATTATAAATGAAAATGATCTCATATTCGCTTTAGAAAATAAAATTATATCTGGTGCAGGACTCGATGTTTTTGAAACTGAACCTCTTCCTAAAGAACATAAACTTGCACAATTAAATAATGTTATTTTGAGCCCTCACCTTGGTTATGCTACTGTTACAAATATTAAGGAATATATGGAAATTTCAAAAAATAATATTATTTCATGGTTGAATAATCAATAAATTATTCGGGAGTTCTTCCTCTTTCATCTGAATGCCTGTCAACTCTTTCATTTATAATTTCTCCCATAATTCTTCTTGCCTCGTCAATTATAGATATATCAGGGGCATTTTCATCATCTAACATTTCAGCTTCGTCGATCCATTCCCATATTTCTTCTTGGGCTTCTCTTAACTCCTTCGCAGTCATTAGATTAAGTTTTAAGTTGTTAAGATGTACTGGGAAATTATCAAACTTATTATCCATTTTTTACTTCGTGTCCTCCAAAGCCTTTTCTCATAGCAGATAATACCTTACCACTAATTGGTTCAATTTGCCTGGATCTAAATCTAGCAAATAATGCAGCGGTTATTACAGGGGTAGGAATACCTAATTCAATAGACTCTTCAATAGTCCATCTTCCTTCTCCAGAATCATCTACATATGAGCTGAAGTTATCAAGATTTTTATCGTTGCTTAATTCATCAGAAATTAAATCAATTAACCATGATTTAATTACGCTTCCATCTTTCCAATTATTTACTATTTCTGAAATATTTAGCTTGTATTCAGATTTGTTTTTTAGTAACTCAATCCCCTCTGCAATAGCTTGCATCATTCCGTATTCAATACCATTATGTATCATTTTGACATAGTGTCCAGAACCACTCTCTCCTACGTATAAGTTACCTTTAGAGTCTTTTGGGGTGAGTGAATTAAAGATAGGTCTTAATTTTTCGTAAATATTTTTTTCTCCACCTATAGTTAGGCAATAACCATTTTTTAGTCCCCATATGCCACCACTAGTTCCACAATCAATAAGATGAATATCAAGCTTCTTTGCATCATCGAATCTTGCTCTGGTTAATTTATAATTTGAGTTGCCCCCATCTATAATAATATCTTCAGGTGACAAAATACCTAAGAGCTTAGTAAAAGTTTTTTGTGTGATTTTGCCGGATGGGAGCATCATCCATACTATTTTAGGAGATAGATCTAAAGAATTAATATCTTCAAGAGAATCAATTATTTTTGCTCCATATTTTTTAATAATATTAGATTGGTTTTTATCAGAATCAAATCCTATAATATTATGATTATCTTTGAGTAATTTTTTTGCAATATTACCTCCCATTTTCCCTAGGCCAACAATTATTATATTCATTTATTGTTTCCTATAATAATTCATATATCTTGTTTGAATTTTCAAGATTATTATAAGTGTTTAGTATATCTGTAAATATTGTGTTACTAAAATCTTTTTCGGAAATTTTTTCATTTAAGAAATCTTTTAGTATAAGTTCATAATTATAATCTGAGATGACCACACCGTTGATTCCATAAGATTTCCCAAAAGTTTTAGGCTTGTTAGGTTTTTTATAATAAGTACTAGAATTTCTTATAAGGATAGAATTTTTACGATCGTCTAAATGTATCATTGCGCTGGCAGTAGATATAAAATCTGAGTCGGTGTTATCACCAATAATCCATATATCGGGATTCACGCTAAAATTATGTAGATTTTCCACGATATTAACTAACATGATTTTGTCTACATCGTTTTCTTCCCCAAAATTTTTCAAATCTTTTTCAGATGGTTTTATGATTAATTCTAGTATAAATTTTGAACCGTTTTGTCTTATCTGGTCACAAACTAATTTTAAATCATATAACGGCTTATAGCTTTTATCTATGATTTTGCTAGCATCTAATCTTATTGTCTGATAATCATAATCAATATTGCTGGGCTTACGATTGTTTTGATTTATACCAGTATATATATCATTACTTTTGGCTCTTAAGATACTAGATTCACTTATATGATCATCTCCCAAAAGTAAAAAACTTTCTTTGCTAATAGATTTATTGGATAATTCAATTATACTTTTTGTAATGAGATTGTAAAAATCGGAAATTTTTTTATTAATTAATGAATCTTGAAGTAATTCATTTTTGAATACCTTATTTTTGATTTCTAAGGCGTTACTTATATCTACTAGAATATTATTAACATTTTGTTGCTCGGACATTGTCATAATTATACTCTCAGTCTTAGAACTCTTTTCGCAATTTTTTTCATAATATCATACTCACTCAATGCTTGGGCATGAAGTATTTTAGATAATTCATAATATTTACTGTTTTCATCTAAAATATAACTGTTTTCAATAAAAATATAAGCAACATTTTTTATGCCAGATTTGAATAATTGTCCAATAGAATGAAGATATCTTGGAGCTTCCAAAATTATACATGATTTCCCATATTTATTATAAATAAGCATTTGTATGTTTTTAATATAATTTTGTGATTTTTCTGAGTTGTCACTATAGTCTAATATAACTACACAGCTAATTTTTTCATCTAATTCCATAGAGGTAAAATCATCATAGACTGGTTGAATAAGTTTTTCTTCAACTAGGTATTTTTCTGTAAGATTTTTTGATTTTTCAACATTCGGCTGGTCAAAAGGATTAATATTCATTAACTTTCCTAAAATACTAACCACCATTTGCCACTTAAAAAATTCTCCAGAGATTGAACTTTTATTTTTTGCGAAATTTATAACTTTTACTGGTACATTATTCTCTAATAGTTCATTTGCATATATATTAGTTTTTTCATCAGGATCAATGATTAGAAAGATTCTATTCATTAGTTTAGGATTATCTAATTTTGTTATTTCATTAACTATTGGTAGAAAACCTTCATTTTTTTTTCCTAATGATTCTGATATGAGTTGCTCAAGCCATAAGGAAAAATTTAATGTTTTACTACTACTAACTATATTAATTATTCTTAAGTTATTTTTATAGCAACTCATTAGAAATCCAGCTAATTCTATTGCGGGGTTTGAAGAATTGTTGCTTAAGCATTTTTGTTTCATCTTAATTGCATACTTTCCAAATTCTTCAATGTTATACCCTGCCAGATAAGCAGATAATATTCCATATTCGCTTAGTGATGAATATCTTCCGCCTATATTGCCTTCAGAATTAATATACATAAAATATTTTTTATCTTTTTGTTGTTTGACATCTGATATTTTTATAATGTTTTTTGTTTTTACAAATAATTTTTTTGTGAAATAATTTTCTAATGTTTTAGTTTCAATTGTTCTACCAGATTTTGAGCAAAAAATAAATATTGATTTTTCTATACTGATTTTTTCCTCAAGGGATTTAATATATGAAAATTTAATACTATCTAGATAAAATATATTGATTGTCTTATTGTTTTGAGACAATCCCAGTATTGTTTTTGCTGATTCAATACTTCCTCCCATACCTATAAATATGACATTTTCTATCTTTTCTTCAGCTATTTTATTTTTTATAGCTATGAACTTTTTATTTATATTTGTTATTTTTTCAGGAAGATTTATCCAGCCTAAATAATTTTTTATAGATTTATCCCTAATAAAATTTTTTATGAGTTCATCATTGATGATTTTATTTTGAATTAAGTTT
The DNA here is from genome assembly GCA_002728715.1 of Dehalococcoidia bacterium. Taxonomy (GTDB): domain Bacteria; phylum Chloroflexota; class Dehalococcoidia; order Lucifugimonadales; family Lucifugimonadaceae. Next base: position 30,317 of record PBVQ01000028.1, read on the forward strand.
GAATTTTCATTAATTATTTGTAATTTTTTCAACTTTTCAATTTTGATAATTTATCATTTATTTTGTTTAGTAATGAATCGTATGAATCTCTAAATGCTTTTATCCCATCTTGTAATAATTGATTGGTAATATGATTAAAATTTATACCTTGTTTTGCTAAAAATTTAATATTATCTTCAGCTTTATCAATATTTTCTATCAATGAATTATTAGGTTTTCCAGTATGGGAAAAATTATTGAAAGTTTCTAAAGGTATTGTATTAATTGTTTCTTCTCCTACAAGATTATTAAGGTACAAATTTTTATCATAATCAGGATTTTTTACGCTGGTGGAAGCCCATAGTGGCTTCTGTACTTTTGCACCAGTACTATATAAGGGGAAAAAAGAGCCTTGTCCATAAAGATTTTTGTCAAATATTTTTTTGTATTTATCATAAGCAATCTTAGCATTTGAAATACCTATTTTCCCTTTTAATTGTGAATTTTTATCTAGTAAATTATCTACAGCTGTATCGATTCTGCTTATAAAAAAAGATGCTACTGAACACACTGAACTAGTTGCTCCTAATCCTGATTTTGCAAACTCTGTAAGCCCATCTAAGTATGCATATGCAGTTTTTTCGTACTGTTCAACCGAAAATAGAAGTGTAATGTTAACATTTATTCCCTTAGATATTAGCGTTTTTACAGCAACAAATCCTTCATTAGTTCCAGGAACTTTTATCATTACGTTGGGTTCATTAATTTTATTCCATAGTCTATCAGCTTCCACTATTGTAGCTTCTGAATTATTCGCATGTTGAGGTGAAACTTCAATACTCACATAACCGTCATTAAAATTAGAAGATTGATAAGTTTTTCTTAATAAATTTGCTGCTTTTTTAATATCATCTATTGCTAATTTTTCAAAAATTTCTTCTGTTGTTTTAGATGTTTTTGAGTATTCAATAAGTGCAGAATCGTAAACGTTACTTTCTCCTATTGCTTTATCAAAAATCGTAGGATTAGATGTTATACCGGTAATACCAGCATTGATTAGATTTTCAATTTCTCCAGAGTTTATCATCTCTCGGCTTATAGAATCAAGCCATAATGATTGACCCATTGATTTTTTTGATTTAATTATTTTATTCATTATTTTCAATCTTCTTTACTTTGTTTAATCTTCGTATAAACCTTTCCTCTTTACTTTCTAATTTTGCTTCAATAAATGAAACTACTAATTCTTCTGCTAGAGCTGCTCCTACAACTCTAGCTCCGAGGCACAGTACATTCATATCGTCATGCTTAACTCCTTGAGAAGCAGAATAAGTATCATGGCATAAACCTGCTCTAACTCCCTTATATTTGTTTGCAACTATATTTGCTCCAACACCACTTCCGCAAACTATTATTCCTTTTTTTGCAGTGTTTTTTTGAACTGCTTTTGATACTGGAGCCGCAAAATCAGGAAAATCATCTTCTGGATCAATTTCATAAGCACCCATATCTAAAACTTCATGACCCATACGTTTAATTATTTTGATGATATCTTTTTTTAGTGGAAACCCACCATGATCAAATCCTATTGCAATTTTCATATTTATTCTTTCTTTATTTAATTTATCCAAAAAAGGTGAGAACCTTGAACTTTAGTTCTAATTTTATAGAGTGACGTATCACCACAAATATATAGTGTTTTGCCTTCATTATCTCCAAAAACCAAATTAGCTGTAGCTTGTTCTGGTATAAGTATTTTACCCAAAAGTTTACCAGATGGATCATAACAGTGAACTCCATCTTTTGCACTTGTCCAAATGTTTTCGTTGATATCTACCCTAAAACCATCAGGTATACCAGGCCTAACCTTCACAAATAATTTTTTATTACTTAATTTATTATTACTAACATCAAATATAGATATTGTGCCTGGCTTTCCTGAATCTGCAATGTAAAGTTTAGTTTCATCATGTGAAAAAGCTAAACCATTTGGTCTGTCACATGTTTTATCAACAATTGATGTTTTATTAGAATCCGGTTCATAAATGTATGTATAATTACCTCCAATTTCAGAATCTCTTTGATTTCCTTCTCTTTCAGAGATAATACCGTATGGTGGATCTGTAAACCAGATCGTTCCATCATTTTTTATAACTAAGTCATTGGGTGAGTTTAGTCTTTTTCCCTCATATTTACTAGTTAATTCTACTATTTCGTTATCGGAATTAGTTAAAGTTATTCTATTAGTTCTATGCTCACAAGAAACTAGGTCCCCATCCATATTTCTGTAATTACCATTTGAATTGTTTGAAGGTTCTCTGTGAACAAAAGTTTGTTTTTTGTTAATTTCGTATCTAAGCATTCTATTATTAGGAATATCTGACCAGATCACTAAATTTCCTTCTGGGAAATAAACGGGTCCTTCTGCCCACTCACACCCTTTCCATAAATTTACGAGTTCTGATTTTGGATCAATTAGTTGTAAGAATTTTTTATCATATATCTCAATAGGATTTGCTTTTCTTTTTTCTAGAACTTCATGTGAAGTTTCGTTTCTATGATTTTCCCAAATTTTACTTTCAGCGAGCATAGTTACATCCTTAATTAGATTAAATTTAATTTCCAAACCGAACTTGTTGCAGTTATAAACAATGTTTTATTATTTTTCATGCCAAAACATAAATTAGCACAAACCTCTGGTGTATTAATTTTACCTAATAATTTTTTATTTTCATCATATATTTGTACCCCGCTGCCTGAAGATGTCCATAAATTATTCTTATCATCAATCTTTATACCATCAGGAACATATGGTTCTATATTAGTAAATACACTAGGATTTTCAACTCTATCTTTGATTAGATCAAAAACTACTATATTATGATTCCTAAATTTCCCGTGAGTTCTGCCTGTGTCGCTAACATATAATTTACGTTCATCTTTAGAAAAACAAATACCATTAGGTTTATCAAAATCTTCGCTTATAAAAGTGATATTTTTACTTTTTGGATCTATTCTATATACTCTATTTCGATCTTGTTCAGGGGCTTTACCGTGCCCTAATTTAACTTCTAAAAACCCATAATCTGGATCAGTAAACCATACAGAATCATCTGATTTTACTACTACATCATTAGGCGATGTTAGTTTTTTCCCATTATAAGAGTCGGCAAGTATAGTTATATCTCCATTATGTTCTATTCTTATAACTTTTCTCTTGGAGGTTAAGCAAGATATGAGTCGTCCTTGATTGTCTATTGCGTTCCCATTTGCATGCCCACTAGGATTCCTAAATAATTTTGTGCCTTTGATTTCCGACCATTCAAAAATTGAATCATTAGGTATATCACTAAAGATTAATTTTTCATTATTTTTATCCCAACAAGGTCCCTCTGTGAATGAAAATTTACCTGGTAATTTTTCTAGTGGAGATTTTATATTTATAATCGAATGAAATTTTTCATCAAAAATTTCAAAAATTTTATTTTTATCCATATTACAATCCTCAAAATAATATATTTCTTATTTTAACAGATAAAATGATCTTTATAGATTGTATAAGTATCTCAGAGAATATGAACTTAGAAATTAAAATATCAATGCAAGATGAGCAATTTATGGCTGGTTCAGCGAAGTCAGTTATCACTCCTCCTGTGTCTTTCCCAATTTTTAGTCCAGAGTTCAAAACTCGTAAATCAAATGGAATTCTTGATGATTTACTGTGTAGGGTAGTGGTAATTGATATTTTTGAAAAAAAAATCATGTTTATTAGTCTTGATATTTGGGGTGTTTCAGATTATCTTCTAACAAAAATTCGAAAATTAGTTTCGAAAAGTATAAATATTAGTCAACAAGACATTTTTATTTCAGCCACAGGGAATGCTACATCTCCTTCAATTAATGAAGATGAAAAAATATATAGAAATTACTATAATTATTTGCCTGAACAAATCCTTAGTGCATCTTACATGGCTACAGAAAACTTAGCTCCGGCATCGATAGGTTCTTTTGCAACCAAACTTCCGAATGTGTCTACTTTTTATGAAAAAGAAAATTATCCTGGTAACCCAGCACTTTTTGTTACAGAAATCATAGGAAAATCAAAAAATACCATTGCTAAAATTTATAATTTTTCTTGCCCAGCAAATATTATGGGAGAACAAAATCATAGCTGGACAGCTGATTTCCCTGGTTATTCATCTTGGGCATTAGAACAAAAATATGGTGGAGTATCTATTTTCTTACCTGCTCCATGTTCAGATATTCGTCCTTATAATTGGTGGAAAACAAACTCTAATTTTTCACACTCATCTAGACAATCAGCTGATGTGCAAGCTATGGGATTATTATTAGCTACTCAAGTATCTAATTTCTCTGATGAAGTTTTTTATAAAAGAAATATTATTACAAAAACATTTGAAGATAAAGACAATCAATTAAGGATATTGAAACTAGGATATATATTTTTTGTTTTTTCAAATAAGCCTCAGAATAATAAATTTGCTCGAAGAGTAAGAAAGAAATTTTTATTTTCAAAAATATTTGTTTATTCTGATAATAAGAATTTTACGTTTGATGAAAAAATTAGTTACGACCCTAAGTCAGTTAAGAAAGCTCAAAATATACTTCAAAAAATGGGTGCTAATTAGCCAGGCATATCTGATTTTGGTTTTGAAGTATGATGATCTTTTCTTTTATTGAATTTTCTTTTATGAAATTCATTTCCCCATTTAATCAAATTATTAACAGATTCATCAAATAACATTTTACCTTTATCTTTTGTAGCTAGTAATGGTTCTCCTGCTATCCCAGTATCAGAATTTTCACTCGTCCAAGAAATCATTGATACTGGACCTTGACCCCAAAGGTCAACCCATTCAAAATCTGATTCATGTTTATTCATTCCGTAAACTTCATTTACGGCCTTATCCATTTGTATTAGATTTTCATCTAGATGTAATGCCAGGGATGTTTCAGCTTCTCCTGAATGTGCACATCCTCCTGGAAATTTTGACTCTCTCCATGTAGACATAAATTCTTTATCTACATCCGTTAATCCCCACCAAGATGCCAGTGAAATATTAGCAGTACTTTCTAAATTTATTTTTCTACATGCTAATTCCAATGGGATCATATTTGAACCATGACCATTTATTACAATGATTTTTTCAAAACCGTTATATGTTAATGATTTGAGCACATCACTTATATAGTCTATAAAAGTGTTGTAGTTGATAGTTACAGAGCCTGGAAAATCCATAACATGAGTAGTAAATCCATATGAAACAGGTGGCATGAATAATAATCTTTTAGGATTTTTTTTACAAGCTTCTTTTGCTATTTCTGTTGCTGTCCATTTATCCATTTTGATGGGCAAATGAGGTCCATGTTGTTCCATAGTGCCAACGGGAAGTATAGGTATTAGTTTCATTTTCACAGCTTCATTGACTTCAGGCCATGTTAAGTCTTCGTATTTCCATTTTCCATTTATACTCATGTTTTTTATCCCCTATTTCTAAAATCAGGTGCAGATAAATATCTTTCTGTGACTACATTAGCGTCACTGAGCCTAGATACAATTGCATCTGAATATTTATTTGTAATTAAGTTATTTTTATTTCCTATACTTTCTAGAGTTATTCTACTTGTAAAAACAGTTGGGAGTATTAAGTCGTATCTGTGAACTATAATTTGGTAAAGTTTTTCTTCTGCCCAAGGAGTAGAAGCTTCCGTACCTAAGTCATCCAATATTAACAGATCTACATTTTTTACTTGATTAAAAACTTTATCAAATGAATCATTACCATTTGGCCCATATGATGTTCTCAAGTCATCAAGTAAATCTGGCAAGAACTTAAATAATACGGAAAAATTGTTATTTGTTGATTCGTTCATTATTGAAATAGCTAAATGTGTTTTTCCAACTCCTGTTGGCCCAGCTAAGTATAGCCACCCAGATGGTTCTTCTGCAAATATTTTTGCTACTTCATATGCTTCTTTGAGTGATCTTTTTTGGGTGTTTGATGATTTTTGTGCTCCTGATGTTGTGAAATTTTTGAATGTCATTTTTTCTCTAATTCTTTTACTTAGCCCTGTCCCTAGTACCTGTTCTATATTTCTACCAGGCTGGATATTTATAATAGAAGAAAAATAAGGGTCGCTAAGCCTAGTTCTAAATCTATCATTTAGTTCGTAAAAATATTTTGAGGTGGTTACAATGGTTGGCATTCTTCTATTGTATCTATGAGTTAATATTTGATCTAATTTTTCTTCTGCCCAACCACTGAGATTGTTTACAGACAAATCATCTAATATTAGTATTGGTGCTTCAATTGTTTGCTGAAAAGTATCATCATAGTTTGTTTCAGTTTCTGAGCTAAGTGCAGATCTAAAGTGATCTAATAAATTAGGTATAGATATAAATTTAACAGGATCACCTTGCTCTAATAATGCGTTTCCTATTGCTGCTGCTAAATGTGTTTTTCCTGTTCCTGAGGGTCCAGTTATTATCAACCAACCTTCTTTATTAACTACAAATTTTTGAGCTTCATGATATGCTTTTCTAAACGATGATGGTTCCGAAAATCTTTCATTTGTTCCGAGTTCTATATTATCAAAAGTAAATCTTTCAAATGATTCTAGTTGAGAATATTCCTTTAGACGATTATTTGAGGAATCGATCCAAATTTTTTCTTGGCATTCACAAGCTATAATTTTTCTCTCCGACGCAGGAGCATTTTCAAAAGGTTCTTCAACAAACCATCTTGTGTTATTGCATATTTTGCAATCATATCCAAGATTATTTTCTTCCTTTTGATTTTTGTTTTCGGACGTATTCTTTGTAGAATTCGTCCGATCGATTCTCTTCAGAATCTCGTCTAGAGGTTCCATACCTTTCATTTCTATTCCCCCTTTCTTTCCCTTCAGAAGTCCATCTCTGAAGGATTGTTTCTATGTACTTCCAATTCCTAACATTATTTTCCGTCGCTATTTTAATTGCATCGAGTATATCTTTTTCATCGTATTCTTTTAGGGCATTATGAATATTTTCATAAATTATTGGAGTTATATAACCAATATTATTTTCATATGTAGTTATTACAGAATTTTGATTTTCTGATGTAAAATCAGTCAAGCTTGAATCTACTTTGTTATGTGAAAAATCTTTTTCTATCCCTTCTTTGATTATATAATTTCTAACCTGTTCAGTATTTAAAAAAATTCTTGGCTTATTTTCATTTTCATTGATAAGTAAAATTATTCCTTTTTTTTCTAATTGACATAAGGACTCAATGAGTTTTTGATTAATATTTTCATTTTTATAAATTCTGAGTACTGCTGGGTCTGAAATTAATTCATCGTAGTGCAAAAATGCCGGAAAGTCTTTTTTGAGATATAAACTATGTATTATTTTCAATAAAACTTTTAGTTCCTCAAGAGATTCATATTTGTCTAAATATGTAGAAAATAATGGTGCAGGTGTAGGAACATATTTAACACCAAAGGGTAATCCTTTATTCAATTGATTGTTCTGCTCTCTGGTCATTATAATTAGCGGTACTATTTATCATTGAAATTTCTTGAAATACACCTATAGAATCTTCGACCTGAAATTCTACCTCATCAGTTGGCCCATTTCTATGTTTTGCGATAATCACTGATGCTCGATTTCTTGGATAAGGTGATGTTGGATTAGCCTTATTCCACTCTTCCAAACTAATTAATTTGTCTTCTCTGTGTATGAACATCACTATATCTGCATCTTGTTCAATTGAACCTGATTCCCTTAGGTCAGATAGCATTGGTCTTTTAGAGGTTCTTTGCTCAATAGCACGGCTTAATTGAGATATTGCAAGTATAGGTATATTTAGATCTCTTGCTAAAGATTTTATTTGTCTTGAAATTTCTGAAACTTCTTGTGCACGATTTCCTTCCCTTCCCCTATTATTACCGTTTATTAACTGCATATAATCAATTATAAGAAAATCTAGACCATTTGAAATTTGTAGTCTTCTAGCTTTACCTCTCATCTCCATTACTGTTTGAAAGGGCGTGTCATCAACAGAAATAGAAAGATCTGACAAAAGTCCAATAGAGTCAACAACCTGTTGTTGTTCTATTGTATTTTGTAAAGAAAAATTTCTTATTTTTTGCATGTTAACTTTTGATTGTGAAGCTAATAATCTTTGTGCTATTTGTTCTCTACCCATTTCCAGAGAAAATATTCCTACTTTAAAATCTGATTTTGCTGCGGAGACAGCTAAATTTAGACCTAGCATTGATTTTCCAACTGATGGCCTTGCTGCAAGTACCACCATATCTGATCTTTGTAGACCTCCAACTAATAAATCATTTAATCGAGAGAAACCAGTTGTTACTGGTAATCTTTCAATGTCATCATCTAAATTATCTGTAGATGATGTTTGTTCTAGGTAGTTTGTTAGAGATCTAGACAATGGTACAAAATCTCTACTTATTGATTCCTGCCTAATTTTATATAATGCATCTTCTGCTGTAGACAATGATTTGTCTACATCAAAATCATCCTTAAATCCAATTTCGCTTATTTCTTCACCAGTCTTTATTAGGTCTCTCATTGTTGATGTCCTAATAATTAAGTTAGAGTAATGTTCTATATGAACTGACGTTGGAGTGTTTGCAATTAACTCAGAAATATATTCTGCTCCACCTATAGCTTCTAACTGATTACTTTTTTCAGAACCGTTCCTACTTAATATTTCTTTGGTTTCTAATTCGTGAATTAGTGTTATTTGGTTAATTGCTTCTTGTCGCTCAAACAAACTAAGGCAAGCAGAGTAAATAAATCCATTTGTATAAAGGAAAAAATGATCAACTTTGAGTTCTCCCATGATTTTTGTTATTGATTCGCTATCAATTATTATTGAACCAAGAACGGCCTCTTCAGCCTCTAAGTTGTGTGGTAGATCTATATTATTAATTTGAACATCATTAGCCATAAGATTAGTTTGAACTTTTAAACTCAAATGGTCAATAGAAGATACAATTATATAAAGATATTTTGGGAAATTTTCCCAATATTAGTATAGAGTATTAGGATAATTACTCTTGGGTTTCTTTACTCTCTTCAACTTCCTGATTTGTTTTTTCAGAGGCATTTTCTGAATCATCTATATTTGAAGATTGAATGTTTTCCTCAGCAGCGGCTAATACATCTTCAAAAGATGGGTCAAGTACATTCTCTTCTTTAGTAATAAGCTTTGAAACTTCTTCCATTTGCTTGTTAAGTTGTTTAGATTCTTCATCTGGAACTACATTTACATTGATTTCAGTTGAAACATTTTCAAATAAATTCACTTTGACTTTGTATGAGCCAGTTGTTCTTATAGGTGATGATATATGAATAGTTTTTCTGTCTATATCTTCTCTTTTGGTTATCTCATTTAACTTAGATGCAATAATAGTGTTATTCACGGATCCATAAAGTCTACCAGTTGGACCTGTTTTAACTTCAATATCTATAGATTTCTTCTGAATTTCTTCTGAAATTCTCTCCCAGTCTTTTTGTTCTAAAGATCTTCTTTGTGCTGCTTCTTCGCGCAATTTTGTAGCTCTTTTCAGTTCCTGTTCTGTAGCTACAACAGCTATGTTATTAGGAATAAGAAAATTTCTTGCAAAACCATTTTTTACATCCTTAATATCACCAGCTCTCGCAGTTGGTCTTAAGTCGTTTAAGAATAATACTTTCATGTTTTTACCTGTAATATTTAAATAAGCAAATTTAATTTTGCAATAATTTCAACAAAATATCTATCTTTTTTATGAACAATTACATGTATATTAAAGAAAAATAGATTTTAAATTTTTTTTTCAATCTTACATACTTAGTAAATTATAAAGGATTTGATTGTATGACGGTAAATGATAAATGGGGTAAGGTATACGAGGAATTAGGTGCAAAACCTGTAATAAACGCAACAGGAAGCGTAACTCTTTTAGGAGGATCAACTCCTGTAAAAGAAGTTCGAGATGCCATGGAATTGGCAGATTCATCATATGTTCTTTTGGCTGAATTAGAGCAGTATGCTGGGGGAAGAATTTCTGAATTGCTATCGGTTCCAGCTGCATATATAACTTCTGGTGCAGGTTCAGCATTAACATTAGCTTCAGCTGCATTTATGACTGGAGACATTGATGAAAATATAGAGAAATTACCTAATACAGAAGGTATGCCAAATGAAATATTAATTCAAAAAAGACAAAGGTATTGGTACGATAGGTGTATGGAATTTTCAGGTGCAAGATTAGTAGAAGTAGGAAATGAAAATAATACATCAGTTGCAGATTTTGAAAAAATAATTAGTGAAAAAACCGCTGCAATTCATGTACCTGTATACGAACAAAAACCAATTGATGAAAATGTATTGTCTCTGGAAACTATAATTGATCTAGCAAAAAAGCACAATATTCCAATTTCAGTTGATTCTGCTGGGCAAATATATCCTTTAGAAAATTTAGGTAAATATGTAAGAATGGGAGCGGACTTTCAATGTGTTGCTGCTAAGTATATGGGTGCACCTCATTCTACTGGTTTTGCTCTAGGCACTAAAGAAATGATATCTCGTATTGCAAAAAATTCATTTGTTGGTTACGAAACCAATAGAATTAGAGGAATTGGAAGGCCTCACAAAATTGATAGGCAAGAAATAGTTGGAGTTGTTACAGCAGTAGAAAGATGGATGACTTTAAATCATGAAGATCGATTAGCAAATTTTGAATATATGACAAATAATATTATTAAAGATATAGATAACAAAAATGGGATTATAACTCAAAAGATTGATAATGTTATAGGTCATCAACCCTTTGGTCTCTATATTGATATAGATGAAAATATTAGTAATATAAATCCTCAAATTTTAGTTGAAAAATTAAAGCAATCTTCTCCTTCAATTTGGACAAGGATTGAAGAAGGGGATTCAAAAATATGTATTATGGTTTTTGGATTAGAGCTTGGGCAGGAAAAAATCGTCTCTCAAACTATCAATGAAATAATGAAAGAAAACTTAAGATAAAAAGGAAAATTATATGAAATTAGATACTATAGGAGTTATGAGTATGGGCGATATGGGCAGTGGGGTAGCGGGTGTGCTTAGACAGCATGGTTATAATGTTATAACTTCACTTGAAAATAGAAGTAAAGATTCTATTATTAGAGCCAGAGAAAATAAAATTACAGATATTGAAGTTTAAGAAATTTAGTAGAAAAATCGGATATTATTTTATCGATTTTAGTTCCATCGCAAGCTTTAAGTTTTGCTCAAGATGTTGCCTCTATAACAGCTAATTCAAATCTCAAAAAAATTTTTGTTGATTGTAATGCAATATCACCAAAAACATCTGAATCAATTAATTGTATTATCGAAGAATCAAATGGTATTTTTATTGATGGAGGTATAATTGGTGGTTCTCCTAGATCTGGTGAAAAGCCAAGAATTTATATATCTGGCGAACACGCTAATCTTCTTGAACAATTACATACAGAAGATGTTGAATTTGTTAATATGAATTCTAATATTGGTTCAGCCTCTGGATTAAAGATGACCTATGCTGCAATCACTAAAGGTACTGCTGCATTATATGCTGCCTCACTAATGACTGCAGATCACTTTGATTTACTAGAAAACCTTTTAGACGAATTAAAATATAGCCAACCTAAAGTTTTTGATTCATTAAAGTCTGTTAATTCTATTTCTGCAAAAGCTTTTAGGTGGATCGGAGAAATGGAAGAAATAGCTGATACATTTAGTTTCTCTAACAACTCTGAAAAAATTCATCAAGGAGCTGCTGAAACATTTAGAAAAATAGCATCTTCTCCTATTGGACATGAAAGAGTAGATAGTATTGACAAAAACAGAAAAATTATTGAAACAATAAATTTATTAAATTCATAAAAAAACAAAATTAAAATTTCAGATTTTCAATTATTTTTGAGTATTCTTTTTGAATTTCTTGATTTTCTAATGTTACCGGTTTATTTGCATTTGTATATTCTTTTCTAATGCTTACACTTCCTAAAAATGGCAAATTCATTTCTTCCGCTAGAGATTTTCCTCCACCACTCCCAAAAACGCCTCCAGATAGGTTCTCAACTATTCCGTATACATTTAGATTCATTTTTTTTATCATATTTATCGATCTTTTAGCATCTAATACAGCCAACTCTTGAGGGGTTGTTACAATTATGAATCCATCTAGGTTTAATGTTTGCATAACTGTCAAGGGAGCATCTGATGTTCCTGGAGGTAGGTCTACAAGCATATAGTCTAAATCTCCCCATAATGTAGATTGGGTGAATTGATTAATGGCGTTATGTATCATTGGACCACGCCATATTATAGCTTCATCTTCATCTTTTTGAAAAAAAGCCATAGACATTACCTTGACTCCAAATCTTGATGGCGGTATGAGCTTATCCTTATCCTGTATTGGACCTTCGGAAATTCTTAATAATCTTGTCACATTTGGGCAGTCTATATCACAATCAAAAATGGCAACAGATTGATTTTTTTCCGAGAGAGTTACAGCAAGATTTGTTGTGATTGTTGTTTTCCCAACACCACCTTTACCTGAGTAAACACCAATTCTTTTTGATATAGAAGTTAATGAATCAGTAATTTTTTTTCTATTTTTAAAATTTTCCCTAGCTTGAGCTAATTTTGCTTCTTCTTGCGGAGTAAGTTTTCTTGGAGAAGTCATTAGTCAATCCCTAAAAGGGCTTTTCCCTCTTCGGTAATCATATCAGGCGTCCATGGAGGATCAAAAACTACGTCAACTTGTACATCTTCTACGTCATCTATTTCTGCAATTCTCCATTCAGCTTGCTGGGCTATATATGGTCCCATCCCACATCCAGGTGCTGTAAGCGTCATTTCAACATGAACATCTCCATCAGAAACTTCTACAGAATATATTAGGCCTAAATCAACCACATTTACTGGGATTTCAGGGTCAAATACATCTCTTAAGGCTTCCATCACTGTATCGTTATTTAGTTGTTCTGTTTCAGGCATAAAATTTCCTTCTAAAATCTTTGAGTGTAATGCTATTATAATTAATTATATAGATTTTTTTAATAACTTGTATCTATTTTCCTTATCTCTTGAATTTCATCTCTAAGCATTGCTGCTTTTTCAAATTCTAAGTTTTTTGCTGCAGTTCTCATCTCTTTTTCTAGTAACTTTATATTTTTTGTAATTTCATACTTACTATAATTTTTGCTATTAAATTTACTAGCTATTGATTCATTTTCTTTTTTCTCTGATTCGTTATTAATCTTTTTGGTGATATCTCTAATTTCTTTTATTATCGACTGTGGTATTATTCCATGTTTTTTATTATGTTCAGATTGTATTTTTCTTCTTCTGTTAGTTTCATTAATTGCATATTTCATTGATTTTGTAATTTTGTCAGCATACATTATTACCTTGCCATTTACATGTCTTGCTGCTCTACCAATAGTTTGTATTAGCGATGTACTAGACCTTAAATATCCTTCTTTATCAGCATCCAGAATTGCCACTGTGGACACTTCTGGAAGATCCAATCCTTCTCGAAGCAAATTAATTCCAACTACCACATCGTATACTCCCAATCTCAAATCTCTTAATATCTCAACTCTTTCTATTGTTTGTATTTCTGAATGTAGATAGTGAACTTTTATTTCTATCTCAGAAAGATATTCCGATAATTCCTCCGCCATTTTTTTAGTTAATGTAGTTACTAATACTCTTTCTTTTTTTTCTATAATTATCCTTATTTCTTCAATCAAGTCATCAATTTGATTTATTGTTGGTTTGATAATTATTTCAGGGTCTATAAGGCCTGTAGGTCTTATAATTTGCTCAACTCGCTGGGATTCATTTTCTTTTTCATATTCTCCTGGAGTTGCAGATACAAAAATAATTTGGTTGATTTTTTCCTCAAATTCTTCAAAAGAAAGAGGTCTGTTGTCTATCGCAGAGGGCAACCTGAAACCAAAATCTACCAAGGTGCTTTTTCTGGAAAAGTCTCCTTTATACATTCCTCTTATTTGTGGAATAGTAATGTGTGATTCATCTATAAAAATCAAAAAATCGTCTGGAAAATAATCCATTAATGTCCATGGAGGGGAACCCTTTGCTCTACGACCTAGTGGTTGAGAATAATTTTCCACTCCTGGGCAAGTTCCTGTTTCTCTCAACATTTCAAGATCGTAATTTGTTCTTTCGTAGATTCTTTGAGCTTCTATTAATTTATTGTTTTCTTTCAATTCTTTTACTCTTATTTCAAGCTCTTGTTCAATATCTTTCAAAGCATCTTTTAGGCTATCTTCAGGTGTAACGAAATGTTTGCCAGGGAAGATGTCTATATTATCTATATAAGATAATATTTCACCCGTAATAGGATCTATCTGATAAATTTTTTCTATTTCATCTCCAAAAAATTCTATTCTTATAGATAAATCTTCATATGCTGGCATTATCTCTAAAGTATCACCAAGAACTCGAAATTTCCCTCTATCCAACTCTATATCGTTTCTTTGGTAATACATGTCAACAAGTTTTCGAATAATTTTCCTCATAGATATTTCTTCCCCACACCGTAATGATAAAACTACTGATGCATACTCCTCTGGAGATCCTAGCCCATAAATGCATGAAACACTTGAAACAATTATCGTATCTTGCCTAGTTAATATAGATCTTGTTGCTGAATGGCGTAATCGATCTATTTCTTCATTCATATCTGATTCTTTTTCAATATAAGTATCTGATCTAGGAATATATGCTTCTGGCTGGTAATAATCATAATAACTAACGAAATATTCGATTGAATTTTCAGGGAAAAAGTCTTCAAATTCAGATGCTAATTGAGCTGCTAGAGTTTTGTTGTGAGCTATAACTAAAGTTGGTTTTTGTACTTTCTCAATTACCTTAGCCATTGTGAATGTCTTTCCAGATCCTGTGACTCCAAGTAATGTTTGCTTTTTAACTTTTTTATCTATTCCATCTGCTAAAAAGTTAAATGCGCCTTTTTGATCTCCACGTGGAATGAAATCATCTTTGATTATAAATTTATTTTGCATAAATCAATTCTATAGATTAACATGACTAAAAACATTTATTAAATTATATAGGATGATAAGAATGAAAAAAATTAAAGTTATGATTGGAACAGATCATGTAGGTAAGGAATTTGCTAATAACCTTCGTGGTAAATTTAATAATGTTGAAATCCTAGAAGCATATACTAAAGAAGATATTTATAATTTTATAAATGATGTTCAAGTATTTTTTGGTTGGCCAGATGATAAAGCCTTTGAAAAAGCAGAAAATTTAAAATGGATAGCTTGTCCAGGTATGGGGATAGACAAGATTGTGATGTACGAGAATATAAAAAAATCTAATGTTGTAATAACAAATGCTCCTGGAACTCATATAACCTCTATGGCTGACCATGTGATTGGATCCATTGTTGCTCTTACTCATAGATTTATTGAAACTTTCGAAGATAAACAGAAAAAAATATGGGATACTGAAAAATACTCATCTAGAATAACGGAAATATCTAAAAAAACAGTTGGTATTTATGGCTTAGGCGCCATAGGGAGAGAGGTTTCTAAAAGGTTAATTGGTTTTGATACAAAAAACTATGCCATAGATCCTAATCCTAAATTTATACCAGAAAATATTGAAGAA
>PBVQ01000029.1 GCA_002728715.1 Dehalococcoidia bacterium
AATTATGAAAAATGTTTGTGTAAAACTCCCTAAATATTAGAACGAATACACTTGCGAAAAGTATCTAAATAGGTGCAAAATTAACAAGTGTTTAAAAATATAATAAACTATATAATAAAATCAAGAAGTAATTTAAAAGAAAATAATAATGCCTCCATTACCCAAAAAAAAACATACTCGAGCAAGAAAAGGTAACAGAAACGCGCACAATGCTGTGAGTTTGCCATCTATCGCCTCAAATTGCCCAAGATGTCCAACCACTCACGTACAGCCTCATAGAGCCTGCACACAATGTGGTTACTATAATGGTAGAATACTACCTGGAAACTGGCCGGTTCAATTAGATGAAGAAGTAACTACGCAAACTACATAAGAGTAATAATCCAATGAATGAAAAAAATAATAAAATAGCATTTGTATTTCCTGGTCAAGGTTCTCAATCCGTTGGTATGGGTAAAGATCTATTCTTGAATTCTATAGCTGCGCGAGAAGTTTTCGAGGAAGTTGACCAAACCTTAAATAAAAAACTATCAGATATTATTTTTAATGGCCCTCAGGATGAATTAACAAAAACCGAGAATACTCAACCTGCAATCCTTGCTACCTCTATTGCCACATGGAGAGCCATGGAGGAGGCATCTGGTGTTATACAAATACCTCAAGTAACTGCTGGGCATAGTTTAGGAGAATATGCATCATTAGCTGTTTCCGGTGTACTAAATATTAATGATACCTTTAGGCTCGTATTTGAACGTGCCAGACTAATGGAAATGGCGTGTGAACAAGTACCAGGTGGTATGGCTGCACTAATTGGATTAGATGAAATTACCGCTGAAGAGATATGTACCGAATCTGGAGTAGAATTATCTACAATAAATACATCAGAGCAAATTATTATCGCAGGAGAGAAACAGAATCTTAATCATGCAATTGACATAGCATCATCTCGTGGTGCTAAAAAAGCTATACTGCTACAAGTTGGAGGCGCTTTTCATTCAAAATTAATGGGCCCTGCCCAAGAAGGACTTAATAAAATTATTGATTCCCTTGAGTTTAATAATCCACTTATACCCCTAATTGGCAATGTTACAGCAGAACCACTAGTTACCGCGGACGAGGTAAAATCTGAATTAAAAATGCAACTCACCTCATGCGTTCAATGGAATAATTCAATTAAGCATATGATAGATGATGGTATTAATTCTTTTATTGAAATAGGAAATGGAAAAATTCTCTCTGGTATGATAAAGAGAATTAATAGAGAAGCAAAAATAACAAATGTATCTGATTTTGACTCTGTTTTGGAATATGTAGCATCCTAGCAATGGATAAAAATAACAATCTAATTGATTTTATACCTAACAAACTAATAAAAACTTATTCATTACAGAATGATGGCGTTGAGGTTATACCATCTATTGAAAAAAAATATAAATTAAAACACAATAAGACTAAATCAAGAGCGATTGTCATACAATCATTGTATGAATCAGATGTATCAGGAAAAAATCCATTGGATATATTAAAGAGAAATTATCAAGGGAAAAAATTAGATAAAGAACATACTGATTTTATGGAATTATTAGTAAAAACTTTCATTGATAAAAAACATATGATAAACGATAGAATAAATTCAAAATTGTTGAATAAAAATTCAGTATTATTCCCAATTGATAAATGCATAATTCAACTTGCAATTGTTGAAAGCATATCAACTAAAAGCTTAAATAAAAAAATTATTATTAATGAAGCCGTCGAATTAGCTAAATATTTTGGTGAAGATTCGTCTTCAAAATTCGTTAACGGTATATTATCATCTCTGATATGATATATATAATAATGTTTTAAGAATCAAAACAACTAACAATTTATAGCGGGACTATTTCCCATGATTTGAGAGGTTAATTTTAATATGGCTAGCGTACTAGATAAAGTAAGAGAAATTGCAGCGGACAAACTAAGTGTAAATATTGATGATATTTCAGGAGAATCATCATTTACTGAAGACTTAGACGCCGATTCTCTTGATATAGTTGAGTTAATAATGGCTATCGAAGAAGAGTTTGGAAGCGACGACAATCCCTTAGAGATATCTGATGAAGATGCCGAAAAAATCCTAACTGTTAATGACGCAGTAAAATACCTAAGTGATAACGGTATATCTTAAAATATCAAACAAAAAATACCCTCATTTAATAACTTGCTGAGGGTATTTTCTTAACTAAATTTTTGAAAGATAAAAATAATTATTGAAAAGTAAAAATTCTCCATATGTGAAAATCATACCTATTGGAGGACTTGGTGAAGTTGGAAAAAATATGACTATCATCGAATCTGACAAAGACATAGTAATAATAGATGCAGGTATTGGTTTCATTAAGAAAAATGAAATTCCTGGAATAGAAATTGTTATTCCAGACATAACTTGTTTAGAAGAAAAAAAGCAAAAGATCAAAGGTATAATTGTTACCCATGGTCACGAAGATCATATAGGTGCAATCCCGTTTATACTTGATAGTTTTAATATTCCAGTATATGCCCCAGGAATGGCATGTGAATTGATTAGAAAAAAACTTTATCGAAGTAGTAATAAAATTTCTCCAAAGATTTTTCCTACAAAAGAGAATAATAAATATAAATTAGGCGATATAGTTTTTGAATTATTCCCTGTATGCCATTCAATACCCGATTCTTACGGTTTGTTGATTAATACTCCTTGTGGAAATATTGTTCATTCAGGAGATTTCAAGTTTGATAAAAATCCAACAATAGGTAATGAATATAAAAACAATATAAATCATCTGAAAAAAATACTTAAAAATGAAGTCATGATTCTAATGTCAGATTCTACTAACGCAGAAGAGGATGGATATTCCATTTCAGAAGAAGAGGTAAAAAAATCTATAAGTTCTATTATCAAGTCACATAATAATAGAATTATTGTTTCGACATTTGCATCTCAAATCTCAAGAAATAAAATTATTTCAGATGCATGTATAAAATATAATAAAAAATTATGTATTGTTGGTAAAAGTATGATTGAAAATACAAAAATAGCCAAAAATCTTGGACATATTAGCTCTTATGAAAAATTAATGATAAGACCAGATCAGATAAATAATATAAATCAAAATAATCTTGTAATTTTAACTACTGGTAGCCAAGGAGAAAGGCAATCAGGATTAGTAAGAATTGCTAACAATGATCATAAAAATATACAAATTAGAGATGGAGATACCGTCATTATTTCAGCCAGTACGATACCGGGAAACGAAGTTCAAGTAAATGATACAATAAACAAATTGCTCAAACTGGGTGCGGAAGTTATAACCGATAAGAATCATACAATTCATGCATCTGGTCATGCATATAAAAACGAACTTAAGGAATTCATTAAGACTGTTAATCCAAAATTTTTTGTACCTATTCATGGTGAGATTAAAATGCAAATAGCCCATGGTAAAATTGCAGAAAGCGAAAATATCAATCAAGAGAATATATTTATATTAGAAAACGGTGAAGTTTTATTGTTAAAAGATGAAAAGTTAGATACAAATGGTAAAGTTCCTGCAGAAAATATTCTTATCGATGGAAAAAACTTAATTTATGAAGATGATGAAATCATTAAAGAAAGAAATCAAATTTATAAAAATGGATTAATTCTAGTTACGATTTTATTGGATTCAAAATATGCGGTCAACAAAATAGTTGATCTAATATCATATGGTGTTATTATAGATGACTCATATGAAAATATTAAATTTATCAAAGATTCTCTAGAAAAAAATATTAATAGTGGTTTAAAAAAACAACCGAAAAATAAAAACATCAAAAATTTTATAAAAGAATATTCTTCAAACTTTTTGAAACAAAAACTTGATGCAAAATCAAAAATTATTGTCCGATTGGTGAATAATGACTAATTCAAAATATACTTTTTTAGCTAAATTATTAATATTTTCAACTATAAGTTTTGCCTTAACATACTTATATATCTTTAGAAACATAGAAGAAATGAAGGAATTTTTTGGCTGGTCATTTGTTCCGTCCATTCTAGCTACCTTTCCAATAATAATAAATATTTTTTTTAGAAAATTTATTCGTTTTTGGAAGTACCAAATTAGTTTTATATTATTATGCGCGAGTTTATCTGGTACTTTAGGTATTTTCTATGCTCCAATTGGTTCATTTTCAGGTGAATCTATAGGAGGAGAATTAGGTATATTTGTATCTAGGTCATACATGAACTGGAACAGATTTGATGTTTCATTATTAGATTATCTGATTTCTTGGATGAGAGTAATATTATTTATATTATTAGCAATATCCTTAATAAAACCAAAGTTGATAAAAATCACTACCTATTATATCTATAATTTCTCTAGCAAATTCATAGTTAAGTTTTTATTACTTGTAACAAAATTATCTAAATATACAGGAATTAATATTATTAACTCAATTATAAAAAAAAATAATATACCAAATGACACTGAAGAAGAAATAGAAATAAACGAAAAAGATATGAATAATAAAAAAGAGTTATCTAAAAGTGAACCAATGATAGCATCAAATAAATCTAAGGATCAAGAGATTCCTAAAAATAATTTCATTTCAAATAACTCCGAAACAGATAGTACAAAACCTGAAGAATTACTAACTTCTCATAACTATGAATGGATTATTCCAAGCCTAGATAACCTCAAGATACCTTTACCCGGAGGCATATCTGAAGCAGAAGTTCAATTAACAAGTAAAAAAATAGAATCCTCGTTGAAGCAGTTTGGCATTGAAGTTACTGTTGACCAAGTAAAAAAAGGACCCACTGTAACTATGTATGGTCTAAGTCCAGGATGGAAAGGAAAAACAGATGACAAAATTGGTCAAAGAGTTAGAGTTGACACAATATTAAATCGAGAAAAAGATATAGCACTATCATTAGCTTCTCCAAACCTAAGATTTGAAGCTCCTGTGCCTGGAGAATCCGTAGTAGGTATTGAAGTACCTAATAAGTCTCCTAATGAAGTAACATTGAGATCAATAATGGATACAAATGAATGGAAAGAATTTGCAAAAGACAACCCCTTACCTGTCCCATTAGGTCTCGGTTCAGGTGGAGAACCCGTAATGACTGATTTGTCAAAAATGCCTCATACTTTAGTTGCAGGATCTACAGGATCTGGTAAAAGTGTTTGTATGAATAGCATTATTACAGGATTAATAATGACAAAAACTCCTGATGAACTAAGAATAGTCATGATAGATCCTAAAAGAGTAGAACTAACACCATACGAGGGAATACCACATCTTTATACGCCAGTTGTAGTAGAATCAGACCAAGCAGTGATTGTCTTAAAATCATTAGTTAAAGAAATGATGGAAAGGTTTAAAATTTTAGAAAACTTCGGTGTAAAAAACATATTAACTTTTAATAAAAAATCAGATTATAAAATGCCTTATCTAGTTATATTAGTAGATGAACTTGCAGACCTAATGCTTAGCGCATCAGGTGAAGTAGAAAGACTATTAGTAAGACTTGCACAATTAGGGCGAGCTACTGGTGTACATTTAGTTTTAGCCACACAAAGGCCATCAGTAGATGTAGTTACAGGGCTAATTAAAGCTAATTTTCCAAGCAGAATATCATTTGCTGTGATGTCACAGATTGATTCAAGAACAATTTTAGATAGTGTTGGAGCAGATAAATTATTAGGTAAGGGTGATATGTTATTTAAGCCTATAGATAAGCCTAAACCATCTAGAGTTCAAGGTGCTTTTGTTTCAGACATAGAAGTTGATTCAGTAGTTAATTTATGGAAGAAAAACACTTATCCAAATATGAAATTCTTAGAATTAAGTAATGAAGAAGAGAACGGAATTAATAATATAGAAATATCTGATAATGATTCATTATTTAATAATGCCTTAGAACTTAGTAAATCTCAAAAAACTTTATCAGTATCTTTTCTTCAAAGAAGACTTAGAATTGGATATCCTAGAGCAGCAAGATTAATGGATGAGTTAGAAGAAGCTGGAGTTGTAGGTCCAGGTGAACCAGGTAAAGCTCGTCCAGTAATTTAATCTTAACTTAATGTATATATACTTATAGACTACAGATTACATTAAGGAATTGATTTATGAATAACGTAACTGATCTCTTTCCAGAAAAAGAACCAAAAAAAGAAAAGCAAATCCCTCTCGAAGAGTTGTTAGAATCTTGCATGCATTGTGACTTTGAATTAAAAAGCTCAAAAATTTACCAAAGATATAGAATATGTCCTAACTGCAATTATCACTTTTCAATATCAGCTAGACGAAGATTAGCTACTTTGATTGACAAAAATAGTTTCCATGAAACAAGTAAATGGATTCAATCACTAGACCCTATAGAGTTTTCGCCAAGAGTTTCATATCGAGTTAGACTTGTACAAGATAGAATTCGCACAGGACTTAATGAAGCTATTATAACTGGGACTTGCAAAATAGATGATAAAGATGTTGTGATGATTGTAATTGATTCAAGTTTTTTAGGAGGATCGATGGGAGTTGTAGTAGGAGAAAAAGTAACATTAGCTCTAGAATTGGCAAAAAGAAAAAAAATACCTTGTATTTGTACTGTAAGTTCAAGTGGTACTAGATTGCAAGAAGGTATTTTTTCATTATTGCAGATGGCAAAAACATCTTTCGCTGTACGCTCACTAAAGGATGCAAATATTCCTTTTATAACAATCCTAAGCAACCCAACAACAGGACAAATTTTTAGTAGTTTTGCATCTTTATCTGACATAATTATCTCAGAGCCTAATGCCCAAATTGGTTTTTCATCTCTAGGAGAAATAACTGAATTTGATAAAAATAAAAAAGACCTTCCACATACATCAGAAACTTTTATTCAGTTTGGGCAAATTGATAAAATATTAAATCGGGACAAAATTAAAACAAACTTAAGTCTATTACTTGATTTGCTTTATCCAAATCATAAAGTTAATTCCATTAAAATTGGCAAAGAATATTTAAAAAAGAATTTACCTTATAAAAATCCAGAAGAAATTATAAAATTATCCAGAAACAAAAATAGACCAAAAGCAAGATATTATTTAGAAAATATTTTTACAAATTTTTTTGAAATACATGGAGATAGAATTTCCTATGATGACACTTCAATAATAACTGGTATAGGAAAAATTTCTGGTCAAAGTGTAATGATTATTGCGCAACAAAAATCTGAAAAAAATATTAAGCGTAAAAGTTCATCAGGGTCTCAATCTGGAGAAATTACTCCATCGGGATTTAGAAAAGCAACCAGAGCAATTAACTTGGCAGAATTATTCAAGATACCTTTGGTAAGTTTTGTTGATACTCCAGGACCTGCTTTAGGAATGGAAATGGAAAAATTAGGTTTATCTAATTCAGTGTCAAATATGATAGACCAAATTGGGAAAGTAAATACTCCTTCTATTTCTCTAATTATTGGTGAAGGAGGATCTGAAGCCGCATTAGCATTTTCGATAACAGATAAAGTTTTGATGCTTGAAAATGCTATATATACACCAATTATTCCTGAAAAAGGTGCAAAAACAGAAATGAAAGATCAGAATAAGATTTCTGAAATAGCTGAATCACTCAAATTAACCGCCTCAGATTGTTTAAACTCAGGTATTATTGATAAAGTTATACCTGAACCTAAGGGTGCAGCGCATCAAAACCCTACAGAGACTGCAAAGCTAATAAAGAAAATCTTAAGTAATGAACTTTTTGAAATAAATAAAATTCACATCAACACCTTAAAAAATAGAAGAAGGAAAAAATATAGAAACATAGGAGAATTCGGCAGTAAATTCTTAAAGACTGTAAAACATGAATCTAAAATTTTTCAAGCAGGAATCAAAGCAAGCATAAAATCTCTAAGAGAAAATTAAGTTTTCCGGCTGAATACCATTTAATGTTTTATTAGCGTTTTCAAAAGCAAACATTATTCTTCTATCTACACTTTCCCTTGATGATCCCGCAAGATGAGGAGTTACAACACAATTATCCAACTTCAGTAAATCAGAATTTTTACTAATTGGTTCAATTTCTGTAACATCAAGAGCTGCACCTAAAATTTCATCAGTCTTAAGAGCATTAATTAGCGCCTGTTCATCGTGTACAGGACCTCTACATGTATTTATAAATATAGAATCTTTTTTCATTAATCCAAATTCTTTAGCACTGAACATACTTTTTGTTTCATCTGATAAAGGGACGTGAACAGAAACAATATCAGAAATTTTTAACAATTCTTCAAAGGATAATTTTTTTATATTTAATTCGTCTTCAAAATTGGAAAATTCCTTTATATCATTATAGAAAATATTAACATCAAAACCTTTCAATAATTTAGCTACTTTTGACCCTATGTTACCTAAACCAACTATACCTATATTCTTTCCTGTGATTTCACGAACATTTCCATAAGGGCCTGTAATTGCTTTTTTCATCCATTCGCCTGATTTTACTCCTTCAACAGCCTGAGACAATCTTTTATATAAGGTCATAATAAGTGCTATTGTATGCTCTGCAACTGAATTTGAAATTGCAGGCGAATTACCGCAAATATTTATATTTAAATCATTAATTGCATCAATATCCCATCCGTCAAAGCCGGCACTTAGTAATTGTATATGACGTAGATTTGGTAATTTTTTTAACATTTCTATACTTAGTAATTCACCATTGCAAATTATTACCTCTGCATCAATCATCTTTTCAAGATTTTTTTCAAAACCATCCCTTATTTTTGCAGAATTGGAGTAGTCCTCTTCTCCGGAAAATAAAAATTCACACCTCAGATCATCCAAGCATAACTCCTTTGCTCTATCACTTCTACTAAGAGTTCTACCTTTATCATTTTTACTGTAGAATACTAATTTTTCACCCATAATTGAAACCTCTATACTTTTTTTGATAATAAACCTTAAATAATTTATTATATAATTATTATAACTTTGAATAACTAAACTTGCTTAGAAAAATTTTTATCAACAACTAACAACAAAAAACTCCCGATAAAGTTAGGATATTATTTAGAAAAAATAAATTATGAATGATCAATTAATTATTGCAGGGAAAAAATTTAATTCTCGACTTATGACTGGTACAGGAAAGCATAAGTCTAAAGAAGATCTACTAAAATCTATAGAAAGTTCTGAAACTGAAATCATAACAGTAGCCATTGGTCGCATTGACTTGAACGACCCACAGAAAAAAAATTTGCTAGATCATATAAACTGGAATGATTATCAAATTTTACCCAATACTGCTGGCTCTAAAACATTCGAAGAGGCTGTGTATATAGCAAAACTTGCTAGAGAAGTCACTGGATCAAATTGGATAAAGATTGAAGTTATACCTGATTCAAAATATCTTCTACCTGATCCAATTGGAACATTAAAAGCAGCTGAAATATTAATTAAAGAAGGATTTATCTGCCTCCCATATATTGGGGCTGATCCAGTTTTGGCAAAAAGATTAGAAAACATTGGTTGTGCCACCGTTATGCCATTAGGATCTCCTATTGGATCAGGTAGAGGTGTTTTAGCACTAGAAGAAATCCAAATAATTATTGAACAATCGAAAATTCCTGTGGTAGTCGATGCGGGCTTAGGTGTGCCATCAGATGCTTCAAAAGTCATGGAAAACGGAGCTGATGCAGTCCTAGTAAATACAGCTATATCAAAATCCAATGATCCTGGATTAATGGGAGAAGCATTTAAATTGGGAGTAAAAGCAGGAAGAAAATCTTTTCTTGCAGGAAGAATACCCAAAACCTTAATTGCAAATCCAAGTAGCCCTCAAGAAGGAATAAAATAATAATTGAAGCAACTTAGTTTTCCTATAGTGTCCTTAATTACTAATACATCAGTTTATCAAACCAAAGAAAAAATGTTAGATAATATAATATATGCCACTAAAGTCGGCATTAATATGATTCAAATTAGAGAAAAAAATCTCTTAAATGAAGATAAAAAAAAACTTATTGAAAAAATTCAATCTAAAACAGATAATAAACCAATAATCATTATTAATGATGGATACGAATTATGTAAAGTTTTTCATATGGATGGGATCCACCTTCCTGAAAAAAAAATCCACCAAATAAAAAATTTAAAATCAATATTGAATGATGATCAAATAATTGGCTGTTCTATTCATTCTCTAAAATCTGCTATTTTAGCTGAAAAACTTGGTGCTAATTATTTACAGTTTGGAAGTACGTTTAAAACAAAATCCCATCCTGGACAAAATCCTTTAGGTTTAAAAGAACTTAAGAAAATTACTGCTAATATAAATTTACCAGTAATTGCAGTGGGGGGTATAAATGAAAAAAATTGTTTATTACCATTCCAAAATGGGGCATCTGGAATAGCCTCCATAAGATCTTTTTCTGAAAAAGCAACATCAAAAAAAATTATTGAAAAATTAAATAATGGAGAAATAATATGATAGAAATATTAATTAATGGTGAAAAAAATAATTTTGAAAATTCTATTTCTATTTCGGAATTAATTGTTATGAAAAACCTGGAAAATTTATCAGTCGCTGTAGCCTTAAACTCGGAGATCGTAAATAAAAAAGATTTTAAAGTAACTTTCATAAAAAACGGAGATAAACTAGATATAGTAAAACCTGTCGGTGGTGGATAATTGAATATAACAAAAATTCTATCATTATATCCTAAATATTTTTACGATAATTTATACGAACTTTTTTCTATAAATGATTACAAATACCTCGTAGTTGCCAATATAACAATGTTTGCTGGATATCAGATAAGGGTTATGGCTCTAGCTTGGATAGTTTTAGATCTTACACAATCTGAAACTTCCATGGGTTTAATAAATTCAATAAGTGGCATTGGAGTAATAGGTATGTCTCTTTTTGGAGGAGCTTTCTCAGATAGATTTGAAAGATGGAAACTTTTATGGATGACTAAATTATCAGTTGCCATTATTTCAATAATTACTGGAATACTATTATCAATGAATATTATTAACGAAAATACAGTCTGGATACTAATACCCTTGTCGCTAATAATTGGAATAATATTTGGCATTCATAATCCTTCTAGCCAGACATTTGTTGTAGATGTTGTTGGTAAAGAAAAATTAGTCCAAGCTGTAAGTTTTAACACCTCTGCAAGTACAATAGCCCAGATAGTAGCTCCAAGTTTAGGGGGACTATTGATATGGCTTGGATATGACATAAGTTTTTATTTTATTTCATCGTTATACATATTGGGAGCACTTATGATAATTTCTGTTAAGACTAGAAGCAAGAAAAAAAATCATAAAATAAAAAATGAAAATATATTTATAGAAATAAAAACAGGTATAATTTACTCACTTAATAATCCTATCATTCGCCCTTTATTAATAATTTCAATTACAGCAATTTTTGGAGGTATGTATCAACCAGTAATCCCAGTAAAAATAAAAAATGATCTTGGGTTAGAAGAATTACATTATGGATATACTCTAGCTGCTAGCGGGGTTGGAGCTCTCTTTGGTTCAATTATTTTATTTACTTTAGGCTCAAGAGTAAGAAATTTATATGTTTTGATAATCTCTTTTATAGGTTTTGATATAGGTGTAATAATTTTTGGATTTGCTCCTAATTTCCTAATTTCTATTTTATCAAGTTTTATGATGGGCACTGGTTTTGCATGTTGGATGGTTACAGTGCCAGTAATGCTCCAGCAGTATGCAAGCGATGAAATGAGAGGACGTGTTGTTAGTCTGTATTACATGACAATTTTAACTTATCAACTAGGCTGGTTTTTTGGAGGGTATATTTTAGAAAAAACTAGTATTGAATTTTCCGTGTTATTTTCATCTTTATCAAGTATATTGATTGCCATAATTACAATTATTTCCTCAAAGGAACTAAGAAAGTTATAAATTTTCATAGATAAATTAAGAAACATAACTTGTGTTATTTAAATTTTTAAATAATAATCGATAATATATTTACAGAAATCTAAGGAAATTAAGTATGCCAAAAATAACTAATGTGGAATTTTTAGAATTTTCAGCTAATCATCATAACGCATCTAGAAACTGGTTAGTAATTAAATTAAATACTGATAATCCGAAATTATTTGGACTTGGGGATGCCTCAGCTATGGAAGATGAAGATGAGGTTAAGTCAATTATTAGTTCATGGACAGAAAAGTACCTTTCAGGAAAAGATCCATTGGAATCTGAGGTTCTTTGGACAAACCTTTACCATGACCCACATGCTAGAGGCGGAAGACTAGCTACAACTTCTCTTTCAGGAATAGATATTGCTCTTTGGGATCTAAAAGGAAAAATCCTTAAGCAACCAGTATGGAGACTACTTGGAGGATCTTTTAGAGAAAAAATTAGAGTTTACGCAAATGGCTGGTATACAAACCCTGGTGCCCCTGAACTAAATGCAGAAGAAGCAAAAAAAGTTGTAGATATGGGATACACTGCATTAAAGTTTGATCCCTTTGGCCAAAATAATTACTACAAAATTTCTCTCAAAGAACTAGACATTGCGGAGAAAAGAGTAGAGTCTGTTAGAAAATCAGTTGGAGATAACATCGATATATTAATTGAAGCACATGCAAAATTTAACGTTATGAATGCAATTAAAATTGGAAAAAAATTAGAAAAATATAATCCATTATGGTATGAAGAGCCAGTTTCTGAGGAAAGAATTTCTGAACTTCTAGAAGTCAGGAGAAAAGTAAATATTCCTATTGCAACAGGAGAAAGATTATATACAAAATTTCCTTTTTCAGAAATTGTAGATAAGCATGCTGCAGATATTCTTCAACCAGACATTGCAAATGCTGGAGGAATAACAGAATTAAAGAAAATTTCTGCAATTTCAGAAGCAAAACACATTACTATGGCTCCACATAATGTATGCTCACCTGTTGGGGCTATTGCAGAGATGCATTTGGACAAATCTATTGTGAATTTTGAGATACAAGAATACCATGCAGAATTTTATACTGAACATTATTTCAGCGTATTTCATGGTTTTCCTAGGCAATCAGGTGGTTATGTCGAATTATCGGATAAACCTGGGCTAGGTCTTGAAATTAACTATGAAGAAATTAATAAACATCCACCATTGAAAAAAACACATGCAAGAGGTGGAACAATCAAAGGAATATAAAGTTTAAATGATTGAAAATTCAATATTAAAAATTAATAAAACTGGAAATAAAGCTAATGTTTTTGAACTTACCTTTCCATCCTTACAGCTAGTTGAATTAGCTATACATATAGGATTTGACGCAATCCACCTTGATGGAGAGCATGGCACTTTTAGTGAGACTGATGTTGACAATATTTGTAGAATTGCAAATGGATTTGGTAAATCTGTAACAGCTAGAGTCCCAGATAATTCGCCATATCAGATCAACCTTTACCTTGATAGGGGAATTCAAGGAATTATAGGACCACATATCAACTCAAAAGATGACGCTCAAAAGCTTGTAGACGCTTGTTTGTTTCCTGGATCTGGTGAAAGATCATGGGGAGGAGGAAGAGGAACTGAGTATAATGATGATGTAAAAATTAAAGAAATATACCAAGGCAAACTAAATTTTTCAACATGGTCCAATCAAAACATGTTAGTTATTGCACAAATTGAATCTAAAGATGCATCAGAAAATATTGATGATATTCTTTCTGTAAAAGGCTTATCTGGAATTACTGGGGGGCCTAATGATTTTGCTGCATCCTTGGGCTTCCCTGGCGAACCTGATAACAAAATAAGAATTGAACATACTAAAAAAGTTGAAGAAAAAACTAGAAAAACTGGTAAAGTAGTTTATGATGACATTTGCAATAAATTATCTATTATGGATCTAATGCTCAAAAATGCTAGGGATTTTATAATAAAATAAATTCGAGAAATAACTTATGGAAAAAAATATAGATGAAATAAAAATTTCTAGTTCTACAAATCTTCAATTAACTTCTAGCCACCTTTATATAAAAACTAAAAAAATACCTTATGCATCAATTTTTCTTGATGACATCATTAATATAGAAACCTCAAAGTTAGATAAAATTTTCTCTTCTGGATTCTGGGCAATTATAGGATTAATTTCATCAATAATATTGTGGCAAATATTACCTGAATCTAATATATTAAATTTTATCCTAATAATTTTAATATTTTTTTCTATTTTTTTTGTTTTTGATTTTTTCGTAAAACCAGAAGGTATGTTGCTAAAAATTACTAGTTCAAATAGTATTTATGAGATAAAAATGGAAATTGATAAAAAGAAAATTCTCAACTTCATAAATCAACTGGAAAATAATAGAAAAAACACTATTTATTCTAGATTGAATAATAATTTCAGAAATTATCCATCCTCATAACTCACCCACTCGAAGATTAGGCTTTACATCAAAATCTTGTGAAAAATTACGTAAATTATAGTTTATAAGACCAGCCATAGCTATCATCGCACCATTATCAGTACATAACTTAAATTCCGGAATAGCTACAGGGAGTGGTGAATGTTCTAAAAATTGATTCCTTAATGGCAAGTTAGCTGCTACTCCTCCAGCGAGTACTATGCCGGAAGATTTTTCTCTCAAAGCAACATTAATTGTTTTGGTATATAATACATCTACCACAGATTCTTGAAATGAATTAGCCAGAATTGGAATATATGAGGAAAAATTTTTGTCATTTTGATATTTTTTAACCTTGTTGAACACCGCTGTTTTTAATCCACTAAAAGAAAAATTATCTGAGCCCTTCATCCATGCTCTAGGCAAACTATCTATTTCATTAGTTTTTTCAGCAACTTTTTGGATTTCTGGACCACCAGGATAACGTAGTCCTAAAATTCTTGCTACTTTATCAAATGCTTCCCCAGCAGCATCATCTTTTGTTTCTCCTATCAAATTTATTTCGCCGTATTTTTTCAATATAGCTAAATCAGTATGGCCACCAGAAACAATAAGGCATGTTATGTTTTGCTCCCCCACTGAATATTGAAAATCTAGTAACTTATTTTGGTCTGTTTTTGCCCAAGCAGCATAAATATGTCCATCCATATGGTTAACAGGAAAAACTGGAATACCAAGACTTGCTGACAAACCTTTAGCAAAGTTTACTCCTACAAGTAGCGAGCCTGCTAGCCCCGGACCATTAGTAACTGATATTAATTTAATATCTGACCAATCTATTGAAGCTTCACTTAATGCTGCAAGACAAACTTTTTGAATATGACTTATATGTTGGCGAGATGCAACTTCAGGAACAATACCTCCATAAAAAGAATGAATATCAACCTGTGAAGAAATGATATTTGATAAAACATTTCCTTCCCGATCAACTATTCCTACTGAAGTTTCATCGCAACTTGATTCTATTCCTAAAACAAACATATGTATTATTTATTGTATTTTTTATATATTTATTTTATATCTAAAAGAAATTAATATTGTAAAATAATAGTAATAAAAAATTATATAAACTTAATTTTTAAGTTTAGGAGTGTGGAAGAATGAGTAATTTTGCATTACCTCCTTGCCCAACACCTTGCGAAAATGGCGTATTAGTGCCATTATCTGATTTTGGTGGTCATGGAGCATCAGTGTTATATAAGGCATGGGTATGTACTGACCCTGACTGTGGCTATAACATAAAGATTCGTAATGGAGAAATTCATCTTAATGAAGAAATTCATCAAGGAAGAATTTCTCGAGACAGATAATTATTAGTAAAAAAATAAGAACCTAAATGAATTCTACAAAAAATGAAAATTTAGATATATTTCGTGATAAAGTTCTTATTTTTTTCTTAATTCTCTCCATAATTACCGTTATCTCTCAAATTACACTTGGTGGAATTGTAAGAGTTACAGGCTCAGGCGATGGTTGCCCTGATTGGCCAAAATGTTATGACAGCTGGATCCCACCTTTTGAGTATCATGCATTAATTGAATATGCTCACAGGACACTAGGAGCATCACTTGGGATATTTATATTTATATCAACTTCAATAGTCTGGATAAAATATCGAAGAAATTCTTCAGTAATAAGACTAGTCACCCTTAGTTCTGTATTGGTATTCATTGTAGGAATGATTGGAGGAGTGGTTGTTCTTAGTGAATTATCTCCAAGCATAAGAACATTACACCTAACACTAGCTCAAATGGTTACAGCTTTAGTAATTTTATCTTATATATATTCCACTTATACTTTTAACCTTCCTATAAATAAATCATCTAAATGGTTATGGAGCAAAATTGATAAAGAGCATAAAAGTATACTTAATTTTACCGTATTTGCTGCTATTTTTACATTAGTTGCGTTACTATCAGGTTCATATGCTGTATGGAAAGAAGCTGGAACTGTTTGTAGTTCATGGCCATTATGTGGTGGAAGTATAATCCCTCAATCTTACCTTGCTTGGATACATATGTTTCATAGATTTATATCTATTGTTTCTGTGTTTGTAGTATTTTTCGCTTGTTATAAAGTATTAAAAACTGAGAAAATCTCAAAGCATTTAAGATTTGCATCAATCTCAGGAATAGGATTAATTTTTGCTCAAATAATTATGGGTGCAGCAAACCCATTAACAACTTTTGAACAGTGGGCTAGGGCTGGACATCTTAGTTTAGCAACTTTAATATGGGTAAATATGGTTTTTATGATTGGCTTTTTTCTAAAACCAACAAAAGCAAGTGAAATTAATAATATAAAATAGATTTAATGACTGAAAAACTAGAAAAAAAAAATAATCTAGTAATTGACCTAATTTATCTAACGAAACCCAAAGTTATGTCTTTACTACTTATGGCTGCTTTGGCTGGAGTATTTATTGGATCAGAAAGTTTCCCTTCTTTCAAAGTTATTATTGGAGTTTTTTTGGGTGGTATGTTTGCTTCTGGTGGATCAGGGGCAATTAATATGGGTATTGAGAAGAATATAGATATTAATATGAAACGTACAAAAAACAGGCCTGTAGCAGAAGGCAGAATATCACCAATAGTTTCAGTAATTTTTGGAATTATTTTGAACTTAATTGCATTTATAATTTTGTTCTATACAACAAATTTATTAGCTGCAATATTAGCTATAACCGGAACATTGCTATACGTAATTTTATACACAATTATTCTTAAACCCAATACTGATCAAAACATTGTTATTGGGGGTGCTTCAGGATCTATTCCTCCCGTTGTTGGATATGTGGCTGCTGGTAACAGTATAGACATAGTTGCAATATATCTCTTTATGATAATATTTTTATGGACTCCTCCACATTTTTGGGCGCTAGCTATAATGATAAAAGATGATTATGAAAGAGCAAAAATACCAATGTTACCAAATATTAAAGGAGAAAAAAACACAGCAATACAAATGATGGTTTATACATTTATACTTACTATATTCGTAATCTCTTTTTCTTTTTTATCTGATAGGGTCAATGAAATTTATCTTTTTGGATCATCAATACTTTGTACATTATTTATATACTATTGCATCAAACTTATAAAAAATACTAGTAAAGAATCTGCCCTTAAAACTTATAAGTATTCTTTATTATTCTTGACCTTGGTATGGGTACTTATGATAGTTAGTTCTACAGAAAAAAACATCTAGTGATGAATAAAATAATTAATACCTCGAAATTTATAGGGTTTTTAGCAGGAGCATATCTTGGTGTATCAGGTATTCTACTAAAAAGTCTAATTAAAAATGATATTATAATTTCTCAAAATACACCTAAGGATATCAACTTAGATTATAAAGAAATTTCATTTTCAAACGGTTATGATGGTTCAAAAATTAATGCTTGGGTTATACCCTATTCAAGAAAATTATCTGAAAGACCCTGGGTAATAATAATACCAGATAAGCGTACAAATATGATTGATCCAATCAAAGGCACACTAGGCATAATAAAAGGCCTAAATAAGCAAAAGTATAATATTCTAATTTATGACATAAATAGTGATAAATCATATTTTCAAGACTATAAAATTATAGGAGAATTCGAACAAATGCAAACGATTGCAGCAATTAACTTCTTAAAAAATGAGTTAGGTATCAAAGAAAATAAAATTGCATTATTGGGTTTTGGTTTTGGTGGTTCTTTAGCAATAATAATAGGATCAAAATTTCAAAATATTGGAGCTATAATTTCTGATAGTGCTTTTGCGGATTTAGAGATACTTTGGAAAAATTCATTAAAAGGTATTATGAAACCTTTTAATTATTTTATTCCAGGTGCAAAATTTTTAGCCAATATTTTTTTACAAAATAATATTAATGATATTTCGCCATTTGCATATTTGTCTCAATCTGAAATACCTATTTTGATTATTCATGGTTTAGATGATAAGATCGTACCACCTGAACATGGAAGAATGCTTGCAAGAGCTTCAGGATATGATTTTGTAGAAAACAAATCAAAAAAACAAAAAATTATACTAAAAGAAAATATTGGTCACCTTGATTATTTTTTATCAAACCCAAAACAATATATAGAAAATATTAGTATTTTTTTGGAAGAAAATCTAACTTAGAGAATCTTTCGCTAACGAAACAATCTCTCTGAATGCATCAGGTTCATTTAGCGCTAAGTCTGATAAAGTCTTTCTATCAATACCAATCCCAGCTAAAGTCATTCCATAAATTAGTTTACTATAGCTTATATCATTCATTTTTGCAGCAGCATTTATTCTTATTATTTGTAATGATCTATTAGTTCTTTTTTTTAATTTTCTATGTGAAGTTGAATAAGATAATGCATGGGTCAACGATTCTCTAGCGACTCTGTATCTTCTACTGAGCGATGATCTATAACCTTTAGTAGCCTTCAATACAGCTTTATGTCTTCTTCGTGTGGTTGTACCACCCTTAACTCTTGCCAAGATAACCCCCTATTTAATAGCGCTAATAGCTTGTTTAATCGTCTTGGAAATTGTATTGGAATCTAAACCTACTTTTGAGCCAAACAAACGTTTTACTCTAGCAGCCTTTCGCCTTCTAAAATGACTTTTTGGACCTTTTGAACGTACTACTTTTCCACTTCCAGTGATATGAAAGCGTTTTTTTGCACCCTTATGTGTTTTCATTTTTGGCATATTTTTACACTCATTTAAAATTTTTCCCAGATATCTATTATCTCGAATTATGGAAGAAATGTCACGTTAAATTCACATGTTTATTTTTAGTTTTTCTAAACTGTTACGTTAATTTGTTTATTTTTAGTACTATTATTTTTACCTAGGTCAGGAACAAGCATAACACTAAGCACTCTTCCATCCATAGTGGGCGGTTTTTCTAATTTGGCTATTTCAGAAGCACTTTCAGCTACCCTTCTAAGAACTTTCATTGCAATTTCGGGATGGGCTCTCTGCCTTCCCTTAAATCTGACAAAAACTCTTACTTTTGCGCCATCTAAAATAAAACTATTAACCTTTTTGATTTTTGTTAATATATCGTTCTCAGACATCACTGGACTTAGCCTAACCTCTTTTTGCTTACTAAGGTTCCTTGTAGCTTTTCTTGACTCTTTTTCTTTTTTATTTTGAATGAACTTAAATTTTCCGTAATCTAAAATCCTACATACTGGAGGTTTTTGATTTGGAGCTACTTCAACTAAGTCTAATCCTAGGTCATCAGCTAGAATCAAAGCATCCCTTATTTCCATAACTGTTGATTCAGAATTGTCTGATGACTCGCCACGAATCACCCTAACTTCCTTAGACCTTATTTGCTCATTCACATTAAAATCTTTTGAGATGTTTTCCCCCTAAATTGCTATCTTTTGTTCTCTATATTATTTCAATAAATAGAAAATATTATCCATATTATGTTAGGATTAATATATTAGCATGTAAAGACCATTTTTTTGAAATTATCAAATTTTAAAAACTTAAGTTAGGAAAGTAAATTTTTGAAAAATAATTTTATAGGTAAAAATTTTATATATATAGTGATGGGATTAATTCTTATTACTGCATTAATGTTTACTTTTAATAGACCCCTTGAGAACTCTAGGGAAATCGGTTTGAACGAAGTCGTAGAACTGGCCAAAAGTTCTACTCCCAACTCTAAATTATTAATTGAAATAGATGGAGAAATAATTAACGTTACTCAAGGTGAGAATAAGTATAAAACTAGAAAAGAACAAGGCTCAAGTATAACTGAATTACTTAGTAATGCAGGTATAAACAACAATAACTATACCGTAGTCGTCAAAGGTTCAAGTGGTATCTCTAACCTATTTAATATCATCATTAGTTTTTTACCATTAATAATTTTCGGAGGAATACTATTATTTATGCTTAGACAAGTTCAAGGTAATAGTAATCAGCAAATGGGATTCGGAAGAAGCAGGGCAAAACTTTTCATAGGATCCAAAGCAAATGTTACATTTTTTGATGTTGCAGGTGTATCAGAAGCAAAAGAAGAGCTTGAAGAAGTTGTGGAATTTCTTAAGTTTCCTGAAAGATTTCAGGCTCTTGGAGCAAAAATTCCAAGTGGTGTTTTATTAGTTGGTCCCCCAGGGACAGGAAAAACTCTTTTAGCTAGAGCCGTCGCAGGTGAAGCAGGAGTTCCTTTTTTTTCTATTTCCGGCTCTGAATTTGTTGAGATGTTTGTTGGTGTAGGAGCTTCAAGAGTAAGAGATTTGTTCGATCAAGCTAAAAGAAGTTCACCTTGCATAGTTTTTGTTGATGAAATTGATGCTGTTGGAAGACACAGAGGAGCAGGTCTAGGTGGCGGACATGATGAAAGAGAGCAAACACTAAATCAAATTTTGGTTGAAATGGATGGATTTGATTCTTCAACAAATATTATTATTATTGCCGCAACAAATAGACCTGATATTCTTGATCCTGCCTTGCTTAGACCAGGTAGGTTTGACAGAAGAGTTGTCCTAGATAATCCAGATATAAAAGGAAGAACTGCAATTCTAGATGTACATGCCAAAGGTAAACCATTTAAGGACGGTGTAGAGTTAGAAGAAGTGGCTAGACAAACTCCAGGATTTTCAGGAGCTGATCTTGCTAATTTAATTAATGAATCAGCATTATTAGCTGCAAGAAACAATCAAAAATTTATTTCAATTGAAAACTTAACAGAATCAATTGATCGAGTATCAATGGGTCCTGCAAGAAAAAGTAAGGTAATTAGTGATAAAGATAGAAAAATTACTGCTTATCATGAGTCAGGGCATGCAGTTGTTGCTCATTTTATGCCTGAAGGTGCACCGATAGGAAAAATTACAATAATTCCAAGAGGACAAGCGGGGGGATTCACTAGGTGGCAACAAGAAGATAAAACCTATGCCACTCAGGAACAGCTAGAATCACAAATCGCGGCAGCAATGGGAGGTAGGGTTGCAGAGGTATTAAAAATTGGTGATGTTACTACAGGTGCTTCAAATGATTTTGAACAAGCTACGAATATAGCTAGAGAAATGGTTATGAGATTAGGAATGTCTGATAAATTGTCAAATCGATCTTTTGGTAAAAGGCAAGGTGGTGCTGTATTCTTAGGAAAAGAAATGTCCGAGGAGCGTGATTATTCTCTCAAAACAGAAGAAATCATAGACAGTGAGATAAATCGAATTCTTAAGGAAGCTGAAAAAAATGCTAAAGATATTTTGACAAAATACGATAAAGAATTAGAGAATATTTCTAATTTTCTATTACAACATGAAACAATTGAATCTGAGCAATTTTTGGCAATACTTGAAGGTAAAGATCCTTTTCAAAAAAAAGAAACGAAAAAAGAATCTCAAAACAACTCTGACAACGAACAGAAAAATATAACTAACCAAGAAGATCTGCCAGACGCAGAACCTCAAACAATGTAAAAAAATGTATTCGAGTATAAAATGGGATTTTTTAGATACTATACTCGCAATTGTTTTATCGACTTTACTAGTAATTTTAGGTTCTATTTTTATTGAAACACTTATTGAATTAAAATTTCCTGAAAAGGTAAAAGTAAACAATAATGTTTATTTTTCATTTCTAATATTATCTATAATAATTTTTATTATAAA
The DNA here is from genome assembly GCA_002728715.1 of Dehalococcoidia bacterium. GTDB lineage: Bacteria > Chloroflexota > Dehalococcoidia > Lucifugimonadales > Lucifugimonadaceae. Next base: position 22,072 of record PBVQ01000029.1, read on the forward strand.
AAAATTTAGTTTACCTTATAAAAATTTAGTTACATGGCTTTTTATGTGGGTAATTCTTTTAATAATATTTATAAATTTAAGTGTAAAAAAAAATAATAATATTTACTTCTATGATTTTTCTCTAGAAATTATTTGTAGTTCTTTATTAACTATATTATTTTTACTACCAGCTATTAATTTATCAATAATAAAATACAAAACGAATTTTAATAGTTTAGGTTTTCAAAAAGCAAAAATAAAATATTTTTCAATGGGTATATATTACTGGATTACTTGCTTAATAATTGTTGGTTTATGGGGATGGTTGTTAGAGATATTAAAACTCGATTTCCTACTACCTCCAAATACTGCAAAAGAAGTATTAATTCTAGCATTTGAAAATATTTTTATAACTATAATTTTAGTGAGTATCATAGTACCAATATGTGAAGAAGTATTCTTTCGGGGGTTCTTGATTAAAGGTTTAGAAAGAAAATTTAATTTAAAAATTTGTTTATTAATTTCATCTGGTATTTTTTCAATCTTTCATATACATATTGGTTCCTTATTTCCAACTTTTATCTTAGGAATTTGTTTGGGGTTGTTATATATTAAATCAAAATCCATATATCCATCAATTTTTATTCACAGTGTTCATAATTTTTTTGCCGTAATTATTAACAAATTTTACTTATAATATGCGTATCAGATATTTAACATATAAAATAACATTATGAGTAAAAAAATTACACATACTGACATAATAATAGTTGGTGCAGGAATTGCAGGAATTGCATCAGCTTTTTACTTGAAAACCAAAAGACCGAAATCTAGTTTTTTTATACTTGAAGCTTTAGATAGTTTTGGCGGGACATGGTACACACATAAATATCCAGGAGTTAGGTCAGATAGTGACTTATTTACCTTTGGCTATAGTTTTAAATCATGGAATAACGCACCCATAGCAACTGCATCAGAAATACTAAAGTATATTGGAGAAACAATTTCAGAAAATAATTTACAAAATAACATAAAATATAATCATAAAATCATAAAAGCAGATTGGTCCAATTCAGAAAAAAAATGGATTTTATCCGTAGAACACTCAATAACAAAGCAAATTTTACATTTCTCGTGCGATTTTTTACAAATGTGCCAAGGTTATTATAAACAAAACCAAGGTTATATTCCTAAATGGAAAAACATAGAAAATTTCAATGGGAAATTCATACATACAGAAGAATGGCCAAACAAATTAAATTATTCTGATAAAAAAATTATCGTTATTGGCTCTGGAGCAACAGCAGCAACAACAATACCAGTTCTAGCAAAAAAAGCTAAGCATGTAACAATGCTTCAAAGAACTCCTACATTCTATAGAACATCGACAATTGGTACCGAGGAAATTGCAAATACCTTAAGAAAAATTACTGATGATACTGACTGGATTCATAAAATAGTTAGAGAGCAAATATTAATTAATCAAGAAATATTTATTAAAAGGTGTGTTGAAGAACCTGAAAAAGTTAAGTACGAATTGCTTCAAGAAATAAGAGATATACTAGGAGAAAACTTTGATATAGAAAAACATTTTTCACCAAGTTATAGGCCCTGGCAACAAAGAATTGCATTAACTCCTGATGCAGAGTTGTTTAAGTCTATAGCTAACAAAGATGTTTCTGTTGTTACAGATCAAATAGATAGTTTTAATGAAAATGGAATTTTGCTAAAGTCTGGCGAACAACTAAACGCAGATATTATAATTGCAGCAACGGGTTTTAATCTGAGTATCTTAGGCGATATAAAATTTTCTATAGACAAAAAACTGATAAATTTAAAAGATACAATAACATATAGAGGAATGATGTTCACATCAATCCCAAATCTAATTTGGACTTTTGGTTATTTCAGGCAAGCATGGACGCTAAGAGCAGAAATGATTGCGAATTTTATGATAAAGCTACTAGATCACATGGATTATATTGATGTAAAAAAAATTACAGTTAGATTAAGAAAAAAAGACCAAACCATGAAAATTCTTCCATGGATTGGTGAAGAAGAATTTAATCCTGGTTATTTATCAAGAGCATTAGATAAAATGCCAAAAAGCGGTAGCAATATAGAATGGGTACATAATCAAAATTATTGGTACGAAAAAGATATAATTCCTAATATAGATCTAAATAGTGAAGAATTTATTTATGAATAATAGAGAGAGATTATCATATGAAAAAAAATAATAGAATTAATACAATTTTTGAGAATAATAAAAATAAGAATAAAATAACAAATATAGTTTATATAACAACTGGTTTTCCAGAAAAAAATAGTACTGAAAAAATTGTTGATTCAGCTATAAAATCAGGTGTAGACATAATTGAATTAGGTATACCTTTTAGTGATCCATTAGGAGACGGGCCAATAATACAAGAAGCCGGACAAATTGCACTAGAATCTGGTATGAATACCTCAAAATGCCTTGAAATTGCAAAAAATATTAGATTATCTCATAGTGAAATACCCATAATCTTTATGGGTTATTACAATAGTTTACTATCTTACGGAGTTGAAAATTTCTGTTCAGAAGTACAATCGATTGGAGTTGACGGCCTAATCATTGCTGATTTACCACCCACCGAATCAGAAGAAATGCTTAAAATAACTAAAAAATATAATATATCACTAATCCCTTTACTTGCTATAACATCATCTGAAGATAGTATAAGAAAAGCCTGTAAAAATGCTGATGGATTTATTTATTGTATATCTTCTCTAGGAGTTACGGGTGTTAGAAATACTATATCTAGTAGAATTAACAGCCTTGTTTCAAAGGTAAGAAAATATACGGATATACCAGTAGCGGTAGGATTTGGAATATCTAATCGTGAACAGATAAAAGATATTGCGGAGTTTTCAGATGGAATAATTATAGGTAGTGCTGTAATAAAGTCTATAATGAATGGTGAGAGACAAAATGCTTCACAAAATGTAGAAAAATTTTTATCAGATGTAATAAAATAAATTATTAGGAAAAAATTAAATATGGCAAATTTCATCAGAGGAGTAAAAGGGGCTACTACTGCTACTTCAAACTCACAAGAAGACATTTTAGAAGCAACCGAAGAACTAATGTTAGAACTTATAAAGTGTAATAACATTCAAGAAAAAGATGTAGCTTCAGTTCAATTTACTACTACAAAAGATCTCAATGCTGAATTTCCTGCAGTAGCGGCTAGAGAAAGAATTGAATGGCATAATGTTCCTCTGATGTGCTCTCATGAGTTCGATAAACCTGGAGCATTAGAAAAATGTATAAGGATTCTTATATTATGGAACACAAAAAAACTACAGAAAGATATTGTTCATATTTACACTAAAAAAGCAAAAGTTCTCAGGCCCGATATATCAAATAAAAATAAATGACAAATAAATCACAATAAAATTTAAATTTTTGTAAGATAAATAATTTATACTATTCAAGAAAGTAAAAATTGAAACCATAAGAAAAAAATATGTCAACATCAAATCTCAGAGTAAAAATGCAACAAAATTTACTACCTCCCAAACAATATCTTAATAACCAGCCGATTACAGATGAAATTGCTTCTGTTGTTTCGAATAGCAGGAAAAGTATTGAAAATATACTAGATAGAAAAGATGAAAGAATACTCGTTGTAGTTGGTCCTTGCTCAATACATGATGAAGTTGCATGTTTAGAATACGCTAAAAGATTAAAAAAATTATCAGATGATGTCAATAATACCCTGCTTTTAGTGATGAGAGTATATTTTGAAAAACCTAGAACTACAGTTGGTTGGAAGGGATTAATTAATGATCCTAATCTCGACGGAACTTATGATATTGAAAATGGTTTAAAAAGGGCTAGAAATTTTTTCCTTGAGGTTAATAAATTAGGCCTCGGTTGTGGAACAGAATTCCTAGATCCAATTTCTCCTCAATATTATGCAGATTTAGTTTCATGGGGGGCTATTGGTGCAAGAACAACTGAAAGCCAAACACATAGACAAATGGCTAGCGGGCTATCCATGCCTATTGGTTTCAAAAATAGCACAGCCGGAGATTGTCAGATAGCAGCAGATGCTATTGTTTCTTGTGGATCAGAACATTCATTTTTAGGGATTGACGATGGTGGAAAAGCATCAATTATTCATACCACAGGAAATAAGTATGGTCATATTATTCTTAGAGGAGGCAAGGTCCCAAACTACGAAGAAAGTCATGTTAAAGAAGCAAAAGAATTACTTACTAATAACTCATTACCGGAAAATATAATAGTAGACTGCTCTCATGGAAACAGTAACAAGGATCATAAAAGACAGCCAATAGTTTTTGAAAGTGTCATAAATCAAAGAATTAATGGTAATAAAAATATTGTAGGCATTATGCTTGAAAGCCATATTAATGAGGGTAATCAAAAACTTAATAATCCTGCAGATTTAGAATATGGAGTATCTATAACAGACGCATGCATCGACTGGAATACTACAGAAAAAATTTTACTAGAGGCAAATAAAAAGCTAAGTAAATGAAACATGAAATTAAGAAATTTAACTAACTTAATTAGACCAACCATAGCAACAATAGGAACTTTTGATGGAGTTCATAAAGGCCATAAAGCACTGATAAATCATTTGATTGATTTAGCTAGACAATTTGATCAAACACCAGTAGTAATTGTTTTTGAAGAAACACCAAAAAATTTTTTCCTATCAAAAAAGATTAGAAGTTTATGTACAGTTAGCGAGAGAGAAAAATTATTAAATTCATTAGGAATAGAGAATATCATCTCATTAAGATTTGATAAGAATATTCAAAAACTTTCATCTGATGAATTTATGTCCGAATTAGTTGAAAAAATTGGAATTAAAACTTTTGTATTAGGTTCTGACTCAAAAATTGGATATGACCAGTCAGGATATGAAGAACTGAAAAACAACTATCCAAATATAAAATTCATAAAATTTCTTCCAAAAAAAAATAAGGGTAAAATTATATCTAGTACATTAGTTAAGGAAGCAATTGAAAAAGGAAATTGCGAAGAAACAAAAAAATTATTAGGTAGATTTTATAATATAAAAGGAAAAGTAACAAAAGGTAATAATTTAGGAGAAAAACTTGGATTTCCAACGGCAAACTTGATTCCTTCATCAAAATTAGTTATTCCTAAGGATGGGATTTATGCTTCTATTGTTGAGTATAACGATAAAAAATATTATGCTGCAACAAGTATTGGTAAAAGGCCTACTTTTGAAAAAAATGGTCAAAAAATTATTGAAACCTTTATATTGGAATTTAATAAAAATATATATCATAAAAAAATAAACGTTCACTTAGTTTCCAAAATAAGAGATGAACAAAAATTTAATTCTCAAAAAGAACTAATTGAAAAAATGAATGAAGATATCAAAAATATAAAATTAATATTAGATAAAAAAAACTTATTATGAGCAATAAAACAATTTTTAATAACGTAGTTGAAGACATGGAATGGAGAGGTCTATTATTTGACCACACTCCAGAAGCTACTCATAATCTAATAACTGAAAAAATTACTTGTTACAATGGTTTTGATCCTACAGCGAGCAGTCTTCATATAGGAAATCTAGTCGCAATTATGGGTCTGGCTAGATTACAAAAATATGGTCATACACCTATTATTTTAGTTGGTGGTGGAACAGGCATGATTGGTGATCCATCCGGAAAAAGTGAAGAAAGAATTCTACTAAGTAAAGAAAAAATTGATGAGAATGTTGATGCTATATATAAGCAAGTGTCACCATTTTTAGATTTTAGCTCAAAAATTAAAAACCCTGCAAAAATTGTTAATAACTCGGATTGGTTAAGAAAAATTGATCTTTTGAGTTTTTTAAGAGATATAGGAAAGCATTTTACCGTCAATACAATGTTAAGTAGAGAGTCTGTAAAGAATAGACTTGATAGAGATACTGGAATTTCTTTTACAGAGTTTAGCTATCAACTCTTACAAGCATATGATTTTCTAAAATTATATGATGATTATGGCTGCAACTTTCAATCAGGAGGCAGTGATCAATGGGGTAATATTCTTGGAGGTATTGACCTTATCAGAAGAGTTCATTCAAGAAAAAAATCTAAAAATGACCTAGCACATGGTATTATATTTCCTTTAGTTACAACATCTTCAGGAGAAAAATTTGGTAAATCTATAGGTGGTGCCCCTACATTAGACCCTAAAGCAACATCTCCTTATAAACTATTTCAATTTTTCTTAAATGTTAGTGATGAAGATGTAATTAATTACTTAAAGATTTTTACTTTCATAACTCCTGAGAATTTATTAAAAATACAAGAATCTGTTTCGTTAGAACCACAAAAAAGAGTTGGTCAAAAAACCTTAGCCGAAGAAGTTACAAAGTATATCCACGGCACCAATGGACTACAAAAAGCTAAAAAAATTACAGAAGCATTTTTCTCAAATAATCTTAATACTCTATCATTAGAAGAGTTGGAAGACCTACTAGACAAATCTGAAATTTTTGAGATAAATTATGAAGATCTACATAAAAAAAATTTTACCGATATTTGTATAAATAATAACTTCAGAATTTTTTCATCAAAAAATGAACTAAGGAGACTTTGCGAGCAAGGTGGTATATATATAAATGATAAAAAATTCACTAATTATGAGAATAAGATTAATCCAAATGAACTTATGCAAAATAAATATTTATTAATCAGGAAAGGAAAAAAGAATTATTTTTTGTTTAAGATAAAAAATTAAATGTTATGATTTTTGAAAATATAAAAAGTGCACCAAAAGATCCAATACTTGGATTAACTTCTGAATTTAATAATGATAATAATAAAAGGAAAGTTAATTTATCAGTTGGAGTATATCAAGATAATAATGGAGTAACTACAACTTTTGAATCTGTTTTAACTGCGGAAAAAATTTTGCTAGATAAAAACTATTCAAAGTCATATAAACCGATTGATGGAGATCAAGAATTTTTATCTGAATCTATAAAATTAGTTTTGGGAGATTCAATATATAACAGTAACTTGTCGTTTGGATTAAACACTCCTGGGGGAACAGGAGCACTAAAATTAGTTTCAGAGTTTTTGATTAAATTTTCTCCAGAATCTTCAGTCTGGTTTAGTAATCCAACTTGGGCAAATCATAAACCTATTTTTGAATCGTCAGGATTTTCAACTAAAGAATATAAATACCTAAATTTTGAAAAAAATAATGTAGATTTTTCAAGTATGATTTCATCAATAAATAATATGCCAAATGGAGATATTATTGTTTTACATGGATGTTGTCATAATCCAACAGGAGCAGACTTAAACTCTGATGAATGGACTGAATTATCTAAAATTATAAATAAAAAAAATATAATTACAATATGCGATTTTGCATATCAGGGATTAGGCTCTGGTATACACGAAGATGCCGAGGGTGTTAGAATTCTTTCTAAAAATTTAGATGATTTGTTTATATGCTCAAGCTATTCTAAAAATTTTGGTTTATATAGTGAACGAGTAGGGTGTCTTATTTATACAAGTAGTAAAAATAGAAATATAGATAATCTACTTAGCCAACTTAAGAAAACAGCAAGAACAATATACTCTAACCCTCCTGCTCATGGATCGGATATAGTTAGAGAAATATTGCAAGATAGTAATCTAAGAATAATGTGGGAATCGGAGCTTAAGGTACTTAGAGAAAGAATTCAGAATATGCGCATATCACTAAATTCAAGCTTAAGAGAACTTAATTGTAGTAAAGATTTTTCATATATTGTTGAGCAAAATGGTATGTTTAGCTTTACAGGCTTAAGTGAAAAAGATGTTGAAAAATTAAAAAGTGATTACTCTATATATATAGTTAATTCAGGTAGAGTTAATATTGCTGGTATAACAACGAAAAATGTTCAGTACATAGCAGAAAGTATTAACAAAGTTATAGGTTACTAAATCTCAAGATTTTGCAGCACCGAACCTGCAGGAGGCTTTGGAAAAAAGTTTGTAGCTTTCGCAGGCAACCTCCATCCATTAGAAACAATTTCTGAAAATTCTGATAATGGTAACGGCCTCATAAAGAACACCATATCTATACTATCTTTTTCTATATAATCACTAATCATTTTTGAATCACTTATAGGTAATACAACTTTCAATTCTCTATCTGCGTTAAAGGATTTTGAAAAAATTAATTCATGAAGTTTATAGTATTCTGAATTCTCAAGTACGTTACCATCAAGTGTAATTTGCTTATCTTTTGCAATACCTAATGATCTTGTTTTTGAATTGTAGAAACCAAAAACAATTTCTTTGTTTTTTCTAACATCTAAAGTTTTTATAAAATTATCCACAAAAATTTTATCTATTTTACTAGGCATTTCGTAATTTGTAACAGTAAAATGCTGTTGAATCCTAGTATGAATATCATTATATTCTTTTTTGGTTAGGTTACTTAAGACTCTATGATATCCTCTAGTTATAAGTCCTGGTTCGTCATATGACACCAACATCATCATTCTATAATCAAAAGATTTATTTGATTTTTTATTTATAGAATTATTTTTATTCCTATAAATTAATGAAGCCTCATACCTATGGTGTCCATCTGCAATAAAAACTTGTGATTTAGACATTTTTTTTTGGATTATTGATATAGTTCCTGGATCTGTAATTTTCCAAATACTCAATTTTGGCATATCTGGAGGTGAAAAAACACTCGTTGGATTCCCTCCAGAAATTGTTCTTATCAATTTTCCTATGCTAAGAAATTTATCATCCTTGTATATTACTAATAAAGGGCTAAAGTTTGATCTTGACTCAGACATGAGTTGAGCTCTATCCTCTACCCATTCTAATCTTGTTTTTTCATGTGGCAAAATTATTTTTTTACCATACTCTTCTATTTTTACATTTGTAATAAAGCCTCTTCTGACTTGTTTGACTCCTCTATAATCAAATTCTTCCTTTGTAACATATATTGCAGGCTTATCATCATACTTAAGTATGCCATTATTTATCCAATCACTAAGTGTATTTGCTGCATTTTTATAATGATTGATATCTTGGTTTCTTCTAGCTAATTCTAATCTTACAATATTGAAATCTGATCTTTCATGTAAGCTTTTTTGTAGATCAGGAGTTATAGCATCAAAAGGAGGACAAATGTTTAAACTATTGTCTCCAGCAAATTTTGGATCGTATCTAAGTCCTTTAAAAGGTTGAATGTCTACCATAATGATAAAATATAAATAAATTAATTTTTAATCTATAATATCTATGATAATTGATGTATAAAATAAAACCATTATTTTTTTAGTAAAATTTTTATCTAAAATATGATTTTATAAATATTATGAATCCTGAAAAAAAAGCGAAACTCCTAAGAAGCGAAATAAATAAAGCTAACAAACTTTATTATATTGATAATAATCCTAGTATGTCCGATCAAGAATGGGATAAGAAATTTCACGATTTAATTAAAATAGAAAAAGAATTTCCAGAAACCAAAACACCCGATTCTCCAACCCAAAGAGTCGGAGCACCTCCAGCAAAAGCTTTTAATGAACATAAACATTTATTACCAATGCTAAGTTTAGGAAATGCATTTAACGAAACTCAGATCAAAGATTGGTATGAAAGAGTCCTGAAACTTTTAGAAATTGAAAATCTAGATTTAATTTGTGAATTAAAGATTGACGGCCTAGCAGTTTCAATTTTTTATGAAAACGGAATCTTATCAAAAGCTGCTACCAGAGGAGATGGAATTACAGGAGAGGAAGTAACTGAAAATGTCAAAACTATCAGATCTATTCCTCTAACTTTGAGTGGTAATTATCCGGAGAAATTTGAAATTAGAGGAGAAGTATTTTTACCATTATCAAAGTTCAAGGAACTAAATGAAAAAAGAGAAAAAAAAGGACTAGAAACATATGTGAATCCTAGAAATTCTGCATCAGGATCTCTTAGGCAGCTTGATTCTAATGTAACATCAAAACGACCCTTAGATATGTTTTTCTATTCTTTAGGATATACTGATAACAATTCAAATTTTTCTAGTCATTGGGAATCATTAAAAATGATGAAAAATTGGGGATGTAAGGTAAATGATATGTCTAAAAAAGTAAATTCTCTAGAGGAAATTTTCGACATAATAAAAAATATAGAAAAAATTAGAAGTGAACTTGATTATGCTATTGATGGATTAGTCATAAAGGTAGATTCATTACATTATCAAAATATTCTTGGTCATATAGGGAGAGAGCCTAGATGGGCAATAGCTTACAAATTTCCAGCACAAAAACAAGAAACTATTTTAAGAAAAATAAATATTAATGTAGGAAGAACTGGTGCTATTACTCCATGGGCTGATTTGGAACCAGTTATAATCGATGGAGTAACAATTTCTAAAGCAACTTTACATAATCGAGAGGAAATAATTAGGAAAGATTTAAGGGAAGGCGATAGAGTAATTGTTCAAAGAGCAGGAGACGTAATACCTCAAATATTAAAAATTTCTAAAAATAATATTAGAAAAAATTCATCAAAGAGTTTTATTTTCCCAAGAAAATGTCCATCCTGCGATTCAATTTTAATTAATGACGAGCAAAATGCTATCACTAAATGCATAAATTATTCTTGCCCAGATCAAATTATTAGAACAATAGAACACTTTGCTTCAAAAGGTGCTATGAATATTGAAGGTTTTGGAAAAAAAATTATCGAAGAATTTTATAAATCCAAAATCATTCATAACATAAGTGATATTTATGATATAAAAAACAAAAAAGATCAAATATTAGATCTAAGTAATATGGGAGAAAAAAAGTTTATAAACCTAGTTAATGCTATAAATAATTCATATCGCCAACCACTTGAAAAATTAATTTTTGGACTAGGGATACTTGGAGTTGGTTCTGAGGCTTCTGAATGGCTAGCAAAAAAGTTTAAATCTATTCAAAATTTAATGAACGTTACAAAAAATGAACTTTTAGAAATTGACGGAATTGGAGAAATTGTAGCCGAGTCTGTAATAAATTATTTCCTTATAGAAGAAAATAAAATTCTTTTAGAGCAACTTATTTCAATTGGAATAAACCCATTATATACTGAACAAGATATCGAAAAAAATAATGTGTTTTATGATAAAAACTTTGTCATAACTGGTAAATTTGAATCTTTCTCAAGATTAGAATTAGAAAATAAAATCAAATATTTAGGTGGAAAAATTACATCATCTGTATCAAAAAACACTAATTTTTTAATTACAGGAGACTCTCCGGGCAGTAAATTAAACAATGCTAAAAAATTAAATATAAATATAGTTAACGAGTATGAAATATTATCTATGTTAGAAATTGAAGAAAAATGAAATTCGAAGACTTTAGTAATAATAATAATGCTCCTTGGATAATATTCGGATTAGGAAATCCTGGAAGTAAATATAATAATACTAGACATAATATTGGCTGGGCAATATTAGATAAAATTAATAAAATTCATAAAGTAAAAATCAGTAAAAATAAAGATTACTACTTTTCAACAATATCCTTAAAAAATTCAAATACTATAACGATTTATCCAGCAACTTATATTAATAACTCAGGAGACATTGTAAAAAAAATAGTAAAAAAATATAATTCAAGAAAAATAATCGTAGTTTATGATGATATCAACTTGCAAATAGGTAGAATTAGAATACGAAAAAATGGTAGTGCAGGCGGACATAATGGTATGAAATCTATAATTAACTCAATTGAGAGTGAAGATTTTATGAGAGTGAGAGTTGGAATTGGTGAACCAAAAATTAAAAGTGAACAAATTTCTTACGTGTTGGGTAAGTTTTCATCCGAAGAAAAAACCTTAATTTCGAAATCTATTGATAGGTGCATTAAAGCTTTAGAAATCATTATAGAAAAAGGGATAGATGAAGCAATGAATCTTCATAATAGTGAGCAATAATTTTATATTTTTTCCCAACCAGTATATTTAACTAATTCTTCTGGAATTATAATTGATCCATCTTTCTGCAAACCATTTTCTAATACAGCAATCCATATTCTAGGTAAAGCTAAACCTGATCCATTAAGTGTATGTGGAAAAACAGTCGAACTGTTCTGGGAGGTCTTGTATCTTGTATTGTTTCTTCTTGTTTGAAAATCTAAACAGTTAGAAACAGAACTTACTTCTAGCCACTCTCCTGTTCCTTTTGACCAAACTTCAATATCGTATGTTTTTGCTGACTGAAAACCAATATCACCAGTAGACAACTTCAAAACTCTATATACCAGACCTAATCTTTTACACAAATCTACAACTTCTTCTAGCATTTCCTCATGTGCAACAATCGAATCTTTAGGTTCTACAAATCTAAATATTTCAACTTTTTCAAATTGATGAACTCTCTTTATTCCTCTAACATCTCTTCCTGCAGCTGTATGCTCTTTTCTAAAACTTGGAGTTTTTGCAACATATTTTATTGGTAATTTTCCAGGTTTAATAATTTGACCTTGATGCATCCCATTTAATGCCACTTCTGCAGTTGGAATAAGCCATAAATCAGTCTCTGAATCCATGTATAAATTTTCCTTAAATTTAGGTAAATTCCCTGAACCAATCATAGTTTCTTCCTTAACTAAAAACGGAGGATCTATCTCCTCATAATCATTTTCATTAGTATGTACATCTAGCATCCAATCGCCTAGTGCTCTATGTAATTTAGCGCCTTTTCCTCTTAATACATAGAACCTACTTCCAGAAATTCTTGCACTAGATTCAATATCCAATAGATTTAAGTTTTTACCTATATCCCAATGAGGATTATTGTGAGTTATTTGTTCTTTTTCAGATGTATAAATTATCTCATTAGCACTATCATCTAAACCTATAGGAACATCATTTAATGGAATATTAGGAATTGTGAGTAAAATCTTTTCAAGATCTAAATTAATTTTTGAAAGTTCTGATTCATAAGATTTAATCTCTTCACCTAAAACGCGCATATCATTAATCTCTTGTTGGTTGGGAGGTCGCTTTGAGTCACCTATATCTTTACTGACTACATTTTTTTTATTACGAAGATTATCTACTAAAGTAATTATCTCTTTTCTTCTAGTTTCAAGAGATATTATTTCATCTAATGGGGGTTTTTCTCCTCTATCTTGTAATGACTTTTCAACAGATTCTTTTTGGCTTAATATTTTTTCTATAGAAATCATAATTTACTCTTAATTATTATTGCTTTCTCATAGCAGGGAAAAGCAAGATCTCTCTTATAGAAGACTCTCCAGATAAAAGCATTGTTAATCTGTCAACACCCAATCCAAGACCGCCAGTTGGTGGCATCCCATGCTCAATAGCAACTAAAAAATCTTCGTCCAAGCGATCAGCTTCAAGGTCACCTTGTATGGCTCTCATTTTTTCTTGATCTTCAAATCTTTTTCTTTGATCAATTGGATCGTTTAATTCGCTAAATGCATTAGCTAATTCAGAACCCATAACAAAAGCCTCAAACCTTTCAACTACATTCTCAGAACCAGGTTTTTTCTTTGCTAAAGGAGACATTTCAATAGGATAATCTACGAGAAAATGAGGTTGGATTAAGTCAGGCTCTATAGCCGAAGATATAACCTTATCAAGTAATCTTCCCCATGTAGCATTTTCATCTACATGAATCTTTAATTCTTTCATTTTTTGAGCTAATGAATTCCTGTCATTAATTTCGAGATAATCAATACCTACCTTATCAATTAGAGTTTTACGCAAATCAACTCTTTTCCAAGGAGGAGTAAGATCTATATCGGGAATATTTTCATTTTCTGATTTTATTATCATAGAACCATTAATTTTTTTTGCAATAAAACTTACCATGTTTTCAACCAAATTCATGACATCGTTATAATCCGAATATGCTTCATAGGATTCTATAGTTGTAAATTCTGGATTGTGGTTATGATCTATACCTTCATTCCTAAATAGTCTTCCAATTTCAAAAACTTTTTCTATTCCACCTACAATTAGTTTCTTAAGGTATAGTTCTGTAGCTATTCTAAGATATAATTTTTCACTTAATTGATTATGATAAGTTTCAAATGGTGTTGCTTGAGCGCCAGCAGCAATAGGAACAAGTATAGGTGTTTCAACCTCTATGAATCCATTTTCATGCATAAACTCACGCATATATCTAACAACATTAGATCTTAATATTGCGTTTTTCATAGCTCGAGGATTAGAAATCAAATCTAAGTATTTTTGCCTAAATCTCACCTCATGATCACTCAAACCTCCCCACTTATCTGGTAGTGGCCTTAGAGATTTTGTCAATATAGATAATTCTTGACAATCAATACTAATTTGACCTCTTCTTGTCTTAAATACAACTCCATTTACTCCTATAATGTCTCCAATATCAACATAATCCAATAGAGAATAATTTTCTTTCATTTGATCTTTTTTAGAAAAAATTTGTATAACTCCATCTATATCTTTTATGTCTATAAAACAAACACTACCCATATCTCGCTTTGACATCACCCTTCCAGAAATAGAAATTTTAGACTCAAGTAATTTACTATCTTTACCTTCTTTTACCATTTTTGTATACAAATTAATAGCTTGTTTTGTGGTATGAGTTCTACAAAATCTAGGTGGGTAAGGATCCACACCTAATGATTTCAAAGAATCAATTTTTTTGATCCTATCATCAATTAATTTTTGTTCACCAAATAGATTTTTTTCATTATTAGAAGATGACATAATTTTTCCTAGATAAAATACTCATTAAATAATAACAATTTAAATTTTTTATTACATGAATAAATATATACAAATATTTATATGATTAGTAGTTTTTTAATTTTTTTATTTTTTTTTCAAATACAAAATCTTAATTTTTATGAAAAAAACACGAAAACCGGTAACAAACAGATATGTTAAGTTTTCTCCAATTTAATCAATAATTTTTATATAGTATAAATTTACATATCAATCAATCTAATAAATTTAAATAAATGAAATATAGTTTTAATCAGTTACAATCTCCGTTTCGACCAACCACCTCAAAGGTTATTTCGGCGATATTTTCTATGCTTGGACCTAACGGACCAAAAGATATGATTATTTTAGATGCCTATGCAGGTGAAGGCTCCGTAGGGGTAGAAGCAGTAAAAAGAGGAGCAAAAAAAAGTATTTTCATTGAGCAAAACAATAAAAGATGTAATGAAATTAGAAAAAAACTAGAAAAATTAAACTTATCTATGAATAGCCAAATAATTCGAGGAACTACTTTGAAGTCAATAAAAAAAATTCCTGAAAAAGTTAATATGATTTTTGCGGACCCTCCATATAAATTAAATGAGTTTGAAGATTTTTTTAATGAAATTAATACAAATAAAATATTGAGAGAAAATGCAATAATTTTTATTGAACATTCTAAAAAAAACATTCTACCCGAAAATTTTGAAAACTCTCATTTCGCACTTCATAAACTGAAATTATATGGTGATACAGCTATATCAATTTATAAACAAAACTTGAATGGAGCAATTGATTGAGGAAAGCATTATATCCAGGTACATTTGACCCAATAACAAATGGTCATTTAGATATTATTGAGCGAGCTTCTAAAATTGTAGACCACTTAATTGTTGGCGTTGTGGAAAAATCCACTAAAAAAACTCTATTTAACATAGATGAACGTAGTAATTATGTTATCCAAACCACGAAAAAATTAAATAACGTAAGCGTGATAAGATACTCAGGACTAACAGTGGATACAGCAAAAAATAATAACGCAGATATCATCATAAGAGGGTTGAGAATCACAAGTGATTATGAATATGAATCAGAGATGGCATTAGTTAATATGACACTTGATAAAAATATTGAAACCCTTTGTTTATTTAGTTCTTTAAATTATCAAATATTAAGCTCGTCAAGAGTAAAAGAAATTGGAGCTTTAGGAGGAGATATATCTAAAATGATACCCAAAATAATAATTAAACCTTTATTAGAAAAAATAAATTAGAATGGAGTTTTTATGAATATTCTAGAAAAAATTGATGAATTAAAAAATTTAGTACAAGGAAATAAAATTCCTGCCACAGGAAGATCAATGATAAATGTAGAAAATTTCACCGAACAAATTGATGAAATTAAATCACTTATCCCTTCTGAGGTTAGTGAATCTGAAGGAATAATAAGGCAAAAAGAAGCAATTATTAAACAAGCAGAAGATGAGGCAAAAAGAATTAGGGGATACGCTGACGAAGAAGCTGTTAAAATTAATGATAATGCTACAAATAAAGCTGAATCCTTAATTCAAAATGCAAAAGAAGAAGCTTATAAAATGATTACTAATACTGAAATTGTAATCGCTTCAAAAAATGCTGCACAGGAAATTGAAGATAAAGCTAACAAAGAGGCAGAATCAATAATAGAGCAAGGAAAAAATGAAGCAAATAGTATTATAAATGATGCTGAAAAAATGTCAGACGATAGAAGGAAGGGTGCAGATAATTATGCGAGAGAAATATTATTTAGTCTCGAAGAAAAAATTGCTGATACTCTTGGTCAAGTAAGAGGCGGTATAGATATACTTGATGTAAGAAAAGAAACAAGCGTAGCAGACTAATTTATATAGATTTATTCCTAAGTCTCAATTTATAATTATCGATAATACTAGAAAGTATTTTGTAGTTTTATGGATGATGGAAATAATAAAGACAAACTTTTTCTTATTGTAGACGGCCATGCAATAATTTTTAGAGCTTGGTTTGCAACTAAACAAAGTTTGATTACTAGTTATGGAAAAAACACCACTGGTGCCAACGGTTTTTTTAGAATGCTAATCAAGGTAATTAAGGAACAAAAACCTACAAATATAGCTGTTACATTTGATACAAAAGCTACTACTTTCAGAAAAGAAAAATTCCCCGACTATAAGGCTCATAGACAAGAAGTTGACCCAGAACTTCACGAACAAATTCCCATTGTAAAAGAAATATTAAATTCAATGAAAGTACCTGTCTTTGAATTTGATGGATATGAGGCAGATGACCTAATTGGAACATTATCAAAACTTTCTTCAGAAAAAGGTTATAGCAACTTGATTCTTACTGGAGATGCAGATCAATTACAATTAGTTGATGAACATACAAATGTCTTAATGTACACAGGATTTGGTGAATCAAAAGTTTATAATCCAATAGAAGTAAAAAAAAGATACGATGGTTTAGGGCCAGAATATATTGCAGAAATTAAGGCTTTAGAAGGAGATCCTTCAGATAATATTCCAGGTGTTCCTGGTATAGGAAAAAAATCATCAAGAATTATTCTTAATAGCTTGGGACATTTTAATGATCTTTTTACCAAAATTAAGGATATTGAAAAAATTTCAAATTTAAGAAGCGCAAAAAGAATTATGAACATTTTAGAAGATAACCAACAAGTAGCCATGCAAGCCTTAGAACTTACAACAATAATAAGAGATGTACCTATTAAGTTTGATATTGAAGAAACAAAACTTGAAAAATCTATAAGCGAAATTACAAAAAACTGTTTACAAAAATATGAATTAAGTTATGTGTCAAATAGACTAAAAGAGTTATTTAATATTAACGAATCCGATCTTTCCAAAAATAATATTTTTAACTATGAAAATAAAAAATATATCACTATTACCGAAAAAAATGAGCTAATTAATATGATTGAAAAAATCAATAAAAAAAAATATTTTGCTTTTGATACAGAAACATCAGGATTGAATCCTTTATCGTCAAATTTAGTAGGCATTTCAATATCATGTGAAGAAAATAGTGGATGGTATATTCCGATTGGACATAATGAAGGTAAACAACTTCAACTTGATGATATAAATTCAGAATTAAGTTCAATTTTTGATAATGAAAAAATAAAAAAATATGCACATAATGCGAATTTTGACATTATGGTTCTTAACAACAACAAAATTACCGTAAAAAACTTATCACTAGACACAATGATAGCTGCTGCACTATGTGGGTATAAAACTCTAGGATTAAAACAATTATCATTTGAAATATTCAAGGAGATAATGCAAGACATCAAGGAATTAATAGGTGTTGGTCAAAATCAAATTACCATGGCAGAAGTATCAATTATTGATGCGAGTAATTATGCTATTTCAGATGCAGATTATACATTACGGTTAGCAATTTTTCTTGAAAACGAAATAAAAAAACATAATGCTGAAAATGTTAATGAAAATATTGAACTACCATTAATACCTGTAATTGTAGAAATGCAAAAAAATGGTTTTAAGATAGATGTCGAATCGTTACAAAAAATGTCAAAAGATTTGGAAAAAGAAATTGAAATACTTACAAATAATTTAAAAACAATTATCGGTAAAAATGAAATTAATTTATCTTCAAATCAACAGTTGGCTAAATTACTTATTGAAGATTTAGGTGCTCCAAAAACAAGAAAAACTAAGACTGGTTGGTCCATGGATGCGAGTTCATTAGAAAAGTTACTATACACAAAAAACCTTGATGAAAAAATTTATAAAATTGTCGAAGGTGTTCTAAGGCTAAGAGTAATATCTAAAATTAAATCTACATATGTTGATTCAATACCACAATTACTTAATATAAATACAAATAGGGTTCATACATATTTCAACCAAGTAGGTTCATCTACAGGTCGCTTATCAAGTAGTGACCCAAATGTACAAAATATTCCTGTTAGAACGGAATTAGGGAAAAAAGTAAGAAGTTCTTTCGTAGCAGACAAATCAAATGGATGGCAACTTTTGTCTGCTGATTATTCACAAATCGAGCTTAGAGTACTAGCTCATCTTTCAAGAGAGCCCAACCTAGTTCAAGCTTTTAAGAATAATGAGGACATACACTCAGCAACAGCCAAACTAATGTATAGTACAGATGAAATAACAACAGAACAACGTAGAGTGGCCAAAATTTTAAATTTTGGCGTAATCTATGGTTTGGGTCCATTAGGAGTAGCTAGGCAAACTGATCTTTCAAGAGAACAAGGTCAAATGTTCATTGATATTTACTTTGGTAAATATCCTGGTATAAAAGAATTCATAGAAAATATAAAAATTGGTTGTAAGAATGATGGATTTGTTGAAACAATCACGGGTAGAAGAAGATACCTTCCAGATATAAATTCAAATAATCCAAGAATTAGGTCATCAGCAGAAAGAGTGGCAGTAAACATGCCTATACAAGGAACTGCTGCAGATATTATAAAAATAGCAATGATCAATATTCATAATGAAATTATAAAAAGTAAACTAAGTTCCAAAATGCTCATTCAAGTTCATGATGAACTTGTTTTTGAGGTTGCTCCTGGAGAACTTATGGAACTTCAAGCATTAGTTTCTTATCATATGTCTAATGCTGTAAATTTAGAGGTTCCATTAGAAATAGAAACAAAGACTGGATATACTTGGGGTGAAATGGATAAATAACAACTTATTTTTATTAACTTGACTTTACATAATTAATAAAATTATGATTTTCACTCAATATAACAAATTTTTTTATTACGGAAATTTAGAAATATAAATAAAATATATAATCTTAGGAGGGGTGGCAGAGTGGTTGAATGCGCTTGTCTTGAAAACAAGTATGCCTGTAAAGGCATCGCAGGTTCGAATCCTGTCCCCTCCGCCATTGTTAAAATTATTAAGGTAAGAACTTTGAATATCCATGAATATCAAGCAAAAGAACTTTTTGAAAAATATAATATAAACACACCAACTGGTTATGTTATAGATAGCGCTCAAGAAGTTGAGAGTATAATTAACAAACTTAATGGGAAAGCAGTTATTAAAGCCCAAGTTCATGCTGGAGGGAGAGGGAAAGTAGGAGGAGTGAAATTAGTAAATTCATCCGATGAAGGTAAAACTATTGCAAAAAATTTATTAGGGAGTAATCTTGTAACTCATCAAACAAATAAATCTGGAGTTCCAATAGAAAAATTACTAATAGCTGAAACATTGGATATAAAAAAAGAACTTTATATTTCTATATTAATTGATGGAGACTTAGCTGCACCTGTATTTATTGCAAGTACAGAAGGAGGAATGGATATTGAAGAAGTTGCAGAAACTCAACCTGAAAAAATATTTAGAGTTAAATGTGATCCATTAATTGGATTAACACCATATCTAGCAAGAGATCTATCATATAAATTGAATATCCCTGAGAATTCAATAAAACAAAGTACTAATTTATTTATTAATTTATATAAATTATTCATAGAAAATGATTGCAGCTTGGTTGAAATAAACCCATTAATAATTACTAATAACGAAGAAATTATTGCTTTAGATGCGAAAATTAATATTGAAGACGACTCTTTATTTCGTCATAAAGATTTAGAGAAATTTTACGACCCAAACCAGTTAGACCCACTGGAAGAACGAGCTATAAGTGCAAATCTAGCATACGTGAAATTAGATGGAGGAGAAGTGGGGTGTATGGTAAATGGAGCTGGTTTAGCCATGGCTACAATGGACATAACAAAAAAAGCTGGGGCTAACCCTGCAAACTTTTTAGATATCGGTGGTTCAGCAGATCAAAATGGAATTGAAGAAGCATTTAAGATAATTACTGATGACAGCGAAGTAAAAATTATTTTAGTGAATCTTTTTGCAGGAATAGCTAGATCTGACGTAGTCGCTAAAGGTATTATTAATGCTGCTAAAGAGACAAAATCTAACCTGCCAATTGTTGTTACAATGAGGGGGACAAATGCCGATGAAGGTTTAGAACTGCTACAAAATTCAAATCTCAATATTACCACAGCAACTGACCTATTTGAAGCTGCCAAAATCTTAACAAAAATACTACCAAATTTAGGAGATTAAGTTATGTCAATTTTAGTCAATGAAAACACCAAATTATTAATACAAGGCCTAGGAAGAGATGGTAGTTTTCAAGCTTCAAAAACTCTAGAATATGGGACAAATGTAGTTGCCGCTGTGCATCCTGGAAGAGAAGGGACCAAATTTGAAAATAAAGTTCCTTATTTTTCATCTGTAGAAAAAGCAGTCCAAAAAACAGCAGCTAATACAGGTGTAATATTCGTCCCTGCTCCATTTGCCATGGATGCAATAATAGAACAAGTTGATGCAGGTATAGACTTAATAGTATGCATAACTGAAGGTGTTCCTGTTTTAGATATGATAAAAATTATGTCATATATAGAGAACAAGCCGGTAAGATTAATCGGCTCTAATTGTCCGGGCCTACTTACTCCTTCTACGAAAACTAAAGTAGGAATAATTCCTGGTAACATAGTAAAGCCAGGTAATATAGGAGTAGTTTCAAGATCTGGAACGTTAACTTACGAAGCGATTGCTCAACTCGTTCAAAATGGATTTGGACAATCTACTTGTGTTGGTATAGGTGGAGATCCTGTTCATGGCACGACTTTTACAGATGTTCTTCAGATGTTTGAATCAGATGATGAAACAGAAGCAATAGTACTTATCGGAGAGATAGGTGGTACTAGAGAGCAACTTGCTGCTAAATATATAAAAAACCATGTTACAAAACCAGTTGTATCCTATATAGCTGGACAAACAGCTCCTCCAGGAAAGAGAATGGGGCATGCTGGAGCGATTATTACAGGAAAAGCAGCTTTAGCCTCTGAAAAAAATAAGGCATTAACTAACGCTGGCGTTCATGTTGTTGAATCTCCTTCAGACATAGGCTTGCGAATGAAAGAAGTTATGAGATAATTTTTGTATGCAAATTATCAAAAAATTTGTACATACAGGCGATGTAGCAATCGACATAAAACAGTATCTACCAGATAAAGAATATATTAATTTAGTTTTTATTCATGGATATAGTTCGAGTAAAAATACATGGGATAGAGTCACTAATGAATTATCAAATTGTTATAATATCACAACCCTCGATCTAAGAGGCATGGGAAGATCAGGTAGATTTTCAGATAAATTTACTAATGATGTTTGGATTAATGATTTAATAATAGTTTTAGAAAAATTATTTGAACAAAAAATAATACTTATTGGACATTCATTGGGTGGCTGGATTGCAACTAATATTGCTTCTAAAAGACCAGATTTGGTAAATAAGTTAGTATTAGTTGATCCATATACTTCTGCACCTAATGATGTGAGAAAAAAAGTTAGAAGAATCCCTTCAGCAGATATAGAATTTCGAGCAAAACGTAGTAAAAAAATAAAAAGTGCTAGGACTCCAAAAGACTTAATCATAGAAATAAAAAAAATATATCCAAACGCATCAAAGCGTAGTATAGAAATTTTGAGTAGAATGTGGTTTGATTTAGATCATATTCTTGAAAAAAATAGAATTAGAGAAAATATAAATATAGATAAATTTATTCAGATATATAAAAAGATAAGTTGTAATATATTATTCATTTTAGGATCACCGCTCTTGGGAGGTATTGTGACAAAAGAAGAAAAAAAATACATAAAAAATTTAATACCAGATTCTAAATTCCTTGAACTAAAAAACTCAGGACACACTCCTCACATTGAAGATCATATAAAATTTATTGATAAAATCAAAAAAGAAATTAAGTAATTTTTTACTTTACAAAGATATTAATTAAATTTAGAACAATACAACCAAAAATCCCTGCAGCAATATCATCCATCATTATTCCTAACCCTCCTGGAATTCTTTCAAATTTTTTTATCCCAAAAGGCTTAAAGATATCAAGATATCTAAAAACTAAAAACCCTACTATAAACCAAGCAAAACTATTAGGCAAAAAAAGTAAAGTAATCCACATTCCTACCCACTCATCAATCACAACTTTACTTGGATCTTTATCATTCTCAGTAGCAGTAAAATCAGATGACCAAGTCCCTACAATAATAAATACAATAATAACTAGTAATAAATATATGTCATTTAAAAATATATTACTAAGAAAAAAAAATATTATAACTGAAACAAAAGATGCAACAGTCGCCGGCCCTTTTAATGGCCATAATCCAGTATAAAAACCTGTTGCAAATAAAAAGGCAAATTTTTCAATTACTCCAGCCAATGTTTAGCCCAATCTAAACTGCTTTTTGTATTTGATGAGGGTTTATATTCACATCCTACCCATCCTTCATAGCCAATTTCATCTAGAAAATTTAATAGGAAATTATAATTTATTTCACCTGTACCGGGTTCATTTCGTCCAGGATTATCAGCCAATTGAATATGCTTTATATAGGCTAAGTTATGTTTTACATTATGGGCTAAATTACCTTCCATAATTTGCATGTGATAAAAATCATATTGTAAAGCTAAATTTTTATGATTTATATGATTTATTAAATCAACAGCTTGATTTGTTCTATGAATAAAATACCCCGGCTGATCCTTAGTATTTATAGGTTCTATGAGGGCATAAATTTTTTCTTTTGATAACTCTTCAGCTGCAAAAAACAAATTATCCTTAAGAGTTTCATATGCTTCTTTTGAATCTATATCTCCCAATACGCCTATTCCAACATTCACTCCTATGCATCCAAGTTCTTGAGCATAATTCTTTGATTGA
Source organism: Dehalococcoidia bacterium (assembly GCA_002728715.1). GTDB lineage: Bacteria > Chloroflexota > Dehalococcoidia > Lucifugimonadales > Lucifugimonadaceae. Next base: position 45,637 of record PBVQ01000029.1, read on the forward strand.
ATAAGTCTTTGTTTATAAATTTCAGTTTTATCAGATCTTAATATTACGTTTGATATTCCTGTATCATTATCGATTATATTTGTGTTAATAATTATTTGTTTTAAGTTATTAGTGTTCAATTTTTGTTTAATTTCTTGGATCTTAAAATCGTAAGGACTTTGAATTTCTACTCCTTTAAAACCAAGCTTAGCAGCCTCATCATATCTATCCAAAACATCGTACTCATTAAACATCCATTGTAAATTTGCTTCTAATTTAGGCAACTAATCGTCCTTTTTAATTAAAAAATCTGGTTTAACTTTATAAAACTCTGTTAGGTTTTCATATGCTTGGGCTAGTTCTAACACTGAAAAATCTTTTCTTGGCTTTCCAATAATCTGTATACCTATAGGAAGCCCTGAGCTAGTAAACCCTGATGGTATAGAAATAGAAGGCAATCCAGTTACAGATATGGTATAGCAGGGCCACATCCAATCTAGATAAGTATTGAGTTTCACACCATTTACTTTGTCTGGATACTCTTTTTCTACGGAAAATGGAGGAACAGAAGTTACAGGCATAATTAGATAATCGTATTTTTCAAAAAATAAAATTATGCTTTTCCATAATTTAGTTTTCAGATATTCTGCTTTTGCCATATCATAGGAGGATAAATTTTTACCTTGATTATAATTCCATATAATAGTATCTTTAACTTTGTCAGCATTTTTTTCTATATGTTTTTTATGCTTTAGAGTATAACTAAAAGCTCTGTATGCTTGAAAAATCTGATCCGAATCTGATAAATCAGGTTCATCATCAATAATTTCGCATCCAATTTTTTCAAAAATAGTTTTTTGATTCATAAAATTATCATAAATTTCTGATTCAATTGGCCTATTATTAAGATCTTTTGCCCATGCAATTTTTGTACCATTAAAATTTCTATGTAAGGAATTTTCCAGACTAATAGTTGAATCATCAAAAGAACTAGGAGAAAATTTTTCATATCCTGAAATAGCAACTAATTGTATTAAAATATCTTCGACTTGCCTTCCCATAGGTCCGCCTGTTGACAAAGTAGACCAGCCTAATTCATCGTAAGCTGGAACCCTTCCTAATGATGGCCTAAAACCAACAATATTCGACCAAGCTGCTGGATTTCTTAATGAGCCTCCAAGATCAGATCCAGTAGCAATAGGAACCATTCCACATGCTAAAGCTACCGCTGACCCACCTGAACTTCCACCACATGTTTTATCTAATGAGTATGGATTTTTAGTAGAACCAAACACTTCATTAAAAGTTTGAGAACCCGCACCAAACTCAGGAGTATTAGATTTACCAATGATAATGGCACCGGATTCTTTTATATTTTTTACAATTAGTGAATCTTTAGTTGGTATATTTTCAGAATATATTCTGGATCCAAAAGTAGTCTTTATACCTGATGTTTCTTCTAGATCTTTCACGGCAACTGGCAAGCCAGCTAAAATACCACTTTGTTTTTCAGGTTTATTATCAAATTCTTTTGCATTCTCTAGTGCCAAATCGTAGGATAATGTAACCATAGCATTTACATAAGGATTGTATTTCTCAATTTGATCTATGTGAACCTTAACAAGCTCTTCACAAGAAATTTGTTTTGATGATAATAATTTTTTTTGATTTTTCACAGATAAAAAATTAATCTCGTGAGTCATTTACCACCATGTCTTTCCTTCTATTTCTTTTTGATCGTACTTAAAATTTTCAGAATATATTCCTGTTGATAAATATTTCCATCCACCATCACAAAAAATTGTTACAATCTTCCCAGATTTACCTTCTTTTGACATTTTTTCTGCTATTTTTCTAGCAGTAGCAAAAGTAGCCCCTGAAGATACTCCAACAAAAATACCCATATCAACGAGTAGTTTTCTTGTCCAATAAAAAGCCTCTTCGCCTTCAATTAATACTCTACCATCAAGTTTTTCTAAATCAATTATAGGCGGGATAAAACCATGTTCAATCGCTCTTAGACCTTGAACTTTTTCATCAGGATGAGGAGCAGTAGCAATAATTTGAATGTTTGAATTATATTCCTTAAGAAACTTACCGGCACCCATAAGAGTTCCACCTGTTCCTAAACCAGCAATAAATACATCTGTATCTGGTAAATCCTTAATTATCTCCGGGCCTGTAGTTTCATAATGAGCCTTTGGGTTGGCTTCATTACCATATTGATAAGGCATATAGTAATTTGGATTATCGTTACTTATTTGTTTTGCTAAATTTATGGACTCATTCGTTCCTTTACCAGCGTCAGAAAATATAACCTCCGCTCCAAAAGCCTTTAGTATATCGATTCTTTCAGGTGGAACATCTGCTGGCATAACTACTTTTATTTTATAGCCTCTAGTACTACCAAGCATCGCTAGACCAATCCCAGTATTTCCTGAAGTAGGTTCAAGAATAGTACTACCTTGAGAAATCTTTCCTTCTTTTTCAGCATTTAGAATAAGAGATTTTGCTACTCTGTCTTTAACTGATCCAGTGGGATTAGAAGATTCAAGTTTACCAAATATCTGAATTTTAGGATCAGGACTTAACTGACTAACATCAATTAATGGAGTGTTACCTATCGAAGTAATTATGTTTGAACTAATTTTATTTAATGCCATTAAAATTCTTTTTCTAATTTACAATCCCACAGAAAATCTCGTAATCGATTAATTCTTTGACATCAGGATTATCACCACACAATTTACAGTTTTTATCCTTCTTTATATTTATTTCCCTAAACTCCATACTTAATGCATCAATCAAAATCATTCTACTAGATAGAACATTTCCAACACCCATAATAATTTTCACAGCCTCTATTGCTTGAATTGAACCTACTAATCCAGGTAAAGCACCAATTACCCCCGCCTCGGCACAGTTGGGAACTTGACCTGGCGGTGGAGGGTCTGGAAACATACACCTGTAACAACTTTTTCCAGGAATATAAGTGGTTGCCTGACCATCAAAGACAAGAATTGCTCCATCTACAAGAGGTTTTTTAGCGAAAAAACTTGCATCATTAACTAAATATCTTGTGGCAAAATTATCAGCACCGTTTATAACAACGTCATAATCTGGGATGATTTTCATAGCATTTTCTGATGTTATCGGTTCTTCATGTAAAATTACATTAATATCTGGATTATGAGACATTAGGGTTTCTTTAGCTGAAACAACTTTAGGACGACCTACATCACTATCTGAATGCAAAATCTGCCTTTGAAGATTTGTTACATCTACTACATCAAAGTCAACAATTCCGATAGTTCCTACTCCTGCTAGTGCAAGATATAATGCAACAGGTGATCCTAATCCACCAGCACCAATGATTAATACTTTAGAATTAAGTAGTTTTCTTTGTCCTATGCTTCCTACCCCATTCATGATTAAGTGTCTACTATATCTCTTTACTTGAGAAGGTGTTAAAGGGGGTAAATTTTCTAGATTGTCCATTACTTTTCCCAAAAAAACTAGAACGTTAATTTTACTGATTTTTTATTATATTTCACTGATAATTCATATATTGAAACAGAACTTAGATGTTTCAATAAAATTTGTTCTACTTCGGTCCATAAATCTTTTTGTGAACAATCATGAGACAAAATACAACTTTCAGGTAAATCTACACAATCAAAAGGTGCAAGGGAGTACTCAACAGCATCTATTACATCCTTAACGGAAACTGATTTAGGATCCTTAATAAGTTTATGACCACCATTTGGTCCTCTTTTTGATTCAATAATTTTTGCTTTATGGAGGTCTGCACATATTCTAAGTAAAAAAGGAGCAGGAATATGTTGAGATGAGGAAATATCTTGAGTAGGAATAAACTCATCTTTATTGGATTGTGCCAAATGAACTAGAGTTCTTACACCGTAATCAATTTTTATAGGAATAATCATATTATCTATTATACAATTTTATTTTTTTATTGGAAATTATAGTATTTTCTCAATTTACTACAAATATAAACTTTAATAAAGTGTGGTAGAATTACTTTATGCTATTTATAATTCTAATTGGAGAATAGATTGGCCAAGAATATCATCCTTAACGTAGAAAAAAGAAACACTTTTGGAAAAAAAAATCGTTCACTAAGGCGAAACGGAATCACACCCGTACATGTATACGGGTTAAAATCTGATTCCCTTTCGCTACAAGCTAATGAAAGAGATCTAATATCTGTACTGAAAAGTGCAGGTAGAACTACACCTGTAAGTATCAAAACAAAAGATGGCGAAGAAACTATTACAATTGTGAGAGAAGTCGATAGACATGCTGTATCAGGAAATATACAACATGTTGATTTTTTGAGAGTTGATATAAATGAAGAAGTTGAATCACCCGTTCCGGTAATTTTGATTAATCAAGATAAAGCACCAGGAACAGCAGGTGGAGCTGGAGTAGTAACTCAAGGAACTTTTGAAATTACCGTAAGAGCAAAACCTTTTGATATGCCAAGTGAATTGGAAGCAGATTGTTCAGTCTTAGTTGATTTAGATGCTGCAATTTTATCTAGTGACATAATACTAGGCGATGGCGTTTCATTATCAAGTTCCAGTGATGATAGAATTGCATGGATTCAACCTCCAAGAGTTGTCGTTGATGAACCTACAGTTTCTGAGGAAGGTACTACTGAAGAAGGGGATGAATCTGCAGAAGATTCTACTGAATCTGACGAGCAGCAAGCAAGCACTTCTGAAGAATCATAGTCAAAAAATAATTTAGAATTCTAGCTGTAAAAAAATACTTACTAATTACCCTTGGAGGGTAAAATGGATGTTCTTTTAGTCGCTATTTTAGTTGGATTATCAGCTATTTTTATAGGATTTTTCTCGGGCTTTAAATTTCATAATTTGTACTCATCTCGATCAATAAAAGCAACAAAAGAAGCTGTAGATCAACAATTACAAAGAGCAAATTCTCGTAGCAAAGAAATACTTCTTGAAGCTAAAGAAGAAGCTCTCAAAATAAGATCCGAAACTGAAAGAAATATTAATACTCAAAAATTAGAAATTCAGGCTATTAGTAATAAAATTGACACAAATAAAGAAGTAATTGAACAAAAACAAAAAGCATTGATTGATGAAGAAAAAATTTTGTCACAGAAGAAAAATCAATTACAGTCTGATCTAAAGTCTTTGGAAGAAAATAAGAAAGGAATTTCGCTTGAGCTTGAAAAAATAAGTGGTTTATCGATATCAAGTGCCAAAAAAAAATTGATGCAAACAGCAGAAGAAGAAATTCAATTTGAAGTATCAAAAAAATATAGAGACGCAGATCTAATTGCACAAGATGAATATGAACAAAAAGCTAAAATGATACTTTCAGAAACAATGCAGAGATATGCAAGCGAAGTGGTTTCAGAAGTATCTGTGACTAGAATAAACCTCCCTAATGAGGAAATGAAAGGTAGACTAATTGGTAGAGAAGGAAGAAATATCAAATCAATTGAATCAGCTACTGGGGTTGACGTAATAATAGATGATATACCTGAAACAATTACAATTTCTTGTTTTGATCCTATAAGAAGAGAAATCGCAAAATTAACTATTGAAAATTTAATTAAAGATGGAAGAATAAATCCTTCTAGAATTGAAGAAACTATGGCTAGAGTGAAGAGAGATCTAGATACAAATATAAAAAAAATAGGCCAAAAGGCTACATTTGATATTAATGTAAAAGGATTACATCCAGAATTAATTTATCATATGGGAATGCTAGACTATAGATTTAGTTACGGCGAGAATGTGCTTAATCATTCCAAAGAAGTCGGTTCGATAGCAGGAATGCTGGCAAGTCAAATTGGTGCTAGTGTAGAAATAGCAAAAACTGCAGGATTTTTACATGATATTGGTAAATCTCTTACACATGAAATAGATGGTCCTCATGCGCTAATTGGCGCTGATTTAGCAAAAAAATTTGGTCAAAATGATAAAGTAATAACCGCTATTAAGGAGCATCACGACACTGAAATGACGACTATAGAATCGTTTTTAGTTGCAGCAGCAGACGCAATAAGCGCAGCAAGACCAGGAGCTCGAAATGACTCAATAGAAAATTACATCGAAAGGCTTGAGGCACTAGAAAATATCGCTTTACAATTTCATGAAGTAAGTAATGTTTATGCAATTCAGGCTGGTAGAGAAGTAAGAATTTTAGTAAATCCAGAAAAAGTAAATGACATTCAAGCTTCAGAACTTGCAAGAAAAATAGTTAAGAAAATTGAGGATGAATTACAATATCCTGGTCAAATCAAAATTGTAGTAATAAGAGAATCAAGAATAGAAGAAATGGCAAAATAATAATGAAAATATTAATGATCGGAGACGTAGTTGGAAGAGGTGGTAGAAATACCATAAAAAATATTTTACCTGATTTAATTAATGAATATCAAATAGACTTTGTAACCTTGCAAGGCGAAAATATGGCATCAGGTTTTGGTCTTACATTAGAAACTGTTATGGAGATGTTGGAGACCGGGGTTGATGTAATAACATCAGGGAATCATGTATGGGATAAAAACGATTTTATACACCATCTTGATAATCCAAAAATACCGGTAATTAGACCGATGAATTATCCAATGAATACTCCAGGTAGAGGATATTTGTATGATTCAAGTCCAGTTGGGGTCGTAAATCTAATTGGTAGAGTTTGGGTGGGAGAATTTGATTCTCCTTTTTCAGTAATAGATGAAGTATTGAGCAATATATACATTGATAAAAAACCAATTATTGTTGATTTTCATGCTGAAGCTACATCTGAAAAAGCTGCATTAGGTTGGTATTTGGATGGGAGAGTTACAGCTGTTGTTGGCACCCATACACATGTACCAACAGCCGATTGTAAAATTCTACCAAATGGAACTGCATTTGTATCGGACCTTGGTATGGTGGGAGCTGAAAACTCAATTTTAGGCGCTGAAATTGAAGGATCATTAAACCGCTTTCTGACTAGTCGTAAAAATCGAATGAAACCAGAAACAAAAGGTGTTATGAATTTTAATTCTGTGTTAATCACTACTAATGATACTAATAATAGAGCTATTAGCATCGAAAGAATTGATAGAAAAATTGAAATCTAAGATAATTGAATTTAAATGAATTATCAAAATTATGATAGTAGATATAGTATTCATAAAATAACTACTAACTATTCCTGGCCAATACAAATTGACTTGCATTTACACACAACAAAATCGGATGGCAATCTAACTCCATCTCAGTTAATCAAACTAATAGATAAAACAAATTTAAAAATAATTTCAATAACTGACCATGACAATATCAATGGCTTAGAAGAAGCTAGAAAAGAAGTAGACTTAAGAGAAAACCTAACTTTAATCAACGGAATAGAATTAAGCACAACAAATAATAAAGATGAAATACATATTCTAGGTTATTTTATAGATGTTCATTCAAAAAAACTTATAGATAAAATTAAAGAACTGAAGATGCAAAGAATAGAATCATCAAAGAAAATTATCAGTTTCTTGAGGAAAAAAAATATATTTTTATCATGGGAAGAAATTTATTCTAAAACAAGTGGGATAATTGGAAGGCCACATTTAGCCAGAGCTATGATTAAGCAAAATTATGTTAAATCTATTAATGAAGCGTTTGAAAAATACCTAAATGATGAAACTATTAAAAATATCATCAAATATAAGATTAATACATTTGATGCTATAAGATTAATACTGGATGCTGGTGGTTTGCCTGTAATAGCTCATCCAAAAAGTATAAATAGCTTGAATAATCAAATTGATAAATTAGTTGATATAGGATTATCAGGGATTGAAGTCTATGCAGAAAAATATGGAGAAATGACACAAAACTATTACCTAAAAATATGCGAAAAATACAACTTAATCCCTACTGGTGGAACCGACTACCATGCAAATAATCAGAAATATGAAATGATGCCAGGTATGAATGGACCTCCATACTCGACTTATGAAATGTTAATTGAAAAAGCCAAAAGTATACATGGCAAAAATATAGGTCAAAAAATTTAATATTATGGATATGAACTCAATAATAATAATAATTTTTTCATTTTTGATTGGATCAATTCCTTCTGCATATCTTGTTGGTAAAAAACTAAAAAATATTGACCTAACTCAAAAAGGCTCTAGGAATACAGGTGTTTCAAATTTGACGCAAAATACAACGTTATATACAAGCTTACCTGTTATTTTTTTTGATCTGATTATAAAAGGTTTTTTACCTATATTTTTATGCTCTGATTTAATTTTTTCGCTAGATATAATTACGAAAATTTTATGTGGAATGGTAAGTTTAATTGGACATAATTGGTCAATTTTTTTAAATTTTAAAGGTGGAAGAGGAATCGCTACTCTTGTTGGAATAATTCTTGCACTAGATTATAATTTATTTGTGATTTTTACGGGCATAATTGCTATAGGATATCTATTTTCTCCAATAAAAGATTCTGCGTTTTGGTGGATAATATCAACAATTTGCACACCTTTATACACATTTATTTTGGGCCTTACAATTGAACTAACTCTTTTTACATTTATGCTTTCTTTTGTAATAATTCTTAAAAGACTACTTTCAAATAAAGAAGAGACAAAAGCTAAAATTAGTATAAATTTAATTCTACTTAGATTATTTTTTGATAGAGATATTTATGATAGAAAAAAATGGATAAATCGGAATATTGATAAATAAATGACCTACTGCAATAAACATAATGATATGATGACAAATCTAAAATGCTCTAGATGTGATAATTACATATGTACTCGATGCATGAATCAAACACCTGTAGGGATAAAATGTAAAGATTGTGCATCAATTGGAAAGCCACAAATTCTAATATTATCTAAAACCGCTACATTTTTTATATTAATAAATTCAATTATCATATCCATAATATTAGGATTATTCTTAAGTTTATTTTTGTGGCTAATTTGGAATTTTCTACCAACATCAAACTTTCAAATTGGCAATGTATTTTTTGCAGTTGTAATAGCTATATTAGGTTTACAAGTAGGTGAAATTATAAGAAAAATTAGTAAAAATAAAATAAATCCTAAAATAAGAATAATTGCTGCTTTTAGCATGTTTTTAATCTGGTTTTCTTCAATAATTTTTTCAAATTTCTTAAGTTTGCCATTAGGGATTTATTTCAATATCATTAATCTTGTTGGACTTGGAATAGGTTCATACATAGCAATGAATAAAAATAGAAACTGAGCAGGTAAATATGGTGTCAAAAACAAAAATTGAAAAAATAGAGCCTATTTTATGGGATAGATGGCTACTCATAAAAATATACTGTGAAGATGGAACAATTGGTATAGGTGAAGGTGGAGTACACGGATGGCAAAGACCAACAAAAACCATGATTGAAGTAATGTCAGAATACCTATTAGGGAAAAATCCTCACCTTATCGAGCACCACTATCAATGGCTATATAGGTCTTCTCATTTTATGGGTTCAATAGTTCAGGGAGCTCTTTCAGCAATTGATATAGCATTATGGGATATCAAAGGAAAAAGATTAAGTGTACCTATATACGAGCTTATGGGCGGTAAAACTAGAGATAAAGTAAGATGTTATATGCATGTTGGAGGATCAACTAAAGATGAATTAGTTGAAAGTGCGCTTCAAGCATCAAAAGATGGTTTTACTGCTGTTAGATTTACGCCATATAATCCGACGAATTTTCACATGCACAAATCATATAGTGAGTGGGCTGATGATGCAGTACAAAGAGTTGGAGCGGTACGGGAAGCTTTAGGAAATGATGTTGATATATGTGTTGAAATTCATAGACAAATGAACCCTGCTGAGAGTATTTCTTTAGGAAAAAGATTGGAGCAGTTTAATCCTTTTTTCTACGAGGACCCTATGTTACCAGACAGCCCTGCGATAATGGGAGATATTGCAAAACAGTGCAACATACCCATTGCTACAGGAGAAAGATTTACAACAATATTTGAATATCAACAATTACTTGAAGCAAAAGCTGCGGCATACATTAGACCAGACTTATGTTTATGTGGTGGTTTATCTGGATCCAAAAAAGTTTCAGCTATGGCTGAAGCTTATCATGTAAAAGTCATTCCTCATAACCCTTTATCACCTGTGAGTACAGCTACTTGTATACAGCTTGATGCTTGCATACCAAATTTTGGATTACAGGAATACACAGGCGAATCAGAACCACCAAAAAGTGAACTACTTAAATCACCCCTCGAGTTAAAAAATGGTTACTTAACCGTTCCTGATGGAGTTGGACTAGGAATTGAAATAAATGAGAAATCTCTTAATATGCCAGAAAACCCTAAGGTATTAGATACTCCAATTGGATTTGATGGCAGTGTTCAAGACAGATAAATTTTACCTACCATAATCGTCTTCAACTCTTACAATATCATCCTCTCCAAGATAGTCGCCAGTCTGAACCTCAATTATTTCTAGTGGCTCTACAGATGATATATTTTCTATTCTATGGTGACAATTTCTCTCAACAAAAGCGGACTCACCCCTGCCTAAAATCAATTCACTTTTGTCAATAATAACTTTTGCTGTGCCTCTAGCTATAACCCATGTTTCATCTCTATGTCTATGCCATTGAAGAGATAATCTAGAATTGATGTTTACTGTTAATCTCTTAACTTGAAATCCATGACCGGAACTTAATATTTCATAAGCACCCCAAGGTCTTTTCTCTTTTTTATTTTTAGGCTTAGTATTTTCTAAATTTATATTTATTTTATCTGTCATGTGAATAATAATACTGTGGATGTTAATAAAATATTGTACTTGTTAATAATAAATAAGTATAAGATATAAAGAGTTTAAAAAGGATAAAAGTAAAAATATTTGAAAATAAAAAATACAAACATATATTATGGTTGGATAATCGTAATTGTTATGGCGATATCAACGGCAGCAACAATGGGAATGGGTTCGCTAAATTTTGGATTATTTATAAATCCTATGGGCAGTGAACTAAATATTGGTAGATCAACTTTTGGCTTAGCTCAAACGGCAAGACAGTTCTCAAGTTCATTTACGGCTCCTATAATTGGAAAATTATTAGATAAACATGGGTCAAGAATTTTATTACCTTTTGCTGCATTAATAGTTGGGGTTTGCCTAATTGGTCTTTCATTTGTTCAATATGCCTGGCAAATCATTTTATTATTCATAATTATGGGTTTTGTTGGTTTAGCCGGGCCAGGAAATTTAGTAACCACAATACCGGTGAATAAATGGTTTGTAAAAAAAAGGGCAAAAGCTATTGCATTTTCATCCATTGGAATTCCTATAGGTTCTTTAATATTTCTACCCGCCACTCAATTATTTATTGATTCTTTTGGATGGAGAAATGCTTGGATATTATTATCCATTATTTCAATGATATTGATAATACCTATATCAATATTGTTCTTACGAAGGCTTCCAGAAGATATAGGACTTTTACCAGATGGCGAAAAAAAACATTTACAAAAAGATGATAATAATATTGAAATTTCATGGAAAGTTAATGAATCAATAAAGACCATTGAATTTTGGAAATTACTAATAATGTTTAGTTTTATTAATCTTGCATTAGGTACAATTGCAATCCACAGAATTCCTGATTTTATAGATAGAGGAATAGATGCTAAATTAGTTGCTTTCGCCACAGCATTAGATGCTGTGGCTGCAGGTATTAGTATATTCATAATAGGCAATATACAAAAAAAAATACCAAATAAAATTTTAACCTCTGTAGGTTTTATACTGATTACTATAGCTAGTGTAATAACAATTTATGCTCAATCATTTTTTCCGGTTCTTATTTCAATGATTATATTTGGATTTGGTATTGGAGGAATGTTATTCTTAAATAACTTTATATGGGCTGATTTTTTTGGAAGAAAATACTTAGGTTCAATCAGAGGGATAGTCATGCCAGTAACATTAATCATTGGAGGTACAGGAGCACCAATAGCCGGATATTTTTATGACTATTATGGTACATATGATAATATCTGGTGGTGTGGTATCATACTAATGTCTATATGTGTAATAATATCAATCACATTAAAAAAACCTAAGAAAAAATAATACTATGAAAAAAAATAAACCGAATATTCTTTTTATATTAACCGACCAACAGAGACGTGATTCAATGAAAGCATATGGAAATAACTGGATTAATACTCCTAATTTAGATAGCCTTTCAGAAAAAAGTTTTGTTTTTGAAAATACTTACGTTACACAACCTGTTTGTACTCCTGCAAGAGCATCAATAATGACGGGGCTTTATCCACAAAAAACTGGCTTGCACAGAAACAATATCCCGCTAGACAAAAATATAGATACTATTGGAGATCTAATTAATGAGGATTATTATAATGCCCACATGGGAAAGTGGCATCTTGGTGATGATATGATAGCTCAACGTGGCTTTGACAAATGGATAGGGGTAGAAGATTTTCAAAGGATAAGGTCAACAAAAAAAGAATATAGGTATGTTGAGTCACCATATAATAATTGGTTAAAAAGTTTTGGTATAAATCCTCCAGAAATTGAAAAAACATATGAAGCATGGGTAGGAAAAGCTAACTTAACAGAAGAACAAACCCAGGCAGGATTTTTGGGACATGAATCTTCAAAGTTCATTACTGAATTTCCAAAGTCTGCATATAAGGAAAAACCATGGATGCTTTTTGTTAATTTTTTTGAGCCTCATCCCCCATATACGGGGCCATTCAATGGACTTTATGATCCTGATAAAATAGAAGTAGGGCCTTCCTTCAGAAAAAGACCTGATAATGGGTCATTAATTAATAAACTAAGATCAGATTTCTATATGTCTGGTGGGGTAAATCCTCTTGGAGCAGAAGGTGGCGATATACATGACACAACTACTGAAGAAGGTTTTAGGAAATTACGAGCTCAATATTTTGCAAATGTAACACTAGTGGATAATCAGATAGGAAAAATTTTAAAAGCATTAGATGAATCAGGAGAATCTGATAACACAATAATAATTTTTACAAGTGAGCATGGGGAGATGGGAGGAGATCATGGAATGCTAGAGAAAAGATCATTATATGAAGAGTCTTCAAACGTACCATTATTAATTCATGTTCCAGAGCTAAATAATAATAAAAAAACTAATATCAAAGGTTCTATAAGTCAAGTTGATCTTGTACCTACTATTTTAGATCTCACTAGTTCAGAAATTCCAAAAACTCTCCATGGAAATTCTCTAGTTCCAGTCCTCAAAGGTGATGCTAATCTAAAAAATAATGATGTATTTATCCAATGGAATGGAATGAATGATAGAAATCTTGGAAGTCCTGAAATCAACCGAATGATAGCAGTACCATGGAGAGGTGTAATAACTGGAAATAGATGGAAATTAAATTTATCTCCAGGTGATCAATGTGAATTATACGACCTTAATACTGATCCTTATGAGATGAATAATTTATTTAATTTTTCTGATCAGAAAGATCGTATAAGAGACATGGCTGCAAGAATTAGAGTTTGGCAAGATTTTACCGAAGATGACATGGTTTTGCCAACAGTGTAAAAAATCACAATTAAAGTAAAAACCTCCGAAAAACATTCGGAGGTTTTTGTAGATTAGAAACTGTAAGTGAAAGGATTTTTATATTATTGCAATGCCCCTACTTCAGTAAGTAAAGCAACCGTTCCTTCTATGTCTTTCAATTCAGCAATATCTATATCAAACTTCTTAATATCTGCTAAAGGAGTAAGCATTCTATTAGGCTTAGCTCCATCATTGAGTGGATATTCATAAGTTTGAGAAGCAAAGAATTGCTGTCCAACTGGACTTAATAAGAATTTTAGAAACTTTTCAGCATTATCTTTATTGTCTGATTGTTCTAAAACTCCTGCACCTGCAACTAGGACTATTGAACCAGGATCATCAGCTGTTGTGTGGTAATTTCTAGCTCCAAACCCCTCACCATTTTCAGCTATAAATCGATGCAAGTAGTAGTGGTTTACAAAACCAACTTCTATTTCTCCTTTACCAGCAGCTTCTACTGTAGGAGTATTTTTTGCATAGAATTTTGGCTCATTTGCCATAATTTCTTCTAGCCAAGATTTAGTTTTTTCATCACCCCAAGTTAGCCTCATACCAGTTACCATTGCGTGAAAAGAACTATTTGTTGGAGGAAACCCAATTTTTCCTTTCCATTTTGGATCTGTGAAACCTTCAAGAGAAGCAGGTAAATCTGATGGTGAAACAGCATCTGTGTTATATACAACTACTCTTGCTCTACCAGATGTTCCTACCCATTTATTTTGAGGATCTCTAGCCCATTCAGGTACTAAAGAAGTAACATCGTTAGACAAAGTTGTAAGCATAGCGTCTACTGAACCAAGTCCACCAGGATCTTGAGCAAAGAAAACATCTGCAGGAGTCTTGTCACCTTCCTCTAATAAAGTGGAAGCCATAGCTGTTGTCTTACCATAATTAACCTCTACTTCAATTCCGCTCATATCAGAGAACTGATCAATAAGTGGTTGAACAAGTGACTCACCTCTTCCAGAGTAGATAACTAGCGGTTTATCAGGAGCTTCTTCCGTAGTGCATGCAAATATCATTACACTTACCAAAGTTAGCATCATAAGTAAAATATTTTTTTTCAATTTAAACCTCTTATATATTTTTTTCAAGAATAGTATACTAAATTAGTATACAATTATCTAAACTAACAAAATTTATATATTGTGTCAATGTAATTGTATACTAAAATGATAAGGAATTATTTTTTAATACTAATTATATATATAATAAACAAATATTAAAATATTTTTTAACAGTTTTATGAAAATTATTGCACATAGAGGCGCTTCGGCATTAAGACCTGAGAATACAATAGCAAGTTTTGACCTAGCTATTGAAAGTGGTTTCAAGTTGATCGAATTGGACGTTCACCTTACAAGTGATAATATCCCGGTAATTATGCATGATGAGACTGTAGATCGAACAACTAATGGTACAGGTAATATTAACTCACTTAGCCTTAAAGATATAAAAAAATTAAATGCTGGTTATAATTTTGATAGTCAAATTAAATATCTAGAGAATATACCTACTCTTTCAGAAATAATTAGTAGGTATAAAAATTCTTCTCATATTTTTATTGAAATTAAATCAAGGGATAAAAAAATAATCCCAATAATTAAGGATTTATTAGTCAAGAATAAGTTATACAATGACAAAATATTCGAAACTTTGTATCTTGGAATACCAGGAGTATCAATTATTTCTTTTGATATAAATCAACTTATTCTATCTAAAAGTATTTCTCCACATATAAATCATGGCTATCTTGTCAAAATTGCAAGCGAGAATGATATAGAAATCTGCAAAAAATATGGGTTTCTAGGAATTTTTCCCTATATTAATAATATAAGTAAAAAATTTGTTGATCATGCTCGATCTAACAAACTATTTATTGGAGCATGGGGAGTAATGAGTGAGGATGAAGTCATTCTTGCTAAACAATTAGGTTTATCTGGAATAACGGTTGATAATCCTAGCGAGGTAAATAATCAACTAAAGAGACTTGAAAAATAAATCTTCATCGTTTTTTGCTGCCCTCATACCTTCTTCAACATTCACAAACCTAAGTGAAAGCATACCAACTACAATTAATAAACAAACAGCCATTATTGCGACTCTAGCATCCATAGCTGCAGAAACAGCAACGAAAATCATAGGACCAATAACCGATGATGCTTTACCTGCAAATCCAAAAAATGAAAAGAACTCAGCTGTTCTGTGCTTAGGGGTTATTTTAGAAAACAAACTTCTAGCAAGTGCTTGACTTCCACCCATAACTAACCCAACTGCTGTTCCTAATAAGAGCCATTGATATTCAACAGAAAGCCCTAAAGGATACCAAATATTTTGTCTCATAAATTTAGGCCACCAATCAACACTTCCTTCACCTAGAGAACTTGGATGTTTAGGTCCAATAGACTGAATATTATTTAACTGCCCACCCGAAACAATAATTGAATATTCAGAAGCTTTATTTTCTGATACAAATTCAACTAAATTGTTAGCTTGTTCATAGGTTAATTTTTCATTTTTTTCAATTGAAGCTGAATAAATTTGATTTCTTAACAATAGTTCATTCCAATCGTTAGATTTTTTGTCACTGTCAAATTCAGGAACAGATTCTACATTATAAACACCAGAAAAATATGTAATACTATAGTCAAATTCAGAGGCTTTTTCAGGTTTCAAAGGAGTAATAGATATGGCAAATATAACTATTACAGTCCAAATTACCAAAGATAAAAATAGAGCATTTTTAGTATTAATCATCCTACTCAATTTGTTAAATAGCAATGATCCAGCTGCTGCAGTAAATTGAACTAGAAGTATAGTAATAACAGCAAACATTAATGGAAGACCCAAAGTATCTGCAGCATATGCTCCTGCTATTGCTAATATAGTTTGAATACCATCATTAAATAATAAATAACTACCAAGATACATTGTCATTGACTTAAATTTCTTGATATTTTTGGCAGTTTTAGATAACTCTTGAATAGATAGATTGAAGACTTGTGAAATTTTTAGATTAATCATAGGTTTTTCAATTTTTGGCTCTGGGATTACCCTTAGAGTCCATATAGACCAGCCAAACCACCACAAGCCAATAGAGGCAATTGACAATCTTGTAATCAAGTCTTCGCTAGATGTATCCTGAAAAAGGAATATAAGAATAGCATGTATCAGTAATAATAATCCTCCTCCAATATAACCATAAGCAAAACCTATGCCACTCACATCATCTTGAAGTTCATTAGGCGCTATGTTGGGCAAAAAAGCATTGTATATAACAATAGCTCCAGCAAAACCAATATTACCCATAAAAAAAGATCCCATGACCCAAGCCCAATTAAAATCAGTATAGACTCCAAAAAAAACTAAAATTGTAAAAAATGACCCTAATAAAGTATATATAAGTAATAATGTCTTTTTTATTGGTATTCTATCTGCAACAACACCAAGCACAGGACTTGCAAAGGCGACAATAGCAGTGGAAATAGCTATACCAAAACTCCATGTGGATGTTGGAGTAAAATTCATACCTAAAAAGGTTGCTTCATCACCAAAAGCATCTTGAAATACAGCTACAAAATATATTGGAAAAATAGCTGCTACACCACTCGTTGCAAAAGCCGAATTCGCCCAGTCATACATACACCATGCCCTAATTATTTTTTGCTTCCTTTTTGATAAATTAGAAATTTTCATATGCCATCACCATACTATATTGTTATAGACTGACTAACTATCCATAGACTCAATATAGTATAACCAATCATTAAAATAAGAAATGGATATTGACTATAATTTGCATCTTTTTCGTTTTTTGATAATCTTACAGCGTAAACATGAGATGTAAATACTGAGCCAATATGACCAAGTATTATTAGGCCTACTGAAATAGAATGAGCTAATTCTAGGTTGAAATCTCTATTTACCTTAAAGTCACTTGTACCAAATAAATTCCATCCATAACCGAATGGATCAGAAATTAGCGCAATAGTTTCTTGCCCAGTAACTATAAAATACCATAAGTAATGTGAGAGATGATAAGCAACTGCTATGGGCAATAAAGTTATAACGAATATTGAAGCAATTTCACTCGTAGTAATTTTTAATTTTCCAAATAATTTAATTAATTTACAAAAAGAAAAAAATATAATCACGAAAGACAAAAATAAAAGAATTAGGGATATGAATTGAACAAAGTATCTAAGATAATCATTGCTGGAAAACTCATAAATTACTTCAATCCAAATATCGGTCATTGAAATACCATCAAAAGTCACCGTCGATAGCACTAAAATTATAAAAATTACTAAGGGAAAGCTTATTTTGTTACTAATTAAAAGTCCTGATGAAGGATATCTTATGAAATATTTATATTTGGATAAATCTTTTTTATCAAATAAATCACTATGACCTTGTTTTTTTATTTTATTACTTTTTTCAATAAATGATAACTTTGAAAAAAGTTCAAATACAATGGTAAAAATATCTGATTTTTGAAGCCAAGTATTACTACCATATATATACATACCTAGCCAAATAAAAATTGAGTAGAAAATTACAAAAAATGATATGTTTCTTGGTTTATCGGATCCTTCAAAAATCAATTCAAAAATAGCAAATATTAAAAATAACATTACAGCCGGCCAGTAATCAAAATATTTTGGATAAGTATAATTTCGCCTATCTCTAAAACCTAGCAATTTTTCAAAAAATTCGAACAATACTTTTAGAGGATTAATGTAAAACCAAAAATTTCCAAAAATTGAACTTAATATAGAAAATCCTGCCCAAAATACTACCCAAAATAAAATAGAGGACAAACCATAAATTTCATCATAATTACCAATAAAACCAGAAATAATAATTAGCAAATATAAAGATATAATGAAAATCTTTAGAAAACCAACAAAAATCTTAACTATAAGATTATTTTCTAAATCTATATTTATTTGCTTTTTTTGATAATCAACTAATCCAGGAATATTTCTTCCATACGAACCAATTATTATGAATGAAATAAGTACAGTTATTGCACCACCTAAAATATATATCCACAAAGGAAATGTAGTTTCAATTTTCGTAACAGTTCCATGTGCATATAGATTATTTGATACAAATAAAGCAAATATTGAAAAGATTACATAAAAAGAAATATTTTTGAATTTAAAAAAAAACATTAATTACTTTTATCTCCATTTGTATAATGTATCATAAATAAAAAACTAATATTTATATGAATGCAAATAAAAAAATATTTTTTTGGCTTGACCTTGAGATGACAGGCCTTGGGGATGATCAATTCATAATAGAAATTGCATCTGCAATTACTGACGATGATTTAAATATTATTGCCGAAGGCCCTGAAATTGCTATACTTCGCTCTGATGAAGAACTATCAAATATGGAAAGCTGGCCTGCTAAACAGCATAAAGAATCTGGTCTTTTGAAAAGAGTGAATGAGTCAAAAATTGATATTAAAAAAGCTGAAAAATTAACATTGAATTTCTTGAAAAAATATGCAAAAAAAAATCAAGCAATTTTGTGCGGTAACTCTATATGGGTTGATAGAAAATTTCTCAGAAAAGAAATGCCTATTTTGGAAGAATATTTATTCTATCGTATGGTAGATGTTTCTTCCTTAAAAGAAATCATAAACAAATGGTATTTATCTAAAGAACAATATAAAGAAAAGCGCAGCTCTCATCTTGCAATGTCAGATATCAAAGACAGTATCGAAGAATTGAAATGGTATAGGGAAAACTTTTTTATAAATAAAGATACATAATACTGCAAGCAGGATCTCAAATAGGTTTTTAGAAAATAAGAATCTATGAATATTGTTTAGAAAAAACTTCCAATTTTTCAAAGAAATCTTGCATTATTGCATCGCGATCAATTTGATGAACATATCGTATCAGATGTCTAGAATGATCGAAACTCCATGTTGCCTGTTCCGTCAAAATTGGAGAAGAAATAAAATGGCTAGGTGCCCAATCCTCACTTAGCAGCCAGGCAACTGCTGCCATGTCCCATATTTCCTTAGACCAGCCTTTATGATTATCACTATATTTTTTGAAACGCTTTGCCAAAAAAGCGCCAATTTCACCTTGTGGTTCAACATAGCGCTCAATCTCTGGAACAGAACTATGTAAATGAGAAGTAACCCCCATGCAAGGCACTAATACAACTGCTGCACCACTGTCTAAAAGAGTCTGCGCTCCACCTATATCCTGTTTAAGATTAAATTCACTTGTGTGAGGCCAATTCAGACTATGCCCACCTAACCAGACAACCACAATCCGATCGATTATATCAGGGGCTTTCAAAATTGCAGAAACAATGTTACTAATTGCAGCGATTGCAATCACATAAAGAGGATTCTCGGGTGATCCGGCTCGTGCACGTAATATTAAATTATCAACAGCCGGAGCATCTTTGTATTTTTTTTTTGGCCCTACGTATTCCCCTAAACCGCGGTAAACAAAACCCTCAGAATCAATTTTCAATCGATCCAAAAGGCGCAAAATTTCTTCATAGCTTTGTTCCATTCCATCACGTGGACTTTTAGAACGATAATTATGAAATGGAGCAGCGTAGATTGCCTCAACAGATAGGCGTTCAGATGATAGCATCATTTGGGCAATAGCAAACTGATCATCTATTTCATTATATGCGTCTGTATCCATTACAACTCTTAATTTACCTGCCCTAGGGCTTAATAATTCTAGACGCTTTTTATTTGAAATTTTCATTTAGAGGTCTTCATAAATTACTGAATTGTTATAAAATTTTCAAAACAATACTACCTTACGCTATAACCACCATCAACTGGTATAGAAACTCCTGAAACAAATTGAGATGCTTCCGAGGCAAGAAAAATTGCTGTTCCAGATAGATCATTAGGTTTACCCCACCTACCTGCTGGTGTTCTAGGCGTAATCAAAGAGTGTCTTTCTGGGTAAGTTGTGCGAAATTTTTCTGTCATTTCTGTTACGATCCAACCGGGCAATATTGCATTAACCTGAATATTATCCTTACTCCATGCATCTGCACAACTTTTAGTATATTGTACTACCCCTCCCTTACTTGCAGCATAAGCAGAACCATAAGAAGAGCCAAAAATCGACAGCATGGAACCAATGTTAATTATTTTTCCTGAACCATTTTTTTTCATTCCTTCTATAACTTTACTCGACATAATATGCATACTAGATAAATTAGTAGATACAACCAATGACCAATCTTCATATGAAAGTTCTTGAGGTTCAGTTGATCTAATATTAATACCTGCATTATTTACCAAAATATCAATCAATTTATAATCCTTATAAATTTCATCAAATAACTTATCTACAGATTCTTTATCGGTAACATCACAGATATAAGTTGACACTTTACTCTGAGGAAATTTTTTAGTTAAATATTCTTTGCTATCCTGATTTTTCTTTTCATTTCTTCCAACAATAATTACTGATGCCCCAAATTGTAAGTAACCTTCAGCTATTCCCAATCCAATACCACCATTACCTCCCGTAATTAATGCTATTTTATTACTTAGGTCAAACATTTTTTTCTCCTAGATATTAAATTTTTTCAAGTTATAATATACTATAAAATTATTTAATAATATATCTATTCAGCCAAAAAGAAAGTTAATAAAATAATGTTCTATTTACCCAAGAATCAAGAAAATATGCCAGAGGCATTAAGCGATATTACCGTTTTAGACTGTTCTCAGATACTAGCAGGACCTTTTTGCAGCATGCTACTTTCCGATATGGGAGCAAAAGTAATAAAAATAGAAAAACCATCAGGAGGCGATGATACACGTAGATTTGGACCGCCATTCATAAAAAATGAATCTGCTGCTTTCTTAGCTATGAATAGAAACAAAAGAAGTATAGTTATAGATTTCAAGCATGAAAATGGCGTAGAAATAATGAAAAATTTATCCAAAGATTCTACGATTATAATTGAAAATTATAGAACTGGAGTTATGGAAAAACTTGGCTTAGGATATGAAGACTTAAAAAAAATCAATCCTAAAATCATATATTGTTCAATCTCAGGATTCGGAAGAACCGGACCTTATGCCGAACGAGGAGGTTTTGATCTAGTTGCACAGGGTATGAGTGGCCTGATGAGTATAACAGGAATACCAAACTCACCACCTATCAAGGTTGGTGTCCCCATAGCAGATATGAATGCTGGAATGTTTGCTACCTATTCAATACTATCAGCTTATATACACATGTTAAAATCTGGTGAAGGACAATATCTTGAGGTTTCATTATTAGAATCTGCTCTAGCATATACTGTATGGGAGTCAAGTAGTTATTTTGCCACTAAAGAAATCCCAGAACCACTGGGTTCTTCTCATAGATTATCTGCTCCATATCAGGCCTTAAAAACAGTTGATGGGTATATAAATATTGGAGCACCAAATCAATCAAATTATGAAAGATTATGTAAAGCAATTGACAGAGAGGATCTCATAGAAAATAAAGATTTTATCGATAATGCTAACCGATTAAATAATAGGGAAAAATTAGAAAAAGAGTTAGAAAAAACTTTATCAAAAAAGAAATCAAACTATTGGATAAAAAAATTAGACGACTATGGAGTTCCTTGTGGCCCAATAAATAATATTGGTGAAGCTTGGGATGACCCACAGGTAATAGCAAGAAATATGAAAGTCACGCTTGAACATCCAACTGCTGGGAAAATAGAAAATATTGGAATCTCTCCTAAACTTTATAAAACACCTGGCAGAATTACTAGACCAGCACCGATTTTGGGAGAACATTCCACTGAAATATTAGAAGAATATGGATATAACAAAAAAACAATTAGTGATTTTATAGATAAAAAAGTAATTATTCAAAATTAGCTTATTTATTTTTTCTATTTATACGTTTTTTCCTGTCTTTTTCTTTAGTTGCTTTTGATGATTTATAAGCAAGCCATCCAAGAAGAAGTAAAATTAAAACAAAAACAATGAGTTCATCATAGGCTCCCAAAGCACCATGAATCAAGTTTATTTGTTCAATCATAATATTATTTTTCAGCATAGACAATGATATTATACAAACATAAATTTATGCAGATGGAAAAAATTATGGCTAAAAGAATAAATAAAGCAATAGAATTATTAGAATCTAAAGAAACCGTATACTATATGGGTGCACATTCAGGACACGTATTAACATATGAACAAGGAATTATTGACGCTAAAACTTGGGCAGACTACATAAATATAGGAATGGAACATGGAGCTTTCGATATGCCAGGGTTAGATAATTATATAAGAGGACTCATTGATGGAGGACCTACACCCAGTGGTCACAAAAC
>PBVQ01000013.1 GCA_002728715.1 Dehalococcoidia bacterium
AATAATATGAAAATAACAAATGCAGAAAATAATATGAAAATATCACCATCACCAGATATATGGCTGGCTGGAGATCCTGAAGACCTTAAAAAATGGATGAGCAAAGGTGTAAAAGGTATTGTGACCAATACAGTTGTACTTAAAGAGCTCACTGATAAATATGGATCTATAATAGATCTTACAAAAAGGTATCTAGATATAACAGATAAAAAAATTGCTATAGAAATTGATGGTCACTCCACAAGCGAGTTACTTGATGTAGGTGAAGCTTTTACAAAATTATCTGAACGAATAATATTAAAAATTCCGATGAGTGAGCATGCATTAGGAGCATTTACTGAGCTAAAAAAAGCAAATATTGAAACTTTTTGCACAACTATATTCACCCTAAACCAAGCTGTACTAGCAGCTAACTCTGGAGTTGACCATGTTCTACCGTTCTGTGAACCTTTCATTGATGTAGGTAAAGATCCAACCCAATTGATTAGAGAAATTAAATCTGTATTCAAAGGAAGAGAAAATAGACCTTATATTACTGCAGCATTAGTAAGATCTGCCTCAACTGCACACAAAGCGATTCTTGATGGAGCAGATGGAATAATAATTTTTTGGCCAATATTTGAACAAATGATCAAGTCAAAATTAACAGATGAATGGAATCAAACTTTTCTAGATAATTGGGATTATATTTACCACAAAGGCAACCTAGAAGACATTAAATACAAGCCACATAATTAATTTTTTTTAACAATCAAATTTCAAAAAAACACGAATTTTTAGACGATTTTAATATAAAAGTGTACCAAAATAGTAAACTTTTCGATTATTTTGTTGATAATTGTTTACCAGGACCTTTTCATTTTAAAGATTTGAATAAATAAAAAAAATAATCAAAAGTCAACTTTTTAATTTTTAAATTTATTCATAGTTCATGTAAAATTAAAACAGATTCGAATTATAAATTTCATTAATTTTCATGCTACAAGATAAAAAAAACGGATACTTAATAATCAATACAGGTACTCCTGATGAGCCAACAATTCCAGCATTAAGAAGGTATCTAAAAGAGTTTTTATCTGACCCTGATATGCTTGACTATCCTTCAACTAGGCTACCAGAATTCTCAAAAGGTATGAATAATAGGCTAAAAGACGGAATAGCAACAATACTTAGATGGATGATTGTTAATTTAATTGTTGTTCCATTCAGACCAAAAAAAATCATAAAAAAATACAGTGGAATATGGACAGATGAAGGGTCTCCATTATTAGTAAATACAATAAAATTTACAGAAAAACTAAAAACTTATATTAATGGAAATATTGAGATTGGCATGAGATATGGCAATCCTTCAATTGAGAACGGAATAAAAAAACTCAAAGAAAATGGAACAGAAAGACTTTTTTTGGTTTCTATGTTTCCGCAATATGCAGAAGCAACATCAGGCTCATCATTTAGAGAAGCTGAAAGAATATTGAAGAATGAAAATTTCAATCCTGAAATAATAAAAATTGACCATTATTTTGATCAATATTTTTACCTTAAATCATTCGTTGATAGTGTAAAAAAATCTAAAGAATATCAAGAAAGTGAATATCTTTTATTTAGTTTTCATGGCCTACCAGTTAGGCAACTTAGAAAAGCTGATCCCTCAGAAAGTCATTGTCAAAAAGTTGAAAATTGTTGTGAAAAAGTTTCAGAATATAATGAATTTTGTTATAAAGCTCATTAAATCAAACAAATAATGAAGGTTTCTGAAATGCTCAATCCTGATATTCCGTTTAAAGTTTGCTATCAAAGTACTTTTGGACCGGAAAAATGGATTCAACCAAATATTGTAGATGTAGTTGAAGATTTAGCCAAAAAGGGAATTAAGAAAATTTCTGTTGCATGTCCTTCATTCACTGCTGATTGCCTAGAAACATTAGAAGAAATAGCAGAAGAGAACAATGAGGATTTTGAAAAACTTGGGGGAGAATCTCTCAAGTTAATTCCAAGTCTTAATGATAATGAAGAATGGGTGAGAAGTTTTGCAGAATACCTAAATGAAAAAGAAGAAGAATTTGAACAAAGTAGGATTTACTCATAATGAAACCGATAATCATTTTTAGAATTTACAATCGATGAATAGATTATTAACTTTAATTTTTGTTATTATTTGGATTTTTCTTGCCTGGAATCATATAAAAAATAATTTTTACTAGATCTATTTTCCCAGTTAATAATAGTTTTTATGTTACTCTATCATTTAGTTCACAATGATTTACAACATTTTATATTTTTGAAAAAATTTGACTAATTCTGCAAATAAAATAAATTATTTTTCATCATTAAGATACCCTGATTTTCAAAAAATATGGCTAGCAGGATTATTTGCAGGTTCATCTCATTGGGCTTTGATAGTTATTAGAGGTTGGGTTGTATACGAAATTTCAGAAAGCAGTATGCTTGTAGGCCTTGTAACTTTTTCAGCTATGATTCCAATGATCTTAGTTACCCCCATAATAGGTTATTTAGCAGATAAATTTCAAAGAAGAAAAATCATGCAATCCATGTTTTTGATTAATTTTATCCATAATTTAGGTTTGGGAATGTTATATTTTTTAGATTTAATTGAGCCTTGGCATCTTATAGTTTTAGCATTTGTTCAGGGCTCAGCAAGAGCTGCTCGTATGCCTTCCGGGCAATCATTAGTCCCGAATATTGTTCCAAAAACACATTTACTAAATGCTGTAGCATTAGACATGTCAACTGTTCATGCCACAAGATTGTTAGGCCCTCTTGCAGTGGCTCCGTTATTAGCTTTTGTAGGTAGAAATGGAGAGTCCATAACTGGAATAGACTTAGCATTCTTTATGTGTACTGGATTTTATGCATTAAGTTTATTTTTTTCACTAATGATCAAAAATACATCCACTGGCCAAATTAATTCTGAATCATTTATACAAGGTTTTACTGAAGGTTTAAAATACGTTCATAATACTAAACCAATATTTATTATTACAGTTATAACTACATTACATTGCATGTTAACAATGTCTTTTGAGTCTGTACTTCCTTTCTTCTCAGTAAACAAATTAGGATCAGAGGGATTAGTAGTTAGTTTTTTAATGATGTGTGTAGGAGTAGGTGCATTAATTGCTTCAATATTTCTTGCTGGTACTAGAGATGAAAAAATTAAAGGAAGAATTTTTTATATTTTTGCTATTATTAGTGGAATTGCACCAATTTTCTTAGGCTTATCATCAAACTTAATAATTTCATTAATAGCCGCTTTGTTTATGGGGTTAGGACAAGCAGGATTTATGATAATTTCTCATACACTAATTCAAACTTTGTCACCTAATCATATTAGAGGACGAATCGCTGGAGTTTATGCCATGTACTTAGGTGGAAGCATGGCTTTATTTAATTTCTTAAATGGGTTATATGCAGATTTTTTCGATCCCGGAAATTCTATAGCTATTCAAGGAATGATTTTTGTTTTAATCGTTATCTTTACGAGAAAAAATTTTATATTGAAATCTATTTACTCTGGCAAGCTACAGACTAACTAAGATTTTTCATTTAATAAATTTACTAGAAGTAATTCCTAATTTAGTATGTTAATTAAAAATAATTTCCACTTATAGTTTTATCAATTTCAAGTATTCTTCTTTGTATAAAATCCATAAAATCATGTAATTGGGAATCTGAATAATTTTCTGTCCTTGCACGCAAAATTGATTTGCGATAGTTTTTTATTCTTAGCTTAACTGCTTTATTTCTTGGCAGATTATTTAAAGCTTGATCAACATTATTGGTACATCTCAATATAGATTTTGAAAATCCATCATTTTTTATCAAGAAATTAATTATATTAGATCTAGAGATTGTACGCTTAGAAATCCTGTATGCTTCATACGCAGAAAGAGATCTTAAGATACTCGTCCATTGGAGAGTTGGAAATTCTTCGTCAATAACAAATTTATCTTCCTTAATACATTGTGCATCAATTATTCTTGAAATCATATCTCCCCTTTCTATGAATCTCCCTATTTTAATAAATTGATATTCGGTACCAATAAAATAATTATCAGAAATATTCCCAAAAAACAATTGAATATTAGAGATAGTTTTGTTTATCAATGAATTTCTTTTTCTTACTGATTTTGATGCATTAACTTTTATAAATTCGTCAATCAACAAATTTAGCTGTTCACTTGATTCTTTAGGTAAATTATCTCGTATATATTTAGAATTAAGTTGTGCTTGAAGAAGACTAGAAAATATAGAGTTGGGATTATTTTTATCATAACCTAAATAATTCATTACATTCATATGATTATAAGATGAATATTTACTTTTAAATAAATCACTATTTCCAGTGATTTCAATTACTGGTTTCAAAGCTTTTGTCTTATCACCTGGAAAATCAAGCATCAATTCCAAATTTACATTAAGAAGTCGTGCAGTATTTTCTGCACGTTCAGCATATCTCGATAGCCAATAAAAATGTTCGGCATTACTACTAAGCATAATTTAACCCACAATCCAAGTATCTTTACTTCCACCACCCTGAGATGAATTGACAATATATGAACCTTTTTTTAGTGCAACTCTAGTTAATCCTCCAGGAGATACATAATTATTCTTTCCAGATAAAATGAAAGGTCTTAAATCCATATTCCTTGAATCAATATCTCCAGAAACATAAGTGGGACCTGTAGATAAGGTAATGAATGGTTGAGCAACAAAATTTCTTGGATTTTTCTTTATCTTTCGCAGGGTATCTTTTATCAAAGATTCACTAGCTTTTTTTCCTATCACGATTCCATACCCACCAGATTCATTAACAGGTTTTACTACGAGTTTCCTAATATTTTTTTCAACATAATTTCTATCTTTTTTATTAGAACAAAGATATGTTTTTATATTATTTAGTATTGGTTTTTCATTTAGAAAAAACTTAATCATATCTGGAACATATGAATATATAGCCTTATCATCTGCTATTCCAGACCCCGGAGCATTTACTATTACTACCTTATTATCTTTCCATGCTTTTATGAGTCCAGGCACTCCAAGAGTAGATTTTTTATTCCAAACTAATGGATCTAAAAAATCATCATTTATTCTTCTATAAATTATGTCTACCTTAACTAGTCCAAAAATTGTTTTCTTATAAACAAAGCCGCCTTTTCCAATTCTTAAGTCAGAACCTTCAACAAGATCTATGCCTAACTGTTGGGCAAGATAAGAGTGCTCAAAATAAGCAGAATTAAATATGCCAGGAGTAAGTAAAACAATTTCAGGATTTTTAGAATCTGATAAAGACTTAAATGTGGAATAAAGTTTGGTTGTATATTCATCTACAGGCAATACATCATAATCATTAAATAAATCAGGAAAAACCCTTTTCATAACCATTCTATTTTCTATCATATACGAAGCCCCAGATGGAACTCTTAGATTATCTTCGAGGACGTAAAATTTCCCATCTTTATCCCTAACTAAATCAGTTCCACATACATGAGCCCAAACAGAATACTTTAGCTTCATTCCAATACATTCTTTTAAAAAAGATGGAGAATCTATTACGAGCTTTGGATCCATAATTTCAGACTTAAGAAATTCTTGTTCGTTGTAACAATCCTCAATAAACATATTTAGTGCTTTTGACCTTTGAATCAAACCTTTTGAAATTTTTTCCCATTCTGACTTTGACAGTATCCTTGGTATAAAATCCAAAGGCCATAATCTATCTTGGAGCATATTTTTATCATCATAAACACGAAATGTTAAACCCATTGATCGAATGGCGTGATCTTTTGCAAGAATTAGATCATTTATTTCGAGATTAGATAATGAACTAAGATAATTAAATATCATAGATCTTTTAGGTCGAAATTTTTTATTTTTTGTTATGAATTCATCAAATGAACCATTAGATGAATATTTACTTAAATTTAACATTTGTTTACTAAGATTTAAAAAATGTATAATTTAATTAATTATTTATTATTGATATTTCTGAGATATTAATTTTACGTTTCAAATTTTTTAAAAAAAAATTACTAAAAAATTAAAATGACATATTGTTTAGCTATAAAAGTAAAAGAAGGAATGGTATTTGCATCTGATTCAAGAACCAATGCAGGGCTTGATGATTATAGATCTCATACTAAAATGTTTACATACAGCGTAGGAGACAGGTGTATTGTTATACTGACATCAGGAAATTTATCTACTTCTCAAAGTGTATTTCATAAGATTGAAAATGATCTTAAAAATCCAAAAGACGGTGTAAATTTAAACACATGTACAGATTTAGAAGAGATGGCAACTTACTTAGGTAAATTATCATTAGAAAATAGTACTGTTAGCAATGAACAAATTCAAGGTAATGTAAACTTTTCATCATTTTTCATTTTAGGAGGCCAGATAAAAAATCAAGAACAAAAAATATTTTTAATTTATCCTGAGGGTAACTATATTGAATGCTCGGATAATAGCCCTTATTTCCAAATAGGTGAAACCAAATATGGTAAACCGATACTAGACAGAGTAATTGATACTAACACTAGCTTAGGGGATGCGGCTAGAGCTGCAATAGTTTCTCTAGACTCAACTATGAGAAGCGACTTAACTGTAGGGCCACCTATAGATTTTGTTGTTTATAAAAAAAATCAAATCAATTTGGATGTCAAAGATAAATTTAAATTCGACAGTCCCTATTTCATGAATATTTCTGAAATATGGCACGAAAAGTTAATTGCATCTTTTAAGGATTTACCAAGTTTTGAATGGGAAGAAAATTAGGGTAAATATTATTTACTTTTTTCCTTTATCGTCATAATTTATATAATTGTAAAAACCCCAGGCAGCTAATAGCAAACTTATCATAAAGCTAGGAAAAGCTAGAATAATACTATTTCCAATTGTAAGTAGGACTAATAATGGTAATGCAATAATAGAACTGGCAATCCCAATGTATAAAAATATTTTTTTCATTATGAATGCTTATAAATTATTCAAATTCATAAACTACCACAGGTTCATCCCCAACAACCCACAAATTATGACCAGGTTCAACAATAAAGGCCTCGCCAGGAAGAATATCAAATTCTGTACCATCTTTATGTTGCGCATGATATTTGCCACTAACAACCACTCCAAAAGGTCTACCTTCACACAATTCCGTCCCTGCAATTTGTGACATATGCTCTTTCCAGTTCCACCCTGGTTGGAGTGTAACTTTCTTAACATTTTTTCCATTTAGATTAACTATTTGTACTGATATCTTTTCGAATTCTAGATTCTCATCAGGAGTTTCAAAATTTCCTTTAACTCCACCAATCATTATTTCTCCTTAAATATTTTTGATTTCAAGGGTTATAAATTATTTTTTAACCCTTGAAATCACATAGTTTATTTTCCTGTTCTTATAAGCTCTATACCTGCTGCAACAGCTGTAAATGTATAAGATGCATAATAAGCAATGATTAATCCTGAATCAAAAAATAAAATTCCACCTAGTACACCTATGACACCTACTAAAATGAAAGAATATGAAGTAATCACATGTAACATTTTACTTTGGTATAAACTGTAACCCAGTAAGCCTAAACCTAGAGCTAAAAGAGTTGTTCCAAATCCTCCTGCAGTAGTACCCAAAGTTAGCATAGAAACAGATTCGCTAATCAAACCTTCACCAGCTAAACTAGCTCCAGCAGAAATTGCGCCATATTCTATTACTGTTCCTGCAAAACCAACTATAATTA
>PBVQ01000030.1 GCA_002728715.1 Dehalococcoidia bacterium
ATTTTTAAACACTTGTTAATTTTGCACCTATTTAGATACTTTTCGCAAGTGTATTCGTTCTAATATTTAGGGAGTTTTACACAAACATTTTTCATAATTAAGATTTTTCATGCAATTTATACATATTCCTTTGCAGTGCTCTTTACATTTTGGAGCTATAGAAATTTCAGAATATAGAGAATTTTCAAATAATGATGTGAGATCTACAAAATTTCTTTTATCTAGTCTTTGTATGTCAATGTCATCATTGTAATCATAATTGTCTATCAGATTATCGAATCCCATAATATCATATTTATGTGGGATATATTCTTCTTCATAATTTGAACTTATTATTTTAACTATCTCATCAGTGCATCTACTGCAAATTATTTTGGTTTTAGCTGTGATTTCACCTCTTGCAATGATACTTTTATCTATTCGTATAAAATTAATATTTGCGATTATGTTATTGAAAGTTTGATTATGAGTTGATAGCTCAACATCATTTATTGTTACTTTTTTTATATCGCCTATGTTTCCTCTTAGTAGGCTAGAAAGATTTACATGAAATTTATTTTTATTTTGCATTTAATTATCAATATTCAAATATTTTTTGACATATTAATTTAGAGTTTATAATGGGATAATCGTAAAATAAAACTAATTAATTTTGTTTTGGAGTAAAGTTTTGAAAATTCTTGGGATAGATCCTGGATTAACAAATACAGGCTATGGATTAATTAGTGTAAAAAATAGAAATTACAAATCCTTAGAAGGTGGTGTAATTAGAACTAAATCTGATCAATCTTTAGAAAATAGATTATATTCTATTTACTCTGTTATTAAGGACATTATGATAGAATTTTCACCAGATAGTGTTGCAATTGAAGAATTACATTCAAGGTCAAGATTTGTTAAAACCGCTATTTTATTAGGTCATGCTAGGGGAGCGGCTATAGTGGCAGTTGGGCAATTTAATGTACCTGTTTTTAACTATCAACCAACTCAGGCTAAAAATATGCTAACGGGGTTTGGTGGCGCATCTAAAGAGCAAATAAAAGCTGCAGTTTCTGATTGTTTAGGAGAGCCTAATATAATTAAAAATGAACATATTGCTGATGCATTTTCTATTGCAATATGTCATGGTATGATGATAGAGAAATCAATTTAAATTTATATGATTAGTTTTATTTCAGGTACAGTTCGTAAAATTACACAAGATCCATCCGTAGTTACTATAGAAAATAACGGAATAGGATATGATGTTAATCTTCCCGCATATGTTTACCAATCTTTAGTATCAGAAAATATTGAAAAAGGGTCTCAAATTGAGCTAGAGTTATATTATCATGTTACTGAAAGGCAGCCTAAGCCTATACTGGTTGGTTTTAGACATCCTACAGAAAAAGATTTTTTTGAAAAATTGATACAAGTAGAAGGTATAGGCCCCTTAAAAGCTGCTAACGCATTAATTCTTGCTGCTTCTAATATTGCATTGGCAATTGAAACTGAAGATGTTGCTTCTCTTCAAAAGTTACCTGGTATTGGATCTAGAGCTGCTCAAAAAATTATTGCTACTTTGAAGGGCAAGGTTACTCAAACAGCCTTATATAAAAATGAAAATTATGATGAAGTAACTCTTCAATCAGGTAAAAATTTACCTCAAACGGTTGTATCAGAAGGTGTAGATGCACTAGTTAGCTTAGGTTACAGGTTGCCTGAAGCTCAAAGTCAGATACAGGAGGCTGTATCTAGAAACTCTGAGTGTGAAAACGATCTACAAGAATTGCTACGAGAAGTATTTAAATCTAATATTTCGAAATGAAAAGGTGAATTTTGTCTACTGATAAAGAAAATAATGCTAGAGAAAAAATTATTCAATCAAAAAATATATCTGATAGCAGTAATCTGGATAAACAAGAAGATGAGAAAGTATTAAAAAGCTTAAGACCTAAGAAGTTTTCAGATTATGTTGGCCAAAAAAGTGTTGTAGAAAGTATTTCAATAGCAGTTCAGGCTAGTAAAGATAGGGAGGATACACTTGATCATTCACTGTTTCATGGCCCTCCAGGGCTAGGCAAAACTACAATAGCACATATTATTGCTCATGAGATGGAAACAAAACTTTTTCATACTTCTGGGCCAGCTCTTGAAAGGCCTGCAGATGTTGTAGGCCTCCTTTCAAATCTAAAAAATGGCGATATATTATTTATCGATGAAATACATAGATTATCAACAAGTGTTGAAGAATACCTTTATTCGGCGATGGAAGATTTTAGAGTTGATTTTGTTACAGGCTCTGGTGCTTTTGCTAAAACAATTAATTTACCTCTAAGCCAATTTACTCTTATTGGTTCTACAACTAGAGTAGGTATGCTTAGTGCTCCTTTAAGAGAACGATTTGGTCTTTCTTATCATCTAGACTACTATTCTATAGAAGAACTTTCAGAGGTTGTTATTCGATCATCAAAAATTTTAGATGTTAAAATTAATGAAGAAGGTGCAAATGAAATAGCTAATAGGTCTAGAGGCACTCCTAGAATATCAAATCGATTATTGAAAAGAGTTAGAGATTACTCACAAGTAAAATATGATGGAAAAATTAATCAAAATATTTCATCTGAAGCTCTTGAGATTGAAGGAATAGATAAGTTAGGTTTGGATCGTTTAGATAGAGTGTATTTAGAAACCCTATCTAAAAATTATGGGGGAGGTCCTGCTGGAATACAGGCCTTAGCAGCGACAATTAATGAAGACCAACAAACTTTAGAAGATGTGGTTGAACCGTATTTATTAAAAATAGGTTTCATAATAAGAACTCCACAAGGCCGAAAATGTACCAAAGAAGCTTTTGATCATTTGGGTATAATTCCACCTAAAAATAACACTATTCAAAAAAGCTTTTTTGAATAATTTCTAACTTGGAAATTTAAGTTCCTGAAGACTCATTTGTGATTTTTTGTATTAAATCTTGTGGGATGTCATCAAAAGATGAGTAGTTAAGTGATGATAAACTATAGTATAAACCTTTATTTTTCATCAAGTTATCATGAGTATCTTGCTCGATAATTTCTCCATTTTGAAGAACTATAATTTTGTCTGCATCCCTAATTGTAGCTAGTCTATGAGCTATCACCATAGCTGTTCGACCCTGTAATAGCACTTTTAAGGCATTTTGAATTTGCATTTCAGTATAAGAATCTATATTAGCAGTTGCTTCATCTAGTATTATGATTTTAGAATCTCTAACTAATGCTCTTGCGAATGAAATTAATTGTCTTTGCCCAATAGATAAGTTTTCTCCTCTTTGTTCTAACTGGGTTTCATACTTATCTGGTAATTCCATTATGTAATTGTGAACTCCCACAGCTTTTGCGGCATCTACTACTTTCTCGAATGAAATATTTTTTGTTGAGTAAACTATATTATCAAAAATACTGCCAGAGAATAAAAATGGTTCCTGTAAAACCATAGAAACGTTATTACCTAATGATTCTAATTTTATATCAGATATATCTACTCCACCGATTCTAATTTCTCCATCCCAGATTTCATAAAAACGATGTACTAATGCTGTAGTTGAAGTTTTACCTGATCCGGTAGGTCCTACTAAAGCTACAGTTTCTCCAGGTTTAATTTTAAAATTAATATTTTTCAAAACTGGTTGATCAGGTAGATATCCAAAGGTTACTTTATCAAATTCTATTGATGGTTCTAGGTCATCCATAATTATAGAATCTTCTTTATCAGACATATCTACTGGTACATCAATAACCTCAAATATTCTTTCCCCAGATGCCATTGCTCTTTGTAATACATTATAGTGCATAGTTAATGCTCTAATTGGATCAAAAAATCTCTGAATAAATAGTACAAAAGCAACCATAACTCCCGTTTCAATTTGTCCATTTAAAACAAATATTCCGCCGACAATCACAACTATTCCTCTAGCAATACCACTTAATGTATCAACAGTTGGAAGCATAATTACACCAATTTTTGATGCTTTGAGTGCCGCTCTTAGATTTTCTTTTGCTCTGAGATCAAAAAGATCATAATTTACATATTCTCTAGTCATACCCTGTACTGCTCTTACTCCATTTATATTCTCAGCCAATGCTCCACTAACAATTGAAGAAGTAATTCTTGCTCTAAGAAAAGCTTTTCTTGCAAAGGGGATCCATATTATCCTTATAAGAAGCAAAGCTGGTATAACAATCATAGTCAAAAGGCCTAACCTAAAATCTAACCAAAGCATAGTTATTACAATACCTATAATTAATACAAAATCACCAATAGCAAAAACTGCTGTATGCAAAAATTCTTGTAATGCAGCAACATCCCCTTGTAATCTTGACATTAATTTGCCGCTCTCGGTTTTATCCATAAATGACAAAGATACTCTTTGGAGATGTTCGTACATAGCTGTTCGCATATCAAATAGGACATGTTCAGCAACTTTACCAACCAATATTTCCTGAAGATAATTTGATATAAAATTAAAAATAACTGCAATAAAAAAACCAGCTACAAATAAATATAATAGATTTATATTATTGTTTTCACTAGATAATGAGGAATCAAAAACATTCTTAATTATAAGAGGTATGGAAATAGAAGTGATAGTGAAAATAATCACTGCTATTAAGGCAGGTATTATTTGTTTTTTGTATGGTCTTACATAGCTAAAAAATCTTTTTATTACGTCACCTTTAAATTCTTCACTAAATACCTCTTCTTCTAAATTAGATGCAAGAACGACTGATGCCTTAGGAGGTATTTCATGACTTCTTTCACTAAACTTTTTTATACTCACATTTTACCTCTTGCTTTATTTTGTAAATCATATAAATCTTTATAGTGGCCATTTAATTCCAATAATTCATCATGACTTCCTGACTCAACTATTCTACCTTTTTCTAGGAATAATATTTTGTTGGCATGCATCAACGAACTTAATCTGTGAGAGATAATAATAGTTGTTGTCTTAGAAGTTAAATTTTTCAATTCTTCTCTTATTTTTCTCTCAGTTCCAGCATCTATAGCTGCAGTTGAATCATCAAAAATAATAATATTAGGATCAAGCATTACAGATCTAGCTATTGAAAGTCTTTGTCTTTGCCCCCCTGATAATGAAACTCCTCTTTCTCCAACTAGAGTTTTATATTTTTCCGGTAATCTTTCAATGTACTCTGCAAGTTGTGCATGATGTGTAGACTTTTCAACTCTGTCATCAGGGGCCCATGGATTACCGTAAGCTATATTATGTTCAATAGATGCTGTAAACATAAATGTGTCTTGTTCAACAACACACACTGCATGTCTAAGAGATTCAAGAGTGAAATTTCTAATGTCTAAATTATCAATTAGTATTGAACCTTCTGTAGGATCATAAAATCTAGGGATTAGATGGGCTATAGTGGACTTACCACTACCAGGTGGACCAACAATACCGAGAGTCTCACCCTGATCAATTGTGAAACTTATATTATGAATTGTTTCATGATTATCTCCTTCATATGTAAAACTAACATTTCTAAACTCAAGTTTACCCTTTTTAACTACAATATCTTGTGAGTCAACTTCGTCATGAATATTGGGTTCTAAATCTAATATTGCAAATAATCTACCCCCAGATGCTGAACCTCTTGCAAATCCATTTATCATCAAACCTATTTGTCTGACAGGATCTAGTAGAATACTCATGAAAGCTAGGAATTGGGTTAATTCTCCTGGAGTTATACTTCCATTAATAACCTGTTGTCCACCGACCAATAGTACAATACCCATTGATATAAAAAAAGATGTGCTGATTAATGATATGCTTGATGATCGAATTGAAACTTGCTCATTTGATAAATCAAGGGCTTCATCTGAAACTTTTTTATATTTTTCCATCTCAAATTCTTCTGCTGAAAACGCTCTTACAACTCTAATTCCTCCTAAGTTTTCATCCATAGTTTTTGTCAAGGTCGAAAGTTTGTCTTGTAACGCATACCAGTTTGAACGAAGTTTTAATCTTGCAGAAGTAGCTTTCCATGCAACAAAAGGAACAAAGCTCAAACTTAATAACCCTAAAGTAGGGTTTGTTTTTAACATAAGAAAAGTTCCAGTTCCAATCAATGTTGTTAGAAAAATCAATCTTAATATTGCTGTTTGAACAAACATTCTTATACCTTCTACATCTAAAATTTCACGAGTTATTAGATCTCCGGTATGTACACCTGCATGATAACTAAAAGAAAGTCTTTGGAGTTTTTCATAATAAAGCATGCGAAGCTCATATCCAATATGCTGACCTATTGATTCCCCCAAATAAACATGTAGCATTGCTGATGTACCTCTACCGATCGAGGCAATAAGTAATAAAATACATATGAAATATAAATGATTTCTAGAATCATTTATTGAAGAAATTTCTGAATTATCACCAAGTAAATTATTTGCTGCGTCTACTGCATCACCAAGTAATAGAGGAATGTATAATGAAAATCCACTTGAGATAAATATAGCTATTATTCCAAAAATTAGTCGCCATTTATATTTTAATGACATTTTGATAATTCTAAAAAAAACTTTGAAGGAATCATTATTTTTTAATGGTCTTGCAGAAATAGTTTGATTTTTAACTATCATGTGATATAAATTTCTTTGTATAGATATTATTTTATTTTTTTTATCTAAATCAATTTTTACATAAATAAATAAAGTAAATATAATAAAATTTAATACAATATTTTTTGATTTTTATGAAAAATTTTCTTTTAGATACAAAAAACAGTTATAAAGTAAAGATAGCTACTAAAGATGATTCTAATGAGATTACTAAACTTGAGGAAATAATTTTTAGTGATGATAGTAATTCTGTATCTTTTATCAATGAAATTAAATACGAGAACAAGTACCATATACTTTTAGTAAGAAAGATTTTTGAAAGAAATAACTTTATTATTAATTTGATCAAGAATTTACTAAAATTAAGAAATTCTTTTTCTACAAAATTTATTAATTCTCAAAACTCGGATTTTATATCGGGATTCATTGGTATATGGTTCTATGAGGAAGAGTCATATATTTCAACTTTTGGAGTAAGAGAATTTGAGCGAGGAAAAGGACTTGGAGAATTATTATTAATTCAAGCCCTGTATCATGTCATTTGCAAAGGAGGGAAGTCTATGTCCCTGGAGGTTAGAAAATCTAACTTTCAAGCAATAGATTTATATAAAAAATATGGTTTTCATAAGGTTGGAATGAGAAAATTTTATTACTCTAATGACAATGAAGACGCAATTATAATGACCGCTAATGATATTGACTCTGAGGAATATAAAAATAGAATTCTTTATTTGATAAATCTACATTCAGAAAAATGGAATTTACTTGATAAAATTGAAAGTCTTAAGTAGATAAACTCCCAGTATATAAAATTATTATTATATATATAATATTCAATGCAACGGCCCATGATAGCCATTTTTTTTGAACATTCTTAAAATGTTGAACGGATTTCCACTTTTTACCTTTCCAGGCCAGTTCATTACCCCTTATGCCTAAAAATAAACTACCACCTATTAAAGCGATTACTCTCATTCCTTCAGAAAATATCGGTAGGTATAAAGCTAACATTAGAATTGCTAAAGGAACTCCAGAAAACAAACCCCAAAGGGGTGGTATTAGAAATGCTGCCCAATTCCAACCCTTGATCTCTTTTGGAACGTCAGATTTTTTATCTCCTGATCTATTAGCTTCATTTCTTTGTGAAATTGGTTTATTTATTTGTGTTTCTTTTAGATTTATTTCATCGAGATTTTGTGAGGAATCATCGATTAATGTTTCATTATTTACTATTGGATTTTTAGATGTAATTTCACACCCACAGGACCAACAATAAAAGGAATTTACATAATCATAATTCTGGCATTTTTCACAGATTATTTTACTTAGACTTGTTTTGTCCACATCTGGTTGCTTTATTAATTTTTCTCCGCAACGATCACAACCATAATTACTAGCAGCATTAGTTACACCACAATGAGTACAAAATATTTTGCTGTTATCATTATTTATTTTATTTAAATCGTTTTGCATAATAATTTTTATGCATTAGCCCCTGGTTCTGAAGAGTCATAATCATAATCATAGTTTAATTTAATAAACTCTTGCTGATCTTCTGGCACATCATCTTCATCATAAATAGCAT
Source organism: Dehalococcoidia bacterium (assembly GCA_002728715.1). Lineage (GTDB taxonomy): Bacteria > Chloroflexota > Dehalococcoidia > Lucifugimonadales > Lucifugimonadaceae. Next base: position 8,183 of record PBVQ01000030.1, read on the forward strand.
TTTCAGGACAAACTGGTTCACATGCTGCACAATCAATACATTCATCAGGATTTATGAATAGCTGAGTGTCACCAGGTTTTGAATAGATACAATCTACCGGACAAACCTCGACGCAAGCACCATCCATAACACCTACGCAAGACTTGCCAATAATAAAAGTCAAATTACCCTCCAATTACTTTGAAAAAAATTAATATTTTCTAATCTAATACAATTATAATATAGTTTTTTTGCATACAATTTCAACATACCTAAATAAATATTTGTATGAATTCATATAAATATTATTTAGTGACCACCACAACCGCCACCACTTCCGCATCCGCCGCCACCGCCACCGCCACCACATCCGCAGCCACCGCCACCATTTCCACAACCACATCCTTCTTGCTGGAAGTTTGGGTTTGAAATTACAAAACCAGATCTTTCAAATCCTTCTACGAAATCTATACTAGAACCTTCAACCAACGGTGCGCTATCTTTATCTATCAGGGTTCTTACAGGTTCTTCAATAATATTGTCTAGATCGTTTGGTTTTTCTTCTAGACCAAAAACATATTCCACTCCACCCATGGGGTTGTTGTTGACAGCTATCCTCAAATAGTGATTTTCGGTTGCTTGCTCTTTCAAAACTTCTTCAATTTTTGATTTAGCTGCATCTGTAAAAGTAATAATGTTATTATTTGTGACCATAATTTTTCTCTTAAGCAAATAATGCTTGATAGTTATTTTTTACAATTTTATATAAATTAACATAAAAGGTAAATAATTATATTCATAAAATTATTATAAAAATTATAAGTTTATTTATATATTTTAGATCTATTTCTTAACTTATTTTGTTGAATGCGTAAAAATATATAAAATTTTGAATTTTTTTTACTATAAATTAGATATAATTGTAATAAAAATAGCAAAAAGAAAGCATATAAAAATAAATGGATGAATTAGACAGGAATATTATTAGTCAACTTGAAAAGGATGGTAGGGCATCTAATGCATTTATAGCTAGGGAGTCTGGTGTCAGCGAGGGTACTGTCCGGAGAAGACTAAAAAAATTAATCGATGATGAAATCATTAATGTTGTTGCTTTGCCTGATCCTACAAAATTGGGATATGACTCAGAGGCACTCATCGGTATACAAATAGATCCTGATAAAGTTGAGTTAGCTGCAAATAAGGTAGCAAAATTAGATCATACTAGATGGGTTGCTATGACTACGGGTACATATGACGTATTTGTCTGGGTAACATTACCTAATCCTGAAGCTCTAGGAAGATTTATCAGAATTGAAATTGGTGCAATAGAAGGTGTAAGAAGAACAGAAACTTTCGTAAATTTGCAGGTAATGAAAAGACAATTTGGTATTTTAAAATAATTTTTTTATAAAATTAAGTGCAAAAAATAATAAAAGGTGATATACAAGCGTGTACAAAAATAAAAATTGTGGTGAACCAAATAGTAAGGATATCGGATCTGAAGTTATTGTAGCTGGCTGGGTTAACAAACGTAGAGATCATGGCAATTTGATTTTTATTGATCTTAGGGATAAATCAGGTGTCCTACAAGTTGTATTTAATCCCGAAGTTTCTTCTGATGCTCATGATTTAGCATCTAACTTAAGATCGGAATGGGTAGTGCAAATAAAAGGAGTAATTGTTAAGAGGATTTCTGGTGCTGAAAATGATTCGATATCAACAGGTTCAGTTGAATTACAAGCAAATGAAATAAAAATTTTAAATAAATCAAAAACACCTCCTTTTGAAATATCAGACGAAATTGAGATAGATGATCAAACCAGATTAGCTTATAGATTTATTGATCTAAGAAGACCTAAAATGCAAAAATTATTTACGTTGAGGCACAAAATTACTAAATTAATATGGGATTATTTATCAGATAGAGATTTTACCCATATTGAGACTCCAATATTACTAAAAAGTACACCTGAAGGTGCGAGAGATTATGTTGTTCCCAGTCGTATTCATCCAGGAAAATTCTATGCGTTACCTCAATCCCCTCAGCAATTAAAGCAAATCTTAATGGTTTCAGGATTTGACAGATATTTTCAGATAGCTAGGTGTTTTAGAGATGAGGATCTAAGAGCCGATAGGCAGCCTGAACATACTCAACTTGATTTAGAGATGTCATTTGTACATCAGGATGATGTTATGCTTTTAGTTGAAGGTTTATACAAGCATATAACCTATGAAATTTTAGGAAATAATTACAAACAGAATGATAAAGATTTTGTCAGGTTATCTTATGAAGAGTCTATCGAAAGATTTGGCACAGATAAACCTGATTTAAGATTTGGGATGGAGTTAGTTACTATTTCTGAAGAACTAAAAAATACTGAATCGAATGTTTTCAATCATGTACTTAATCAAAGAGGAGTAATTAGAGGTATTGTTGCACCTGGTGCTGGGCATTATGATAGAAAAAAAACGGATGAACTCATTGATTTAGCTAAGTCTAGCGGGGCATCAGGTCTAGTATATATTTTGTTTGATAATAATTTTGATTCTATAGAAAATATTAAGGATGAAAATTATAAATCTCCCCTAAAAAAATTTCTTAATGTAGATGTTGTTAAGGGATTAGCAAAGAAAATGTCAGCTAAACCAGGAGATATGATTTTAATAGTTGCCGATCAGGAAAATAAAGTAAATACTGTTTTATCTAACTTAAGGAACTTTTTAGGAGAAAAATTAAATTTATATGATCAAAAAGAGATAATGTTTGCTTGGGTTTATGACTTTCCTCTATTCGAATGGGATGAGGATCTCAAAAAATGGGAGCCAGCTCATCATGTTTTTTCATCACCAAAAACAGAGCACTTAGATTTTCTTATATCAGACCCAGGTAAGGTACATGCAGATTTATTCGATTTAGTTTGTAATGGCATGGAAATGGGTTCAGGAAGTATTAGAATACACGATCCAAATATTCAAAAAAAAGTTTTTAGTATTATTGGCTATAAAGAAGAAGAAATTGATGATAGATTTGGACAATTAATCAAAGCATTTTCATATGGGGCCCCTCCCCATGGCGGTATGGGATTAGGTTTAGATAGATTTATTGCTACTTTGGCTGGAGAAAAAGCCATAAGGGAAGTAATTGCCTTTCCTAAAACTCAATCTGCACAGGATCCTTTATTTGATTCCCCAAATAAAATTTCTAACCAACAACTTGAAGAGTTGTTTATAAATCTAATTTTACCTGATGAAGAGGAAGCTTGAGATGTTTTTTGTAGTTAAAATCAAATTCTCAATGTACAATTAAGTATAGGTGGAAAAAATTGACTAATTTTTTGGATGATATAAAATTTACACATGAAAATGACAAAGATAACCAAGTCATCTTTCACATATCAGTTGGTGAAAAATTTACTAATAGCCAATTAAATATAGCTTACAAAAAAATTGCCAATAGATTAAATATTCCTGGCTTTCGAAAAGGTAAGGCTCCATATAAAATTGTTGAGCAATTTGTCGGAAGAGAATACATATTAGAAGAATCATTAGAAACTCTTATACCAAAAGTTGTAGGAGATGTCTTGCAAAATACTGATCTATCCATAGCAAATACTCCTCCTCGTGTATCAATTGTTGAAAGGGAACCAATAAAAATTGATGCTACTGTTGCCTTGATTCCACAAGTAAAAGTTGGAAGTTTGACAAAAATGAAATTTACAGACAAGGCAGATAGTGTAACGAGTAAAGATATTGATAATCAAATTAATCAGATTCTTGAATCACAAGCAACCTGGGAAGATGTAACAAGAAAATCAAAATATGGAGATATGATTAATGTTACTTATAAAAGTTCAATAAATGGAGAAAATTTTCTTTCTTCAGATAAACTAGATTACTTACTTGAAGAAAACTCTGTCAATCCTTTATTAGGATTTTCATCAAAAATTGTAGGTTCTGTTGTAGGCGATAAGAAAAGTTTTAAAATCAAAATACCCAAAGATTATTTCAAGAAAGAATTATCGGAAAAAGAATCTCAATTTGATGTAGAAGTTTTTTCAGTTAAGGAAAAAAAACTCCCAAATTTGGATGATAAATTTGTTCTTTCCTTAGCTCAAGATATAACTACAGTAAAGGACTTAAAAAGTAAAATAAAAGAAAACTTAAAATTAAGGTCTGAGGAAAACTTAAAAAGAATATTAGAAGAGAAGATTTTAGACTTTATGGTTGAAAAATCCAAATTTGAAATATCGCCTATGATAATTGAACATAGTGCAAATAATTCTATGGAAGAACAAGAGAAGCAGTTTTCTCAGTATAATATTAATTATGATCAATATATGAGTGGGATAGGTAAAACTAGGCAAGAAATATTAGAAGAAACAAAAAAAACATCTGAGATTAATATAAAAAAAATGTTAGTTTTAGAGGAATATATTGCTTCCAAAAAGTTTAATGTTACTGATAAAGAAATTGATAAGGAGATTGATATACTGAAAACTAATCCACAATATCAATCAATGGATTTTAATTCTGAAAATGTGAGAGAATCTATTAGAGAAAATATAAAGAGGCAAAAAGGATTAGATGACTTGATTTCTATTTCAACTAAAAAAACACCTTCAACTAAAAAAACAACATCTTCAATTAAAAAATCAAAAAAAACAAAGTAAGGAAATGATTAATATGAGTCAAAATGAAAATTCAAATAAATTATTAGAGGGAATTCCACAAAGCATTGTTCCTATGGTAATTGAGAGTGGTGCTAGAGGAGAAAGAGCCTATGATATATATTCTTTACTACTAAAAGAAAGAATAGTTTTTTTAGGAACTCCAATCAATGCTCAAATAGCAAATCTAATTGTTGCACAGATTTTGTTTTTGGCCAGAGAAGACTCTGAGAAAGATATAAATTTATACATTAACTCACCTGGTGGAGAAGTTTATTCTGGTATGGCTATATACGATACCATGCAGTATGTTCCTTGTGACGTAGCTACTTTCTCAGTTGGTCTTTGTGCAAGCATGGGCACAGTATTACTCACAGCAGGTGCAGCAGGTAAAAGATATGCTATGCCAAATTCTACAATACATATGCATCAACCATTAAGCGGTACTCAGGGGCAGGCTTCTGATATAGAAATACATGCTAGAGAAACTCTTAGAATTCAAGATAGATTGAGGCAGATTATAGCCGATCATACTGGTCAATCATATGAACGTGTAGCAAAAGATTCTGATCGTGATTTTTGGTTAAATGCAGAGCAAGCTTCTGAATATGGTCTAGTAGATGAAGTTTTGTCTCCTGATTCATTACCATCAAAATAAAAGGTTATAAAATGTCAGAAAACAATGAAAATTTGGAGCATTTATTGTGCTCTTTTTGTGGTGAATCTCAAAATAATGTTTCAAGACTAATTGCAAGTCCGAATAAAATATTTATTTGTGATTCTTGTGTGAAAAAATGTAATGAAATTATTTCTGACAATAATGAAGAAGATATTAATATTTCTACTCCAAAAACTCCAAAAGAAATGTATGAACTACTTGATCAATATATCATTGGCCAAAATAGAGCAAAAAAAGTATTATCAGTAGGCGTATATAATCACTATAAAAGAATATGGTCAGAAATAAAAGAGAAAAAACAAGATGAAGTAGAAATACAGAAATCTAATGTTTTATTAGTAGGACCTACAGGTTGTGGTAAAACTTACATTGCACAAATCCTAGCAAAAATATTAGATGTTCCTTTTGCTATTGCTGATGCAACTTCTCTAACAGAAGCTGGTTATGTAGGAGAAGATGTAGAAAATATTTTATTAAGATTAATTCAGAGTGCTAATTTTGATATCAAGAAAGCAGAAAAAGGAATTATATATATAGATGAAATTGATAAAATTTCAAGAAAATCTGCAAATCCTTCTATAACTCGTGATGTTTCAGGAGAAGGTGTCCAACAGGCTTTACTGAAGATTCTTGAAGGGGCTTTAGTTAATGTGCCTCCTCAACCTGGAAGAAAACACCCTCATCAAGAATTTTTACAAATAGATACATCCAATATTTTATTTATACTTGGTGGGGCATTTGATGGAATTGAAGAGGTTATAAATGAAAGAGTGAATAAAGAGAAATTTTCAATGGGTTTTTCAAATAAAATAGTTAAGGAAAATTCTAAAGATTTTGAGTTGCTAGAAACAAGAGACTTACTAAGATATGGTTTTATACCAGAATTTATAGGGCGAATACCACTTGTTGTTGGTTTATCAGATTTATCTATTGAACAAATGAAGCAAGTACTTATAGAACCAAAAAATGCTCTAGTAAAACAATATTCTAAATTATTTAAGTTAGACGATGTTGATTTGGAATTTACTGAATCGGCACTTCAGATTACTGCAGAAATGGCCATAGAAAGAAAGTCTGGTGCTAGAGGATTGAAATCTATCATCGAAGAATTATTACTTGATGTTATGTTTGAATTACCTAATATTAAAAATGCAAAAAAATGTGTTATTAATGACGAAACCATTCAAGAGAATTTGTGGCCAATGATATATGATTGTGATGGTAGTCGATTAGATGTTCTTTTACCACGAGATAACCATAACGTTGCTGCATAAAATTATGATATTGATGCTGATAAATCTAGAGGATTATTATTTTTTAGACTAATTTGATTATTTGAAATTTTTGCTAATGTTTCTGAAAGTAATTTTCTTTCAAAAATTAGACCTTTTTGTCTAATTAAATTAAATAAACGTAAATCTTCTCCATATTTATCCTTAATTTCTTTAATTGACATTCTTTCTATTATTTTCCATTCTTTTCTAAAATTTTCATCGCTTAAGCTGTACCTACCAAAACTTATAACTGGACCTTCATCCACTTTTTGAGTTGAAATATGCACCATAGCTCCTGTTTCATAAGATTTTTTTTCAATAACATCCCATATTGCTTTTTTCCATGTACCTATCGTTTCTCCAGGAAGAGCAGGGTGTATATTAATTGTCGTGAAATGTTTACATAATAATGGAGCAATTAACATATAACCAGCTTGAACAGCTATATCTACAGTATAATCATCTAGCAAATTTATAATTTTGTGATCAAAATTTGATCTTAGTTCACTCCAATTTTTTTCATTAGATTCCTTAAATTTTTTTGATGAAAATGTAATCAGAGGAATTTTATTATGTTGTACAATGTCCATAAATTTGTCACTGTTTTTATTTTCTCCATAATCCTTATTAATAAATACAAAACTAATTGATCCATTAATATTTCTAGTATTAATGGCATTTAATGTAGATTCAAATAATCCTAAAGATCCCTCTCCTCCAGCCGATGTAAACCATCCAATTTTCACATTAATGATTTTCTAAATTATCATTGGATGAAAATTTTTCTCTAAGTTCTGAAAATTTTAATTCTGCATCTGATAAAATTTTATTGCACTCAATCGCAAGATTTTGAGCCTCTTCAAGAAGAATTAGTGAGTCATCAATTCCAACTTGGCTAGACTGTAAGTTATCTATTATTTTTTCAATCTTTTCAATTTTAGCCTCAAAAGAAGATTTATTTTTATTAGTCATCTTGATTAATTTCCTTTACTTCAGTAATTGCTGATCCATCAGATAATTCAAAACTTAAGTGTTCACCTAAGCTGATACTTGCGGTTTTATTTACGATTTTACCATTTTTATTTCTAACTAAGGCAAAACCTCGCTTTAATGATAGCTTTGGGTTTAATATGTTAATTGAATTTTTGATATTTGTTATTTTTTCTTTTTTTGATTTAATCGTGTTACTTATCACAAAATCCATACTTGATATTAAATTATAAATATTTTTTTTCATTTCTAAAAAATCAGGGTAATTATTATTTAATTTTTCTAGATTTAAATCTAATCTATAAAATTTCTCGTTTAGTTTTTTTTCTAATATATTTTTACCAGTGTTAATTTTTTCATTAATATTATTCTTTACATTCTTCATATCCGGAGCTATAATTTCTGCTGCTACAGATGGAGTAGGTGCTCTATAATCTGCCACATAATCAGCAATTGTATAATCGGTTTCATGCCCTATTGCACTGACTACCGGATGTTTGGACCCATATATAGCTTTAGCTACACGCTCATCATTAAAAGACCATAAATCTTCTATAGAACCACCACCACGTGCTAAAATTATTACGTCTATGTCAGAAAAATTATTAGTTATCTTAAAAGCATCACATATATCATCGATTGAATTTTCACCTTGAACAGAGACCGGAATTAATAAAAGTTCTCCAATAGGATATCTTCTAGATAAAACGTTTTTCATATCCTGAATGACCGAACCTGTAGAAGAGGTTATGGCGACAATTTTTTTTGGAAATTGAGGTAAGTTTCTTTTTCTTGAATCATCAAATAAGCCTTCATTTCTCAGTTTTACTTTTAATTCTTCAAATGCTGCCTGAAGTGATCCTTCACCTTGCGCATTAATCCTGCTTACATAAAGTTGTAGTTGCCCATTTACTTCATAAATATTGCAATAACCCTTACAGATTATTTTTGAGCCTTCAATGATAAAGTTCCCACCGCTATTACTCTCATTATATTTACTTTTCCACATCACACATCTAATCTGGCTATAATCATCCTTAAGTGTAAAATATTTATGCCCAGAATCTGGCTGTGAATAACCAAAGACTTCTCCAGATACGCTAATATTTGATAGTAAAAAATGCTCTTGAAAAGTTTGTTTTATTATTTCATTTACATCACTGACAGAAAAAACGGAAGGTTCATTCATATTTCTAATCGGCTCTACCTGTATATTCACCAGTAGATGTATTTACATTAATTTTATCTCCAGAATTTATGAAAAGTGGCACTTGAATAGTCAAACCAGTAGTTGTTGTAGCGGGTTTATTTGCTCCACTCTGGGTATCACCTTTTAATCCGACATCTGTTTGAACTATTTCTAAAATTACAGACGGTGGTAATTCAAGGTTAAGAGCATTACCATTAAACATTATTAATTCAACATTATCTCCCTCATTAATAAATTTTATATTATCACCAATAATATTTTTATCTATGTTGAATTGTTCAAAAGTTATATTATCCATGAAACAGTAGTATGCATCATCTTCATATAGATACTGTGCAGAAATATTGTCAGTTTCTGCTTTGGTTAATTTTTGATTTCCTTGTAGTTTTTTTTCATAGACGTTACCAGTAAGAATATTTCTTACCTTTAGTGTAAGTGTTGGAGGAGCCTTTGGAGCTTGTCTGTGCTGCCAGTCTAGTATTTGATAAACCTCATCATCAAGTAAAATTGTCATATTTCTTTTTATTTCTCCAGATGAAATTGTCATATTTCTTCCAATCTATAAGTTTATTTTTTTTGCTTTACTAATTACTTGAGTTTTATTATCAATTATTATCACAATATCTTCAATTCTAACTCCGCCCCATCCTTGCAAGTATATTCCAGGTTCTACAGTAAATGGCATATTATTTTGGATGATATACTTTGACCTAGGGCCAACATTTGGATTTTCATGAACATCAAGACCTATGCCGTGTCCAAGGCTATGACCAAAAAAGTCTCCATACCCAGCTTCTGAAATTATTTTTCTGGCTATACTATCGCATTCTTCTCCTGTCATTCCAACTTTAACAAGGTCTATTGCACTTAATTGAGCCATATGAACGATATCGTATATATTTTTTATTTTTTCTTCAGCGTCTCCTATCACTATTGTTCGAGTTAGATCTGAACAATAACCATTATATTTGGCACCACAATCAATAATAATAGTAGAATTAGCCTCGATTTTAGAATCACCAGTTGCATGGTGGGGTCTAGCGGCATTTTTACCCGAAGCAACTATAGTATCAAAAGATATGGATTCAGCATTTTGCTCTCGAACAGATTTTTCGAATATCCATGCGACTTCTTTCTCTGTCATCCCTATTTCAATATTTTTCTCTGTATACTCAAAAGCTTTATCACCAATTTCGATGGCTTTTGTTATTAACTTAATTTCTTCCTCATCTTTAACCGCCCTTAATGTCAAAACTATATCAGTAGTTGGTATGAGTGTGACTTCAACATCTGAACTGTTGATAGTGTCTTTAATCAAATTAAATGTGTTTACTGTTATAAATTCAGACTCAAATCCTACATTAGATACCCTTAACTTCTTAATTATCTCAGGTAACCAGCCTAATCTAGAAGTTATTTTTTGTATATTCCATCCAGGTGCTTCAGAACTGGCTAATTCAGTATACCTAAAGTCAGTAAATAAATATAAATCATTCATTGTGATAAACAAGAATCCAGCAGAACTTCTTAATCCTGAAAAATAAAACCTGTTCTCTTCGTTAGAAATTATTATTCCGTCAAGTTTTTTTTCACTTAGATAGTTTCTTATATTTTTAATTCTTTTCGGGTGTTTAATTTTATTCATACTTTTTACTAATAAAAAAGTTCATTGCAGCTAAGTAACCATAAGTTCCTAATCCACATATTTGTCCTAATGCGAATTTTGCAAATACTGATTTTTGTCTAAATTCTTCCCTAGTATAAACGTTTGATATGTGTATTTCTATAAATTTAACAGGTGAAAGATCTAATAGTGCATCAAGGATGGAGTATCCTACTTGGGATAATGCACCAGCATTAATTATTACCCCTGATAATTCATTTTTATCCAAAGTTTGTATGAAGTCAACAATTGCTCCTTCATGATTAGATTGAAAAAATGATACATCACAATTATGTTTTTTGGCATTTTCTAGCATTTGATTTTCAATATCTAGCAATGTTTCTTTACCATAAAAATTGTTATTTCTTTTTCCTAAATTATTAAGGTTTGGACCATTAACAACTATAATTTTATTTGTATTTTTAGACATGATTTTTTCTTTTCTTTTTAATATTCTCTTATGATTCTCATTACTATTTTATTACTTGACGTTCATTTTAGCTTTTGGGTGGAACCTGAAGTATGCTTCTTTCGTATGTTTTGCGGATGTATGAGTATAAATTTGTGTAGTTGATGGACTTTCGTGACCCAGTAGGTCTTGAACTACTTTTATATCTGCTCCTCCTTCGATAAGGTGAGTAGCAAATGTATGTCTTAGAGAGTGAGTATGTAAATTATTTTTTATTCCAGAAATTAGCATATACTTTTTTACGATTCTTTGTATAGATCTTACCGACAATCTTGAGCCATACTTGTTCAAGAAAAGTGCATTAGAAAGATTTCTTGAATTGCTTTTATTTCTTGAATATTTAATATAGTTTCTGATTGATGCTTCACATTTTTCTCCGAAGAGAACCAATCTATATTTTGATCCTTTACCTAGTATTCTAATATTTTTTTCATTATGATCAATATGATCTAGGTCTATTTTATTCATCTCTGAAAGACGAATACCAGTCGAGTAAAAAATTTCTAGAATTGCTTGATCTCTTACTCCATTCTTATCATTAAATTTTGGCGCTTAAAGTAATTTTGACATTTCTTTTTTTTCAATTATTATTGGAAGTATTTTTGCACTTTTTGGTGCGTATACTAGTTCAGCATAATTTTCTTTAATAATTTTTTTCGTTTTAAGATATCTAAAATATGATCTAATAACTGATAATTTCCTAGCAATACTTTTTTTCTTATAATTTTTTTCTATCAAAGATGATAAATACTCTCTTATTATAATTTTAGTAATTTTTTTTTCATCAGAGATATTTTTCTTTTTTGCATACATGTAAAAATCATTTAGGTCAGAAGAATAATTTCTTATTGTGTATGGAGATAAATTTTTTTTTAATTTTAGATATTTAAGAAAATCGCTTAGTAAATTCATAATAAATCAATAAATATAGTTTAAGTTACATACTTAGATTTTATGATTAAATAATAATTAACACATCTACATTGTTTTTACGTTTTTTTATGATTTAATATTCTTAAGTTTTTAAAAAATTATCAAACTAAAATTATATTAGTGTATTGATTTTTCTTTCATTGAGTTCTTTAGAGCTTGTATTGATCTATTTCTTCGCCTTCCAAAACCAGCCCATGCACTTTCATCAGCTGTAACTTTACATTCTCTATCTTCGCAAGCTAAAAACCCTCCATCTCCTCTATTATTTCTAAATCTAATCCAAACCATTCTAGGTAATTTTTCTAATGAAGGATTTAAGGATTTTTTACCTAATGGCGGATCATTCTCTTCGAAATCTTTTCCTGTTTCAGAATTGATGCATGGTGTCCTAGAGGAGCATATAATGTTTGTTCGAATAAAGTTATAATCACTAGGATTTCTGGGATTTTCCTCAGCCATTTTCTCGTAATTATTTTTTATCGGTTCAAAATTACTCCAAAATGTTTTTACAAACTCAGATCTTTTTAAATCACCATTTGAAATTAAATCAAGATCATTTTCCATTTTTTCAGTAAACTTATAGTCCATCACACTTTTTGCGAAGTGTTTATTTAATTCTTCAACTAATGCATTTCCAATTGGGCTTAGATAAATTGATCTGTTAATCACCCAAATATATTTTTTCTCTTTAACTGTGTTTAATATGCTTGCATATGTACTTGGTCTTCCAACCCCTAGTTCTTCCATAGTTCGAATTAGAGATGCCTCAGAATACCTTGGAGGATGTTGTGTGAATTTCTGTTCTTTATTAAAAAAGTCAAAACTTATTTCTTCATTTTGGACAACATCTGGCATTCCATCTACTTTTTTTTCAGGAAATAATTTCTTAAATCCATCAAAGACTAATTCATCATAATCAGACTTAAATTTATATTTCTCATCATATGAAGTAGTAATAATTGTTGTTTTTTTATTTTGACTCTCTGTCATTTGACTGGCTACAGTTCTTTTCCAAATCAAATCATATAACCTAAACTGCCTGTCATTAGTCGATCCATTTTTATCTGTCTTAATTAGATATTTTTTTATTGATTCAGGTGTTCGGCTTATTGATGTAGGCCTTATAGCTTCGTGAGCTTCTTGAGCATTAGCGGATGTAGTTTTAAATTTTCTTTCACTGTGATAGTTGTCTCCATATGATTTCTTAACAAAATTTCTTATTTCATACAAGGAGTCTTGTGATAAGGCTGTTGAGTCAGTCCTCATATATGTAATTAATCCCTCTTCTCCATTTCCTATATTTATGCCCTGGAATAATTGTTGAGCCGTTGACATGGTAACTGATGGACTCATTCTTAGTTTAGAAGATGCATCTTGCTGAAGAGAGCTCGTTGTAAAGGGCGCCCTTGGTTTTGTTTTTCTAATATTTGACTTAATTGAATCTATTTTATATTTTTGTTTTTCTAGGTTATTTTGAATATTTGATGCGTCTGATTTATTAGATATAATTAATTCTTTTTGAGATTTTCCATCAACCTCAAATAGTTTTCCTTCATATGCTTTCTTGTTTTTAGAAAAATGACCAGTTATATTCCAGTATTCTGTAGGAACAAATGCTTTTATTTCATCTTCTTTATCCTTTATGATGCTTACAGCAACAGATTGAACTCTTCCTACGGATAGTCTTTTTAATCTAAGTAATGATGAAGTAAGTCCACTTAATGAAAAACCAACCAATCTGTCAACTAATCTCCTACCAATATGAGCATCAACTAAGTCCATATTTAGCTGGCCTGCTTTTTCAAAAGCCTCTTTAACCGCTTTTTCAGTAATCTCATGAAAAACAACCCTTTTGAATTTTTCTTTTGGTTGTTTTTTTTCAATTAGAGCATTTGCTACATGAAAAGCAATACCTTCTCCTTCACGGTCTGGGTCTGCGGCTAGATAAATTATTTCAGAATTTTTTGCCAATTTATTCAAATTATCAATTCTAGTTTTTGCGCCTTTTTCAAGACCCCAAACTGGTTCAAAATCTTTATCAACTCCTGCTACTGGTCCAGTATATTTTGCTCCATATCCTGATTCAAGATTATTGATATGTCCAATCGATGCTTCAACCACATATTCTTTTCCTAAGAACCTTTGTAATGTTCTTGCTTTTGTTGGTGACTCAACTATGACTAGATTTTTTGACAAATTTATACCTCAAACAATTTTTTAGTGGGTTATTATTATTATATCTATTATAAAAGTAAAATGGTATTTATATGGCGGAGAGGACAGGATTCGAACCTGCGGTGAGCTTGCACCCACACACGCTTTCCAAGCGTGCCCATTAAACCGCTCTGGCACCTCTCCTATTTTTGGTTAATCTATAATATTTAACTTTACACTGAGTGAAAAAATTCGTGTAATAAAAAACATATATAATACGTACTATTATATAAAATATATATTACATAATTTCTGATATGAATCAATTTAATATTAATAAACATAAAAAAAATGGAGTAAACATTGTTGATATAAATAATGTTTATGTAGATGATGATGTAAAAATAGGTAAAGGTACTACAGTTGAACCAGGGGTTCATATAAAGAATGGGGCCCAAATTGGCAAAAATGTAATTATTCGACCCAATAGTCAAATATCTAATAGTATAATCGGTGATAATTG
>PBVQ01000031.1 GCA_002728715.1 Dehalococcoidia bacterium
ATTGTGTTGTTAGTTATGGCGTTTAGTTTTATTGGAGATGGGTTAAGAGACGTTCTGGACCCAAGATTAAGAGGGAAAATTTAATTTTAGAGTAAACTTATGGTTACAAAAAGAAAAACAAGTAGTAAATCAAAAAAATCTACAAAAAAAACCTTATTGGAAGTGCAAAATCTTTCCACCCATTTTAGTACTAGGGCTGGTTTGATTAAAGCTGTAAACGATGTATCTTTTACCTTAGATGCGGGAGAAGTTTTGGCCATAGTTGGAGAAAGTGGTTGTGGCAAAAGTGTTTCTGCATTATCAATAATGGGGCTAATTCCTAATCCACCTGGAAAAATTGTAAATGGGAAAATTTTATTTGAAGGAAATGATCTTGTCAAAGCTCCACCTGGGAAGCTACAAGGTATAAGAGGCGAACAAATTAGCATGATCTTCCAAGAGCCTATGACGTCCTTAAATCCTGTAATGACTATAGGTTCTCAAATATCTGAATCATTAATTTTACATAAAAATTTGTCAAAAAAAGAAGCTTGGAATAGAGCTGGTGAATTATTACTTCAGGTTGGTATTCCAGATGCCTTAGAAAAAATGAATGATTATCCTCATCAAATGAGTGGTGGTCAAAGACAAAGAGTTATGATTGCTATTGCTATGAGTTGTGATCCAAAATTGCTTATCGCTGATGAAGCGACAACTGCTTTAGATGTAACGGTTCAGGCTCAAATACTAGAGCTATTAATGAAGGTAACTCAAGAGTCTAAAACTGCTCTAATAATAATTACTCATAATTTAGGAATAGTGGCTAGATATGCTGATAGGGTAAATGTGATGTACGCAGGTAAAATCATCGAAACTGGAACTGCGATGGATGTTTATAAAAAACCAGGTCATCCATATACTCAGGGTTTGCTTGGTTCTGTTCCAAATTTACTTAACACAGGTTCAAAGAGACTCACAACTATAGAAGGAGAAATTCCTGATTTATCTAATTTACCTAAAGGTTGTTCTTTCGCCCCAAGATGCCCAAGTCCTACCAAAGAAGGTAAAAAAGGAAATATTGAAATGAAATTGATTGAAGTATCTAAGGGACACTGGGTAGATCAATGTGGTATGAAATGTGGTCAAAATAATTGAGTAGAGTGAATAAAAATGGCAAAAATTGCAAATAAGACAGTTCTAGAAGTAAAAGATTTGAAGGTACACTTTCCTATTAATAGGGGATTTATTTTTGTAAAAAATAAAGGTTATGTTAAAGCTGTTGATGGCGTAAATCTATCGATAAAATCTGGCGAAACCTTAGGTTTAGTTGGTGAGAGCGGTTCGGGAAAAACAACTGTTGGTAAAGCAATAATAAGACTAGTTAATCCAACAGCTGGTAATATCCAGTTTAATGGAGATGATGTTTCCAATCTTAAAGGTGGAAATCTTAGAGAATTTAGAAAACAAGTAGGATTTGTTTTTCAGGATCCATATGGATCCTTGAATCCAAGAATGACTGCTGAGAGAATTATCTCTGAACCTCTTTTAACTCATAAGATATTTGATAATGATGAAGACAGACGAAAAAGAGTATTGGAATTATTAGAAATTGTAGGCTTGCATTCCGCCATGATTAGTAGGTATCCTCATGAATTTTCTGGCGGACAAAGACAAAGAATTGGTATAGCTAGAGCTATAGCAGCTAATCCAGAATTAATTATTCTTGATGAACCAGTTTCTGCATTAGATGTTTCTATCCAAGCACAGATTATTAATTTGTTAGAAGATTTACAAAAAGAATTTAATATTGCATATCTTTTCATTGCTCATGACTTGTCAGTCGTAAGACACGTAAGTGATAGAGTCGCAGTAATGTATCTTGGTCATATTGTAGAATATGGTGATAGAGATAAAATTTATAATAACCCTGTTCATCCTTACACAAGAGCTCTGCTTTCTGCTGTACCCGTACCTGATCCTGAAATTGAGGCTAAAAGACAACGAACTATATTAGAGGGTGATATTCCTAGTCCAACAAATCCTCCTTCTGGTTGTGTCTTTAGAACAAGGTGCCCTAAGCCAACTGAAGAAGGTAAAAAAGGAAATACAAAAATGGGCTTAATAGAACATGCTAAGGGTCATTGGGTAGACCAGTGTGGTGTGAATTGTGGATAAAAAAATATTAAAAATATGTAGAAATGAATTCTAAGTTATACACTAACCTACGTGTTCTTGAAATTGGAGATAGACTTGCAGGTTCTGTTTGTGCCAGATTATTTTCTGAACTGGGTGCAGATGTAATTAAAATTGAACCAATAGATGGAGATCCAAATAGAAATAAGCCACCATTAATACCTGATAATTCTGAAGATGTAGGTGGAGTTTTCTTATCTCAAAACGTAGGAAAGCGAGGAATAAAACTTGATTTAGGAATTTCTGAAGATAAGGCTGTTTTTATAAATTTATTAAAGGGTGCAAATTTATTGATTAGTTCATGGCATCCCAATGAGTTAAAAAAATATGGATTGAACTTTGAACAAATAAAAAACTTTAACCCTAATATTCCTTATATTTTTATAACTCCCTACGGACTTACTGGGCCTGATTCTCATAAGAAGGCCAATGATATTAATATTTTTCATTCTAGTGGTTTAGCAAAAAGTCTTATAGGTCCTGTCGAAGATTTAGAGACATCTCCACCAGTACGAGCTTTTGGTGAACAGTCTGAATTTATTTCAGGAATTGCAGCTGCGACTGCGGCATCTTTTGCTACCTACTTGAATTCAAGTTCTCCTAGTGCAAGTCTTATTGATGTGTCAATGCAAGAAGCTTTGGCATTTATGGAGCCAGTAACATTGGCTTCTAAATCTTTTGGTGGGAATAATACAAGGCCAAGAAAAAAGACCAAGACACCAGGTCCAGCTCTAACTATATTGCCTGCAAAAGATGGCTCTGTCGGTATATCTCCTAGAGAAGAACATCAATGGAAGTCCCTTGTGCAACTTTTAGGCAACCCAAGCTGGGCAAACGATGAGAAATTTTCAAATAAAGCACTAAGAGAAGAAAACTCGGATGAGGTAATAAACCATCTTTCTAATTGGACTAAACAAAAAGATGCAGAAGAAATTTTTCATCTTTTACAAAAAAATAGGATTCCATGCTATCCAAGATATCATCCTAGTTATCACCTAGATTCAGAGCATTTATCAGTAAGAAATTATTTTAATGATTTTGCTTATGATAATGGTTCAGTAAAATTTCCTGGTATTCCATACACTATTAATGGTGACAAGAATTCTTTTGTAAATAAATACAATTTTATTAATGCTAAAAATATTGATTGGTTAGAGAATACGAAGACAAAAAAAATAGAAAGCATTGCTAGAAAACTTCCTTTGGAAGGTATTAGGGTAGTAGATCTAAGCTGGGTTATAGCTGGGCCTACATCTACAAGATATTTATCCTCAATGGGTGCAGAAGTTGTAAAAATTGAATCTAAACAACGACCAGACCCAGGTAGATCAGGTCAATTGCACGATGTTTTAGGACAAGCTAAATTGGGACTATCATTGAATTTGAAATCAGAATATGGACAGAGAATTATTAAAGAGCTTATTTCAAAAAGTGATGTACTTATAGAAAATTTTGCCCCTGGTGTTATGGATAGGCTAGGTTTGGATTGGGAAACAATAAGAAAAATCAATCCTAATCTTGTTATGGTTTCTGCCTCAGGAACCGGGCAATTTGGACCCACTGCTAAATATGCAGCATATGGTACTCTTCTACAAGGATATACAGGATTTGCTGGTCTAAACGGCTATTATGATCAAAATGAAACGATGGGAATAGCTTGGACAGACCCATTATGTGGAATGCTATTAGCTTATGCGATTGCCTCAGCACTATACAAAAGACAGATTACAAACGAAGGATTTAGAGTAGATTTTGCAATGGTCGAAGCACAGCTATCTACTATGCCCGAATCATTAATTGAAAAACAGATTAGCGGGAAAAAATTAGGTAGAAGAGGAAATATAGATACATATTTCTTCCCAAATAATGTTTACAGGATGCAAGGTGAAGATAATTGGATATCTATATCTATTTCTAATGATGACGAGTGGATATCATTATGCGATGCGATAAATCTACCTGAGATATATAAGGGCTGGGATTTAGAAAAAAGAAAAAATAATATTGCTGAAATTGATGAATCTATAACTTCTTACTTAAGAAATATTTCTGAAAAGGATTGTTTGGAAATATTAGATAATTTTAAAATACCTAACTATAAATCTTTATCCAGTGATCAACTCATTGATATAAATCACATAATCCAAAGAGAATTTTTTCAAAATTTAAATGATAGAGATGGTAAAAATAAAAAAATGCCTGGTTTACCTTGGAAAAGCTCTGATCTAAAACCAAATTATTCCAAACCACCTAGTCTTGGTGGGGACTCAGAAATAATTCTAAAAACTATTCTTGGTTATTCAGAAGACTTGATAAAAAAGATCGTTGAATCTGGTGATCTAGACTAAGTACTCAAATCTTTCTGTAGCATTATTAGTGACTAAATCTATATCTTCATCTAATATATACCTTTGATCCGCTAATTTCTTTGATTCGGAATAAATTTTTTCTTTGTAATCGTTTTTAGATGAGTATTTTGTATTTATCGCACCCCTTGGGTCTTTACTATTAGAATTTTTATCAAACCACAAACTAAACCCTTGCATAGGGACTATCTGGTCAGTTGCACCAGTTTGAGGGTCTCTTACATTCCAACCAGTATGGCTTGCGATAGGATAGACTATTTCTGGCAATCTTATACCAGCTATTTCATTTAGATTTTTGTCAACATCGGGAACATAACATGGATACATAGCTCCCTCTTTTGGAGGATATTCACCAATACCTTTATCTTGGTATTTACCAAGAAATAAAGTGCGAATTTTCCAAAGTTTTAAATTATCAAGTACCTTAAAGTTAGGTATGTAACTAAACTTATCCATTACAACAGATCTATCTACTGCAGTTTTATCATCTAATTTGGGATACTGACTTTTTGGTGGTTCAGTATTTTTTGAAACCCAAAGATGCAGATTTATTAGACATGCTCTAAGTAATGGTGCATAATCAACAACATTGAAACCATATAAACCAATTGCACCTTCGGCTGCTCCAGTTGAATTTGACTGAGGCAAAACACCAACTCCATGCTGAGTACTAGAAAAAAGATATATTCTAATATTTTCATCTAAGTCAAGATCTTTTTCTCCTAATATGTCTATATGAGTAAGAGAACAATCACCTCTCCAGTATTCTGCAGAGCTATTGGTAAACATGATTTTTGGAAGACAATTCTGATTTTTTGATTTAACTAATAAACCATCTTTTTTTCCGGACAATGGATCCTTAACTACACCATCAGAAAAAGGAAAAAGGTGCCCAAAACTTGGATAAGATTGGTTTGATGGTTGAGCAAATCTATGATTGAAAGCCCCCATTCTCCCTCCAGCAACATGAGGTATTAGCCCATCAAAAACCTTTTTATTATTTTGATCTATGTTTAAACCAAGATATGTGAAATGTCTTAGCATTCTACCAGTTTGTGAGACCCCGTATCCGTATAGGTATTTAGGTTTTTCTAATTCAAGATTATTACCTTCTGTAATATTTTTTAAGTATGAACCGATATCCCTTAATGCTAAAAGACCTAATCCAGCTACAGGTGAATCTAGTGTTTTATAAACTATTTGGTAAATTTTTCCTTTTACAAAGCCATCTCTTAGGTATATATGCTCATTACTTTCCACAATATTATTTTTGATTTCTTTAGCAAATTTCCAGTTACTTCTTGGAATCAATACATCAACATCATCTTCAAAATTTTTAACGTATAATTTGGCACTTTCGTCACTTAAATCAGCTCTTAGAGGTTTATGAATTCTGTCAGCAAGTAGCCAAGTATTAGAAGTTTTATTTGGTCTTATTTCTACTACGTTTTTCCCTCGATATTTTTCTTTAGATAAATCTGCATTAGGAGATTCTAGACCCATTAATACATCATTATGATAAACATCCCATTGCCAACCAATAGATGCAATAGTGAAGCCATGATTAAATAGAAAACCATCTCCAGGCCCAGGAGAATGAGAAGGTTCTTCATGGGTTCTATTAAAGGTGTCTACAACTTTTCTTCTTCCCCTATTTGGTAATTCGAGTAATATTTTTTCATCACCAGGATTATTGCTAACTGGTTTAACTATAGAAAAATCTGATGTAAACCTAAATTTTCCGTCAGTATCTGTAGGTATAAGATTAATATCTACAATAGATTCATTGAGAGATGCTTTAGGATCAATGCAAAAAGTAACTAATGCGTCAATTTGCTCATATGATTTATTATTCCTGAAGATTTTTCCATCAGCATATGTAAATCTATTAATTATTTCTATTTTTTCTACACCCATAGATTATATTATGCTCCTCCATATTTTTTTAATTCATCGATTCGTTTTCTTTGCTCATCAGTTAGCTCTTCAAATGGCTCTCCTTTTCTTCTCAATCCTCCTGTAAATTTAGGTTTTCGTTTCTCAAGGAAAGCTTTTCTGCCTTCTTCTCCATCAGTTGTAAGATTAACTAATAGTTGATTCATTAGTGTTTGAACTCTCCATGCTTCATCGGCTGGAATATCTCTAAATCTAGTTATCAGTTCTTTCATCATTCTTGTGGCATTTGGCGGCTTTTGGCTAACTAACTCTGCTATTTCATAGGATCTTTCCATAAGATTTACATGAGGTACTACTTCATTAATAAGACCAATTTCTAAAGCTTTTTCAGCATTAAATGGTTCATCAGTTAGTAAAATTTTCATGGCATGTGCATGACTTATTTGTCTTGATAACAATGTTGCACCAGGTCCTCCACCAACCCAGCCATTATCTAATAAAGCAAACTTGAATTTTGCATTCTCCTTAGATGCAACTCTTATATCCGCTGTTGATAATAGTGTATAAAATCCAGCCCCAGCTGCCCATCCATTTACAGCAGCTACAACTGGTTTATATACCTGGGGAAAATGATCTCCCATTCTGCCGTTTACACCAAGTTTATGTCCTCCACCGTGGGTTCCTGCAGGAGGCCAAAATATACTTTCTGTTCTTACAAATTCTCTTTCTTCATCAGTAACATCTGGCCGCGGAGCCAAATTATGTCCAGCGCAAAAATACTTATCTCCAGATCCAGTAATAACTGTAACTCTGATTTTTTGATCTTCCCAGATTTCAATCCAAGCATCATTGAGCTGATCCGATGTTTCTCTATCCATGATATTTGCTTTATCTGGATTATTAATTGTTATGGTCGCTATATGATTATTTTTTTCGAATTTTATTCCCACTGTCATTATTCCTATACTAATTAACTTATAAATTAATTGGTAATTTATATCATTAATTACTATTTAGAAACAGTTTTCGCCTAAAAACCTTTCCAATATTTTTTTTCTTTAGCAATTATGACTTTTCCTATATTTTTGTTATGGTCTAGGTGTCCGGCAGCTATAATTTCTTCTCCAGTTAGTTTTTTTAAGAAGTTTTTTCTTGTTTTTATTGCCATTTCACTATTTATATCTGCCCTGTGACTCCAATCGGGATTTGTGAATTGTGCTGGAGAATGAAAAACATCACCAGTTATATATCCTTTTATGTGGTTAGATGAGATGATTAATGAAGTATGCCCGGGAGTATGTCCGGGAGTTGGGAAAGTGGAAATATTTTTTGTTATAGGTTGATTTTCATCAATTAGACTTAGTTGGTTAAAATTAATAATTTCTTTGAAATTTGTATTAAAACTATTAATATGGTCAAATCTTTTAGGATCATCACATTTTTCCCAATAATTCCATTCTTTGGATGGGACTAAATATTCTGCATTTACAAAGAATGGCTTTTTAGTTTTAAAATCCAAAGCCCACCCAATATGGTCAAAATGTAAGTGTGTAAAAAATACTTTTGTTATTTCTTCTGCTCTTATTCCAAGTTTTAGCAAATTTTTTTCTAGTTTCATGGGCGGAGATGTCAATTTTTTGGTAGTATGATTTCCCAATCCAGTATCAACTAAAATTTTTTCATCACCAGAAATAATAATAAAACTTCCAAAATTACTAGTATGCATATTATTATGATCTAACGCACTAAGATGGTTACTCCATTCCTCTTTTTTTACATTTGGAAATGGCCAAGTTGGGTCAACTGGAGGAGCAGAACCATCCGATAATGATAAAAGCGTTACTTTTCCTATATTTATTCTATCTACCATATAAAAATTTATTGATTTTGATTTATTTTAAGATTATAACTATTTCATGAATAAAAATAAATTTGGAGTGCTTTATGCCATTATACCTAAATGATAATGATGTTAACAATTTGATCTCTATGCCGGAGTGTGTTGAGGCAGTTCAAGATGCCTTTAGACAGGAGGCTTCCGGAAAAATATGGAACAGACCAAGATCTAGAATTAGGATGCCAAGGGGTTTTCATCACTTAATGGCTGCATACTTAGCAGATGATGAAGTTTTTGGAATTAAGACATATACAAGCTTTCGAGCAGGCACAAGATTTATAACTATGCTTTACGACTCAAACACAGGGGATCTTTTGAGTATGGTTCAAGGGCCTAGATTGAGCCAAATGAGAACAGGTGCAGTCAGTGCGATAGGGACCAGGTTTATGTCTCGAGAAAATTCTAAAACTGTAGGAATGATAGGGGCAGGGTATCAGGCAAGAGGGCAACTTGAAGGAATTTGTGCTGTTAGAGATGTATCAAGTGTAAAAGTTTTCGATATTTCAGAGGAGTTTTCAGCTAAATTTGCTGAAGAAATGCAAGAAGAATTAAGTGTACCTATATCAACGGTATCTTCCGCAGAAGAAGCAGTCAGTGATGTTGATATTGTTATAACTATGACTACAACTAGGAAACCTGTGCTGCTTGGAGACTGGTTGCAACCTGGTCAACATATCAATGCTGCAGGAAGTAATCATTGGATTCGTCAAGAAGTTGACGATAATGTAATAAAACGAGCAAATAGAATTGTCGTGGATAGTATTGAAGATGCGAAAATAGAAGCAGGAGATTTATTATTCCCTATAGAACGTGGAAGAGTTATGTGGAGTGGAATTAGAGATTTATCCGATCTTGTTGCTGGACATATTTTGGGAAGAGAGTCAGATGAAGAGATTACATTGTTTGAATCTCAAGGAATTGCAATTAGCGATATTGCAGCAGCAAATTTTGTTTATAAAAAAGCTATAGAACTAGGTCATGGTACAGACTTACCTATTGATTCTTAGTTATGAAAATAGGAAATATAAAAGTTGAAGGTTTGGCCCGACTCGCGCCTATGGCTGGGATATCTAACGCTCCATTTAGAACAATAGCTAAAGAATGTGGTAGTGGATTAACTACTAGCGAAGAAATTGACGCTAATGGTTTAATCAAAAGAAGCAAAAAAACTCTGGACGATATAGCAAAGTATTATCCTGAAGAGAGGCCTATAGCTTTACAAATATTAGGATCTGATAAAGAAAACTTAGTTATAGGGTCAAAAATGTTACAAGATTCAGGTGCAGATATAATTGACTTAAATATGGGCTGCCCAGTACCAAAAATAACAAAGACTGGCCGAGGCTCCGCAATGATGAAAGATTTGAAAAATACTTCAAAAATTTTATCTGCAATGAGAAAAGTAATAAAGGTTCCATTTACGATAAAAATTAGGAGTGGGTGGGATGAAAAAAATTTAAATGCAGTTGAGGTTGCAAAAATTGCAGAAGATATCGGTATTGATGCAATCACGGTCCATCCAAGAACAAGAGCACAAAGATTTACGGGTAAATCCAACTGGGATGTAATATCAGAAGTGGTTTCATCCGTCGCGATTCCTGTCACAGGAAACGGCGATGTAAGTTCTATTTCAGAAGCTGAAAGAATGAAAAAATACACTGGTTGTGAATCGGTTATGATAGGAAGGGCTGCGATAGGTAAACCTTGGATATTTGATGAAAAATATGAAAATCTTAGTTATGAAGAGAAATATGAGTATAAAACAAAAATAATTAATCGTCACATCAGATTAATTAAAAATCATTTTTCTGAACATATTGCACTATTGCAGATGCAAAGGCATCTTTCTTGGTACGCTGGAGGGCAGGACAGGGTTAGAAGTTTTAGAGTTTCTCTTTTTTCAACCAAGACTTTCGATGAAGCTATGGATGTTTTTAATACTTACTGGAGTAGCTTACAAAATTATAAGAAATTACAAAAAGTCGTTTGAAAATTCCATTATTTAATACTTAAAATGTGTAAATAAATTGTCTATATAATAGTAAAATTGGAAATAATTATATATTAGTTAAAGACTATATTAAAATGAGCAAAAATAAATAAATGAGAAATTTTATTCTAAGAAGATTTTTATTCGCAATTGTTAGTGTAATAGTTGCTACTTTTGCTGTTTTTCTTATTTCTAGAGCAGCAGGCGACCCTTTACATTTATATGCTAACTCAGGATATGGTTTATCAGAGGAGGGTGAACGGGCTTTAAGAAAAAAACTTGCCTTAGATCGCCCGGTAATTGTTCAGTATTCACTATGGCTAGGAAGAGCAGTAACTGGAGACTTTGGAGAAACTCTTCTTGAGAGAAAACCTGTTTCAAGAATTGTAACTCAAAAATTGCCAGCCACAATTCACTTAGGGCTTTTAGCTCTGTTAGGTTCATTTATGATAGGTATACCCTTAGGTGTATTGTCTGCAGTCAAGAGGGGAACAATATTCGACTATATAGGAAGATTTATAGCTTTATTAGGCCAAGGAGTACCTCAGTTTTGGTTAGGCTTGACTCTAATTTTTATTTTTGCGGTGCAGTTTAGGTTATTACCAGCAGGACTAAGAGGTGATGGACTTTTTGATCTTCCTCATTTAGTTCTTCCAACTATAACCTTAATGGCAGGTGGACTAGCATACTATACAAGAATTACTAGGGCTGCTATGCTTCAGGTTTTAGATTCAGAATATGTACGATTAGCTAGAGCTAAGGGTGTTTCAAATAATATGGTTATATGGAAACACGCTTTCAAGGTGGCTACTATTCAGCCTCTTACAGGTATTACTATTGCTTTGACAGGGCTACTTGATGGGGCAATTTTGGTTGAAACAATTTTTGCTTGGCCAGGTATGGGTGATATGGCTATAACTGCAGTAAATAATAATGATTTTCCTGTACTTCAAGCTTGTGTTTTTATGTTCACTTTACTATATGTAGCCAGTACTTTTTTATGCGATGTCTTGTACGCATTTATAGACCCAAGAATAAGATACGACTAAATTATATAAATTCTTGAAACATTCTTGAAACATTTATGAAACATAATGTTAAATATTTATATTTAATTTACTAATGGGGGGATTTTATGGATTCTGGTTCTATTGCTTGGATGCTTACTTGCTCGGCTCTTGTGCTTTTTATGACTCCAGGTTTAGCTTTTTTTTATGGTGGGCTAGTAAGGAGTAAGAATGTTATTTCAACACTTATGTACTCATTCATTTCACTAGGAATAGCTAGCTTGATTTGGGTTTTATGGGGCTACTCTTTAGCTTTTGGTGATGGGGGAAATGCATTTATTGGTTCTCTATCAAATTTTGCACTTTATGGGGTAGATACGCCAGAGGAGCAAATATTTGCTATTTTTCAAATGATGTTTGCAATAATTACTCCAGCTTTAATTACTGGAGCTTTTTGTGAAAGATTTAATTTTAAAGCCTACATGATATTTTTAGTCTTATGGATAACTTTTGTGTATGCACCTATTGCCCATTGGGTTTGGGGAGAAGGAGGCTGGTTGTTAGAACAAGGAGCTATAGATTTTGCTGGTGGAGCAGTTGTTCACATTAATGCTGGTATGGCAGCGATAGCGGTTGCGGCAATTGTAGGGAGAAGAAGAAATATAGAAAAAGGTATTCAAGCACATAATGTACCATTTGTTATATTGGGGGCATCTATGCTTTGGTTTGGTTGGTTTGGATTTAATGCTGGGTCTGGATTAGCTGCAGATGGAACTGCAATCAATGCCTTTCTAGTAACAAATACATGTGCCGCTACGGGTATGATGGTTTGGGTGATTTTAGGTATATTTCATGGAGGTAAGGTCAGTGGAGTAGGTGCTGCCACAGGAGCTATAGCTGGTTTAGCTAGTATCACGCCTGCAGCAGGTTCAGTTGATGTAGCTTCATCATTAATTATAGGGCTTGGAAGTGGAACTATAACCTTCTATGCGGTTTACTTTAAAGGTAAAGTTTCCTTGGACGATGCACTGGATGTATTTGCAGTTCATGGCTTGGGTGGAATGTTAGGGCTTATTGGAACAGGAATTTTTGCAACCGAAGGAGGTTTGATTGATGGTCAATCAAAGCTATTTATTGCAAATCTATTGCTAATTGTTAGTACTGCATTTTACTCATTATTAGTAACAGTAATTATTCTAAAATTAATTGAATTTTTACCAGGAATTCAACTAAGGTCCTCCACAACTGAGGAAGATAATGGTCTTGATATTAGTGATCATGGTGAGAGAGCATATATATCAGACGGTGCAGATTAACATAAAAACATGAAATTTTAAATGAGCGATGTTTACATTAAAACATCGCTCATTTATATTTAATTAGTTTGTTAAATAATTTTATTATAAATTAGTTTAGGGAGTTAAAAATGACCAACAGGTTTTCTTATGTTTCTAGTATTTCATGTGAAGATATATTTACAGATGAAGTTAAAGAATTACTTATACATTTGCATGATAAATTTTTATCGGAATTAGATGAAATTAGAAAAATAAGAGTAGAAAATCAAGCCCTTGCTAGATCTGGGAGAAAATTAGGTCATTTGGAAAAATCAGAGGCAAATGGGGAGTGGTCAGTTGAAGATTTACCAGAAGAATTAAGGGTGCCTGGTATTGAAATTTCTGGACCTGCAGGTTTAACTTCTATGCTTATTAATGCATTGAATCCTGGCCCTAATGGAGTTAGAGCTGAAGGTGATTTAGATGATGATGAAGACGCAGCTGGTCACACTCTTGAAGATACTATCTATGCGACAAGA
The DNA here is from genome assembly GCA_002728715.1 of Dehalococcoidia bacterium. Taxonomy (GTDB): domain Bacteria; phylum Chloroflexota; class Dehalococcoidia; order Lucifugimonadales; family Lucifugimonadaceae. The sequence continues at coordinate 13,145 of PBVQ01000031.1, forward strand.
AATAGGATGAATGCAACTTTGGGTAAACTCGAATATAAGAATCCTGATACTGGGAAAGAATATAAATTACAACCAGGCAAAATTCCTTTTTTCATGCATAGAGAGCGTGGTTTACATTTGGATGAACCACAAGTTTGTATTGATGGCAGGCCAATTTCAGCAACTATATTGGGAACAACTTTGACCCTTTTATTTGGAGGCAGGGCACAGCACAAAAAAGGTGAATCAGTTTATTTTTATATTCCTAAAACGGAATCCAAAAGAGAAGCAAAATTTTATAACAATCTTTTTTCTGAAATTAGGAGTTACGTTAACGATTTAAGAGATATTAATATCAAGGCAATTATCCTTATTGAATCACTACCTGCCGTATACCAAATGGAAGAGATGTTATTTGAGCTTGGTGAATATGCAGCAGGTTTAAATGCTGCGCGATGGGATCTTAAAGCTAGTATTTTAGAGTATGTGTTACATGATGAAAATTATGTGTGGCCAGATAGATTTGATGTAACAATTCAAAATACTGAATTTATGTCAAATATTTTTAGAAGATTAGTCGCAGTTTGCCTAAAGCATAATGCTGTTCCGATAGGTGGTATGGCTACTGCTTTGCCTTCGAAAGATCAAGAAGTAAATGATGAAGCAGCCAAATCTATAAAATCAGATAAAGAGTGGGAAGCTAAGCAAGGCTTTGTTAGAGCTTGGGTTGCACATATTTATCATATGGATTCTGCAGCCGAACCATTTAAGAAATTATCAAGTTCTGATTGGAAACCTTCAGAAGAAATGAAAATTCCGGAAAATTACCCTGTGAAAATAGATAATCCCTCAGGAAAATTAACTCGAGAAGGAACAAGACAAAATATACGAACTTTGATCGAGTATCTTGAAGGCTGGCTAAATGGTAGAGGAGCTAAGGGTATAGATCGTTTATCTGGAAGGCCAGGAAAAAGGCCAGCTTTGATGGAAGATTTAGCCACTGCAAGAATATCAACAGCTCAAATCGCGCAAAGAATTATCCATAAATCTATAGCTGAAGATACTGAAGAGGCTCATTCTTTTGAACTTGTAAAAGAAATTATAACAACAGAAACAGAAGATATTATTTCGGGTTTAGGTGATAATGATGAAATAGTAAGCAGGTATGAAAAATCTTCAAAAATTGCATTAAGATGGATAAAAAATTATACTGATTATGATTTCAGATCTTTAGGTACATACACTAGAAAAGATTTAGAGCAAATAAGTTTAGAAGAAGATGCTTTTTAGTACTTTTTTATTGCTTGTATGGTAGTATTTTAGTTTATGAATCAACTTCGCGGCATAATAAATAAAAAAAATATTCCAGGTTTTTTACTTACAGGATTAGTAGGTTTCGTAGTTTATTTTATCGATAATATAACAAATTCAAATTTTTTTGATGGTCTAATTATAAGTCTACTGATAGGTATTATTATAAAAAACTTAAAACCTGATTTATCAATTTTTGACCCAGGTGCAAAATGGGTTGGAAAGGGTCTGCTTGAATTTGCAGTAATGTTGATGGGAGCTACAATTTTTTTATCTGAAGTCCTAGAAGCTGGAGCTACTATATTTTTAGTTATAATTTTTGCTGTTTTTGGTGGAATGATTATTTCATATTTAGTAGGGCATAAGTTACTGGGCCTTGATAAAAAATTTTCTATTTTAGTTGGAACTGGGAACTCTATTTGTGGGAACTCAGCAATAGCTGTTGTAGCTCCAGTTATTGGAGCAAGTGCTAACCATGTTAGTGCAGCTATAGGTATTTCTGCCATAATAGGTGCTTTAGAAATTTTGCTATTACCATTACTTGTACCTGCTCTCAATATTGGAGATTATCATTATGGGATTATAGCTGGATTATCAGTTTATGCTGTATCTCAAGTAGTAGCCGCTTCATCTGTTGTTAGCCAACTATCTGCTTCGACAGCAACATTTGTAAAATTAACACGGGTTATTTTATTAGGACCACTAGTGATATTGATGAGTTTATTTTTTCGTAATGAAAAACTTGGAAGCAACCAGGATTCTGGAAGTAATTTTTTCCATTTATTATTTCAATATGTTCCATGGTTTGTTATTGGGTTTATACTGCTATTAATTTTTCGAAATTTTGAAATAATCAATAATTCGCAGTCCGACCTCATCAGAGGTATCAGTAAATTTTTATTTCTTATATCAATGGTTGGGATTGGACTTAGTGTTGATGTAAGAAAAGTTGTTGAAGTCGGACCTAAAGTTGCTGTTACTACATTATCAATAATATTATTTTTAGTAATTACTGGTATTTCTAGCAATTTAATCATAAATTAGTGTAATTTAAAATACTCAATTTAAACGTTTCTTGGTTTTTAAAAATAGATGACAATTACTACAAAAAGTAGTAAATTAAATTTAAAAGAAAAACTTAAGAATGTTGGGATATAGATGAAAAGTTATAAATTATATAAAAATCGGATGTTGTTTTTACTACTATTTAGTCTTGTAACGTCCGTTGTTATGTTCAGTTGTTCGTCTGGGTCAGACGAACAAGCAGTTACTCCTACATCTACACCAGCTAAAGCTGTATCACAACCAACTGCGACTACGGCTCCAGCACCAACAGCTGTACCAACTAAACAGCCAGCTCCCACTCCAACTAAAGTACCTGCACCAACTGCAACCCCTAAACCCTTAGGCACTGCAACACCTACACCAATTCCTACTCAAACACCAACACCAACACCAACTCCAACTCCTATCACTAATGTTTTTGACCTCTATGGATTTACATTACGTTTGGACGCTGATACTGCATTAGATGAGTATGGGTTACAGGTCAATGGATTTACCAAGACAAATCCTGACAAGGAACAAGGTATAATTAATTTTGGTTATAACGGTTCAAATGTGATTATGTATTGGCAACCAAATGTTGGTGATAATCAAACTGCGGTCGACTCTGCAATTTCACTACTTCAAATAAGTCAAAAAGATCAAACTTTCACACCTATCAATTCGGGTGATATATCTGTAGATAATTCCTCAGGAAAATTTGCTGGATTTGTTTCCACCAAATCTGATGGTAAAGCTGCAGGAGGTGGTTTGGTAGGAGCATGGACATGTTCATCATCGAATAACACTTTCTCATTATCAGTAAGTGGTGATGATTCGACGGTCCTTCAATTGAGGTTTGATAGAATCGTTGATGGGTTTAAATGCAAATAAATTATAAAAAGGATTAAATCAAATAAAGGTAAAAATATGCAAAAAATATTATCTCTACTTATAGTATTCTCACTGATTAGTTCTAACTTTGCTCTAATCACTCCTGTCTTTGCACAGTTCCCTGGCCCAGGAATGGGAGATCCAGGAATGATGGGACCTGGCCCAGGAATGGGGGATCCAGGACCAGCTTCAAATCCTGATCCAGGACCGGGTTCATTTGACCCAGGACCAGCTTCAAACCCTGATCCAGGACCGGGTTCATTTGACCCAGGACCAGCTTCA
>PBVQ01000014.1 GCA_002728715.1 Dehalococcoidia bacterium
CTGCCAGATAAAACTATAAAATGTTTTTTACCATCTTCAAGAAAACTAAGTTTAGATGGAGCATGCATTTTATACTTATTATAATTGTCATTATTTTGTAACCAAAATTCGTCATTAACATAATTTATGTCTACATAAAGACCAGGTTCAGCAAAATATGTTCCTGTAATATTTTCAAGATTATTTTTTTTATTTTTACAGTTTAGTTTATCTGTAATATTGTTATTTAGATTTTCTGTAAGAGTATTTATCAGAGATATAGAAAAATCATTTGGAAAATTATTAGGCCATAAATCTGACAATATGACTACACCACAATTATATCTTTTCGAAAAAACAGCATTTGAAGAGTAACCATAAATACCACCACCATGAATATATAAATTGTTATTATTATTCTTATGTACCCTCCATGCATATGCTTGAGCATGATTCCAATTATCAGAAATATATATAGGCATATGCATTTCAAATAAACTATCAGGATCAAGTATTTTTCCTGACTCAAAACCATCTGATGACAACTGAAATAAAATCCAATTAAGTATGTCTTCAGTGCAAGAAATCAATCCTCCTGCTCCAATCATAGAATGCATTTCTATAAAATCTTCTCTAATCAGTTTATTTAATTCAAAAGAAAATTTATTTCCTGAAATGAGATTTTTTTTATCATTCTCAGAAAGATAAAAAAAAGTATTCTTAAGACCAAGCGGTTCAAGAATTTCATCCTTTAAATATTTTTCTAATGGCATTTGACTTATTTTCTCAATTAAAATTCCTAAAAGACAGTAAGCTAAATTAGAATATTTCCACTGAACATCCTGTTGGGCTACAATATCAATTTCTGAAAGACTATCAATAAGTTCATTCTTCGTTATAAATTTTTTAGTCTCCCAGCTATTAAATTTATGCTCTGTAGACAAACCTGAATAGTGAGTTAGCATTCTCTTAATAGTTACTTTCTCTAAAGTACCTGAAGTGGAACTAGCTACTGTAAAATCAGGCATATGAATCAATAATGGATCATCTAGGGTAAGTCTCCCTAAATCTCTTAGTTGTAAAATTGCAGCAGCAATAAATGTTTTTGTTATAGAAGCAACACGAAAAAGACTATTTTTACTTATGTATTTATTATGAGATAATTTTTTATTAGCTATAGTATAGGACGAAAAAAATTTTTGAGTCCCATTATAAATACCTACTGAAAAATTTTGTGGCAATGAATTTTCTGAAAAATTATTAGCATAATTTTCTTCAATTAAGGCTTGATAATTTATTTTGGTCATAGTTTTTATATAATTTTTAAATATAATATCTATTATGAATTTTAAATTAAATTAATCAATATTGAAAATAGATTAGTATGAATAATATTATAGAAAATATAAAATTATTTCCTGAAAGAAATAATGGAATCACATTCATGATAATTAGTATTATATTTTCAATATTATTACTAATTTATTTATCTGCTGGCATAGCTTTTGATCGAAGCATTGAAAGAGCCAATATTGGACAAGATGGTGAAAAGCAATGGTGGGAAGATCAAATTCTTTATATTTGTCCACTTCATTAGGTAATAATGGAAAAAATTCTTAAAAATCACAATATATACCATTATGCATGGATAATTGTCCTTATTTGTGCCGTTGTACAAATGGTAGGCGCTGCCATAAGAATAGGCTTTGGGGTACTAGTAGATCCTTTAGTAGAAATATTTGGATGGTCATCAGGATCCATTGGACTAGCATACGCTCTTATGTCGATTATTACAGCATTTTCATCACCTATTGCAGGCTTACTTTGTTTCAAAATAGGTTGTAAAAAAACAATGATATGGGGAACAATACTATTTTTTATTGGAATGATTTGGATATCTCAGATTAGTCAAATATGGGAATTATATATATCATACGGATTAGTTTTTGGAGTTGCTCAAGCCTTTTTATTAGTTCCAGCTGTACCTATTGTTTCAAATTGGTTTGATAAATATCTTGGATTAGGTACTGGATTAATGATGGGGGCATGGAGTTTAGGACCAGCAATATCAGTTCAAATACTAGCAATATTTTTCGAAATATATGGATGGAGAGACTCATTTATAATCATAGGTATTACTGGCACATTAGTTCTTTTGATATTTTTATTTTTTCTAAAAGACACTCCTGAGGAAATAAAAAAACTTCCGTATGGTTTTTTTGAAAAAAAGAAAAGCATAAAAAATAGAAATTTTTCTCTTTTGGAACAAAAAAATATACAAAGACTAATTTATAAAAAAAATGAGTTTTGGAATCTTATAAATATTCATTTCTTGGGCTGTGTAAGTCATTCGATCATTCTTGTTGGAATTATACCGATGGGGATAAATGCAGGGTTATCTAGTTTAACTGCAGCAGGTCTTCTTACAACATTATCAATAATAAGTATTATTAGCAGGGTAATAACCCCAATTATTGCAGATAAATATGGCTCAAAACCAATAATGTTTTTTAGCCTATTTGGACAAGGAGTTGGCGTATTGATTCTTCTTAATGCAACACAGATATGGGAATTTTATACTTTTGCTGTTTTATGGGCCATACCATATGGTGGAGAAGGAGCAGCATTCCCAATTATAAATCGTCAATATTTTGGGAAATTTCCAATTGGCACAACGTATGGATGGCAGGTATTTGGAGCTGGATTAGGTATGGCACTAGGAGGGATATTACCTGGTATTATTTATGACTTGAATAATAGCTATAATTTAGCTATTATTTTATCAGCTTTATTTAGTATTTTTGCTTCAATAATAATTTTATTCTTGAAAAATACAAAAAAAGAAATTATACCTACATAAGTTTATATAGGACGACCAATTTGACATATACAATAATGGGTGTAGATAGAAAAAACTCAAGAATAGGAATAGCAATTGCTACTTATTCATTAGCCGTGGGATCAACATGTCCTCAATTAGTTGAAAATAAATATGCTATAACTTCTCAGGCATCAACAAATCCACTTATTGGAGAAAAAATAGCCAAAATAATTAAAACAAAAGATCCGGAATTAGCCATCAATGAAATCCTAAATAAGGATAAATTTCAAGAATATCGTCAGATAGCAGTTTTATCCTTAAATGGTGATAAATATACTCATACAGGTTCAAAAACAAAGTATTTCAAAGGATCGATTAAAAGTAAAAATTCTATTGCAATAGGGAACTTTTTATATAACGAAAAAGTTCTTATAAATATGATGAAATCATTTGAAGAAAATTCTGAATATGAACTAGGTGAGAGACTCATAAAAAGTTTAATCGCAGGGAAAAAATCAGGAGGACAATCTGGAAGTGACGGTCAACATTTACCAGAAAGATCAGCATGTTTGATGATAGGCTCAAAAGATGAAATTTTTCCAATTGATATAAGAGTAGATTTCTCAGATAAGCCTATTGAGGAATTGTCAAAAGCCTTTAAAAAATATAAAAAAATGCATGATTATTATCTTGCAAGAGCATTAGAACCTTCAAAAATACCATCACAAGATGATTGGGTAAAAAAACTTAAATCAATTAATAAAGATAAATAAAGTATAAAAATAAATAAATACTAAATATAATTAGTATTTGTAGAATAGTATAATTTAACATAAAGGATAATTATGACAAATATCTCTGGAAAACACGCTCTACTTAAAATGCTTCAAAAAGAAGGTGTAAACTATATGTTTGGCAATCCTGGGACAAGCGAAGCACCAATGATGGCAATAATGAATGAATATCCATCTATTGAGTATATTCTTGTTTTGCAAGAAGGAGTTGCTGTTGGTTTAGCTGAGGGATATGCAAGAGCATCAAAAAAAGTTCCTTTTGTAAGTTTACATATCGATAATGGAATGGCAAATGGGCTTTCACTAATGATTGATCAGTTATACTCTGGGACACCTATGGTAATGACAGCAGGAAATAAAGATATTAGAAAAATGGCAGCAGGTAGGTCAGATTTAGCAGATATGGCAAGACCTTTTGCTAAATGGAGCACAGAAATTACTCATGCCGAACAAGTTCCATCAGTTATAAGAAGAGCTTTTCAGGAAGCAAAAACTCCTCCAACTGGCCCAACGTTTGTCTCAATGTCGCAAAATGCTTTTGATGATGTTGCTAATGTTAATTTGATTCCATCTTCCGATGTACATATATCTACAAATATAGATGATAAAACATCAGAAGAAATATGCGATATGATAATGCCATCTAAAAAACCAATCCTAATAGTTGGTGATAGAATATCTCAAACTAATGCTGTTGATGAAGCCGTAAAACTTGCAGAAATTGCAGGGATGAGAGTATACGGACACAACTCATCTGAAGTTAATTTCCCCGCTAATCATTCATTATGGCAAGGCAACTTAAATATGCGAACTATTGAAGCTGTCACAGCTGTAAAAAATGCTGATTTAATTCTTGCCGTAGGATGCCCAGTCTTTGAGGACTTCTTTTTTCAAAAAGGAGAATTTGTTAGCCCTAATACCAAACTAATTCATATTGATATAAATAACAATGAGATTGGTAAATCTGAACCGACTGATATTGGGATAATTGCATCACCTAAAAATGCAATGAAAAAATTATTTGAAAATCTTGAGTCACTTATGACAGGTCCGTACAGAGAAGCATCATCTTTTAGAGCAATAGAAGCAAAATATGAGAGTGATACACGAAAAGAAAATCACAAAAATCTTGTCAACCAAGAAATGAAAAATGGACACGCTATGTCATCAGCGAAAATGCTAGATGAGCTAGCAAAAGCACTTCCTGAACAAAGCTCAGTATTTAATGATGGTGTAAGTAATAGCCAACTTTTATTTGAATCTATGCTCCCATCTACACAAGGATCATATTATGGATGTAGAGGGCAAGCAATTGGTTGGGGAATTGGTGCCACAATGGGTATGAAGCTTGGAGACCCATCGAAAGCTGCAGTTGGAGTAATTGGTGATGGTAGCGCAATTATGACAATTCAAGGTTTATGGACAGCTGCAAATTCTAAAATACCATCCATATTTGTGATATGTAATAATTCATCTTACAGGGTACTTAAGATTAACATGAATCATTACCACAGATTAAATAATTTTGATCCTCCAAAATCATATTTTGCAATGGATTTTCATCATGAGATAAATTTTGCTGAACAAGCAAAAGCTTATGGGATCAATGGTGTAAGAATAGAAAACCCTGCAGAGATTAATAGCACACTAAATAAAGCAATTGATTCTGGAGAACCAACAGTAATAGATATGATAATTGATGGTTCTATATAATTTTTTCACATGGAATACATAAATAAGGAAAAAGCAAAATTAGTTTGGACTCAAAATGTTTGGGAAGAAAAACATTTTGAGGCTAAGAAAAAAGTACTTGAATTTCCAAATGATAGTGCAAATATAGATCATGCGTCAAGATGGGGCAAAGTGATTTTAAAAAAATTCAGTTCATCATTTTATACAGTTACCAGACTGCTTCCTGAAAAGAAAAAAAAAGATGTTCAAATTATTTATGCAGCAGTTAGGTATCCTGATGAAGTTGTAGATTCTTTTAACCTTTCAAAGGCTGAAAAAATTCAAATCTTAAAACGATTCGAAATAGACTTCGTTAAATCTAAAAATTATAAAAATATTTACGAAATGCTAAATAATAATATTTCTTTAACAATTGCAGGATTTAGAGATGTATGTAATCGTTATAAAATTCCAGAAAAATACTACATAGCTTTCCTTGATGCCATGAAAAAAGACATTGAGCCTAGTGAATATAAAGACTGGAAAGACCTTATAGATAATTACATTTTTGGTTCAGCAACTGTGGTTGGATACTTTCTTTCATACGTATATGGACATTCAAAAAATTCATCACTAGAAGAATGTATGGAAACCTCTAAGTCATTAGCAATAGCACTACAGTTAACTAACTTTGCAAGAGATGTTTCTGAAGATTCTATTAGAGGAAGATGCTATCTTCCTCAAAACCAAAAAAATAATAAAAATCAAATTATTTATCATGGAGTAATAAACAAAAATATTGATGATATAATTTCATCAAAACTCTTATTAGCAACAGAAGCTAAAAAATGGTATGAAAAATGTTCTAATAGAATAGATAATTTTACAGAAGATAGCAGATTAGCAATTCAAGCCTGTCATACATTATATTCAAAATTAAATAATAAAATTATTAAACAGAAAAATAATTTTCAACGAGAAAGTTTATCAGTAGTAGAAAAAATTTCTATTATACCTAAAAAGCAATATTTGAAATTAGCTATAGCATTAGTAATGAATAAATGAAAAATAAACTATTTATAATCGGTGGAGGAATGGGAGGTATATCTGCGGGTTTATACCTATCTAAAAGTGATTATGAAATTCATATTTTTGAAGCAAATAGTACTTTAGGAGGAAGAGCAAATATCCTAGATTTAGATGGTTTTATATTTGATACAGGACCGTCATTACTAAATTATCCTTGGGTTTTTGATGATTTATATCAATTTGTTGGAACTTCCTTAAATGAAGAATTAGAGTTACAAAAAATTGACCCTGCAATTAAGTATTATTGGCCAGACGGAGAAACATTTCAACTTTCATCAGACTTAACAAAACTTTCACAAGAATGCATAAGGTTAGATTCAAGAGATGGAATAGGTCTATTAAATTTTCTATCTGATGCAAGAAAAAAATATAGTGTTTCATTTGATAATTTAGTAACTCAAAATACCCAGTCTCCACTTAAGTGGTTCTTTTCCGCTGGACTAAGAAATATACTAAAACTAGGTTTATTTAGGTCAATGGAATCACAACTTAGATTGCATTTTAAGAATAAAAAAATAATTGAAGCATTTGGTTCATACGCCATGTACTTGGGCGGAGCCCCACATGACTTGCCAGGAATTTTTTCTATATTACCATTTGGAGAGCTTGAATACGGATTATGGCTACCAAAAGGAGGAATGTATAAATTAGTTGAATCTCTAGAAAAATCTCTTATCAAACAAGGTGTGAAAATACATAAAAATACTAAGATAAAAAATATAATTAAAGAAAAAAATCATGTCAAAGGAATCACATTACTAAATGATCAAAAATTGTACTGTGATCAAATAATTTCTAATGTAGATTTACCGACAACTATGGATAAATTGCTTGGCGAAAAAAAATTCAAATCGCCTAAAATGACGCCAGGAGTAATAACATATTACTTGGGAATAAATAAAAAATTAAATAATTTGGAACATCATAGAGTTTTTTTTCCAAAAAATACAAAATTTGCATATGAAGAAATTATGAAAAATAATAATATACCTGAAGATATTCCGTTTTATATCTCAGTAGCTTCTAATAATGATGAGTCATTAGCACCAGAAAATAAATCCGGTGTATTTATACTTATCCCTGTACCATTAAAAAACAAAGATTATTCATGGGATGAAGTTAGTGAAAAACTACTTAATAAGGTGTTATTAAGGTTAAGGAAACATGAGATTATAATCAACAAAAAAGATATTATAAATAAAGAAATTATTTCTCCAAAAAAATGGAAAGATTTATTTGGCCTATATAAAGGCTCTGCTTTTGGCGCTTCACATAACCTATTTCAAGTTGGTCCATTTCGAAATTCAAATAAATCCAAAAAATATAAAAATCTATTTTTTGTTGGAGCATCTACAACACCTGGAACGGGGTTACCAATGTGTGTACTTAGCGGGAAAATGGTTTCAGAAAGAGTATTACAAAACAATGAATAAAAAAATATATTGCAAAAAATTTGGTTCAGGTCCCAAAAAATATGTTGGTATTTCAGGTTGGGGTGGTAATAATAATACATACACTCCAATCATCAAATATCTTCCTAAAGATGTTTCTTTTACAAGTTTTGATATACAAGGATTTGGAAAATCAAAAGATCCTGATGAATGGAATATACAAAATATTTGCAGTGAGATAATTGATGAGTTAGGAATTAATGAAAAAACCAACTTAGTAGGTAATTGTACAGGTGGGGTTTTAGGTTTGGAAATTTCAAAGTTACTAAACTATAAAGTTAATAAATTAGTAATGATTGATCCTTTTATTTACACACCTTGGTATTTTTTACTTTTAGTTAACAAATATTTTGGTGAAAGGGCCTATATGGCTACTTTCGCATCAAAAACAGGAAGATACATAAGTAATTTATTACTCAAATCAAAAAGAAATGAAGATACTAACTTAACTGAGCATTTCGCAGATATGAACCATAAAAATTCATATAGCTTTTTAAGAATGATGCATAATCACCCAGGATTGAAAATATTTTCAGATCTAGATAATAGTTTGTCCATAATACACGGAGATAAAACCTTTAAGGCCGTAAAACGTTCAATATCAAAAATCAAATACCAAATAAATCATACTAAAATATTTGAAGTTAAAAATGCTGGGCACCTTCCTATTGAAGACCAGCCTGAGATGGTAGCGAAATTTATTTTTAATAATAATGAATAATTTAGAAATTATAATAATAACAATCTCATGTATTCTATACTTAATTCCTACAATCGTGGCATCTTTAAATTTATTCTTTTTTAATTCAAATAATCACAATCAAACAAATAATCAAAAAAATAAAGTTTCGGTATTAATCCCAGCAAGAAATGAGGAAAAAAATATAGAAAAATGTGTTAATAGCATTATTGAACAAGGAGAAATAGTTGAGGAAATATTAGTATATAATGATCACTCAACTGACAAAACAGAAAAGATTATAAAATCACTTGTAAAGAAATATAAAAATATAGTAAAACAAACTGAAACAAAAAATTTACCAAAAGGATGGCTAGGTAAAAATTATGCTTGTCATAGGCTAGCAATTAGTTCAAAAAGTGAATATATACTTTTTGTCGATGCTGATACAACATTAAAAAATAAAGCAATATCAAATTTATACAAGATTTGTACGAAAAGTGATAATTCTATGATATCAGCTTGGCCAAAAATAGTAATGAAAACTAAAATAGAAAAATTACTAATGCCAATACTAAACTTAATAGTTTTTACAATTTTCCCATACATAATATCAACAAAAATAAATTTACCTAACTTAGGTTTAGCTCACGGAGCTTGTATTTTTTTTAATAAAAAAACATACTTAAAACTTGGTGGACACAAATTAGTAAAAAATAATTTTTTCGAAGATACATCTTTAGCGAAAAAATGGAGAACTTTTGGTGAAAAATCAAAAATAATTAACGGGGAAAATATTATAACAGTTAGGATGTATGAATCATTTAATGAAATTACTGAGGGGTTTACTAAAAATTTCTACCCTGCATTGGGAAATGTCATAAGATTTTTTATTTTTCAAGTATATTTTTTCGTTGCGTATATTCTTTTTCCAATACTGATATTAGTTTTTGTTTTTCAATCTAAAGTAGATATTTTATTTTTTATTGTCATTTTTATATCATATTTACCTAGAATAATAATCAATCTAAAATTTAGGTACGGAATAACTTCTTTAGTAGTGAATCCTTTGAGTATAATTATAATGCTGTATATTGGTTTTAGATCTTATTATCATTCATTAATAAAAAAAAATATCACATGGAAAAAGAGAATATATAATTTTGAAAAATAAAAAAGAGATACATATCGTTGGTGCAGGTTTAGGTGGTATAGCTACGTCTATATATCTTGCTAAATCAGGATGGAAAGTAACCATAATAGAAAAAAATAATTCTTTAGGAGGTAAATTAAATCGATATAAAAAAAAAGGTTTTATTTTCGATACAGGTCCTTCATTAATCACTTTACCAAATATATTTGAAGATTTATTTAATGTTGCTGGAAAAAGTTTTTATAAAGACCTAAAACCAATAAAGATAAATCCACTTTTTCAGTATAGATTCGCCTCAGGAAAAATTATGGAATATTCCACAAATATTGATGAGCTTTCAAAAGAAATACAAAAGCTTACTGGAGACAAAGAAGAAATTGTTAGACTTTATAAGTTTTTTGAGCATGGTGCAAAAATTTTCAAGTTTTCAAATGAAACATTTCTTAGTAAAAATCCATACACTATTCCTAAATTTTCAGAATTAATTAAACTTATATCTGCACCAAAGAGGTTTACTATCAGTAAATATTCAAAAATGACGAGTAATTTTTTTCGATCAAAAGAACTGCAACAATTATTTAATCGGTACCCAACATATGTTGGGTCTTCACCATATGAATCCGTAGCAATGCTTGCAATTATTCCATATATTGAAATTGCAATGGGAGGATGGTATGTTCCAGGAGGACTTTATAAAATTATCGAAAATCTAGAGAAAATTGCGACTGATTTAGGTGTAAAAATAATTAAAAATACTGAAATATCAAACGTTGTGACTCATAATAAAAAAATTAAATATTTAGAAACTAAAAAAAAGAAAATATATAATTGTGAAAAAGTAGTTTTTAACTGTGATCCTTTGATAGTAAAAAACATGATGATGAGTCACGTGGACACAAATCCTAAAAGTTATTTATCTATGTCAGGCTTTATTATGCTTGTTGCAATTAATAAAAAAATAACAAATATTCATCATCATACAGTATGTTTTTCTGATGATTATATTAAGGAATTTAAGCAAATAATGGAAGAGGGGAAATTTCCTGACGATCCTACTGTTTATATAAACATACCATCAATAACTGACAAAAATATTTCTCCCGAGGGCTGTGAAACACTTTTTATAATGGCAAATGCACCTGCTTCAAGAAAAAAATGGGATAACAAAACAATTATCGATGCTAAGAATAAAATCTTAAATCGAATTTCTAAATCAAAAATAGAAAATTTCATGCAAAATGTAGAATTTATTGAATACATTACACCAAATACGCTTGAAGAAAAATATAATGCCCCATACGGTTCAATTTACGGTCAAATTTCTCATGGTTGGAAAAAAACATTCTTAAGACCTAATATGAAGGATAAAAATATAGAGGGAGTTTATTATGTGGGAGGCGGGACTCACCCTGGAGGAGGTACACCAATAGTTATAAAATCAGCCAAAATCGTAAGTAATATGATAAATAGTAATGATGAATAATTCTTATCTATACAAAAATAAAAGCTATGTTTTAAATTTAATTTTTTTACTATTTTGGATAGGGGGTATTTTATCATTTTCTATAGATAATGATATGTTCACTGAAAATAAATGGGCAGGAGGAATATTTTTATATTTAGCATCATTCATAATATTATTAAATCATAAAAAAAATAATATATTCATACTAATATTTATTGGGTTATTTGGATTCATAATTGAGGTAATTGGATCTGCATATCATTTACCATTTGGAGAATATTACTATACATCAGAATTAGGAATTAGATTATTTGACGTACCTTTATCCTTATTTTCTGCATGGATTATTATTAGTGTATTCGTTATACAAATATTAAGTTATTGTAATATTAGAAAAAAAGTATGGTGGCTCATAGGGCCGATCATAATGATTATTATTGATCTTATAATTGAGCCAGTAGCAGTTGGACCAATGAATGCTTGGGTATGGGTAGATGAAGGATTCTATTATGGGGTTCCAATATCAAATTTTATTGGATGGGGTGTGGTAAGTTTACCAATATTTATTTTGATACAAAATTCTTATAACGCAGAAAAAAAACAATCAATTATTCCGTTTGCTGTTATTTCTTTTTTTATAACTGTATCCATTATTAAAACTCTTTTCTGGCCTATCATTATATTTATTATGATTTGTTTATTTGTAATTTTTAGAAAAAAAATAAATGCTTAAAAAATTAATAGTTTTCATCTCCATTTTAGTACTAATTTCATGTTCAAATGATATAAATCACAACGATAATAAAAAAATAATCATCATTCAAGGAATATGTTCTCGATATCCTCAAGATAGTGAGCATTGGGGAATAAAAATAAAAAAAATAATAAAAGAAAATCATAAATTTATCGATAAAGAAACAGGAAATATCGATGACCAAATTATTGATTTTAGCTACTCTAGAAATAATTGGAAAAATAACTATTACCCTCAAGAGACTTTATTATCAATAAAAAATCACATTAGTAACTTAGAAAAAATCTATGAAAAATATCCAAAGAGCGAATTTTATATTTTAGGACATTCACTTGGAGGTGTGATTGCCTTATCAGGAGCTGCAAACAGTGAAAAAATCAATAAACAAACAAAAAGTATAGTAACAGTAAGTAGTCCCATTAAAGGTATTATCAAATCAGATGAAAATTCAGGATTAAAAAGTTTAATTGAGTTATTTGCATGTAAATCAAAAGAAAATGATGAAATTAAGATATGGGATGATATTAGCAATGAAAGTAAATTCATTAAACAAATTAGTGACCATGATTTTAAAAATACAAAAGTTTATAATATTGTGAATAAGTACGACCTCGTAGTGAGTATCGAATCAGCCAAATTAGAAAAAAAATTCCCTTATTTTTGCATTAACGAAGTTGATAAAGAACTATTTGGGTTAAATCATAGTACATTACTAGACAATAATGTCATATCAACTGAAATAATTAATCTATTAATTGATGACAAAAAAATACTTCATGATTGTTAATGATCAAAAATGGTCGGGGCGGCAGGATTTGAACCTGCGACCCCCCGCTCCCAAAGCGGGTGCGCTACCGCTGCGCCACGCCCCGTTATACATACATTTATTATATAAATAACAGCAATCTTAAATAAAGATATTTTAGTGTATTAAACTACTTTAATTCACTAACTATGTTTTCACAAGCTTGCATATATATTGTTGCATCTACATTAATCGATAAATATTGAACACCTAAATCAATCAACCATTTTCCCATCTCGATATCTTTTGCGTATGAACCAACTACCCTACCCTCAGATCTGGCTTTTCTTGCAGCTTCTTTCAAAGCATCTTCAACAATTTTTGATCTTACATCTCCAGGAACTCCAAGCGACTGGGATATATCATAAGGCCCTAAAAAAAGAACATCTATACCATCAACTGTCATTATTTCGTCTAAATTATTTAAACCTTCTTTACCCTCAATATGAACTACAGTCATTGTTTCATCATTTTGAATGTTTGTATGATTTTCTGCTTGATTTTTAAAGTAATTTCCTGCTCTAGTAAATATTGAAACCCCTCTATGACCCAAAGGAGAATATTTTGCAGATTCAACTACTTTTTTTGCATCACTTAAACTATTAATTTGAGGTACCTGTACCCCATCGGCACCAATATCTAATGCACGTAATACTAGACTTTCCTCGTTATTAGGAATTCGTATTATCGGAGCTACTCCGGAACCCTGTGCTGAAATAACAAGTTCATTGACAGTTTCAATAGATAAAGGTCCATGTTCCGTATCGAGTATACAGAAGTCCATACCTGAATAACCTAGTGTTTCTACAAGAGTCATAGAAGGGACTATTACAAAGGGCCCTACAACTGTTTCACCGCTTAGTAATCTTTTTTTTAGATCTCCACGAATTGTTTTTTTCATAAATTTTCCTTGCGCCTAGTATGTAACTATGAATATTATACATTTATTTGTTTAATCAAATAATAAATGAATAATAAAAATTTTATATTTAATGATATTTTATAAATATGAGTAATGCAAAAATTCTTTTTTTAGGTACAGGAACATCTGAAGGAGTTCCTAGAATATCATGCCTAATAGATAAAAATAAAAGTTGTAAAGTTTGTTCTGATTCAGTAAAAATAAATTCAAAAAACCGAAGAAGAAACACCTCAATATTAATTCAACATAAGAATAAAAATATTATTATTGATGCAGGAAAGACATTTTATGACTCATCATTGAATTTTTTCCCCAAAAATAATGTGACCTCAATTGATGGACTTATCATAACTCATGCTCATGCAGATGCAATAGGCGGTTTAGATGACCTAAGAGACTGGACTAACAATACTCAGAAAAATATCCAAGTATATCTAAGAGAAATTGATTATAAAGCAGTAGATAAGATGTTTTTTTATCTGACTAAAAAAGAATATTTTTCTAAAGGAGGAGTTGCAAAATTAAATTTTAATATTATTACATCAAATACTTTTGAAATTGAGAATATTAAATTTACACCAATTCCCGTTTTTCATGGAAAAACAAATATAATTTTTGGATACAAATTCGGAAATACTGCTTATATTTCTGATGTGTCAGAGATTCCTGAAAATAGCAAAAAATATTTATATAACCTTGATTTATTAATAATAGATGCTTTGCGCCCAGAAAAAACTCATGGAACTCATTTTACACTGGAGCAAGCTATAGAAAAAATTAAGTATTTTAATCCTAAAAAAGCTCTACTTACAAATGCTACTCATGACATTGATCACTCAAAAGTAAACAAAAAATTAGAAAAATTATCAGATATCAATCTTGATGTTTCATATGCTCACGATGGTTTAATCCAAAAAGTGTTTATAGATTAATTTATTTTTTTGACTCTCTATATATTTTCATTACTTTATCATCAGGAGGATAATATTTACCTGGAGTGAGATTTTCTTTATCTAATTTTTTTCTTATCCATTCTTCTAGATCATCATATTCAATTGCTTTAATGGCAATATCCTTAACTATTTTTCTAGGAATTACCACAACACCATCATCATCTGCGACCATATAATCACCTGGCCTTACTAGCACGCCATCAACATTTATTGAATCATTTGTTGAATAAGGGGTGCCAATCTTGGTACCAAGATTGGAAGTTTTACCATAACCCCATAAACCTAACCCATAATCTTTAACTGTATGCATATCTCTTATTCCGCCATCACAAATTAATCCTTCGACTTTTCTTTGTTTTAACCTTAGAAATTTAATGTCACCCCCAACAGACATTATCTTATTTCTCATAGATTCCATAACTATTATGTCTCCGGGACCTGCCAATTCGAAGGCGGCATATTCTGGAGATTCTTCACCGGTAGGTTTTTCAATCATTGCATCAGGCCTAGCTGGTACAAATCTTACAGTTATAGCCCTTCCTATAATTCTTTTTCCTGGATTCATAGATTTGATATTAGGCATATAAATATACCTTGGATCATAGTTATTTCTTGCCATAACATCTATTATTGCAGTCGTATTGACGTTCTTAAGTTTATTAATTATACTTTGGTCTAAAACTTGAGGTGGTGTATCATTTATTATTGTCATTATAACTCCTAATCATGTATTTTCCTTGATGCGATCATACCACCATCAACTAGTAATGTTTCACCGTTAACATATTGGCCGAGCTCAGAAGATAGATAAAGGACCGCATTTGCAATATCACTAGGCAATCCACCCTTCTCTGCTGGTACAAAATTTTTAAAATTTTCTGCATTGTGCGGCGGCCCATCTATTGAATTATCTTGAATATCATCCGGAAGCCGATTTGAAATAGCTCCAGGAGCAATACAATTAGCAGTTATATTTTTTCCAGATAGATCTGCAGCAATACCTTTTACCATTCTTCTAAGTGCCATCTTAGCGGTACCATAAGCAGTCCAATTTGGCATTGCTACATAAGAATGTACACTGGATAAGCAAATAATTCTACCAGGGTTTCCATTATTTACCATTTCATGGGCTGCTCTTTGGGAAGCAAAAAAATAGCCTTTTAATGATAGATTCATCATTCTATCCCAATAAGCTTCATCAGTTTCAAAAAAAGAGCATTGTTGATCTGGAAAAATAGCATTATTCACTAGAATATCAATTTGCTTATGAGAATTGATAAATGAGTCAAATACAGAATTTATACCTGTAATCGAAGAAACATCACCTTTATGAAATGAAGCTTTAACACCATTTTTTTCAATTATGGAAAGATTTTTATTAATAATTTCATCCTCGACTATATCATTAATACCAACATTAGCTCCATGTTCGGAAAGTGTAATAGCGATACCTCTACCAATACCTTTTCTAGCGCCAGTAATTAAAACATTTTTACCTTCCAAATATTTCATAAATTGTCTCCTTGTTTATTTTATATATCAATATTATATTCAAATGCTTCTTCCATAAACTCACTAACAAATAAAAGTTTAGCATCTTTCACTATTTTTTTTTGGCTTTTTAAAATTTTCACATAATCTAAAATCTGAGATTTATAACTTTCTGAAACTTTTGAAAGATTATATAAATTTTTCTCACTAGTTGTTTTATAATCAATAATTGAATATGATCGATCATTATTTTCAATAAGTAAATCGATAGAACCTTCTAAATCGTAATCATCAATACGGTTAGAAACCCAAATTTCTTTATAATATTTCTTATTTTTAAGACTTCTAATCAACGATGAATTGAGCAAATTATTAGTCAAAAAAACAACCTTAGATTTTTCCGAGGGTATGTCATTTCTATCACAATAAATTTCAGCTATATTTTCTAAGTTTTTTATATCATTAAAATCAATGTTTTTCATTATCTCATGAACAACTGTACCTATTATTGAATTTTTAGAATATTTATGATCATCAGATGGTTTTTTATAACCATAATCTTGAGATTTTGAAACTAAATTATCCAATTGACTATTAATATAATCCCTATCATGAATAGAAAATTCAATATTACTATTAGTCTTCATAATCTTAGAACTAATTGGATTTTTTGATTTAAATAATTCTAAAAAACTATTTTTTAATCCTATATTTTTAATTATTTTAGAGACTTCGTAAGGTAAATCATAAATAGAAGATTTCGTTTGTGTGAAAAAATTAAATATAAATAAAAAATCTTCTGATCTTGTAAGTCCAACATAAAGCTTTCTTATATTTTCCGAGTAACTATTTTTTTGTTCTTTTTGATACATTTGATCATAATTTTTCATCTGTAAATTAGGTGATAGTTTATATGTAAAATCACCATCATCTACAATTAAATTATCTGAGTTTAGTGAATCATAACTATTACCACGACTTTTTTTTGGAATTCCAAACAATAAAACTATTGGAAATTCTCTTCCTTTTGATTCATGTATAGTCATGATATTTATTTTATTTACGTTACTATCATGAATATTTTTTAATTTAATTTGTTTATCATTTTCAAAAAAATTAATCAAAGATTTTATAGGTGAAATTTTACCCGAGTCAAAGTCCGTAAAAATTTTCAATTTAATATACTCTAAATATGCAAGTTGATTTTCGTTATCATCAGAAAGTGATATTTTGTTAGCTAGATCAGTTGAAATCTCAAATTTATCAAATATGACTGACAAAGGTATCCTGTCGATCAACTGGTTAAGTTGATTTAATTTACTTAATGATTGAAATACTTTTTTGTTACTTTTAGAAATATCAATATTTGTAAAATCAAGTAATTTATAATTCAGAGTATTATTTTTTATTTTCCAATTATATATATCATCATCTGAACATCCCCAGGCGAAGGATTTCAATGCTGCCAATACAGATATTTCATCACTAGAATCATAAATTGCCTTAAAGTTCATATGTACTAGATGAAAAATATTAGATTTAATAAAAAAATTATCACCATTAATAAGATATGGAATTTTATTTTCCATAAATTTTTCAGACAGCAATTCAGAGTCTTGATTTCTATTAACAAGTACACAAATATCACTTATTTTCGCTATCCTATTCAGACTAGGTAATCTGATATTACCATCATTAATAAACTTTACTAAACTTAAGATCTTTTCAGCAGTATTATCTCTCAATAATTTTATATTTTTTTCTTCTGTAATTTCTTCATCATAAAAAACTGAGCTTATTCCTTCCGAATAATCTTTACTAAATAACATTTGCTCGTATTCAATATTTGTACTTTGAAATAATTTATCAAATAAATCGTTAATAAAATTTATAATATTTTTATCGGATCTGTAATTAATTTTTAAGGATTCTTTATCAATATTAATTTTTTCTAAATGTTTTTGTAATTTATTAATATCAGCTCTTCTAAAACTATATATTGACTGCTTTTCATCTCCTACAATAAATAATGAGCCCGATTTAATATTATTCTCATAATCCTTAATAAGATTAGTTGTAATTTGCATCTGATATGGATCAGTATCTTGAAATTCGTCAATGAAAATATAATCATATTTACCTCTAAAAAAGTCTAAGTTATTATCATCACTTAAGATTTCTCTAGCTATATATATTTGATCATCAAAATTTATTGTTCCTTGAGTCTTTCTAAAATTATAAAAATCCTTTACATATTGAAACAAATACTTAGAAAATTTTATTAATAAATCATCAATAATTTCTTCTCGTAATTCTTGGAGATGAGAATTTAGTTTTTTTATATTATCTTTTATAAAACTTAAGTTTGAATCAAATGTTGCATTTTCTGTTTTCCAATTGTCTTTTTTGCCTATATTTGTCTTTATTTTTTTTTCTTTTGAAAAAAATTCGTATATGTCAGAAGGAGTGTTAGATTCATATTTTTCTTTCAATTCGTTAAATAATAAGTTAAATTCATCACATAAGTAAACATATAATTTATCATCTAGTAATTTATCCATAGAAGAAATATTTTGTTTTGATTCTTTTAGCAACTTAATAATTTCTTCATAATAAAAATATAAATTTTGATATCTTGATTTATAAAATAAATTTATATCATCGATTCTATTTTCTTTTTTTATGTTAGATATATTAAACGATATTTCACCCAGATGTAAAAATTTAGAATTAAATAATGAAAAAATATCAAATATAAATTTTTCAATCGATTTAGGAAAAAAGAACTGTAGAAAAAAAACTAAATCGGTGAAATCGTTATCATTATTAAATTTATTATATGACCAAAATTCAAAAAACTTTTTTGACACTTCTAATGATTCGTTTTCTGACAAAGTTCTAATAGATTTCGCCAATGATTTATCTAAATATTTACCTTGTCTTATAATTTTCAATGAAAATTCATGTATGGTACCTATGAAAATATCAGATAAATTTTCATAGTATGCAATCTCATTTTTTATCCTATTATTAATTTCATCTGAAGCAGCATGAGTAAATGTTATTATCACGATCTTTTTAGGATCTACATTAGTTTTTAATAAACTATTAAGTCTTTGAATAAGTTTAGTAGTTTTACCTGTACCAGCACCAGCTCTAGCATATATATTTTTATCTAATTTATCTTTTATATTATCTATCATTTTTTATACATAGACTCTATTATATTTTTTATTTCATCAGATTTTGAAAAAGAGTCGTTATTAATGTTTTTATTGATTACTTCGTTACTAAAAACTATCTTACAAGAACATTCAAATGTTTCATGATGTACTTTACTATTAGAAGGAAAAAAATGTCCATCATTAATTCTATTTAATATTTTAGTAAGAAGTAATGACACATCTTTTTTTAAGAATTCCAAACTTAAAACAGATTTATTCTCATTATTTATATACCAATAATGAGGCATTATATTTTTTCCTGAATGCTCATTTGATAATACTAAAGAGTACAAAAATAATTGGATAGAAAAATAATCTAAAGTGTAAAATTCTTTATTTTTTCTTACCTTACCTGTTTTATAATCATAAAGATTAATATCTCCATCAGAGCCTATATCCAAACGATCAATTCGACCATTAAAAGAGTAAATTTTATCATCAAGTAATTGTAATTTTTTCTCGAATATAATTTCTGTTAAAGTTGGCATGTAATTATTTTGGATTTCATGCTTAAGCCAATTTATTAATAAATTATCAATTTTCTTTTTTTCAATTTCAAATAGATGTATAGGTTTCAATGCAATTAAACTATACTCTCTCTCTAGTCTTATCTGGGAAAAATGTAATAATTTATTTTTATATTCTTCATAATTTCTATTTATATTTTGTTTTTTCCATTTTACAAACGACTCTAATATATCATGTATAAAAATTCCTAAATCTTTATTTGAAAAAAACAGTTTACCGTTTATTTCATTATTTGTATTAATTTTTAATATATCATGAATAAAATAATCATAAGGACATCTTATATATCTATCCAAAGAGGTAGATGAGAAAGAATTAATTGAGTGATTAAACTTAGAAATTACACCCAAGTTATTAATAAGAAAGTTCGAATTATTATAATTTTCTAAATAAATACTTAATGTTTCATTTTGTTTTAACAAATTTTTTATTTTGCTTAGATCATTAATATTATAAGAGTAATTTATCCAACTAAGTTCATAATCTTTTGAATCTATATAAATCCCATTGTTACTAATTCTAATTTTTTCTCTTGTATAGTAACCGGGTGAGTCAATAATCATTCTATAAAAGTGATTATTATTATCTATAGAAATTGATGAATTTTTTATTTTAAAAAATTCAATAAATTCCATTGAGGGTATAGATTCTATATATTTATTATTAATCCTAGATTGAGAAAAAAATATTTTTCTTGAATTACATAGCATATTTGAAAGGGTATGATTTCTTTCTTCTATCTTATTGTCATAAGTGTAAATATCATCGTTAGATTGGCTTGTATTATTTGATGATTTTGAGATGAAATTTTCTATATAAGATTTTCTATTTTCAAAATTTTGATTCATACCAATAAAAAAAACATACTCGAAAACACATCCCTTAAAGCTATCAATATGACCAATTGCTATTCCCTTGCCGAGATTATCTTTTTCTGATGGGAATGACGATAATTGTTCTAAAAACATTGTCATATGAAAAGATAGTGGAGATAATTCATTATCTAATGAAATTTTCCTAAATGTATCAAAAAAAAGTTGAAATCTATCATCAGGCTCTAAAAAAGTAAATTGATTAATCAATTTACTTACTAAGTCAATAAATTGATTCCATGAAAAAAAAGAGTCTATTTTTTCCTCAGCAAAGATTTTTTTTATATTTGTAAAAAAGCTTAATATATCTTGTGATATTAGTATTTTATTTTTTTCGTATTTATCTTTAGTTGAATCTTGCTCAAACCCAAATATATTTTTTTTATAATTTATAAATTTTGTGATTAAATCAATATACTTATTTAATCTATCAATAGATTCATCTAGTTCGTATTCAACAAAATTAAGGTTAGCTTCATATAAAATATCAATGGTTAAATTTGGTAAAAACTTATTATCATTTTGTAAGATTTTAAAGTTCGAGTTCTCAAAAATACTTAGAATACTTTGGAAATCAAATTTACATAAAAGTAAATCAAAAAATTCATTAATAAATCTACCGAGCTCTGATTGAGACAATGGTGTCTTTGTAAATGTGGTAATTGGTAATCCGTATCTATCACAATTAGAAGTTACAATATTAGAATAAGTTTCGTCCTCATAAATAATTGCTATATTATTCATTTGTATATTTTTTTCACTTATTAAAATGTTTTTAATGTTTCTGAAAAGTAATCTAATTTCATCATGAATATTAAACACAGATGAAACATCAGCAATATTTTTGGATTGTTTATTTGTAATAGCATCAAAATTTATTTTTTCTTTACTCATAATTTCAGTATCATAAGTACTTATTTGACATATATTATTATGATTTAATAAATAGTTAAAAAGTTTTTTTTGTAAATTACTAGCATAATAAATATCAATAAATATAACTTTCCCTAATGATAATATTTCTATTTTTTTATTAGAAAAAAGATAGTAAAGTTCAGTAGAAATTTCGTCTTCATCTAAATATTTCGATGCTTCTTTTTTATAATCCTTATATGCATATAATACTTGCGAAAAAAATTCATTCGAGTTTTTTATTAATTTATCTAATGATTCCAAATTCATTCGTTGTAATTCAAAAAACAAATAATAAAATTCCGAAATATTTTCATAATTATTTGTATCAATTAAAGATGCAAGGTATTTAGATTTACTTATTGATCTATAAATTAAATCTTTGGATATAGTTTGATTAATAAATTTTTTATTTATTTTATTATTTTTAGTATAAATATCATATAAAAAATTCTTATAAGTAACTAAATTGACATTAAATAAACCCATCGATGACAAGTATCTACGTAAATAAAAATTAGAAAAATTTGTAGGGGTAACTATAGAAATAGTTTCCGTGGAATCGCTTGATCTTATCTCACTAATTTTATTTTTTAATATTTCTATATGTTTATCTGTAATAAACTTAGACATATACAAATATTATCATGTTTTTTGAGAATTTATAATTTAAAATTTAAAAAAAATGTTATTATAAAATACAATGAAACATTATATAAATAATATTAATTTAAACCCACCATATCCAGAAGATATGAAAAAAATAATATTTGGAATGGGTTGCTTTTGGGGTGCTGAAAGATTATTTTGGCAAATTGAAGGAGTATATGTCACTGTAGTTGGTTATTCTGGCGGCTCTAAGAAAAATCCATCCTACACAGAAGTCTGTTCTGGAATTACTAATCATGCTGAAGTTGTATTAGTAGTCTATAACCCTAAAAAAGTAGTTTTAGAAGATCTACTGAAAGTGTTTTGGGAAAACCATGATCCAACGCAATACATGAGACAAGGAAACGATATTGGAAGTCAATATCGAAGTACTATTTATATATATGACGATGAAGATTATAATCTTTGCAATAAAAGTAAATCTAAATATCAAAACATATTAAAAAATGTTGGTTATGGTGAAATCAAGACAGAAATAGAATTCCATAAAAATTTTTATATAGCAGAAGAATATCATCAACAATATCTTGCAAAAATACCAAATGGCTACTGTAATCATGGCTTTTGTCAGGCAGAGTATAAAAAGTAAATTGATTTCATGGAAAAAACTATAAATAGCATACTACCAAATTTAATTATGGGGCTACATCCTTATGATGGAGTATCTTATAAGAATAAAAATATCGACAAAAAAAATCTTGAGTTATTTAAAAACACTAGTTCTGTTTCAAAAGTATATGAATATGTCATAAAAAAATATAATCTTTCAATGGCACAAATTGATCATATGAATCCTATATTAAATAGACAGCATATTCAAGCTTTACAAGAAACAGAAAATAAAACTAAGAAAAAAATTGACCTATTAGCCTACATACTAATACCAATTAAGTATGAAAATAAAATAATATCTTACAGTAAAAGAAGCCATGCAACTCTTTTTCATGCAGATATGAATTATATAGGTTATGAAAAATATATAAATAAAATATATAAAGATGAAATATTAAAATATAATTTGGATGGGGATTATAATAACCTAATAACTAGTAATAATACTAAACCCTACACTGAAATGGAATCTGAAAATTTTACAATAGATTATAGTCTACTTGAACAATATATAGGATTTTTTCATGGCTGTGATATTTTAATTGCGGACCCTGGAGCAGAAATAGATTTATTAGCAATTACTGGAAGATTTGATCTTATAAAAGAATATATTAATTTCTTAAGAAAAAAATTCAAAATAGTAATTACCAGCGTTCATCATGCAGGTATAACTATACCTTTATTAGAAGAAAACAATATAGATATTGATGGATATCTTACCCCTACGAATAAATTAGGAATGATGATGTTTCCTAACAGAGAGACAGTTGAGTTCGCTCTTAAGAATACTAATAAACCTGTTATAGGAATGAAACCCCTTGCAGGAGGACGATTTCTAGGAGAGAAAGCTTTTGAATATGTTTTTGATAAACTAAAAATTAATTCATGTATGTTTGGAATGGGTACAATA
Organism: Dehalococcoidia bacterium; assembly: GCA_002728715.1. Lineage (GTDB taxonomy): Bacteria > Chloroflexota > Dehalococcoidia > Lucifugimonadales > Lucifugimonadaceae. The sequence continues at coordinate 23,755 of PBVQ01000014.1, forward strand.
AATCAAGCTGATAGTACTATAAAATCAGCTTTAAGCGTAATAAAATAATATTATTTTTTTACACCATCACCTGATTTAAAAGCTGACTTCAATAATATAGGGGCAATAATTGTAGTTATAACTGTCATAACTATAGATGCTCCAAATATTGTCTGATCGATTATTCCCGCTGATAATCCTATACCTGCAATAATTAAAGCCACTTCGCCTCTTGGCAACATACCTAATGCAATTCTATATGATCCTTTTTTTGTAAATCCTACAAATAAAGCCGGAAATCCAGATCCAAACATTTTACTGAAAACTGCAAATATAGTTAACACAACTGTAAATATAATCGCAGATGATAAAGAAACGTCTGGGTCACTGCCAAATGCTGAAAAATCAACTTGCATTCCTATAACAACAAAAAATATAGGTACAAGAAAATCATTAATTGACTTCATAGGTTTTTCTACATGATGCATTAAGTCTGTATCTGATAAAGCTAAACCCATTGTGTACGCTCCAATAATCATAGCTAATCCGAAATAAATTTCTGCAACAGCTGCAGCAAGCAATGCTAAAGCTAAAACTATGGCTATAGTTGCACCTTGAACATTAAACCACATTATTATCTTAGAAATTCGACTTGCAAGTAAAGAGCCAATAAACATTAGTCCTAGCCAGAAGCCAAGAGCTTTAAGAAGTATAGTAACTATTGAGCTTAAGGTAACATTACCATCTGCTGATATACCAACAACTACCGCTAATATAACTATACCCAAGACATCATCAACAACTGCAGCTGCTAGAACAGTTACTCCTTCAGGTGATGACAGTTTCCCCATATCTGTTAATACTCTGGCAGAAATACCTACTGAAGTTGCAGTCATAATAGCACCAACGAACAAAGCAGGTATTAATTCATTTATAGAATCAAATGAAGCAAAACCTAATGAAATAGTAGCAAAAAAACCTAATAAGAAAGGAAGAAAAACTCCTCCTAATGCTACTGCTGAGGCTGGTTTAATATATTGAAAGAACTTTTTTCGATCTGTTTCTAATCCTACCTCAAAAAGTAAAATTACAGCAGCCATTTGTGCTATGAAAAATAATTGAGGCTCTACAGGTAATACTGAATGACCATCATCAAAAATTTCAAAAATTGGCTTAGAGTTAAACCAATGAATACCTCCCAAAAGATAAGGAGAAATTAATATTCCAGCAATTAGTTCACCTAAAACCGGCGGTATTTTTAGATATCTCTCAGAGATTTCTCCTGCAAATTTAGCTACGAACAAAATTATTGCTAGTAAAAAAATAATATGTGCAACAACTTCTAAGGGGCTTTCATGTGACAATTTTATAGACCTTTCTAAATATTAATAATCTTCTTTGGTTTTAATTCTAAATGTTTTTTTGAAAATGTTAATAATCCTATCATTTGATTTTCTTCAGAATAAGCAATAATATTTTCATTATCATCAAAAAACGATGATTGATTCATATTTAATGAAATTGATTGCCCTGTGCGAATCTTACTCTCTTCTAAAAGATCACAATTAAATTTTTTTAGATGTTTTACAGTATAGTCGACAGGCATAATATAATTCTTAATATCGCCATTCCTAATTGATTCATCTATATCATCAATTTTTATAGAATTTCTTAAGTCAAAGACTCCAGACCTTGTTCTTTCCAAATTAACTAAGTGAGCTAGAGATCCTAATTTTTCTCCTAAATCATTAGCAAAGCTTCTTACATAAAATCCATGTGAACAATCAATTCTTAATGATAAAAATGGAAGGCTATAGTTTACAAGTTCTATTTTATAAATCTTGATTTCTCGAATCTTTCTCTTCACAGTTTTTCCCTGCCTAGCTAACTTGTATAAAGGGACACCATTATGTTTTAGGGCAGAGTACATAGGTGGCATTTGAGATTTTATGTTTTTAAAATCAAATAGAGTATCTTGAATATTTTTTTTTGTTATAAATGAATAATCTTTTTGATTAGTGACCTTGCCATGAGAATCATATGTATCCGTTGATTCTCCAAGTTTTATTGAGGCTAGGTATGACTTACTTCCGTGTAATATATATTCGGAAAATCTTGTTGCTGAATTCAAACAAATCGGAAGAACCCCAGTAGCTAGTGGATCTAAAGTTCCTCCATGTCCTATTTTCTTAACACTCAATAAACTCTTGAGTTTACGAACAACATCATTTGAAGTCCAATTAATAGATTTATTAATATTAATATAACCATTCATAGTCTTAATTGAATTCAATATACTAGTCTGACAAAGTTGATTTATTTTTATCTTGAGAAATTACATTATCAATTAATTCATTCATTTCAGAGGAATAATTTATATCATTATCAAGAATAAAATTTAACTTAGGTATTTTTCTTATTTTAATTTTTTTTGACAACAAAATTCTTAGTCTATTTGATACTGAATATAATGCTTCCATACTTGATTTTTTTTCATTTTCTTCTCCATAAACAGAGACATATATTTTTGCATTGGAAAGGTCTGGACTTGTATCAACATTAGTTATTGATGTCATTATAGAAAATCTTGGATCATTAATATTCTCTGAAAGAAGAGTTCCTAGTTCTTTCCTAATTGTAAAGTTAATTCTTTCAATACGTTTAGACATATAAATTTCAAGATGATTTTTTATTTATTTTGCCTAATTTCGTAGGCTTCTAATACATCCCCAATTTCATAATCATGAAAACCATCAATCATGATACCACCTTCAAAGTTATTTGCAAGTTCATTCACATTTTCCTTAAGATGCTTCATTGATGTTATAGCTCCATCAAAAATTTCTTCACCTGATCTAAGTATCCTCATTCGACCAGAACGTTTCATCAATCCATCAATAACTCTAACACCTGCAATTTTTTCTCGCTTCCCTCTAGAAAACACCTCTAAAATATTAGCATGACCCAGCACAACAGAAATCTTTTCGGGTTCTAATAAGTTTTTAGCAGAATTTGCAACATCATCAATTAGGTTATAAATTATGTCATATGTTCTTATGGTCACGTTTTCTACTGCTCCCTTTTTACGTGCACCTGATTCTACATTGGTTTCAAAACCTAAAATTATTGCATTTGAAGCAGTCGCAAGTAATATATCAGACTCTGTAATTGCACCAGAAGAACAGTGTATAATTTTTATCTCTACATCTTCTATAAAAATCTGTTGAACAGCCCTACTTACTGCATCAATTGAACCACTATTACCAGTTTTTATTATTACTGATAATTCATGCTCTCCAGACTGTTTTACCCTTCTCATAACTTCATCCATAGTAGTTGCGGATTTATTCATCTTTTTTTGAGAAGATAATCTTTCTCTGGTTTGTAGTAATTCTTTCGCATCCTTTTCTGATTTCATTACATCAAACTGATCTCCAGAATTAGGTAAACCATTTAATCCTAATATTTCTATTGGAGTAGATGGCAATGCTAAATCAATATTTCGACCAAAACCGTCAATCATAGACTTGATTTTACCTCTAAGGTTTCCAGCAACAATAATATCTCCATTTTTTACCGAACCTGAACGAACTAAAATTGTAGCAACTGGACCTTTTTGCCTATCCATTTTTGACTCAATAACAACTCCTATACCTAATCGATTTGGATTAGCTTTTAGTTCTTGTATTTCGGAAAGTAATAAAATATTTTCAAGCAAATCATCAACACCATCACCTTTTAGAGCTGAAATCGGGACGGCAATTGTATCGCCACCATATGATTCAACAATTACCTCATGCTCTGCAAGTTGCCCGTATACCTTATCCACATCTGAACCCTCCAAATCAATTTTGTTCATCGCGATTATCAATGGAACATTTGCTGCTCTAGCATGGTCTATTGCTTCAATAGTCTGAGGCATGACTCCATCATCAGCGGCAACAACAATTATTGCTATGTCAGTTACTTGAGCTCCATTTGCTCTCATTTGAGTAAAAGCGGCGTGTCCTGGAGTATCTATAAATGTAATTTTACTGTTACTTTTTTCAACTTGATATGCACCTATACCTTGTGTAATTCCACCAGCTTCTGAATCAACTACCTTTGTACCTCTAATATAATCAAGAAGTGTTGTTTTACCGTGATCAACATGCCCTAATATAGTAACGATTGGGGGACGAGGAAGTGCATTTTCATCTGATAAATCTGAATCAATTCCTGTTTTTTTTGCAGCTAAACTTTCTTCTTTTTCTTTTGGCTTCAATACTCCAATTTCAAAAGATGCAGCTACTTTAGCAGCAACATCAAATTCAACAGTTTCATTTACGGTTGCCATAACACCCAATCTCATCAGAGATTTTATTACATCAACGTTTGAAATTTCTAAAATATTAGCCAATTCACCTACACTAACATTTGAAGGCAACTCAACTGGCGACTTAGTATCGCTACTGTTAATAATTTGATTTGAATCTTGTACCATATAATTATTTATGTATATTTAAATCGTAATTTTCAACTAATTCTATCAAATATGATTACCAAAAAGTTTTAAGAATAAACTTTAGAGTATATTTATTAGAAGTTTACGAATTTATTTTCTTCTTTTACTTTTTGCACTGCTACCTCCTCTTTTTCCGCCTTTTCTTCCCTCATCAGTTTCATAAAAACCGGATATGTCTTCTGCAAATCTTATTCCAGTATTTTCTTCTTTTTTAGAAGTATTAAATACAGAGTCATCTACTTGCCATAATTCATCAGAAGAAACATCTAACATTTCATTTTCTTTTGAATCTTTCTCTAATTTCTCTTGCTTTTCAAGTTCTTCAAGTTCTTTTTCTAGAGCAATAAGTTCGTCTTGAGCACTTTGCTGCGCTTCTTCAGCAAGAATTTTATCTTTATTTTCTTTTTCTTTTATATCACTTTGATCATTAATTACTTTATCATGAACTTCTTCTTCTATTTTTTCAGATTCATGAATTTCTGATATTTTTACTGAAGAGTCCTCACCTTCGTTAGTTTTTTTATTTTCATCAACTTCTACAACACTTACTCCTTGAATATCAACTTTCCAATTGGTCAATCTAGAAGACAGCCTTGCATTTTGACCGTCTTTTCCAATTGCCAAAGAAAGTTGCTTATCCGGAACAATAACTAAAGCGGTCTCTTCTTCTTTATCAATATCAACACTATCAACGACTGCAGGACTAAGTGAGTTAGAAATAAACTTTACTGGATCCTCATCCCACTCAACTACATCTATTTTTTCACCTAATAGTTCATTAACAACATTTTGAATTCTTATGCCTCTAAGCCCAACACATGCACCTACAGCATCTATTCCCTCCTGATTAGAAACAACTGCAACCTTTGATCTTGCTCCAGGTTCTCTAGCTATAGCCTTAATATCAATTACACCATTGTAAATTTCTGGAACTTCCACCTCAAATAGTTTCCTAAGAAGATCAGGATGTGTTCTAGAAACTATTATTTCTGGACCTCGAATTGTTCTAGCAACCTGAACAACATAAAATTTTAATTGTTGAGATGGCCTATATCTTTCGAAAGAAGATTGTTCTGAGGGAGGCATAATCGCTTCAGTATTACCAATATCAACCGTAACCCATCTTGATTCAACTCTTTGAATAGTCCCTGTTAGAATTTCGCCTTCCTTGTCAATGTATTCTTCAAAAACTATATCTCTTTCTGAATCTCTTAATTTTTGCATTAAGACTTGTTTTGCAGTTTGAGAAGCAATCCTTCCAGGATTAAATTCTAATTGACCTGTTTCGATAATATCTCCGATTTTGTAATCAGGGTTAATTTCTTTTGCTTGATCAAGAGTTAAGTGCATGCCTTCATCCTCAACTTCTTCAACAACATGCTGAACTGTTTTTACAATAGTTTCCCCTGTAATAGAGTCCATGGTCACTATTACATCATTTCCATTGGATAATGGATCACGCTTGTATGCAGCTGCTAATGCAAATTCAACTGCGCGTAAAACAACAGGTTTTGGCAAATTTCTTTCTGCTGCTAATTGATTTACAGCTAATAATAAATCACTTTTCAAAAATAAACTCCATTTGTTTCATAAAAAAGAAAAAGCGGGCAATGCCCACTTCTATCACTTGATAATTATAACATTTTTTAGGTTTAAAGTCTTACATATATTTCTATATATTTATTAAGTTATTTATATAATCAACTAATTTGGTTTCCGAAATATAATCACTATTTGAATCATTACGTGACTTAATCTCTATAGTATTTTTTTCGAAATTTTTCTTGCTTATAATTATTCTTACAGGAAAACCAGCTAAATCTGAATCTTTGAATTTTACACCAGGCGGCAAATCTCTATCATCAAAAAGAACATCTACACCATTATTTAACAATAAATCATATATTATATTACATTTGTTTTTGACTTTTTCTTCATCAAGATTTATTCCAATTAAATTTACAGTGAAGGGTGAAATTGACGGTGGAAGATTTATTCCATTATCATCATGATTTGCTTCTATGGCCGCAGCAAGTAATCTACCAATCCCAATTCCATAACATCCCATCAATATAGGTTTAGTGTCACCATTTTTATCAGTAAAATCGGCTCGCATAACTTCAGAATAAATACAGCCTAATTTAAAAACGTGTCCTACTTCTATACCTTTTTTAGAAATTAGTTCACCAGAATTATTTGGTGATTGAAATCCCTCTTTAGCTTCAGCAATATCACCAATTATTTCTGATTTGAAGTCTCTTGGATAATTAACATTTTTTAGGTGAAAATGTTCTTTATTTGCACCTGCTATATAATTAGACCCAAGCTCTATAGAATTATCTATGACGCTTTTTACATTACTCTTGTTAATTGGAGATGCATACCCAGGAATAAAACCAGCATTAATTACTTCCTGAGATGAAGCTATTCTTAACTCTTTAGAACCTAGTATATTTCTTAGTTTTGTTTCATTGACATCATAGTCAGCTCGTATAGTTGCAATAATAATTTCTCCATCGGAATTATAAATAACTGATTTAGCTATTTTATTTTTTGGTATTTTACAAAAATCAGATAATTTCTCAATGGTATTTATATGCTTAGTTTCAATAAGTTCCTTATCTAATATTTTATCTTCAGAATAATCAGTTTTTATGAACTCTGCTTTTTCTAAATTAGCTGCATAACTTTCATCAGGTGAGATTAAAATAGTATCATCGCCACTATCGGCAATTAATACAAATTCTTTTGATTCTTTACCACCAATACCACCAGAATCTGCATCAACAATTACTACGTCTAATCCACATCTAGCAAATATATTTTTATAAGTCTTTACCATAATTTCGAAACTTTTATCCAAGCCTTTTTCATCTACATCAAAAGAGTAAGCATCTTTCATTTCAAATTCTCTTACTCTTAACAACCCCCCTCTAGGCCTAGTCTCATCACGAAATTTAGTCTGAATTTGATATATTGTTATAGGCAGATCTCTATAACTAGAAACGAATGATCTAATCATTGATGTAGCAGTTTCTTCATGAGTTGGAGCAATAACTAAAGTTCGTTCCCTTCTATCTTTAAAATTTGCTAATGGAGGAAAAAAGGTTTCAGCTCTACCAGATTCTTCCCATAATTCTTTTGGTTGAATTACCGGCATATTCACTTCAGCGCAACCTGACAAGTTCATTTCTTCTCTAACTATTTTTCGAATCTTAGAAATAGACCTATTTCCTATGGGTAACAAACTAAATATACCTGCTGCTACTTGTTGAACATATCCAGCCCGTAAAAGTAACCTATGACTAATATTTTCAGCATCTGAAGGTATATCACGTAATGTTTTTAATAGTAGATTAGAAGCTTTCATATAAACTTTATTTCTTTTGCCCTCTCTGAGCCCATTCAGAATTAACAAACATATTTAACCCAGGGTCTGACATAACTTTTGAACTAGTCATTCCAGGAGGATTAGAAAGAATAAAATCTTCATCTAATTCAATTCCCCAGCCTGGCTTATCTGGTACAGGAAAATATCCATCAACAACTTCAGGGTAACCTGAACCTGCTTTTTTTACATGTGGATCAGCAAAGTCATTAAAATGTTCTAAAATCTTAACATTTCTTAGCGTAAGGCATAAATGTAATGCTGCCATAGTAGAAACTATACCTCCAACATTGTGTGGAGCAACCATAATAGAGTATGATTCTGCAGTTGACGCAATTTTTTTAGTTTCTAAAATACCACCGCTTTGAGTGATATCTGGTTGAAGAACATCTACACTTTGAGTGTTCCATAGTTCTCTAAATTCCGGAGCACCATACAATCTTTCTCCAGTGGCTATGGGTAAAGAAGTATGTTGTCTAACAGATTTCAATGCTGGTATATCACCTGGCCTGACAGGCTCTTCAATCCAACCTATATTGTATTTTTCAATAAATCTAGCTATTTCTCTTGCTTGCAATGGTGCAAATCTACCATGCATCTCAATCATAATTTGAGCTTGGGTACCAGCAACTGATGCAACCGCTTCAATTAGGTCTAATGATCTATAAAATTCAGGCCTTTCAAGCTCTAAATCCCCATTTCCAAATGGATCAAATTTCATTGCTTTATAGCCTTTATCCAAAACTTTTTCTGCAGCAGTAGCATATTGCTCAGGAGATCTTTCAACTGTATACCATCCGTTTGCATAAGCCTGAACTTTGTCTTTTACTTGACCACCTAAGAGCTTATAAACGGGTTGATTACAAGATTTTCCAATAATATCCCAAAATGCAAGTTCAACTAGAGCTAAGCCTGTGTAAACTACTTCTCCAGGCTTACCAAAATCTTCTAAAGTCATTCTTCTATAAAGAGCTTCTATATCAAAAGGATCATGACCAATAAAATGTCTTTCAACATCCTTTAGATATTGGGTTACTGTGTGAGTTTTACCCAAAACCCTAGCCTCTCCAATACCAGTTATACCCTCATCCGTTTCAATAATACAATAAGTTAAATTTCTCCATGGTGTACCTAGTACTAAGGTCTTAAAACTTGTTGTTTTCATAAATCTCCTTATAATATAATTTTATTTTATTCAGAATATATTGACATTTCATCGTTTTGCTTTGTTCTCACATCAAGCAGGACACTTTTTCCTTCTTCAAAGTTAACTCTTTTTGCCTCAGTAAGCGATTTAGCAATTTCGTTAGGTTCTGTAATTTTTATGCCTACTCCACCTAAACCTTCTGCTATTGCGGCATAATCTCCAGTCATATTTCCAGCATCAAATTCTTCCATAGCAGTAGGCATACCATGATTATAGCCACCCATAGTTTTATTATTTAGAAGAATAGTTGTAATAGGGGCTCCGCATCTATTTGCTGTTTCAAGATCAAGACCAGACATACCGAATGCAGCATCACCCATAAAATTGACACAAAATTTTGATGGATCTGCAATTTTTGCACCAATCATTAAGGGAATTCCATATCCCAAATGTGTACTTTTCCCCCACCCAACATAACTATGAGGGACAGTAGCTGTATAGAATGGCATAATCTCGTCTCTTGGATGCCCTGCATCGTGAGTCATGATTGTATTTTCATGATCAACATTTTTATTAATTTCATTGATTAGCCTATAAGGATTAATCGGAACATCATCAGAATTTAGTAATTTATCAAAGTCGCTTAACCATTCTGCCTTAACACTACTAATTTCGTTCTCAAGAATTGTATTTTTTTCTCTACCATTTTCACCTAAAATTGACTTTACTTCATTGATCATCATACATAAAGTTTTTCTTGCATCTCCAATCAAACCTATTTCTGTTGGATATTGCTTATCTATATCTTCATAATTATTTGTTGAATGAATAATAGTTTTACCTTTTGGAATATCAATACCATAATTTGTAACAGTCAAGCTTGCTCCAATAGCAAATAGAACATCACTTTCATAAAGCCACTTAAAAACTCCTTTTGGTGCAGTTCTGTTAGCAGAACCTAAAGATAATGGATGTCTTTCGTCAAAAGCAGATTTACCTGGCATTGTTGTAATAACTGGAATTTGTAATAACTCAGCTAATTCTTTAAGTTTTTCTGTTGCAGCAGAATACAAAACACCTTGCCCTGCCCAAATTACAGGATTATTTGCATTAATTATTTTATTAATTGCTATTCTTAAGTCTTCTTTTGCAGGTGCAGCTAGATATGCTTTAGGAGAATGAAAATTTTCCATACCTAGTATTTTACCTTTTTCTTTTTTTATCTCAATTTCACTAAGACTTCTAGGGATTTCTAAAAGTACTGGACCAGGACGACCATTTTTCAAGGCTGAAAAAGCTCTTCGCATAAGTGAAGGTAAACGATGATATGAATTTACTGAGGCAGACCATTTAGTTATATTTTTATAATTTTCAGTAGATGTAAAATTAGGATATATATCTTCTTTTTCTATTGATTGACCCTCTGGTAAAAATAATATGGGGACACCATCTGCCCAAGCTTGTGCTATCCCACCAAATGCATTTTCAGCACCAGGACCATGCTGACAAGCAAAAACACCATATTTACCTTTTTCAGCCATAAGCCTAGAATATCCATCAGCTGCCATAATTCCACCTCTTTCCTGTCTAAAAACGACAGGTCTTACTCCAAACTTAGCACACGATTCTATTAATGGGTTATTAGGGAAACAGGCTAGCCACTCAACACCTTCACTTTTTAATGTATAAGCTATTAGATCAAATCCATTGCTTATTTTTTTAATATCATTCATTTTATTCTCCTAATTAGATTAAAAATAACAAAAAATTCCTAAATCTCGTATTAAAACCTCTAAGATTCTATCTTATAAGTAGTAATAAAATCATTAAGAAATATGATTTATTTTCTATTTATATAAAAAAATAACAAAAAATAATAATCAATAAATATAAAAAATGAGTTTTTATTATGATAAATGATGATTTAGAAAAAATAATTAAAGCAGATGATACAGTTGGAACAGCAAACATAAAAGTTGTTGGAGTTGGTGGTGGTGGTCAAAATGCTGTCAATAGAATGTATAGAGAAAGGGTAGAGGGTGTTGAGTATATTTCTGTCAATACGGACTCTCAAGCATTGGAAAATTCTGAAATACCACTTAAATTACGAGTTGGAGATCAGACTGCAAGAGGTTTGGGTGTAGGAGGAGATCCAGCAAAGGGTAGACAATGTCACGAAGAAGATCGTGAGGAAATCAAATCTGTACTTGAAGGTGCTGATTTGGTATTTATTGCTGCTGGTATGGGGGGTGGAACTGGAACAGGAGGCGCCCCTGTCGTTGCTGAAATTTCCAAAGAATTAGGTGCACTTACAGTTGGAGTTGTGACCAAGCCATTCAATTTTGAAGGAAAAGTAAGAAAAACAAAAGCATTAGAAGGTGTGGAGGCATTAAAGGAGCAAGTCGATACACTTATAGTTATTCCAAATGATAGATTAACTGCAGTTTCAGATGCAAATGTAACTATTCAAACAGCATTCAAGATGGCTGATGATGTTTTGAGACAAGGAATACAATCTATCGCAGAACTTATCCTTTGCCCTGGAGAAATTAATCTTGATTTTGCTGATGTAAAAGCGGTTATGGATGGTGCAGGAGCTGCATGGATGGCTATAGGTAGAGGTTCTGGAGAAAATAGAGCAGTTGAAGCAGCGGAGGAAGCGCTTCAATCTCCTCTCCTTGAAGTTGAGGTAACTGGAGCTAAAGGTGTAATATTTAACGTTACTGGAGGACCAGACGTAACAATTCATGAGGTACAAACTGCTTCGGAAATTGTAGCTTCAACGGTCCATCCAGATGCAAACATAATTTACGGTCAAACTACAGATCATAAAATGGAAAATGAAATTAAAATAACACTGATTGCTACTGGATTTCCATCCGCAAATGATATTGAGGAAGATGAGATAAAAAATGCATCGGAAATTTTAGGTAGTGACAAAGGAATGATTGAAATACCTCCATTCTTAAGAAATCACCCATCTGCTAGAAACAGGATTAGGAAAAGTTTGCAAAAAAAAGAACAACTAGGTTTTCCTGAAGAGATAGTTCCAGCTGATTAGCATCTAGATTTCATCAAAATTATTTAGAGGAGAACTATAAGCCGAGTTCTGTATCTAAAAAAAGATTAACGGTCATCTATCTAGTCTTGCAATCGCTTGCAAGATCAAGCAACCAACCCGAAAACTACGTGGATACGATTTTAGCTTTCCTATTTGGTCTTGCACCGAGTGGGGTTTACCTTACGCCAAATGTTACCATTCGACTGGTGAGCTCTTACCTCGCCATTTCAACCTTCCCTAAATATTATAGGCGGTATGTTTTCTGTTGCACTTTCCATCGAGTTGCCTCGTCCTGCCGTTAGCAGGCACTCTATCCAATGGTGCTCGGACTTTCCTCCCCTTTTCCAAAATTAACATTAATTAAATGAAAAAAGCGGCGACCGTCCGTTCTCCTCATACAAATATTATAACAAAGTCTATTTTTATAAATATGGGGTAACAGTAATTTTGTTATTTTGAATAAGTATTTTAGATATAATTTGATTGATAGAAATTTTTGATTCCTCAATATCATTACTGAATATTTGATTATATATTATGTGATTTGGCTTACTTGAATAGACATTTTTATTTTCTCTAATTTTACTTAATCTTGTGAGAGAATTTTCTAAATGAGAAATATCATTTTTACCAATTGAATAATCCTGAAAAGCATTTACAAAATATGAATAAGCTTCCTCAATTTCCTGCGTATATGTTTTTGAACTAATTGGGGATAAATTAGATATAAAATCATCACTCCAACTAAAAATAATATCTTTTACATCTTTTTCAATAACATCTGCATTCAATAAAGAGTGAAATTTTGAATTTTCAGAAATACTTCGCAATCTATACCTACAACGATAATACCTATAAACTTTTGATTTAGATTCGTTATTTCTAAGTTTCCATTTTCTTCTTCTAGTTATTCCAGTTAGGGTATTTCCACATATCTCACAAATGATTTTTCTTGATAATAAAAATGTTGATTTATAGTATTTTTTTTTTGTGGTGTTTTTTGAATTTAATATAGAATTTACATTATTAAATAAATCTACACCTATGATTGGTTCATGGTTAGAAGTAATTCTTATTCCATAGCGTGTATATGTCCCTATATAAGAACGATTAGTTATTACGCTTCGAATCGTAAGCGGTGTCCAAATCCTGCCACTTTTTGTTCTATGACCTCTCTGATTTAATAATTTTGAAATTATTCTTAGACCATAAAATGATTCCGAATACCATTTGAAAATCAACTTAACAATTTTTGATTCTTCATCATCAATTACTAATCTTCCATTATGAGATTTATATCCATAAGGTATTTTACCTAGAACTTCCCCTCTATAAGCTTTTTTAAGGATTTCTTTACCAGATTTTGAACTAGAAAATGAGGGTCCATTAGAAAAGGATAAATACTTCAATGCATTTTGAAAAGGGTCTGGATAATCTGGATTAGTGCATTTAATATCAGCGCCTAGCGACTTTATAAGAATTATCCTTCTCGCTAAAGTTTCAATGTTATTAGCTAAGTGAAAAGAATCAGGAATTAAGACTAATGCTAGTTTAGCGTAAGGTTTATTAAATTGAGAAACAAGTCTTCTGAAATTATCATATATATCTGAGTCAGAATCTTGTGATTTAATTTTAAACCAAGAAACAATATTATGTTTGTTTATTTTGCAATATTCTTTTATTTCAGACTCAGGCATTAGTCTGTTTTCAGACAAAGTAGGATTTAGATGACCATCTAATTTATTTATATGAAATCCAATTACTCGCAAAAAAAAAACTAGTTTGAAAAAATTAGTAATCGATTGCAACATGAGCCTGTAATAGGGTTTTCTGCTAACCGAATCTTATTTAATTCGCTCATGGGTAATTTGACTAAACAGCCCTGACATACACCTCTATCAACTTTGACAATTGCTGAGCCTGGATTAGATTTAGAAATTCTATTGTAATGATCTAAAAATTCCTTAGTGATATTGGATTGTTCTTTTTTTCTTTCAAGTAACATTTTATTATACTCATCCATAATAATTTTAGCCTGACCATGTATTTTTACTAAACGTAACTTCCAGTCTTGCTCAGTTTCTTTTAATTGTTTAGAATATTCAGATAATTTTTCATTTGCTTCAGCAGCAATTTTTTCGTTTGATGGTATGGATTCCTCGACCTGTGCCAAGTCTCTTCTTATGGATGCATATTCAACCTCTATTGCGTTTAGTTGTTTAACATTAGTTATAGACCCACCGTAGAGTCTCTGTTCTATTTCTGAAACTTTAGATTTAAGAATATTTAACTCTGATTGCAATCTGGCTACTTCAACTTTGGCTTCTAATTCCTGTTGTTTTTGTTTTTCGCACTGTTCCCTTAATTTTACTAGACCACCCTGAGATTGAATTTCATTTTGCAATGTTACAAATGTTTGCTTTTTTTCCAATAATTGTAGGTCAATTTGTTGAAGAGAAATTAAAGAATTAGATAAAGTCAATTGTTTCCTTTCCTAGAAACGTAAACCAAACAAAAAAACTATATTAATGCTTGCTTTGTCTATCGAAAATAAATACGTTACTATTAAAATAATAAAAATAAATACCTTAAAATTATATCATAGGACTCAAATTTGGAAAAAAAATCAAAAACTTACAATCTAAAATCCTTTATTGAATCTAGATCTAAAACTAAAGTCATATGCACTATTGGTCCTAGTACATATGAGGTTAATTCTGTAATAAAGTTGATAAAATGCGGTATGTCTATTGCAAGACTAAACTTAAGTCACGGCACACAAAAAGATCATATCACTTATATAAAAAATATTAGAGAAGCATCGGAAAAAACTGGAATAATTGTTGGAATATTGGCTGATCTTCCAGGGCCAAAATATAGAATGGGTGATATTGATGATGACGCCTATCTTACATCTGGAAGTGATTTTACTTTAACAGATAAAAAAATTAAGGGAAATAAAAATATTGCTCAGGTCTGGCCAAAAGGTCTAAGTAAAGATCTGAGAGTTAAATCTAAAATACTAATTGACGATGGCAAAGTAGTACTTGTAGTTAAGGAAATTCATAAAGAAAATATTTTATGTAAGGTCGAAACTCCCGGCTACATAGTTAGTAATAAATCAGTAAGTGCTCCTGGTCATACTTCAACACTTAATTACTTTACAAAAGAAACAAAAGAAGCTATTGAATTTGTTAATAAATCAGATGTAAATTTTATTGGAGCTTCTTACGTAAGAAATTTAAGTGATGTAAATAACATAAGAAAAAAACTAAAACCATCAAAACAAATAATATCTAAAATTGAAATTGGTGAAGCTGTAGAAAACTTAGAAAACATTATAGATGCATCAGACGGAGTTATGGTTGCTAGGGGAGACTTGGGTGTTGAATTACCATTTGAGGAAGTTCCTTCAAAGCAAAAAATGATTATTAGAGTTGCAAATGAGAGAGGTAAACCTGTAATAACTGCTACACAAATGCTTGAATCAATGATTAATATTTCTAATCCTACTAGAGCTGAGGCAACTGATGTTTATAATGCTGTTAGAGACGGAACTGACGCTATAATGTTATCTGCTGAGACATCAATTGGTAAGTATCCTTTTTTAGCAGTAGAAGCAATGCAAAAAATAGCAAAAAAAGCTGAACAGTTTCTAGAATATGAAAAATTATCTGATCGAAGAAGAACTTACACCTCAAAAAAAGGAACTTTTGTTAATGATGCAATAGGTTATTCATCATCAATAACTGCCGAAGCTGTTAATGCAAAGTATATCATTGCTTATTCTTCATCTGGTAGATCTGCTGAAATGGTTGCATCATACCGACCAAATAAAAGTATTCTTGCCATAACAGAATCAAAAAAAACTGCTGAAAACCTCACTATAGTATGGGGTGTTAATACGGTTGTTCAAAAGCATTTGTCAGATATACAGAGTATGTTTCATAGTGCTTCAGAATTCATCATCTCAAATAAATTAGGGAAAAAAAATGAAAAAATCGTTATAATCGCCGGAGTACCTATTGGAGTCAAGGGGACGACTAATTTACTTAGAGTTGTTACATTGCCTGAGCCTGAAATTCATTAAACTATAATTACTTCATTCTCAAGAGTGCCAATATTTTCAATTGAAATTAGTATTTTATCTGAAGGCATAAGTGTAAACTCTGGTGGCGGGATAATTCCAGTACCCGTCATTACAGCCGTTCCGTCAATTATGTCATTGTGACGTAAAAGCCAATCAAGAAGATAATTACAATTTCTTTTCATTTGACTAGTATTACATTTACCAGAAAATACTTCGGAATTATTTCTAAAAATTTTCATTTCAACAGATAAATTTTGATGGTCATTTATAAATTTGGTTGGGACAAATGCTGGCCCAAAAGAGGCTGATTTACTATAAACTTTAGCTTGAGGAAGATAAAGTGGATTTTCGCCTTCGATTGATCTACTACTCATATCATTTCCTATAGTAAAACCAACAATCTTTTTTTTGGAAACAAAAAATGTCAACTCTGGTTCGGGAACGTTCCATTCAGAATCTCCTCTAATACCAACATTTCCCCCAGGTGCTACTAATCTGTCATATGTAGCTTTGAAAAATGATTCAGGTCTTTCTGCGTTATAAACTTTATCATATACATCTGGTGATTCACTTTCTGCTTGCCTTTCTTTCATTGAATCCATATAGGTTACACCAAAAGCCCAAGTTTCTGGAGAATCAATAGGAGGAAGCAATTTTATGGGCGTTTTTAAAAACTCATTATAATTTTCAGATAGAAAAACAAGATTCTCTTCATGAATTTTTATTAATTCACCATTATCACTGAATAAGTCTAGTGTGTTTTTGATATCAGGTAAATCTAATTTGTATATTTTTTTATCATAAGATTCACAAGCAATTAATTTGTCACCTGTATTTTCATCTGAATATTGGTAGAATTTCATAATTTAACTCCTAAAATTTTTAAACTTCTCTAAATTCTCCGTCAACAGCATCATCATTATCATCATCATTCTGATCGTCATTTTTTCCATCATCATTAGTAGAACTTTGTGATTGCTGTTGAGAATCATATACAGATTGACCTACCGCCTGTAATGCTTTTTGCAATTCTTCCGTTGCAGTAGCTATTTCCGTAGTCTCGGATTTCTCATTTGATAATATGTCCTTGAGAGATTTAATTTTTGATTCAAGATCATTTTTTATTTCATCAGGAATTTTTTCTCCCTCCTCTTTAATTATTTTTTCAGCTTGAAAAACAGCGCTATCTGCAGCATTTCGTGTATCTACAGATTCTCTTTTTTGCTTATCTTCTTCTGCATTTTCTTCAGCTTCTTTTACAAGTTTGTCCACTTCTTCATCAGATAAACCTGAACGTCCAGTTATTGTAATGTTCTGTTCTTTTCCTGTGCCATTATCCTTGGCAGAAACCTTGAGTATACCATCAGCATCAATATCAAATGTAACAGCAATTTGAGGTACTCCTCTTGGAGCTGGGAGTATGCCATCAAGATTAAACCTTCCTATAGAAGTATTATCTGATGCCATTTCTCTTTCACCCTGAACTACGTGTATTTCTACACTAGGTTGGTTGTCAGCTGCTGTTGTGAAACTTTCAGTCTTAGATGTAGGTATTGTTGTATTTCTTTCTATTAAGGTTGTTTTTACACCTCCTAAGGTTTCTATACCTAGAGACAACGGAGTAACATCTAATAATAGTACATCTTTTACATCTCCTTGGAGAACACCAGCTTGAATAGCAGCTCCAACAGCAACTACCTCATCTGGATTGATTGATCTGTTAGGTTCTTTTTTAAAAAGTTTTGTAACAGTATCGATCACAGATGGCATTCTTGTCATACCTCCAACTAGCACAATTTCATCAATATCATTCGTGGTCAGACCCGCATCTTTCAGAGCATCTTGTGTTGGTTTAACCGTTCTCTTTACTAAATCAGCGGTTAGTTCTTCTAATTTAGACCTTGTCATGGTCATTTGAAGATGTTTTGGACCAGAAGAATCTGCAGAAATAAAAGGTAAATTTATTTCTGTAGACGCAACTGATGAAAGTTCAATTTTGGCCCTTTCTGCCTCGACTCTTAATCTTTGGTGAGCTGAAATATCATCTCTAAGATCGATTAGATTTTCTTTTTTAAACTCATCTGCAAGAAAGTTTACAATACAAAGATCAAAATCATCACCTCCAAGATGAGTATCTCCATTTGTACTTTTTACCTCAAAAACTCCTTCACCGAGTCCAAGTATAGTTACATCAAAAGTACCACCACCTAAATCATATACTGCTATAGTTCTCTCACCTTCTTTATCTAATCCATAGGCTAATGACGCAGCTGTAGGCTCGTTTATGATTCGTAATACTTCAAGACCAGCAATTTGACCTGCAATTTTTGTAGCTTCTCTTTGGCTATCGTTGAAATAAGCAGGGACAGTTATAACAGCTTGCTTTACTTCATCTCCAAGTTTTGCTTCTGCATCTTCTTTCATTTTTCTTAGAATCATTGCCGAAACTTCTGCAGGTGCACTAGTTTTTCCATTCAAAACAATGCCAACATCTCCTCCCTTCATCTTATCTAACTTGAATGAGACATTTTTTATATCACTTTTTACTGATTTATCAGCGAATCTTCTACCCATGAATCTTTTTGCAGAATGAATTGTATTTTCTGGATTAGTAATTGCTTGCCTTCTAGCCAATTCACCAACAAACCTTTCATCGGTCTTATCATTAAATGCAACCACTGATGGAGTTGTTCTTCTACCCTCATTATTTTCAATAATTTGTGGTTCACCACCATCCATAACAGCCATAGCTGAATTTGTGGTTCCTAAATCTATTCCAATAATTTTTGCCATTTTATCTCCTAATTATTTTCTATATATTTTTTTTGTCTTCTAATTTTGAAATTTCAACTTGTGCAGGCCTTACAACATTTTCTCCCCTAATATAACCTGGCCTTATTTCATTTAATATGATATTTGCTTCTTCTTTACTAATTGTTGAGAGCAATGCATCATGCTTTCTTGGATCAAAAATTTCTCCTTTTGAATTAAATTTTTTATATCCTTCTGATGAAAGTATGTTTATTAAATTTTTGTGGATAGCATCTATTCCAGTAATCCAAGACTCATCTAATGTTTTATTATCTAAGGCGACGTCCAATTGATCTACAACTTCTAAAAGTTTCAGTACTAATTGATTTTTAACTCTTTCTCTAATTTCTAATTGCTCCGCTTCTACTCTTTTTCTAAAATTAACTAAATCAGCTTGAGCTCTCTGAGCAAGAGATTTGTATGTGTCAATATCATCCTTTAGAGATTTAATTTCGCTATCATTAGATTCCAATGATTTTTTTTCATCCTTTTTCTTTTTTACCATTCTATAAAGCCCTTACAAAAGATAATAATTTTCTAATTTGAGATATAACATATTTTTTAGATTCGGCTGAAGGCGAATCTTCAGTATTTTCCAGTAATTCTAAAATTTCACTAAGTTCAACTACAAAATCTAAAACTAAACTCACTCCATTTAGGTTTAAACCAAGTTCGTCAGCTAGCCTTCGAATAACTCTAAGTCTCTCAACATCTGAATCTGAATAGAGCCTTCTGCTACCTTCAGATCTTTGAGGACTCACTAGTCCTTCTTTATCATATTTACGTAATGTCTGAGGATGCATATCAGCCAGCCTTGCAGCAACACTTATAACGTAAACACCAACAAACCTATCACTACGAGTATCTCCATCTCCATTAATTATATTTGACGATTTAATATGAACAATTGACTGATTGTGATGATTTTCGTCATCGGATAAACTTAAATTTAGCAAATCTGACAACAAAGATCCTGCTCTATTAGAAGCAATATTCGTTTTTTTATTATATTTTTGAAAATTTCTTTCTCTCATACTTTGAACTCAATAAACGTTTTTTTTATACTAAAGTTACATAATTTGATAAATCTATATAATATGATTAACATTGTAAAACTTGATACACCTTATGTCAACTTTTTAAAAATTTCTATAAATTTATTATTTTACGAAAAATGACAAAATTACTTGAAATAGTATATTTTTCGTAGTATGATTGATTTAACTAATAAATTTTTTGTTATTATAGTTCCGACAATCGCGGAAACTTTGAAATAAGGAAAAAAGATGATTTACTTAAAAGCGTGTCCTAAATGTCATGGTGATATTGAACTAGTATCTTACCCTGATAATAAATTTTTACAATGTCTTCAATGTGGTCTAAGCATTGACTCGAGTGATGCTGCAAAAAAATTAGCTGAAGATAAACACTTAGCTCATTCTAAGTAAATTTCTATAAAAATTTATTCTATTGAGTCGGCTAAAACTGTAACTTTATTATCTGAAACCTCAACAAAACCACCTGTAAGACTGTATTTCTTTGGTTCACCCTCAGCAGTAACTACAAGATTGCCTGAAAGTAAGGTAGACATAAAATCTGCGTGGGATGGCAAGATTGTAAACTCTCCCAACCCGCCTTTCGCGGTAACTTTATCAACTTGCCCCGAGAAAGCAATTCCTTCATTAGTAACTAGTTCTAAAAATAGTTTTGACATAAACAAAATCAGAAAATTATTCTGACTCTACCTCCTCCTGCATTTTTTTACCCTTTTCTACAGCCTCATCAATATTACCAACCATATAAAAAGCTTGCTCGGGCAAATCATCATGTTTACCATCTAATATTTCTTGAAAACCTCTAACTGTTTCAGACACAGGGACATATCTTCCAGGCATACCAGTAAAAACTTCACCAACAAAGAATGGCTGAGTTAAGAACCTTTGTATTCTCCTAGCTCGTCCAACAATTATTTGATCATCTTCTGACAATTCTTCAATTCCTAAAATGGCAATAACATCCTGAAGATCTTTATATCTTTGTAAAACCTGCCTAACCCCTTGAGCTGCATTATAATGTTCTTCACCGACAACAGAGGGCTCTAATATTCTAGAATTAGAAGCAAGCGGATCTACTGCAGGAAACAAAAATTGAGCAGCCAAAGACCTGTCTAATGACACGTTTGCATCCAAATGTCCAAAAGTAGTAACGATACCAGGATCAGTATAATCATCTGCAGGAACATAAACTGCTTGAAAGGATGTAATTGAACCATCATTTGTTGAAGTAATTCTTTCTTGTAAATCACCTATCTCAGTAGAAAGAGTTGGTTGATAACCAACAGGAGAAGGCATTCTTCCAAGTAATGCTGAAACTTCCATACCTGCCAAAATATACCTGTAAATATTATCAACGAACAATAAAACGTCTTGTTTTTGAACATCTCTAAAATATTCAGCCATTGTTAGTCCAGTTAAAGATATACGAGCCCTTGTTCCAGGTGGTTCATTCATTTGTCCAAATACAAGTGCAGTTGAACCCATAACACCGTACTCTATCATTTCATGCCACAAATCATTACCTTCTCTAGATCTCTCTCCAACACCTGCAAAAACTGAAACTCCTGAGTGCTCTTGAGCAATATTTCTAATGAGTTCGGTAATAATAACCGTTTTACCTACTCCAGCACCTCCATACGCACCAACTTTTCCTCCTTTAGCGAAAGGAGTGATCAAGTCCATAACCTTGATTCCAGTCTCTAAAACCTCAGTTGTTCCTGATTGTTCTTCAAATGATGGAGGCTTTCTGTGTATAGGCCATCGTTCAGCTTTTGAATCTACTGGTTGACCACCATCAATTGGATCCCCAAGAACATTCATCAATCTTCCTAAAGATGCTTCTCCAACTGGGACAGATACAGGAGCACCAGTATCAACAACTTCAGCACCTCTAGGCAATCCTTCTGTAGCACCTAATGCTAGACATCTAGCCCAATTATTTCCAACATGCTGTTCTACTTCAAGAACAAGCTTTTCACCTTCATTTTGTACCTCTATGGCAGAATATATTTCAGGTAGGTCATCCGCTGGGAATTCAACATCCACAACAGTACCTATAACTTGAACTACTTTTCCCTTACTTCCTTTAGACATTATTTTATAACTCCAATATCTTATTTTTCTAAGGCAGCAACGCCACCTACTATATCTAATAATTCGCCAGTAATTGATTCTTGACGAGCTTTGTTAAGATCGAGAGTTAGACCCTCGACTAATTCATTTGCATTATCAGTTGCATTTTGCATAGCGACCATTCTTGCTGAATGCTCACTAGCAAATGCCTCAAGTACAGAATGAAACACTTGATTTTGCACATATTTTGGTGCGATTGACTTAAGAAGAGAAACTACTTCTGGTTCGAAAATATAATCATTCGAATTTTCATTGCCACTCTCTGTTTCAATTGGTAAAACCTGATGAGCTTGAATCTTTTGGACAGCAGTGTTAATAAACTTAGCGTAAACAATAACAACTTTATCAAAGTTTTCATTCTCATAATTTTCAATTATAGTTTTTGAAATTGGAAGAGTTTCACTGAAAGTAGGTCTATCAGAAACAGAAAAATTTCCAAATAAATTTTGAGTAGATCTTGATAAATATCTATCTCCTTTTTTCCCCACAGTAATAAAACTAGTATCCGATTCACTTTTCGATATGAATTCTCCTACTGCTTTTGTCAAATTACCAACTAATGCTCCAGCCAAACCTCTATCTGGTGTTATAAAAAGTACCAAGGTTTTATTTACATCTCTTGATTGAAGTAACTTTACATCGTTTAAGATTTCCTGATTATTTGAAGATTTTTTTACTTTAGTCAGCATATTATGAATTGTTTCAAAATATGGCCTACTATTAGCTACCATATTTTGAGCCCTAGTCATTTTTGACGCAGCTATCATCTGCATAGCTCCTGTAACTTTTGCTGTGTTAGAAACCGATCTGATTCTATCTCTTAAGTCTTTTGTACTTGGCAAAAATATACCCTCAAATCTTTACTGTTTGTTTAAAAGACTTGACTGCTTCATCAAGTTTATTTTTTTCATTATCAGCAATATCACCTGACTCAGAAATAGACTTAAGAACGTCAGATAAGTTGGCCGCGGCATAATCATGCCACTGAGATTCAAATTCTCTTACTTTCTCAACTGGAATATCATCTAGAGCACCTTGATTAGCAATATACAGTAGTGAAACCTGATTTTCAAAAGGTAATGGTGAATTTTCATCTTGCTTTAAAAGTTCTGTCAAACGAGACCCTCGCTCTAACTGTCTTTTAGTAACAGCATCTAAATCATCAGTTCCAAACTGGGCAAATGTTGACAAAGATGCATATTGAGCCATTTCAGATTTCAAAGATCCTGATACAGATTTCATCCCTTTTAATTGAGCAGCTGAACCAACTCTTGTTACTGATAAACCTGAATTAACAGCCGGCCGTATTCCAGCATTGAATAAGTCTGGTTCCAAATATAATTGACCATCAGTTATAGAAATAACATTAGTTGGAACATATGCGGAAACATCTCCTGCTTGTGTCTCAATGATAGGCAACGCAGTTATAGAGCCACCACCAGCATCTTTATTTAATCTCGCTGCTCTTTCTAGTAATCTTGAGTGCAAATAAAAAACGTCTCCCGGATAAGCTTCTCTACCTGGAGGCCTTCGAAGTAAAAGAGACATTTGCCTGTATGCCCAAGCGTGTTTTGTCAAATCATCATAAACAATTAATACATCTTTTCCTTGAGCCATAAAATATTCAGCAATTGCACACCCAGCATAAGGAGCAAGATACTGCATTGGTGCAGGATCTGAGGCGTTAGCAGTAACAATTACAGTATTATCTAATGCACCATTTTCCTCTAATCTTGTGACAGTTTGAGCTACTTTGGATGCTCTTTGTCCTATCGCAACATACACTCCAATGATCCCACTATCCTTTTGGTTAATTAGTGCATCAACACAAACAGATGTTTTTCCTGTTGCCCTGTCACCGATAACAAGCTCTCTTTGGCCTCTACCAACTGGAACCATAGCATCTACAATTTTTAGCCCAAACATTACTGGCTGATCTACAGACTGACGTTCTCCTACGCCTGGGGCAATTTTTTCTACTGGAAAAGATTCACTTGTGTTTATAGAACCCTTACCGTCGAGAGGCCTGCCTAAGGAATCAACAACTCTACCTTTCATATCCTCCCCTACTGGTACTTCAATAATTCTACCAGTGCTTTTTACCTCATCTCCTTCTTTAATTTTTAAATAATCTCCAAGTATTACAGCTCCAACACTATCTTCTTCAAGGTTTAGAGCTAAACCCAAAATATCCCCTGGAAATTGTAATAATTCACTGTATCTAACTCCGGATAAACCATGTATCCTAGCAACTCCATCTGCGGCTTCGACAACTGTACCAATGTCAACTTGAGTAAGATCACCACCAAATTCTTCTATTTGCTTCTTAATTACTGAAGCAATATCATGACTATTTACTGCCATTAGACTCTCTTTCATCTATTACTATTTTTTTATTCATTAATTTCTATGACCAATCAATTGTTCACTCAATAAATTAATTTTATTTTTTGTACTGCCATCAATTAACTTGTCGCCAATTCTTATCACAATACCACCTAAAATATTTTTATCTACATTCTCGTTAATGACTACTTTCTTATTCTCTATATTTTCAATTTTTTTAGTGATTTTTTCCAGATTTTCCTTAGCAATAGGGACAGCAGTAGTAATGTCTACTTTCACTATGCCTTTATATTCATCAGCCATTGAAGTGAAAATATTACTAACTTCTAAAAATTTAGATATATCTTTTCTAGTAATCATCAAAGAAATTAGATTTTGGATCAAACCAATATTTTTTGAAAATAATTTTTTTACACCTTCAAGTTTTACGTCAATAGGTATTTGCTCAGCATCAAAAAAAGCTATGCAATCATTATCACTCAATATTAATGTTGCATCTTCCATCTCTGAGAGCCACTTATCAATCTCATCTTTTTCAGATGCAATTGAAAAAACTGCTTGAGAATATCTTCTTGCACTTGTAGCCATTATTTACAAACCAATCTTAATTTTCCTTCAAACTTGAATCTAGTACTTTATTAATTAGCTTTGAATGAGTTTTTTCATCAAGAGAACTTTCTACAATTTTCTCAGCAGCAGCTATCGCTATTCCTGAGAAGTTTTTCCTTATCTCTTCAATTGCAGCAGATTTCTCTCTTTCAATATCAACTTTTGCTTTCTCAATCAATATTTCTGATTCATCTTTCGCTTTTTCCTCAAGCTGTATTTTAAGTTTAGCTGCAGCATCTCTTGCATCTGAAACAATTTTTTGCCCTTCAATACGAGCAGATGCTATCTCTTTTTCTATTTTTTCAGCAGTGGATTCAGCATCTTTTTTTGCATTCTCCGCCGCATCAAGGCTATTCTTTATTTTTTCTGCCCTACTATCTAACATTCCAATTATTGGCTTATATGCTAATTTGTAAAGCAAAAAAAATAAAACCAAAAAACTTACTAACTGAGTTAAAAGTTGCTGATATGTTATTCCTAATGCGTCCATGTTTTATCTTCCTTATCCAACAAATATATTCGTGACGGTTTTCCGCTAAGGCTAACAATTGTAAATCTTTACTTGAAAGCCAAGCGGATTCCGAAATTATACGAACAGGATGATGATCGCAACAACTAGAGCATAAATCGCTATAGCTTCTGCGAACGCCAGAGCCAAAATCATATTCTGCTGAACAGATCCTGAAGCTTCAGGATTTCTTCCTAATGCTTCCATTGCTTTACCTGCGAGTAATCCTATTCCTAATGCTGGTCCTAATGCACCAACAGCAATAGCTATAGCTGCAGCTAAAGGTTTAGTTGCTTCTGCGTCCAATTCACTTTCTCCTATTCTCTATTTTTCTAAATCAGTGATCTTCTGCGTGGCCGTCGTCATGATCACCGTGACTGGCGACAGCCATTACGCCAAATACTAGTGTGAGCATTGAAAATATAAATGCCTGGATAACACCCACAAATAACTCCAGACCCATAAAAGGAATAATTCCAATTAATGGTAGCAAAAAAGCCATGGCTATAAGTAAAATTTCTCCCGCAAACATGTTACCAAATAGCCTAAACGTAAAACTAATAGTCCTTGTAAGCTCACCAAAAGCTTCAAGTATTCCTACAAATGTTGATATTGGACCTTTCTTAATTGGATTTATAATAAATTTACCACCATACCCTTTGACTCCTAGTCGTCTAAATCCCCATACTTGAACACTAATCATGGCTACTATTGCAATAGCTAAAGTCGTATTGATATCTGTACTAGCCCCTCTTAAGTATGGGACCAACAATCCAACAGTTTTTGTACCTACTTTTTCACCTTCACCATTATAATCATATTCACTTTTTGAAATCTTATTTTTAATATTCTTTACATCACTTTTAGCAACTTGATAAGGTTCATAGGATAGATGATTTTTAAAATTTTCATAAGTTGTATCACCCTTTGAATCTTCACTTACATATACACCACTAGTAATAGCAGATATATATGCTTCTTCATACGAATGAATTTGTTCTAAATCATACCCTAAAATAGAGGATAATTTAGGTCTTTGCGCCTCCCCAAATCCTAATGGAACAACCTTACCTATGGGGCCATCATCAAACATTACAAAAGTATCATTTGCATGACTTTCTAAAACATGAAGTTTAGCTAAGGTCTTAATGACATCTTCACCAACATTATAAGAAGCATATTTATCACTTAATTCATCTTCATATTTATGATAATGATGGTGAACCCATTCATCTAAATCTTCTATTCTTCCTATTGATCCTACACCAGGCATTATACCAACCCAGTTTGACATCATAACAACAAGAAAAATTGTTGTTACCAATGGCAAAAATAATCTACCTGAATGCTTTTTACCTCCTGCAACTCCATCTGCTGTATTTGAGAAAAACTCATATATCAATTCAAATAGAGACTGTAATCTTGTTGGAACTTCCGACATATTGCGCGTTGCTATCCAAGACAAGAATACAAGAATTATTCCAGCAAACCAAAACATAATAGAAGAATTGATTAACTTATAAGATCCTATACTTGTTACCTTCTCGGCTGGTATAGAAATAAATGGAATTGGACCTCCCAAAAAACCAAATCCTAAGGAGGCACCTAATGCACCACCCAATATTGAAAAAAATAAAAGAGAAATAGAAAAAAGTAAAAGTGCTAATATTTTTGGATTTTTAATTATAGATTTCAATTATAGTTGCCTAAATAACTAATTATTTTTTTGTTTTTATTAAATTAATCAATAATTTTCGCATTCCAATTATAGATACTAACAGACCAAGTAGTATTCCCAAAATAGTAAAAAGGGGTAATGTTTGAACTTTTTGGTCAATCATATGTCCAGTAAAAGTAAAAATGATGATTGTTAAGGATATGAACCAGCCAAATCCACCCATTTTTCCAAGAGAGGACAAGGTGTTTCCCCATGAATGTGTATTTTTCCCTTTATTATTCATTAGTATCTTTTTTTATTCTATATCCAAAGATTCAATAAAATCTTCAAAAATTGATAAATTTTCTGAGTTATCATCCATTGAGATGCCATTATTTTTCATAACATCATCTGAAACATAAATTTCAATCTTTGATCTTATTGCTATAGCTAACGCATCCGATGGCCTAGAATCTATAAATTGCTCTTCATCATCTTTGTCGTAATATATCCTGGAATAATAAGTATCATTTTCGATCTTATGTATCTCTATGAATTTTGGAATTATATTTTCTTTATCTAATAAATTAATGAATAAATCATGTGTCATAGGTCTTGTGACTTCAATTTTTTGCAATGCTACAATAATTGACTCAGACTCAAATTCTCCTACCCACAAGGGCAAGTATCTATTTTTATCAATTTCCTTTAATATCACAATTCTTTGATTATTTATAATATTGGCTCTGATGCTATTAATTTCTACTTGTATCATAAATATTACTATTTTAATGATTCGTTAATTTTGTTATTTAATTCTATACATTTTTCTCTTGAATAATAGAAAAAATCATCTTTATTTTTTGATGCATATAATATACTTCTTGATGAATTTATCAAAAAATTATTTTTTTTACCTGTGTGATTTACTGCAGCGATAACCTCACTTACAGTTCCTCCTTGCTCTCCAATACCAGGTATCAAAAAGTTAAAATCATGTAAATTTTCCCTCATTTTTAACAACTGATCAGGATATGTAGCACCTATAACGAAGCCTAAATTTTCAGGTGAGCCCCAGGTAGAAATTTTTTTTGCAATATATTCGTATAATTTATCTCCATTTTTTAGTGAAAGATCTTGAAAATCTTCCGAACCTCTATTAGAAGTTTTACACAGAATATAAGTTCCTTTTTGTTCGTAAGATAAAAAAGGTTCGATAGAATCAAATCCCATATATGGATTAACTGTTACTATATCAAAATCATACAATTCAAATAAGGATTTTGCATAAGCTTCAGAGGTAGTAGATATATCACCTCTTTTCCCATCTCCTATAATTATTATTTCATCAGACTTATTTTTAATATATTCAACTATTTTTCTCATAATTTGTAAGCCATTTGGACCGAACGATTCAAAATATGCAAGTTGAGGTTTATAAGCACTAACTAAATCGTGAGTAGAGTCTATAATTTCATAATTAAATTTTAGTAAATCATCAATTGGCATTCTTGATGATATAGGGTCTAAGCCAACACATACATTTGAATTTTTCTTTATTATAATTTTTGTAAGCTTATTAAATATGCTTTTCATAGAATTATCTCCAATTACGAATATATATAGGATAGCATAAATATGTAGTATAAATTTAGCTCTAATCAGTCTGGCTTAGGAGGTAATAATAGATTGACAAAGTTATTGTGGCAATTATTGTTGATACTATAATCAATGGCCAAATATCTGAGTCTGAACCACTTGAAATTTTAGTATATATTCCTAATGGTATTGTTTGAGTTTTACCAGGAATGTTTCCAGCGACAACAATTGTTGCCCCAAACTCTGATAAAGATCTGATAAAACCTAAAATTATTCCAGCAATAATACCATTTCTAGCAATTGGTAAAATTATATACCTG
Source organism: Dehalococcoidia bacterium (assembly GCA_002728715.1). Taxonomy (GTDB): domain Bacteria; phylum Chloroflexota; class Dehalococcoidia; order Lucifugimonadales; family Lucifugimonadaceae. The sequence goes on from PBVQ01000014.1 coordinate 52,962, forward strand.
ATTGTTTGAAAACTACTTAATCCAAGAGATTTAGACACTATTTCCATATTTTTATCAACTCCAGATATAGCAATCATAAAAGACCTTGTCACCAAGGGTAATGATACTAAGAAAGATGCTAATACGGCAGCAAACCAAGTAAAAGTTATATTTATACCAAATATCTGATATAAAAATTCTCCAAAAAAATTATTACGCCCAAAAAGCCATAGTAAAAAATAACCAACAAGTACAGGGGGAAGAGCAATAGGCAAGGATATTAATAAATCTAGGAAAAATTTTCCTCTAAAATTTTTCTTTACTAAAATCCAAGCAAAACCAAAAGCAAAAATTGATGTAATAAGAGTGGATATAACACCTACTCTTAATGATAATATGATTACAGATAAATCGGATTCCATTTTATTTTTTTATCCTACTTAATCCTCGTGAAGCAATTAGTTCTAGCAATTTAGCATCATCAGATTTTGCCAAGAACTCATAAAATAAATTTGCTTGTATCTTATTTTTTGTGTTTTTCATAACATGCATATAGTAATCTACTGAATACTCTGAAACTTCTTCAATTTGTCCATAATGCACCAAGTTTTTGGATAACAGAAAATCCGAATAATAAATTATCCCATAATCTGCGTTATGATTTTCTAAAGAGCGAAGAACTGATTTAGCATCACTTGCAAGAATTAAATTTTTCTCTAATTGATTATACATATTATTTGAAGATAATATTTCTTTTGAATAAATTCCTAATGGAGCTAAAGCAGGATCTGCAATTATTATTCTTTTCTTACTTTGTAATAATTCAGATAGATTATTAATATGTTTAGAGTTTTTGTAGCCAACAAATGCTAGTTTATTAGTCAAAAATTTATATCTATATTCATAATCAATTAGATTATTATCTTCTAAAATTCTAATAGGTTTTTCTCCAATAAAAATCACACCATCAGCAGGACTTTCGAACTTAGAAATCTGATTAGCTAAAGATATCGATCCTCCAAAATTAAATGAAATGTCAATATCGTTGTTTTGATTGAAAATTTCATAACTTTCAGTCAATAAATCTGAAATTGAAGAAGCTGCATAAATTACAACTTTTTGGTTATTATTATCTGTTTCACAACCAATAAATGGCATAGAAATTAATATAAATATGGTAATATAAATTGTTTTCATCTTAGAAAATTATATATATTAGATAAAAAAATTATAGTAATATTTAGATGATTAGATACACATAATTAGACAAAAATGGAGAAAAATCTTAAATGAATAGTAGTGAAGAATATAATTTTAATAAATTTTCAAACTTGCCATTCTATACTGATATAAATGCAAAATTTTTAGAATTCGCTAAAATCGATAATCAAAAAACTATTGTGGATTTAGGCTGTGGTACTGGAGGGATAACAAAATTACTCATAAATAGATTGAAAAACGCTAAAGAGACCGTGATTTATGCAATCGACCATTCCAAAACAGCGCTAAAAACTGCAGCAAATGAAATTGAAGAAACAAAAAATGTTTTAGTAAAATTTTGCCATTCAGAGGTACAAAGCCTAACTGATGTTATAAAAGATAAAGTTGACGCAATTGTGTATTGTAATTCTATACATTATGTACCAGATAAATCCGATTTACTTACTAAAATAAAAAGTAAATTAAATAATAAAGGAATACTAGCATTTAACACTTCATTTTTCGAAGGTTCACATCCCGAGGATAGTTTGGAGTTTTTCCGAAAATGGATGCTTAGATCTCTTAGAAAAGTAAGAAAAGAATATGGTTTATCAGCAAAAAAAAGTGATAAAGTTCAATCTAGGGTACAGTTGAATCAAGAGGAATATAAAAATCTATTATTAGAAAATGGATTTGAAATAAATTCGATAAAAACTAGTAGAATTGATGTACCACTTGAAGGATGGCATTACATATCTGGGTTCTCTGATTGGATAGAAGGCATTCTGCCTGGGATTCCTTTAGAAATAGGTAGAGATGTTTTACAAAAATCTTTAGCAGAAATCTGGGAAGAACTTAAATTAAAATCCATTCCAAGAATATGGCTATCTGTTAGCGCTTCTCCGAAAGTTTAAGTCTCCAAGTAATCAGCAATACTCTTAACGTTATACTTACTTTTTGAAAAATCTGAGGATATATTTTCCGATTGAATAGCACAAAGAGCTGTATCAATTGAAGTAAAACATGGAATATTCATTAGAGTAGCAGCCCTTCTAATATGAAATCCGTCTTGTAAAGCTTGCCTATCTCCAGTTACAGTATTTATCACTGCGCTAACTGTTCCATTTTGAATAATATCTACTACATTTTCTCCTAAATTATTACTTAATCTTTTTTCAACTGTTTTAACCTTAATTCCGAGTTTTGAAATCATTTTTGCAGTTCCTTCAGTAGCAAATAATTTATGACCATTTTTTTGTAAAATCTTAACCAAATTTTCAGAATCTGATTTATCTGGATTTGCTATGCTTAGTAGAATGGGTGAACCTGGATTAACATTTAGTCCAGAACTAATAAGAGCTTTTTTCATAGCCGCAGTGAAGCTACAATCTATACCCATAACTTCACCAGTTGATTTCATTTCTGGACCCAAAAAAGAATCTACTCCTGAAAGTTTTGACATAGAAAATACTGGAGCCTTAACAGCTACTAAATTTTTATTTGGATGAAGGCCATAATTAAAACCTAATTCTTTAATCGATTTTCCATTCATAACTTTCGTAGCAATTTTCACCATTGGAATTCTTGTTACCTTAGATATAAACGGAATAGTCCTTGAAGATCTTGGATTAACTTCGATAACATAAATCTCCGGTTCTTCTGAATAATTAATTTTGCTATAAATACTCCTGCGAGAATTATCACCTGCAACTATAAATTGTATATTCATCAATCCTATAATTTTTAAGGAAGTTGCTATTTTATTTGTATAATCAACAATCATTTTAATTTCTTCATCAGATAGAGATTGAGCTGGATATACCGCCATTGAATCACCAGAATGGACCCCTGCTCTTTCAATGTGCTGCATTATACCTGGAATTAATACCCCATTTCCGTCTGAAATAGCATCAACTTCTACTTCAATCCCAGACAAATAGTGATCAATAAGTATTTCTTGATTGGGGAATTCTTTCTGTGATTTATGAAAATAATTAACCAATTCGTTTTTATTTTGTACAATTTCCATTGCTCTCCCACCTAGAACATAGCTTGGGCGTAAAAGGACAGGAAATTTCACATCTTCAGCTACAATCATTGCAGAATCAATATCTTTAGCCATTCCTCCTGGTGGCAGGGGTATTGAGTTTTGTTTTGACAAATCTTCAAATTTTGCTCTATCAGATGCATTATCAATCGATTCAGAAGAAGATCCTAAGATTGGTAAATCTAATTTTCCCAATCTTTGAGATAAATTTATCGCCGTTTGACCTCCAAACTGAACTAGACTTGAAGGCATTTTATTTGAGTAATTTTCATTTTCTATAATATTTCTTATTGATTCTTCGTCTAAGGGTTCGAAATACAATCTATCCGAAGTATCAAAATCAGTAGATACTGTTTCTGGATTAGAGTTAATCATGACTGACTTTACGCCTATCTCCTTGAGTGCAAATGCTGCATGAACAGAACAATAATCGAACTCTATACCTTGCCCAATTCTTATTGGACCGCTACCAATTACTATAGCTTTATCAGACTTGAGAGTTTGGGCTTCATTTTCCTTAGAATAAGTTGAATAAAAATAAGGAGTATAAGCTTCAAATTCACCAGCACATGTATCAACCATTTTGTAAACAGGTAGTATATTCCATTTTTTTCTTAATTGTCGAATGTCTTCAGATAAATAATCAGAAAAATTGGCTATTTGATCATCAGTAAATCCTAACATTTTAGCCTGAAGTAAAAGTTCTGGAGTCATTTCATTTTTTTCTAGAGCTTTTTCAAATGAAACAATTTTATTTATAGAAAATGTAAACCATGGGTCAATTCCAGTAATTTTAGATACTTCTTGAAAGTCTAAACCTCTCCTAATGGCGGTTGCAAGCTTCCAGATTCTATCATCATCTGGAGACAGAATTTTTAAGTCGTCAGCATCCCAATCAGGATCTTCCCAAGATAAAGTAGATCTTCCATTTTCTAAAGATCTAACAGCTTTTTGTAATGCAGATTCAAAGTTTCTATCTATAGCCATAACCTCGCCTGTTGCTTTCATTTGAGTACCTAAAGACCTGTCACCTAATGGAAATTTATCGAAAGGCCATCTAGGTATTTTGACAACACAATAATCTAATGCGGGTTCAAATGCAGCTGTAGTTTTCTTTGTAACAGCATTTGATATTTGATGTAACGATTTGCCAATAGCTATTTTTGCGGCAACCCTTGCAATTGGATATCCAGTAGCCTTGGAAGCCAATGCTGAAGATCTACTAACCCTAGGATTAACTTCAATTACATAGTACATAGAGCCTTCATCTTCATAGCCTGATCCTTCACCCAAATTCTCAGAAATAAGAGTTGTTGGTCTATAAGCTAACTGAACATTACAGCCCCCTTTGATGTCGAGACCTGTAATTATGTCCAAGGATGCTGTACGCAATCTCTGATAATCTTTATCATTTAAAGTTTGGCTTGGGGCAACAACTATTGAATCTCCCGTATGAACTCCCATCGGATCTAAATTTTCCATATTACAGATTGTTATTACATTTCCATCTCCATCACGCATAACTTCGTATTCTATTTCTTTCCAACCAACCAGAGACTTCTCGATTAAAACTTGACCGACTCGGCTAGCAGACAAACCTCCCTTAGCAATTTCAACAAGTTCAGTTTCATTTTTTGCAATACCACCTCCCGTTCCTCCTAAAGTATAAGCTGGCCTGATAACAACTGGAAAACCTATTTTATTAGCTGATTTAATTGCATCTTCAACATTATCTACCGCGAATGATGGCAACACAGGTTGGTCTAAATTTTCTAACAAGTTTCTAAATAGTTCTCTATCTTCAGCCATTTCAACTGATTTTACTGAAGTACCAAGAGTTTTCACATTGTATTTTTCAAGTATTCCGTTGTTATATAAATCACATAATAGGTTTAGGCCTGTCTGACCCCCTAGCGTACCAAGAATCCCGTCTGGTTTTTCAATTTTAATTATTTCTTCTACTACTTCAACTGTTAGAGGTTCGATGTAAATTTGGTCTGCAATATCTTCGTCAGTCATTATTGTGCCTGGATTAGAATTTACAAGAACAACTTTAATGCCTTCTTCTCTTAGAGATCTACAAGCCTGTGTACCAGCATAATCAAATTCTGCTGCCTGACCTATTATTATTGGTCCTGACCCAAGGACTAAAACCTTTTTTATATCAATCATATTTTTTACCTAACTCTTATCTAACATTTGAATAAATTTGTCAAAAATATACTCACTATCGTGTGGACCTGGTGATGCTTCAGAATGATATTGTATGGACAAAATTCTTAATTTATCACTTACCAAACCTGCTACTGTATTATCATTAATATTTATATGACTTACCTTAACATCATTTGATAAATTATCCGACTTGAGAGCATAACCATGATTTTGAGCGGTTACGTATACTTTTCCTGTACTTAACTCTCGAATTGGCTGATTACCGCCTCTATGGCCAAAAGGCAATTTAAATGTTTTGGCACCAAATGCCCTACCAAGTAATTGATGACCAAGGCATATACCTAGAATTGGTTTTGACCCTGCCAATGATCGAATGACCTCTATTGAACCATCTAAAAATTCAGGATTACCTGGTCCAGGAGATAACACAATTCCATCTGGATTAAGATTTAGTACATCATCCAAAGATACATTTTTTGGCACTACAGTTATACTACAATTTCTTGCATACAAAGACCTAAGTATATTGAACTTAACTCCATAATCAAAAAGAACAACATTATATTTTTTAGTAGTTTTTTTAGTTCTATTAACTAAATCAATAAAACTTCTTTTATTAGAATCTGAATCAGGTAATTCCCATTCGTATATATTTTGCGTAGTCACTTTACTAACGACATCAAATTCACCATATCTGGGACTTTTACTAATTTTATCTAGACTAAGACTAATATCATTAGAAGCAGATAATATTCCCATCATTACTCCTGAATCTCTAAGTTTTCTTGCTATTGCTCTAGTATCAAGATCATAAATACCAGGTATGTCATTTTTTTCAAGATATTCTCTAATAGTCTCTTGGGACATAGGATGAGATGGATAATCACATAAATTTCCGATTACAAATCCACTTACCTGTATTTTGTTAGATTCAACATCATGGGCATTAATTCCATAATTACCAATCATTGGATAAGTAGGCATGAGTATTTGACCTGCATAAGATGGGTCAGTAAGCATCTCCTGGTAACCTGTCATAGAAGTATTAAAAACCACCTCACCAATAACCTCTTTATTTGCACCAAAACTTTTCCCGGGAAATATTGTTCCGTCTTCTAGAATTAAATAAATTTTCTTGTCTGTCTTATACATTATAATTTTCGTCCTTATAAATAACTTTTCCATCATAGATAGTGATTAAAATTTTTCCATTCATATTGGTATCTAAAAGTGGAGTATTTGAGCTTTTAGATAGAAATTTATGTTGTTCAACTTTCCATTTTGCTTTTGGATCTATAACAACTACATCAGCATAGTAACCTTTTTTTAGTCCTCCAACTTTACTAAGTTTGAATATTTCTGCAGGCCTTGATGTCAAAGACTCGATGATTCTGTCCATGCTTATAGACTTTTTCAAATATAAATCAAAAACTGATGAAAATGCAGTCTCAAGCACGTTAATACCATGAGCTGCATCTGCAAAACTACATTGTTTTTCAATATCAGAGTGAGGTGCATGGTCAGTGGCAATAATATCAATTATCCCATCTGATAAACCTTTGGCCATATCATTAGCATCACTAATTGTTCTAAGAGGTGGATTTACTTTTGCATTAGTATCATATGATTCATTATCAATATAATCTGGAACTTCACCTTTTTTACCGTATACCCAATTTTCATTTAAAGTTAGGTGATGAGGTGTGACTTCAGCAGTAACGTTCAGTCCCATATTTTTATAAATTTCTAGAAGATGAAGAGATGATGATGATGATATATGAGGGATGTGTAATTTTGCTCCTATATTTTCAGCTAAAATTAAATCCCTAGCTATCATTACAGTCTCAGCACTTGAGTCTGCTCCAAAAAGTCCTAATCTATTGGAAACTATACCCTCATTCATTAAACCTTTTCCAACAATTTTTTTATCTTCTGCATGATTTATTACAGGTAAATCTAAGTCCACACTATATGTTAATGCCTGCTTCATAATATTTGAATCACTCACAGGATTTCCATCATCAGAAAAACCAATTACTCCAGCCTCTGCTAGTTCATTCATAGGAGAAAGGTTAGCTCCTTTTTGACCAATTGTTATTGAACCAATTGGCAATATTCTTACAATGGCATCTGTCTTAGATCTATTAACTAAATCATTAACAATATTTGCATTGTCCAATGCAGGTATTGTATTAGGCATACTAGTTATAGTTGTAAATCCTCCTTTTGCAGCAGATTTACTACCTGTTGATATAGTCTCTTTCCATTCTTGACCAGGATCTCGTAAATGAGTATGTGCATCAATAAATCCTGGAGAAACTATCATATTTTTTGCATTTATAATTTCATATTCATCCGAATATGTTTGATTGGAGTTAGGTATAACATCAATTATTAAATTATTTTTAATTATCAAGTCCCCTATACAATTTGTTCTTGAACTGGGATCAATTATATTTCCATCCTTAATTACCAACTTTTTAGATCTCATATTTTTATTTTGCCTCACTTAGGATAGTTTTAATTATCGCCATTCTAATATATAAACCGTGTTCGACCTGAAGATTTATTTGACTTTTATCACCGTGCACCAAGCCAGAAGAAATTTCTACACCTTCATTAACTGGACCTGGATGCATAATCATGACATTATTTTTAGCAATTTTTATTTTTTCTTCATTTATACCCCAGTATTTGGAATATTCCCTTAGAGATGGTATATTTCCTTGTTCTTGCCTTTCTAATTGAATTCTTAGTGGCATTATCACGTCAGCATTCTCAATAGCATGATCTAAATCATCAACAAAGTTAACGCGAGAATTTTTTTGCTCAAAAAATTTATTCTTGAAAAAAGATAATGTTTTAGGAGAATTAATGTATACATTAGCGCCTAATTTAGAAAAACCTAGTATATTTGAACGAGCAACTCTACTATGCAATATATCACCAATTATAGATATTTTTTTATTTTTTAATGTTCCTAATTTTTTTTGAATAGTATAAATATCAAGTAAAGTTTGAGTTGGATGTGCATGTAATCCGTCACCTGCATTGATAACTGGTATATCTATATTTCTAGAGATAAAATAGGGAGCTCCTGCATCAGAATGCCTAACAATAATAAGATCAAATTGCATTGCTTCTAGAGTCTTTACCGTATTAAGTAAAGATTCACCTTTCTTAACACTGCTACTTCCTAGTGAAATATTTATAACATCGGCACCAAGTTTTTTGGCTGCTAACTCGAAAGATGTTCGAGTTCTTGTACTGTTTTCATAAAATAATGTTAATACTGATTTACCACTAGTATATTTTTTTGTTGATGCAATATTATCATTTGATAATTTATCAGCTTCATTCATTATACTTTGAATATGAACTTCACTTAGTTGGTCTACATCTAGTAAACTTTTATTGCTAGTTATATTCAATGTAAAACCACCGAATCATTAGAATCTACTTCAACAAGATTTACTTTAACTTTCTGTTCATATTCCGTAGGAATGTTTTTACCTATATAATCTGGCCTTATTGGTAGTTCTCTATGGCCTCTATCGACTAAAACTGCCAATTGAATTTTTTTGGGCCTACCAAAGTTAAGCAAAGCTTGCATAGCCGCTCTTATAGTTCTACCTGTATATAAAACATCGTCTACTATTATGACATTTTTATCTTTTATATCACTCGGAATAATGGAATTTTTAGCTTGCTTAATGTGATAGTTTTCAAGGTCATCTCTCCATAGTTTAGGATCTAAATTACCAACTAAAATATTTTTATTAGTAATATCGCGAACAGTTTCAGAAATTCTTTTCGCTAAAAATACCCCTCGAGTTTCAACTCCAACCAAAATCACATCAGTTACACTTAGGTTTTTTTCAATTATTTCAAAAGAAATCCTCTTAATACATTTGAATAAATCTATCTCTGATAAAAGTATTTTCGTTTTTTTTGAATTTGACATAAATTTTTCCAAAAAAAAACCTTGCTAACGCAAGGCAACAAAAAAAACTTACCACCTTGCCAGTCTCTCTGTACTGATTTAAAGGTTATTCCTTTAGACAATAGTATCATCAAAATTTGATATTCACAACCTAACCCATAAACCAGAATCAGATTCGTTAAAGTTTTCAGAATAAACAACGGTTTCCCATTTATCTGGGAAAATCTCGTTTCCACATGTACAAAATAAGTGATTCAATTTACTTTTTTTTAATATATTTTTATAACAATTTTTACAACTAAATAAAAACATAAATTTTTTTTTCCATTTGTGGATTTTTACATCAACATAACTTCTGGGTAGTATATTTAATTTTTTACAAATAAGCCTAAATTCCTTACCATGACTTGGAATGTACGGACCATATTCACTAAATGTGAAAGCATGTGCTAATTCATGAAGAACAACTGATTTTATTTCTTCTCTCTTACCAAATAAAATCAAATTAAAGGACAGAGTAATTTGATTATTTTTATAATTGTATGAACCTAAAGTTTTTTTCATACTTTTTGAAATTTTAATATCTGGGAATAATATTTGATAATGATTTGAATTAATTGTTTCTTCGATTATAGAATATATTAAATCTGGAATTGAAAATTCAATAATATTACTCTCAATAGGATCAGAATTTTTTAGGAAATTAAAAGTTAATTGCATAATTTGATGATAGCATTTTTACGGATAAGGTCACTTTTCAAAATTACAAGAATCTGTTGACACTAAACTCATTTATATAAGTATCTAATTGCTCTTCAAAAATATCTTTGCTGATTATTTTACCCATGGCTGGACCAAATAATATTCCATTAGCACTACCGCCTCCACAGAGAAAAATATTTTCAAAGTCCTTAAGCCTACCCAGGATTGGTAGAGAATCTTTGGTCATAGGCCTAAGACATGCAGTTTGTTCAACAACAAAATTTTCATCTAAGAAAGGAAAAATTTCTTTAGCATTTTGCAGAATCTGATTTTTAGAATCATTGGTTATAGATTCATCATAGCCTACATCTTCATGAGTAGTGCCTAACCAAGTAATATTTTTATCTTTAGTAGTAATATAATTTTTACCCCACCAAAATGACACATTAAATCCTGGGCTAATATTTTTCATGCGCAAGATCTGCCCCTTAATTGGGGTTAACATACTTTTCCCAAAAAAATCCATAAAAAATTTTTCAGCCCAAGAACCATTAGATATGATTATTTTGTCAAAATTATACGATTCATCATCACTAAATATTCTTACTTGTTTTCCAGAATCAGCATCAATTTTATTAATATTTTTTTGTACAAAATTAACTCCATTTTGAATAGCATTATCAAAAAATGTTTTGGATAACATGTATGAATCAACTTCGAGTGAATTTTTTATGTATAAGCCACCATCAATTTCTTGAGATACTCTAGCATCAATATGCCTTAGCTCCCCTAATGACAAAAAATGAAATTCTTTATTCAATTTATTTTTTTTGTAATTATCGTAAATTTTCGAATAACTATTATTCTTAAATAAATGTACTACTGGTTTTTTAGAATAGTAAAATTTACTATGAAATTTCATTTTAAGATTATTATGAACACTTAAAGCATAATCGGATAATTGTTCAGAATAGGAATTTATATCATAATCTATAAAAGGAATAATTGACCCATTGGATTTTCCTGAAGAATGGGCACCTATAAAATCCTTTTCAAAAATAGTTATATCAGATGTTTTTTTAGAAAGATAGTAAGCTGCAGCGCATCCTGCTATACCACCTCCAATTATTCCAATTTTCAAAATTTGCTCCAAAATTGCTTATGAATTAATTATAATTCATTAAAAAAAAAGATGAATATAAAAAAATTTGATATTCTATTTATAATAAATACTAATTCGGAGAAGAAAATGGAAAATGAATCTCAACCACAAATAAAAGGTAAATTCACTACTTGTAAACTAGTCAAAAGAGAAGACCTGACTCATGACTTAATAAAGTTTTGGCTTGAACCTGAAGAATCATTTAATTTTAAACCAGGACAATACTGCACTATAGGCACAGGAGGTATTGAGAGACCATATTCAATAGTTTCCTCTCCCGATGAAAAAAACATCGAACTATTTATCGAAGTTGTTCCTCCACCAGATGGGAACTTAACTCCCTTACTCCATGAATTGAGTGTTGGAGCCGAGATGACACTAAGGCCAAGAGGTAAAGGTATATTTGTAATACAACCTCAATTTAAAAATCACATATTTGTAGGAACTGTTACAGGGGTGGTCCCATATGTTTCAATGCTTAGGAAATTCTTAAATGATACAAACTGGCCTGAACCTGAAAAAATGGAAAATGTAAAAAGAGAAGATTATCAATTTCATGTCCTCGAAGGAGCAAGTTACTCTGATGAATTTGGGTACGATGACGAATTAACTCAACTTTCTAAAGAACATGATTTTATTCATTTTTATCCATCAGTATCAAGGCCAGATGAAGCAAAAAATAGCGATTGGAAGGGAGCCAAAGGCAGAATTAATAATCTTGTTGAAGATTATATTGCTAAACTTGGGATAAACCCTAAGGAAACATGCATATATGCTTGTGGTCATCCTCAAATGATAGAAGACGTAGAAAAAAGATTTTCTGATACAGATTTTACTTTCCTAGAGGAAAGATTCTGGAAAGACGATGATTAGTACAGTAATTTTATTTAGTTTCTAAATCATCATTATTTGAAATATCACTTAAAAATTGTTCAACTTCTGGTAGTAATGATATTTCACTATCGTAATCTAGATTTATAACATCATTCCTAGAATCAAACTCTTTTTCAAATCGTTGAATCATATTTCTTAATTCATTATTGTCAGATAGAGCCGGTGTCACTTGTTCGTATTGATTTTTACCCAGATTATATTCTGAAAATTTATTGTCAATTTTGTATATTTCTGAAATTACCTTTAATAATCTTGAAGCTCCTGCAAAATCATCATCTAGTTTCAAATATAGTGGTAGATGAACCATAAGTGACATTGTTTGAATAGTGAGTATTTTTTTTATTCTTTCAATAATTTGTGAAACTATCGAGGTAGGTCCTTCATAGTTTGATCTTCTAAATGAAATATCTTGGGTTAGTTTTGGATCCCAGTTATTAGCACTACCAGTAACTAAAAGTCCTCTTGTGTGAGGAACAGAATCATACATTCCTCCAAGCTGTATGTATCGAGTAATCTTGAAATATTTTAGTACCTCTATTATAGAATCATTGAAATCTTCCCCAAAAGAATGTGGTTCTAAAAGTTCAAGCAGAAGTATATCCTGCCCCGAAGTATTAATTAATGATAGCTCTGTGTTAGGAATTTTAAATTTTCTATCCCCTGATTTTGAGTCTAAGTATACTGTAGGTCTAAAACGTGTATAGTCGTAGAATTTACTGGGCTTGTTAAGTTTACCTATTTTGACCCCAGCAAACTCTTTAAATAGTCTCCTAATTGCAATTTGTCCAACATTACCTACATTTATCCATGGTTTTAGGATAACAATACAATGAGGATTGGTAATACTAAATTCTGAATTATATATTTGGAAATCTTTAATTAGCATATAATAATAAAATAATTAGTTATTATAGAAGTATAAATTATAGATTAACAATTGTCATCAAGAAAAAATTTGATTACATTAAGGAAAAATCCTATGAAAAATAAATTTGTATTTATTCCAAATTCAAACGTCCTGACTAATAATAGTATTAAGATATGGTCAGAAAAATTATCTGATTTATTTACTGAATGGACATTTCATCGCCCAAAAAATAAAGAAGAGGCTTTAGTAGAAATTTCTAATGCTGATGCTGCTTATGGAACAATGGATAATGATTTATTATCAGCAGCGCAAAATATAAAATGGTTACAAGCTCCTGCAGCTGCTCCTGATGAAGGTTTTTATTTTGATGAGTTAATAAAACATCCTATAGTTGTTACAAATTTTAAGGAAATTTATAATGATCATATATCCATTCAAATTTTAAGTTATATTCTTAGTTTTGCTAAAAATTCACATATTTATAGAGACCAACAAAATCGAAAAATTTGGAAGCAATTACCAGAAACTCAGCATGAAATATTTTTACCAGAATCAACTGTAATAATTATTGGTGTTGGAGGAATTGGGCTAGAAACTGCAAGAATTTGCAAAGCTATTGGTATGAAAACGATTGGAATAGATGCAAAAAAAATAGATTCATCAAAATGGTTAGATGAAATATTTTTATCTAAAAACTTAATGAAACAAATTAATAAAGGTGACTTCATAGTTTCAACAATACCTCATAACCCAATAACAGAAGGAATGTTTAATTATTCCTTTTTCAGTAAAATGAAAAAATCCTCATATTTTATTAATATTGGAAGAGGTAAAACAACATCCTTAAATGATTTAGATCAAGCAATTAGCAATAAAATAATCTCAGGAGCCGCTCTAGATGTCTTTGAAGAAGAGCCCTTAGATTCCAATAGTAATTTATGGAAATATCCGAATGTAATAATTACACCACATATTGCAGCTCACGGGGGTAAATATTTAGATGAAAGAAGATACGATATATTGAGAGAAAATATAAAAAGATTCCAACAAAATAAAGTTCTAAAAAATGTTGTTAATAAAAGTGAATGGCACTAAATGATCAGGCATCAAACTGCAACTGGATTTATAGTACATAGAGAAAAAACCTTACTTCATTATCACCCCAAGGTAAGAGAATGGCTACCCCCTGGTGGTCATATCGAAAAAAATGAGGATCCATTAGAAGCAATTGTCCGTGAAATCAATGAAGAAACTGGACTATCTTCTGATTATAAAAAATATAATAATTTTGTTTACCCCGTGCCAACTAACGAAATTTTAAATATAAGTAATTTAGAACAAGTTTATGCTCCATATAGCATCATGTTAGAAAATGTATATGATCGAGAAGTTGGTGAACACCAGCATATTGATCATATATATTTTTTTGCCCTGCATATAAAAGATGAGAAAAAAATGCCTAAACTTGCAAACATCTGGAAGTGGGTTGACATTAATCAATTAAAAGATTTAGAACCTCTAAAAATCAATATTCCTCATAAAGAAAATGAATTAGATTCTAAAGCACCACCTGAAGATGTTATAGTTCTGGGTATCAAGGCCATAGAACACGTAAAAGAAAAATCAAAATTGTACTTTCCTCTATAAAAATTTACCTCGTCCACTTATTGGTATTACTTCCTCCAATTTACCATTTCTTATCCCATAAAAATTTTCATGCAAATTAATAGTTGTATCTCCATGCATAGGAAGGGCAAAAATTTTGTCCCCTATTTCCAATGATATTTTTCCCCCGCTTGCTGATTCAATTACAGTATGCTCTTCCGAATGTTTTTTTATCTGAAGTTTTTCATTTGAAATAATCTCAGCAGTGCCTCTATCAACAGATATAGATTTCAGGCCAAAATCAGCAACAACTCTATCTTCTGATTTTGAAATAACTGTAGACATTACTGTTAGTGCAGACTTAAATTCGTCAATAACATTCAAGTAATCACCATCCATAAAAATATAAGAACCACACTGAACCTCGGTAATTCCGGGTATTTTTCCAGAAATTGCATAAGTTCCTGTTCCTGATGCAGAAACTAATTCTACATTAATTCCAATAGACCTAATCTTATCCGCTGCATCGTTTAATACCGACATAGCTTTTTGGGTTTCAAGTACCCTAGATTCATGATCTCTTACTGCAACAGCATGACCTTCATATCCCATTATTCCATGAAAATTTAATGACTTTGATTTTTCTATTTCTTCAGCTAGAATTACAGATTCTTCTGGTGAAACCCCACATCTATTCATACCAACATTAATCTCAATTATTACACCTATTTTTACAGAATAATTTTTTGCAATTTGAGATAGTTGATTTATATTTTTTTCATTCTCAACTGCAATAATTATATTAGTTTTTTTTGCTAATTTCGCAAGTCTTGTAATTTTTGCTTCTCCAATAATTTGATTGGTTATCAAAATATTATTTATACCACCTTCAGTTAGAACTTCAGCTTCGGCTAGTTTAGCACAGCACACTCCAATAGCACCAGCTGCAATTTGCTTTTTTGCCCAGTATGAACTTTTATGAGTTTTTGCGTGAGGTCTAACATCTATTCCTAATTCATTTGCATTGTTTTGTAAAGTCGTAATATTTTTTTCAGCAATATCTAAATCAATAATAATACATGGTGTTTCTAATTCATTTACAGGAGTACCTTTTTTAGGTAAATAACTATTCATTTCTTACTTTCTTTTATTTAAATTAAAATACATAATATTATAATATTAACAAAAATAAATTTAAGAAACTGTAAATAAAAATGACAAAAAAATCGATTAGTAAATTAAATCAAAAAAGATCGCTTAAACGACAGGTAGGAAAATGGAGAAGTTGGGAAACTACTGAAGGAGTAGCAAGGGCTCCTCATAGGTCTATGATGAGAGCTATGGGGCTAAATGATGACGACATAAATGCCCCATTTATTGGTGTTGCTTCAACACATAACGAGGTCACACCCTGTAATGCAGGAATTAAGCCTTTAGCTGATGAGGTAAAAAATGGTATTATTTCCTCAAAAGGCACGCCTTTTGAATTCGGTACTATAACTGTTTCAGATGCAATATCAATGGGTACAGAAGGTATGAAAGGATCGTTAGTTTCAAGAGAAATAATTGCAGATTCAATTGAAACTGTATGCTTTGCCGAAAGATATGATGGTGTTGTAGCAATAGCAGGCTGCGATAAATCACTTCCAGGTGCAATGATGGCAATGGCACGATTAAATATCCCTAGTGTATTCGTTTATGGTGGGTCAATTTTACCTGGTCATCTAAATGGTCAAGATTTAACTATTATTAGTGCATTTGAAGCCGTTGGCAAAAGACAATCTGGAGAAATTAATGATAAACAACTAAGAGATATAGAAATGCATGCATGCCCAGGACCAGGTTCTTGCGGTGGTATGTTTACTGCTAATACTATGTCAAGTATTGGGGAAGCTATAGGTCTAAGTCTACCTGGATCTGCTTCTGAAGCAGCAGTTGATCAAAGGAAAAAAGATTCTTCTAGGCAAGCTGGTGTTGCAGTAATGAACCTAGTTAGAAAAAATATAAGACCGTCGGATATATTAACAAAAAAAGCCTTTGAAAACGCCGTAACATTAGTTGTCGCAATGGGTGGTTCAACAAACACAGCGTTGCATCTTCCTGCAATTGCAAATGAAATGGGTATAAAACTATCCTTAAAAGAAATTCATGATATTTCTATGAGAACGCCTCTGCTTGCAGATATGAAGCCTGGAGGAAAATATGTAATGTTTGATCTAGACAAGGTAGGAGGGGTCCAACTAGTAATGAAAAGATTACTAGAAGCTGGTTTATTGCATGGAGACGAAATGACTGTTACTGGAAAAACGATAAAAGAAAACCTAAAGAATATTGACTTAAATCATAAAGAAAATAATATTGTCCGATTGGTGGAAAATCCAATTTCAAAAACAGGAGGTTTAGTCACATTATTCGGTAATCTGGCTCCTGATGGATGTGTACTTAAAGTTGCAGGTCATGATTTTGGGAAAAAATTTACTGGTCCAGCAAAAGTTTTTGATCAAGAAGAACAGGCTATGGAAGCACTTCGAAAAAGAGAAATTAAAGCAGGTGATGTAGTAATTATACGATATGAAGGTCCAAAAGGAGGACCAGGTATGAGAGAGATGCTTTCAATAACTGGCGCATTAGTTGGTCAAGGATTAAGTGAAAGCGTTTATCTTATAACTGATGGTAGATTTTCAGGTGGATCCACAGGGGCTATCATTGGGCATTTAGGACCTGAAGCCGCTGTAGGAGGTCCTATTGCAGCAGTTAATAATGGAGATGTTATAGAAATCAATTTAGACAAATTTGAACTTAATGTAAAAATATCAGATGAAGAAATAAAAAATAGACTATCAAACTGGAAACCAAAAAAACCTTTATATGAAAGAGGCACATTAGGAAAATATATTAAATTGGTAAAGCCAGCTTCAACTGGAGCGGTAACCTCATAATTTATTCATACACATTTTATAGGCTATAGCAAGCATACTTTTAGTACCAGATATAAGAGATGCTATTCCAATTGATTCATTAGTTCCATGAATATTGTTCAAAGTAGCATCATCTTGTGGATCAGAACCGTAAAATCCGTAAGTTGTTATACCTAATCTCCTTGTGTAAGTTGAGTCAGTAAACCCTGGGCTATGTAAAGGAATCCATTTTATTTCTTTATTATTTTGAATTATTGATTGTGATTCTATAATCGCATCAGCTAAAGGTGAATCAAATTTAGATTCATTAGGTTCTGACATATATTCTAAATCATATGTTAAGCCATCTATATCTTGAGAAATTTTTTCAATCTCAGATGTAATATAATCAATTTTTTGAAAAGGTAGATTTCTAATATCACATGTTAAGATTATTTCTTCAGGAATACTGTTAGACTTAATTCCACCTTGAACCATAGTCGGTGTAATAAGCATCTGTGACAATGCTTTACTTAATGAGGAAACTAAAGGATACGAGTTATCTAATCTATCAATTAATTTATCAAAATTACTCGAATCTATCTTTTCCTCAATACCAAAATCATGTAAATGATTAAAAAATGGAAGCGTAGTGATTATTTCTGGTTTATACTCCTCTAAATTTTTTAATAATTTACCTAGTTGGAAACTAGCATTTTTCCCCATCCAAGGAGTTGAAGCATGCCCACTTTCTCCTTTAATTTTAAATTTTAATTCTAATCTTCCTTTTTCACCCACTCCTATTGATAAAACTAATTTATTATCCGCTTGAATTGATACACTTCCACCCTCATTGATAGCGTAGTCTGAAGTAATTAATTCTGGATGTTTTTCTGCAAGCCAGCGAAATCCCCATTTACCTCCATGTTCCTCATCAGCTCCACTTACTAATTTTAATCCATAGTCTAGCGTAATATTATTTCTTTTTAATATCTTAAATGCCATCATTTGAGTTGTTAATAGTGCTTTACAGTCATTAGAGCCTCTGCCATATACCCTTCCCTCATGTATAGTGCCAGAAAATGGGTCAAATTTCCATTTTTCCTCATTTTCAACTGGGACTACATCAGTATGAGACATAAACATCAGTTTAGTTTTATCAGATATACTTGGATAATCAGAGATAAAATTATTTCTTTTCGGGTCTTTTCCTATAAGGTTTGATGAAATACCATCGTCAAGTAATGAGTTTCTTAGGAATTCAGCAACAAGAGTTTCATTTCCAGTGGGCATAAAGCCTGTATTTATTGAAGGTATTTTTATTAATTCTTGATTCATATAGATTATTTCGTTAATAGAATCATCTACTTGATCAATTAAACTTTGTAAACTTGACATTATTTCTCCATAACCAATAATTTTCAGGTTTCATTATAATAAATTAAATTATTTGAAATAATTATATTATGCTAATATCAAAACTTAACAAAATAAATATATTTACAATTTTTCTAATTTTTAGTTCTATATTTTTTGGCTGTAGCAGCCAAAATAGTCAAAATATAAATATTTTCCCTGTAGTATTTTCTTTTTCAAAAAATCAAAATGTTGACATTTATAAACTAAGTAGCCTTGGCGGAGAATTAACACAACTTACTACGGACAAATCTTCTGAAACTATGCCAACTTGGTCTCCAGATAAAAACTCTATTGCTTATTTATCTGACATAAATGGTACTAACACTCTATGGATAATGGATTCTAACGGTAAATCAAAAAAAGAAATTTTAGATTCGGATATAAAAGTAAATAATTTTTTTTGGGCCCCTGATTCTAAAAAAATAGCCGCTGAAATAAATAGAAACGATAAATTAAATATAATAATAATTAATCTAGAACAAAACTCAAAAGAGATATTGAATTTACCTTACAGTCAAGTTTTTATTGGTGACTGGTCTCCTGATGGTAAATGGCTATTATATAACGTAGAAGACACAAATAATAAAGGTGTTAAGAGAAAAAGTATCACTGGAGTAGATGAATTTACGATTACAGAAAAAGATGACCATTCTCCAAAATGGTCTCCCAATGGAAAATGGATTACATTTATGAGAAAAAACACCTTAGGTAACTTCGATTTAGTTTATACAAATATTTATGGAGAAAAAGAAGAAATACTATTAAGAGAAAATGTAAAAAAAATAGATTACGATTGGTCAAGTGACAGTAAAAATATTATTTTTTCTAAAAAAGAAAAACAGTCAAATATGAATGAAATTTTTAAGATTGAAATAAAAAATGGTTTAATTAAACAACTAACATTTAACAGAGTAAATGACCTTAATCCGAGATGGAATAATAAAAATTCTACTATAATTTTTTCATCTGAAAACGAAAATATTCTTGATCTTTACTCGATGTTAATAGATGGTTCAGAGCAAATAAGATTAACTAGAAATCTAGATAAATTTATAGATGCAGATTGGTAAATTTATCGTAACCCTATCTTACCCAACCAGTTTGATGTTTTATCATCCTCTTTCGAATCAACATTAATTGAGTTTCTTAGTTCTGGCGGCTTAGGAGTATTTTCCTCATTGGAAGAACTGCCTCCTATTTTTCTTCTAGTTGGAGTTCTCCTGATAGGAGTTTTTGAAGTTGAAGAGTTTTTATTTCCATACGATTTTTTTGAAATTGATGAAGTTCTAGTTGATCGTGTTGATTTAGTCAATGCTTTGTCTTCACCATTTGGTGAAGCAGCCTCATCAGTAACTTTAGATCTTCTAGATGTTGCTGCAGCTCTGATCCTAGCTTTCGATCTAGTCATCCACAAACCTGTAAAAAATGTTTTGTTTAGTCTTATAGAATAGTCGGCAACTCTACTAGATTCTGTAGAAAGATTACTGTCAAAAGCCGCAACTTCAATATGTTTTCCTGTATCTTTTACGGCTTGTAAAGCAGGATAAAAATCTGCATCACCACTGACTACTATTGCAGTATCGTAATGATCCTGATATGCATGAGCAACTAAATCTGTTGCTAACATGACATCTACTCCTTTTTCAACTAAGGTGTCACCTCTTTGTTTCCATATACCTAGTCTGACTTCTATGAAAGGTGTTTCATACATAGAATCTAAAAATTTTTTTTGATCTTGTACCATGTTTGCAGAGGTTTCATTATCCTGCCTAACATTATAATAATAAGTCCTTCTAAGGGATCTTCCATTAGCAAGTTTTGTAGAAAATTTATCAAACTGTAAATCATGCCTACCGCAATTTTGAGATAGAACATGATATAAATTACTTCCATCAATGTAAACCATTACACGATCATTATTATTAATTGATAAATTTGAAATTTTCGAAGCCATCAGTTTTCCAATCTAGTAAATAAGAAGTTTTTAATTTGTAAAAACTAACTTTAGTAAATAAAATAAAAAAAAATATAGTAATATTGTATAACAGAATTTGAATAACATATTTTTTTTTGAAAAATTAGTATAAATAATCACTAGTATTCATGAATAAAGGTTGGGAAACATGAAAACCATAGAACAATTTTCTACTCCGTGCGAAATGCCTAATGGCCTTCAATGGACAGACGAAGGTCTATTCATAATGGATCAAAAAACAGATAACGTATATGTTGTTAGCGAAACTGGTAATATTATAAGAATTATATATACCCCAACTGCAAACGGGTCAGGAATAACTGTTGGAGATGGATACCTATGGACAGCCTCTAATGGACATTCTGCTTCTAGGCCTAAAAGATCTACTGACACCGGATTAGGATTCATATACAAGCTTGATTTAAATACTGGAGAACCTTTAGATAGATTTAGAACACCGGATGGCGGAGGTATACATGGCATAGAATGGGATAATGGTAAGATGTGGGTTACAGCATTTAATCCAACTGCATTATATTTAGTTGATGGTAAAGATTTTCGTATTATCAAAAAAATTCCAGTCGCATTGCCTAGACTGCACGGACTGGCTAGGGTAGAAGATGGAATTTGGTGTGCACATACATCAGATAACGTAATAATTAAATATTGCACAGATTCTGGTGAAGAAAAAGACACTATCAAATTAGATGAGGGAGATGCTTATATTCACGGATTAAGTATTAAGGATGGAGAGTTATGGTACTCAGATTCAAACTTTGCAGGAAAACATGGCACAGCTATTTTGGGGAAACCTGAGATAGGTAAAATAAAGATATAAATTGTGGACAAAATGATAACTATTGATAGCCATCAACATTTCTGGGAAATAAATAGATTTAATTATTCATGGATTGATAAAAAAAGTCCTTTGAGAAAAGATTTTTTGCCAAATGACCTAGAAAAACTTATAAAAGAAAATCAAATTGATAAAACAATTATTGTTCAAGCAGTACCATCTACTGAGGAAACATATTGGCTTTTAGAAATGGCAGAAAATTATGATTTTATTGCAGGAGTGGTTGGCTGGGTGGACTTAACAGATCCAAAAATTGAAAAAACCCTAAATATACTACAAGAGAATCAATTCTTTAAGGGAGTTAGGCATTTGTGGGAAACTGATGAAGATCCAGAATGGATCATTAATTCTGGAGCTATTAGAGGGCTCAAAGTTATCGCCGAAAGAAATTTGACTTTCGACTTCTTAGCTAGACCTAAGAATTTAATTTATATCCCAAAAATTATGAATTTAGTACCTAATCTTCGAGCTGTTTTAGATCACATTGGTAAACCTGAAATAGCAGAAAAAAAAATACAGCCTTGGCTTAATGATATAAGAAAAATTTCTAGCATTGATAATGTTTTTTGCAAACTTTCTGGAATGATCACCGAAGCAAATCTAAAAAATTGGCGTATTGAAGACATAAAGCCATATGTTCATCATGTACTATCATTATTTGGTGCAGATAGAATAATGTTTGGTAGCGACTGGCCAGTTTGTACTCTTGCAGGGCAATATAAAGATGTGAAAAATTCTTTTTATGAAATTCTTAAAGACTTAGATCCTACATCAACAAATAAAATATTTGGTGAAAACGCATCTAAATTTTATAAAATTTAGAATTTACCCTAAGGGTTTTCCAGATGACCAGCTCCAGTTATCAGGAGGCCAAATATTTTTCCCAACTCTTCTTGCCGAGTCTGCATTTCTAGATTCATCATACCAATCTTTGACAGTTTGAATCCATAAATTTATGTGAGGAGTACCCTTATGATAATCAAAGGATTTATCGTTGACATATACCTCGTATAGATAAATTTCTGATTTATCATTAATATTTTGGTAAACATCAAAACGTAAGCAACCTTGCTCTTCATGAGTTGACCCCAAACCATCTAATTTTACTGCAGTAATAAAGTCATCGACTTTCTCAGATTTTATATATTTTGGTGCATGTATGATATGTAACCCGGATTCAAAATAATCATTTTCTATAGCTCCATTTCTCTTTGAATCCCATAATGCATCCATCAAAGGAAAAACTGGTTTACAAAAAGAGACCTCAGGTTCAGATAATAATAAACTCTTAACTGCTCTATCCCACTGTTTAAAATGTGGATACGTTAAGTGTTCTTCAAAAGATTCTTTATCGTTATATATCTCACAAAAACCAAACAGGTTAGGTTTTTCATTATCTTGAACAATATCAAATCTTCGACAGCCAGGTTCAAACTCTACTGAACCTCTTGCATCACTAATTGATTCATTTATAAATTCATTTATTTTATCTTTTTTTACTTCCAACCTAACCATTACAATATACATAATTAATTTTCTCCTTTTATATTTTTTTCTTTATTGTTTATATAAACGAATGATAGTATGAAAAATATCATACTAGGTAAAATATAAATTAAAGTACTAATAAACATTTCATTAATCCAAGCATTCTTTATATTTAAAATTTGTGAAATAAAATTATTACTATTCAATTCATTACTTAAATTTGGAAAAGTATTTTTAATGTCTGGCAAAAATATATTTTCTAAGTATTGAGTTATATCCATTAATTTTACAGATTGTATTATGAGACCGATTAATAGGCTTGAAATTAGGAATGCAAAACTTGTATTTCTAATAGATACAAGAAAACGTAAACCCTTATTAGTACTTTTTATGGAAACAAAGGCGAAAAGTATGACAACAATTATCATAAAAACAAACATGGCGGTTTGGATTAATTTAATTTGATTAATATAATTCCTTACCTCATTTAATTCTCTGAGTTCTAAATCAATAATTGTTTCCAAGTTTTGATTATTTATATTTCCAGCGATAAAATTCCTGATATCCTCAATATTCATATTTTCTTCTTCAGATGAAATAAGACTAATTAAATCATCATTAGTTAGACTATATCCATCGGAAATAATTTTTCTAAGTTTTATCAAATCTGAATCATCACCAATAAGTCCTCCTACATCATCAGAAGTAAGATCAAGTTTCGCTGGAAATTGATCACCTATAAATTTGTCTACTTCGTTATTAATTATTTTGATCATGTCATCATAAAAAACATTAATAGCCAGTTGACCTCCAGGTATACAACTTGGCTTATTTTGTTTAGCGATTGATGAGGTAGCAAGAGATGATTGTATGAAATTTTGACATGCAGGCAATTCTGATAATAAGTTATCCAACTTATTTTTACCAAATATCTTTAGTTCAGTTGCGGCTGCTGTCTTCCTATCAGATAAATCTATACTATAAGACAAATCATCTTTTTCAGAGATCAAGTAACTTACGGAAGAGTCTAAAATATTATTACCATGCATACCTACCCAGTCTTTGGGTGCTAGAGTCTTAAATATAGATAAAACTTCTTCTTGAGAAGCAGTAATACCGTATCCAAAGTCTGTTAAGTTACTTAAATTGTTTTCCAATAATGGATTTAATAATTTCTCAAGTACAAGGTCATATAAGATATCATCTTCATTCAGTTTATTCTTAATCACATTAGCAGCTAATTCTAATCTGTCATCAATAGGAATTGTAACAAGAAAGCTGTCTGTATCTTCGGCAATAAAATAAATAAAAGAATCATGTATTATAAATAAATTATTTTCAATCCATTCATCAGGAAATATTTCATCTAAAGCATTCTTAATTTCTACTTCAGTATATTCAAAGCCTAGATCTTTAGTCAGAGGTTGTAAAATTTCTTTAGACTCTACGGATAATATATCTTTGATTAATTGAGCTAATCTTAAATCCTTAGATAGAGTTCTAAAGTCTGTTATTGAATCTTTCATTAAGATATGAAACTCATAATCTATAGATAAATCATGATTTTCATTATTAATTAACATTATTATTTCATTTATAGTAATTTTAGTTTTTTCTTTAAAATATTCTTTACTAATCAAATTCTTAATATATGCATTAATTGATATTTTGGCAGATTCATTATCATAGAACTTAACTAATTTAGAATTCTGGTTAGATGAATTAATTTCATAACCTTTTTCAACGATATCTTCTACTAATAAAGTAATTAATGAATCATAGAAATAATCATAAAAATTTGCTTTTTCTAAAGTATTACTTAATAAATTTTTACTACTTATAGTGCTTGAAATATGACTAAGTAAAACAGATAGAGACATTGCTATAAATAAAATTATTCCTATAAATACTAAAATTATTTTTCTCATTTTTTATCCTGTCTTAATCATTTTTTATTTCTCTAGTCTTATAAGATGCAAATAAAGCTAAAATAGCTACGCATACTGAAAACTTAAATGACAGATCCCACCCATAATTAAAAGTTGAGGAAATATCTGGATTAATAGAATCAGAAATTTCACTTAGTTGAACGTCTATATTGTTACTTAACATTATGCCAGTAATTATTGCTGTAGATATAGCTTGACCAATCACAGTAGCTGTATTTCTTACTAAATTTAGAAAAGCAGAGGTGGAACCATATTGACTAGGAAGAACAGATGATAATGTTGCACTCATATTTGGTGCCATCCAAAGTCCCATTCCAAATCCATTTATTATAAGTACAATTAATACAATTAATACACTTGTATCTTGTGAAAAAAAAGAAAATGAGAGATTACTAATTATTATAAAAATCATACCTAAGGATGTAAATTTTCTAAACCCATATTTGTCAGAAAGCCTACCTGAAAACTGAGAAGAAAAACCCATGAAAAAGGCTCCAAAAAACACTAATATGCCTGTTGCAGTTTCATCATAACCCATAAAACTTTGTACAAAAATTGGAACTAGTAAAAATGCTGGAGCTGATGCAATAAAACCTAAAAATCTTGTTAAGGTAGACCATCGAAAAGTTGTAGACTTAAATAAACCTAAATCTATCATTGGATTATCAATTCTTAATTCCCAAAAAATATAAAATCCAAAAAATACTAGGGTGAAAAATATCATTGTTATGAATTCTATATTAGTGATTGAATATGAAAATGGATTAGATATAACAATAATTAGCAACGAAAGAAAAATTATTGATATAAAAGACCCTATAAAATCATAACTTTTATTTTCCCTTAAGGTTGAACCTAATTTTTTTTCATCTAAAATTTTAGCAGCAAAAATGATACCTAAGAAAGTTGGGACTGCCGTAACAAGAAATATTTCCCTCCATCCAAAAATATTTATTATTGGCCCAGCAAACAAAGGACCTGATGCGGCTCCAATTGATACAGCTGTGGTTATCATTCCTAATCCTTTTCCCTTCTGGTCTTTAGGAAAAACTCCAACGATTATGGCAAAAACCACTGACTGCCCCATCGTACTACCAATAGCCATAATTATCCTTCCAAAAATTAAGTATTCCAGAGATGTTGATGTGTAGCATAGCATGGCGCCTGAAACAAAAAAAATCATGCCTGAAATATGAAATTTTTTCCTGCCTATAATATCAGACACAGCCCCAAGTGGCAGCATAAAAGCGCTAGTAATCAATGAACTAGAAATAATTACCCAACTAACTGCTTTTAGGCTAACTTCAAATTCATCAGCAATAGTGGATAAAGCTAATATAACAATTGAAAAGTCCAATACCATTGCAAACAAGGCAATAGCAACTGTACAAAAAACTACCCAATGATAGTTGTCATTTGAAATATTTTTTTTATTTTTGTTCGGCATAATTCATAAAATATTGATACATAACTATACTAGCGCTTACTGATGCGTTTAGGGACTCAATTTTACCCGACATTGGGATAGAAATGAATTGGTCACAATTTTTCCTAACCAGACTAGAAATACCTTTACCTTCTGAACCTACGACTATTACAGATTTAGAAGAAAATTGTATATTTGTGTATATATTTTTAGAATTACCATCAAGACCATAAATAGTAAATCCTTTAGACTTTAGATGATTAATTGTGTTATTCAAGTTAGTAACTTTACAAACCTTAATATGCTCTAAAGCTCCAGCTGATGCTCTCATAGAACCTGGCGAAATTGATACGGATCTTCTTTGTGGAATTATTATTGATTCAACTCCAATTGCTTCTGCAGTTCTTGATATAGCACCAAAATTTTGAGGATCTTCTAGGCCATCCAAGAGAATAAATAAAGTATTTTTTGAATCTTCTAAAGTTTCCAAAATTTCATCTAAATTATAATATTTTGGATCTGGTACCACTGCAATTATTCCTTGATGCTTTTTGGTATGACTTTGCTTATCTAATTGATCCAAATCACAATAAATTATTTCTATCTGTTTATTTGTAGCAGTTTTAATAATTTCGTCTATCTGTTTGCCTTTTTCAATATTTTTAAATACTAATAGCTTTTCAATTTTACGGTCAGATCGCATACTTTCTAATACAGACCTACGACCTTCGACAGTTTGAAAATGTATTTTTTTAGCTCTTGAAAAACGTGACATAATATTTATAATTTTTACCATCTAATACTAAACTATTTATTATCTTAATAATATAATTTTTATTATATTTTCTTAATTTATTTGACAAAACAATTCATAAAATGTAATCTTAATATATTCTAACTTCAATATTTTTCAGATCCTAAAGTATGAACTTATTGAATGTCGATGAATCAGCGAGCTTCGGATCATAGGCTGCTGCTGTCACTCTCGATTAACCTGTTCTAGGTTGCCGGAAGTAAGCAGTATGTTACTTTTCCGATGATAAGAAGGAAATCAAATTGTACAATATGTTACGTCAATTTTTTTCTTTGTTTTTCGAAAAGCTGCTGCTGTCACTCTCGGCTAAATTGCCTGAGTCTAACGGCGAGTTATTTTCTTTAAGCAAAGAAAAATGCATATCTTAAAATTTTTTTAAAGATATCAAACTATAATCTCTCAAATTTACGAGTAAATTTCTAATAAATAATTCTTTTAGGTTTTTGGAGATTCAAATTAAACTAAACAAAATATAACTCTATGGAAGGAAAACTCATGAGTAATTATAAATATGAAACATTACAGCTACATGCTGGACAAGAAACAGATCCTACAACTAATTCTAGGGCTGTTCCAATTTACCAAACAACATCTTTTGTTTTTAATAGTCAAGAACACGGATCAAACCTGTTTACATTAAAAGAATTAGGAAATATCTATACAAGAATAATGAATCCTACAACTGATGTTTTTGAAAAAAGAGTTGCAGCTTTAGAAGGCGGATTAATTGGCCTTGCTACCGCATCAGGTCAGGCCGCACAATTCACTGCGATTGCAAACTTTTGCCAAGCTGGAGACAATATAGTTTCAACATCATTTTTGTATGGTGGAACTTACAATCAATTTAAGGCACAATTTCCTAGAATAGGAATAGATGTAAATTTTGCAGATGGAGATGATGTTGAAAGTTTTGAAAAATTGATAGATGAAAACACAAAAGCTTTATATATTGAGTCTTTAGGTAACCCAAGAATAAATGTGCCTGATTTTGAAGGTTTAGCAAATCTTGCACACTCAAATAATATACCCTTAATTGTTGATAATACTTTAGGTGCAGCTGGAGCATTAATTAGACCTATTGATTATGGTGCTGATGTGGTAACTCACAGTGCAACTAAATGGATAGGTGGGCATGGTACTAGTATTGGTGGAATAATTATAGATGCAGGAACATTTAATTGGGGTAATGGAAAGTTTCCACTCTTCACAGAACCTAGTGAAGCTTACCATGGATTAGTGCATTGGGATGTTTCTGGCACAGGTAGCGACCTGTGTAACGCACTTGGTGTACCTAGCGATAAAAATATAGCATTTGGAATTAGAGCAAGATTCGAAGTTTTAAGAGATTACGGTGCTGCTCTAAGTCCATTTAATTCTTTCTTGTTTCTCCAAGGTTTAGAAACTCTATCTTATAGAGTTGAAAGGCACTGTGAAAACTCACTTAAATTAGCTGAGTGGCTTGATGATAATCCAAATGTAGAATCTGTAAGTTATTTAGGACTTAAAAATAATCCTTACAAGAAGCTAGCTGATAAATATCTTGAAAGAGGGTATGGTTCAGTCCTTACATTTACTTTGAATGGCGGTTTTGAAAGTGCAGCTACTTGTATTGATAACCTCAAACTTGCTAGTAATCTTGCAAACGTGGGAGATTCAAAAACTTTAGTAATTCATCCTGCATCAACTACTCATGAGCAATTATCTGCTGATGAGCAAGTTTCTGCTGGAGTAGAACCTTCAACAGTAAGAGTTTCTGTAGGTCTTGAGCATATAGATGACATTATTGAAGATTTTGATCAAGCAATAAATAAAACAAAATAATAAGATAAGAAAATGACCTTAGTTTTACCATCAGATTATCATGCTATAAATGCATTAGAGCGAAGCTCAGTTC
This sequence comes from Dehalococcoidia bacterium, assembly GCA_002728715.1. GTDB lineage: Bacteria > Chloroflexota > Dehalococcoidia > Lucifugimonadales > Lucifugimonadaceae. The sequence goes on from PBVQ01000014.1 coordinate 82,255, forward strand.
GATGGATACCTGTAGAAAAAGCGGAGCGGCAAGATATTAGGCCGCTCCGAATTGGTATATTAAATATCATGCCAATTGGTGAAAAATATGAATTTAATATAATTCATCCATTAGGTTTATCTGTACTACAAATAGAGCCAATATGGATTAAACTTGAATCTCATAAATATAAAACTTGGGCGCCTGGACATCTAGATGAATTATATAAAACTTACGAGGATACCATAAAAAATAGTCATTTAGATGGCTTAATTGTCACAGGTGCTCCAGTAGAGCATTTAAGATTTGAAGAAGTTGAATATTGGGAAGAATTTAAGGATATAGTTAGGGACTCTAGAAAAAATACTCCAAGTACTCTTGGTATTTGCTGGGGAGGATTTGCACTCGGTTATATATCAGGAATTAAAAAATTAAATTTTGAAAAAAAATTATTTGGTATATATGAATTAGATAATTTAGATCCTGGACATGAAATTATGAATGCTCTTGATGACAAATTTTTATGCCCTCAAAGTAGATTTGCAGGTATGAATGATGAGGAGTTAAACGAAGCTTCAGAAAGTAATGATATTAATATTTTAGCTACAGGGAAGGAATCAGGGCATACAATTTTTGAAACGTCAGATCATAAATTACTCATGCATATTGGGCACCCGGAATACGCAGCAAGTAGATTTGCAGAAGAAGCGATTAGAGATAAAGATAATCCAAACGTTCCAAATGTCGCAAATTTTGATTACAATAATCCTATAAATAGTTGGAGAATGCATAGAAATATATTTTTCCAACAATGGATTAATTTCTGTTATAAGAGAATTAGTTAACATTGAAAGGAAATAAATAAATGTCCGAAATATATAAAAATTATGTTAATGGAAAATGGGTAGAATCAACTTCAAAAGAAACCATAAGTAGTATTAATCCTGCTGACAGTGATGATTTAATTGGTTACTTTCAATCATCTACTATTGATGATGCTGATAAGGGAATAGATTCTGCATATTTAGCAAAAAAAACTTGGGAAACTACTTCCCAAGTAGAAAGAGGAAATTATTTATTAAAAGCCGCAAAATATTTAGAAAAAAATTCAGATAAATTTGCCAAATCCATAACTCGTGAATGTGGAAAAGCTATGTTGGAGTCTCAAGGAGAAGTAGGTAGAGCCATAGCATTATTACAATATTATGGTATTGAAGGTTCAAATCCAGTTGGTGATGTAGTACCTTCTGTTAACCCAAAAATACTGCTATATACAAAAAAAATTCCCTTAGGAGTTGTAAGTTTGATTACTCCGTGGAACTTTCCCCTAGCTATACCTATATGGAAAATGGCCCCCGCACTAGTTTATGGAAATACCGTTGTGTTGAAACCAGCATCTACAACTCCCTTAATAGCAACCTTAATAGCAGAAATGTGGGATGATGTTGAATTACCAAAAGGTGTATTTAATTTAGTAGTAGGATCAGGTGTAACTGTTGGAGAAAGACTAATCAATAATCCCAAAGTAAATGCTGTGTCTTTCACTGGATCAACTAATACAGGAAAAGATATTGCTGTAAAATCTGCAAAAAATGGAAATAAATTTCAGTTGGAAATGGGTGGTAAAAATCCTGTAATTGTCCTGCCTGATGCCGACTTAAATCAAGCAGCTGAAATAACAATATCAGGAGCCATGAAATATTCTGGACAAAAATGTACTGCAACGTCAAGGGTTATAGTGGTAGGAGACATAGTGGACAAATTTACCGAATTACTCGTACAGAAAACTAAGTCTCTTAGTATAGGCCCTGGTAATGATGAAAAATCTATTATTGTTCCGGTTATAGATAAATCATCACTAGATAACATAGAGAATATGATAAATAAGGCAACAAAAGATGGTGCAAAAATAATTCATGGTGGTAATAAAATTAGTGGAGGAATTTTTCAAAAAGGAAATTTCATAGAACCTACAATTTTGTCTAATGTAGAGTATGATTCTTTTATAGCTTGCGAGGAAGTTTTTGGTCCTGTTTTATCAATAATTAAGGCTAAAGATTATGATGAAGCAATAGACATTGCTAATTCAGTTCAATATGGACTTAGTGCTTCTATATTTACTAAAAATCTTAACTTATCAATGGATTTTGCAGAAAGAATTGAAGCTGGAGTAATAAAAATAAATGGCGAAACTGCAGGCTTAGAACCCCAGGTCCCATTTGGAGGTTTAAAATCAAGTTCATCAGGAAATAGAGAACAAGGAAAAGCAGCTATTGAATTCTTTACTAACACTAAAACAATTTATGTTGACAGAAGTGCAACCTAAGACTTATGAAAAATTTGGTGGTTGAGAAACAACCTCATCATATGAATGTCTTTTACTAATTAGATTAGAAAATTCAAACACATCTAGAGCTGTTTCGTATAAATCTTTTTCGATTGTAATTTCTCCAGACCAAGTTCCTAATTTTTGATAGAAATCTATGGCATTAGATATAGATTCAACATCCATTTCAGGGAAAAAATCTTTTTCAATGTAAGCTACTTCTTGTGGATTAGCAGTATTTACCCATTTCCTTGAAGCAGAATATGCCTTGGAAAATGCGATAGATTCATCGGTTTGCAACCAATCATTTCGGCATACTAAACTAGAAAAAGCAACAGGCCCAATAGACTTACCAACAGAGGTCAATAAAAAACCTTTTCCTTCGAGCTCAAGTTGTTGCGGAAAAGCACCTTGTTCATGAAAATACTCCCCTTCACCATTGTTCCACTGTTTCATCATTTGATCTCCACCTGTAGAAAAAATATTATCAACATTATCAAGATCAAAATTTTCCTTATAAGCAGCATACCTTAGCATTGCTTCAGGTTGTCCTCCATGAACATATAAAAATTTTGATTTTGATAGTTTTTCCCAAGAAAAATTTTTATCATTTTCTCTACCAAGAATAAAAAAACCATCAAATCTATTGATCTGAGCAAAATGGGTAAAGGTTAAATTTTCACCCTTTTCTAAAGGTCCCCAACTTGCAGATACTGCTGCTTGAGCAACATCCATATTTCCATTTCCAACTTCCATAGCGCTGTTACCACCATCTTTAACGATATTATAAGTTGCTTCAATACCTTCTGAATTCAAAAAATCGCCTGCTATACAAGCAATTAGCGGGCTATAAAAAGCTGAGTGCCTAGAAACCATAATATCTAAATTTTTCAAATTATTTATCCTTCATTATCTAATTGTTGATTTATGTTTAAAATAAATTAGAATTATTATATAAATAATATATGAAATTTTAATTAAATTTTAGGTCAAACATGTTACAAAAAGCATTAATAACAGGAGCTGCGGGATTTATTGGGTCTAACCTTACTAAAAAGTTGCTAGAAAATAATATAGAAATTTTAGCAATTGATGATTTTTCTTCAGGAAAAGAAATTAACCTTCCAAGAAAACATAAAAACTTACATCTAAAAAAAATAAGTATTTTAGACGATGACCTTAATAAATTAATACAGGATTTTAAGCCTAATATTACTTATCATTTAGCTGCACAAATTAGTGTCTCTGCATCGACAAAAAACCCATTAAATGATGCAAAAATTAATATTCTCGGAAGTATCAATTTATTAGAATCAATAAAAACCCTAACTAATCACAAATTTATATATATAACTTCTGGAGGCACTGTGTATGGTGAGCCAGAAACTTTACCCGCTATTGAGAGTTATCCTGCTATGCCTTTATCTCAGTATGGCGCTTCAAAGTATTCAATAGAAAATTATCTTAAGATTTATAATAGACTTTACAACATAGGATA
>PBVQ01000032.1 GCA_002728715.1 Dehalococcoidia bacterium
CTTAGGTATAATACCGGTATTTTTTCTTTTGGAAACATTATTTCTGGAGATTTACTCTGGATTATTCAAATTTTTCAAGTTTTTTTTTCTGTATTATCCATAATTTATTTTAGATATAAGGTATTAAATGGGTTTTCAAAAAATTTACTCTTAATTTTTACTCCAATAATATTATTTGTTGCTGTTATTTTTGCTATAGATAATCTTTTGAAATTTAATGGAAATCAAGCCGTTTTCAATTTTAATATTTCATCAATTGTTTTTAGTTCTTTCTATTGGGCAGCTGCATACTTAACTGTTGCTGCAGGTTTAACTATAACCTATAAAGTACAAAAATTTGGAAATTTTGCACAGGCAGAGATGATGCTAATTGGTTCCTATGTAGCATTAATTATGATGTGGTCTGATAGATTCTATCCTATATCTTCAGCAGAAAGTGATGGAAAATTAGACTTCTCCCTCATAATTTATGCATCCATTGCTGCTTTTATAATTACGAGATTTATTGGATTATTTATAGATAAATTAGTTTATAAGCCCTTAAGGCAAAAATTGGCTTCTCCTCAAGTATTGATGATTACTTCTTTAGGTGTTGCTATGCTGATTAGAGCAATCTTATACATAAGATTTTCTGCAAAAACATTTAGATTTATTCCCGATAAAGACTGGAAATTACTTGAATCAAATATTCATATCCCAACATTTCGTATAGATTTATTTATTGGTAAAATTGAATCTTCAAATTTTCTATTTTTAGGTAATATTAATAATTATGGTATAACTTATACTAAATTGGCACTTGTGTTAGGTGTGTTTTTAACGGTCTTTGCCGTGGTAATCCTAATCAAGAAGAGTATTCTAGGGAAAAAAATGCTCGCGGTTGCTGACAATCCAGATTTAGCATCAACTTCCGGTATAAATATAGAGAATATATACTCATTTAGCTCCTTTATTTCATCTGGGATTGCAGGCTTAGGGGGAGCATTGTTAGCTACTATACTTCCTATAAATCCAGAATTAGGTATATCTTTATTACTTCCTGCTTTTGCAGTTATAGTATTAGGATCTTTAGGTTCAATTTCAGGAGTTATAATTGCTTCACTAATTATTGGTATTGTTAGATCTTTTTCAGAGCCAATATTAATTGGTTTCGGTAATGCGCTTGATAGACCGACTGCTACTGGTTTAGCTGAAGTAATGCCTTTTATTTTTCTTATCGGTGTTTTGATTTTTTTACCTCAGGGTTTGGGTAATGCTATACACAAATGGAATGTAAATAGACAAAGAAATAATATAAACAAAAAGAAATTTAAAATTCAAAAATATCGACGAAAAAATATTAATACAAAAAAAATAAAGATTAAAATTCCAAATTTTTCAGTATTATTAATAGTCCCATTTCTAATATTTAGTTTCGTAGGTAAAATAACCACTTTATTTACTAAACTAAGATTCATAAAATTCCTTAAGATGCATTTAAATATTAGAAAAATAAACTTCTTTGAATTCAATGGTTCATGGAAATCTTTTTTCTTTGTTTTAGTTGTTTTGATAATTATTGTCATATTGTTACCAAGTGTTAGTAACTTAACAAAAGTAATGCAAGTCGGGAGGATTTTTGCATTATTAGGTATTTTTACTTTACTTTCTCTGTCACTAAATTTACATACAGGTTACACAGGAATGACAAATTTTGGCGTGATTTTCTTTGCTGCTATAGGAGCTGTGATAGTAGGCCTATTAACATCTCCAGTAGCGACAAATGGATATGGATGGGGTGTATTTGAAGCATCAATATTTGCAATTGTTATTTCATTCATAATTGGTATATTTATTGCTTTCCCTACTGCTCGTTTAAGATTAGATTATTTTGCAATAGTGACAATCTCGCTTGGTGAAATTTTAAGAATTGCCCTTCAGGCAGAACCATTACTTAGAGCAGGCACCGTAACATCTGGAATTGGTATATCTAATTATGAATTACCATTTAAGGATTGGTGGAATTCTGGTATTTCATCAAGCATGGGTGACTTTTTGGGTCTACCTGGTAATGCTCCCTATATACTTCTTCTATCTGCAATGTCTATAATATCTATGATTCTTATATGGTGGGCTCTATCATTATTACTATATTCACCATGGGGTAGAATCTTAAAATCTATTAGAGAAGATGAAGAAGTTAGCCAACATCATGGAAATAATGTATTAATGCATAAAGCAATAAGTCTTGGTTTAGGTGCATCTATAGCAGCTATGGGAGGTATATTATGGGCATGGTTAAATACTGCGATTTGGCCAGATTTTCTCAATCCTGTGAGATCTACCTTTTTGGTATGGGCTGCGTTTATTTTAGGCGGTAGAGGTAATAATAGAGGTATGTTTATTGGAGCATTCATAATTGTAATTATAGAGTTTATTTTTAATGTAATGATTGTTTCTAGAACTAATACGGATATTTTTCTACATTCGATCACAGGATTTCTTGACTCTGGATTCAGGTGGTTAATAGTTGATATTGGTGGTATTCTCTGGTCAGATTTATCTATTTCTGAATCATTCTTAAATGGGAAAATAATCTTAGAATTATCATATTTTAAGCTTTTCCTAATAGGCTTACTAATAATAGTGATTTTGAGAATTCTTCCGAAAGGAATTATGCCTGAAATACCTTATCAGCCCAATAAACAGGATAAATTCAATGACAAATAATAATCGAATAGAAATAAAAAACCTTTCTCACAATTTTGGGGGAATTCAGGCTATTAAAAATATTTCATTTAATATCAACAAAGGTGAATTAGTTGGTCTTATTGGTCCTAATGGCTGTGGTAAATCAACAACATTTAATTGTCTCTCAGGGTTAATAAAACCCGCTAAAGGCAATATATATATAAATGGAATTAATGTGAGCAGCTGTAGACCAGACCAAATCCAAAAGCTTGGAATGACAAGAACTTTTCAACATACACGTTTATGGAAAGAAATGACAGTTATTGAAAATATACTTGTTTCAGAAAATAATCAATTTTCACCAAATGTTATAAAGTCTATACTATTGCCTAATTCAAGATCAGAAGAAAGAGATAGAGTAGATAAAGCTTTTGACTTATTAGAACTTTTAGGAGTTTCAAAAGTTGCGCATAATTTAGCAGGAAATATTTCGGGCGGTCAGAGTAAACTTGTGGATATAGCTAGAGCAATGATGAGCGAGCCAGATATCATATTATTAGATGAACCTGTTGCAGGGGTAGCTAATGATTTAGCTGAAAAAATATTTGTATATTTACGAAATTTAGTTACTAATAATGATACGACTATTCTCGTTATAGAACATAATATGGATTTTATATTAAGAACTGATGTTGATAAGATAATTGTAATGAATATGGGAGAAATACTCATGGAAGGCACATCTAACGAAGTAAGAAAAAATAAATCTGTAGCACAAGCATATTTGGGATCTTAATATGGATAAAATTTTAGATGTTAACAACTTGAAAAGTGGATACGGTAATGTTCAAATTCTTAACGGAATAGATTTATATGTAGAAAAAAATGAATTTGTTACAATAATTGGACCTAATGGATGCGGAAAATCTACATTTATCAAAACAATATTTGGTTTATGTAATTATTTTTCAGGTGACGTTTTTTTTCAAGGCAATCCTATCACTAAAATCAGATCAGATTTATTGATATCTATGGGAATTTCATATGTTCCACAAGTAAATAACGTTTTTTCATCTTTGTCAGTTTATGAAAATTTACAAATTGGTAGCTTACTATTGGATAAAAATCAATTTTATAATAAATTGAATTATATTTATGATTTGTTCCCTGATCTTTACTCGAGGTCTACAGATATGGCTGAATCTTTATCGGGCGGTGAAAGACAAATGTTAGCAATATCAAGAGCTCTATTATCAAACCCTAAATTTTTATTACTTGATGAGCCTACTGCTGCTTTATCTCCAAAATTTCAAAAAATTATTATCAATAAGATCTCCGAACTTAGGGATTCTGGCATAACAATATTATTAGTTGAGCAAAATGCTAAATTATCATTAGCCTCATCTGATAGAGGATATATTTTTTCAAATGGTAAAGTTGTTTTAAATTCAAAAGCTTCTAAAATACTCAATGAAGATAATATTAGTGAGTATTTTTTAGGTAAAATTAAATAATAGGATTAAATTTTATAATGATAAAATATATATAGGAGATAATTGTTGTCATATAAGTATATTGAAAAAATAGAAAAATTAAATAATGTAATTTTTATTTCTGCTTGGTCAGGATGGTCTGATGCAGCTGAATCTGCTACCAAATCTCTAAAAGAAATAATTAATCAGACTAAAGCAAAAAAGTTTGCTTCTATTGATCCTGAAAATTATTATTTATATTCTGAAAATCGTCCATATGTATCAAATTCTAACAATGGAGATAGAAAATTATCATGGCCAAAAAATGATTTTTATTACCTTAAAAGTCAAGGTGAGAATGATATAATTTTTTTTCTTGGAACTGAGCCTAATCTAAAATGGAATGAATACACAAAGTTATTAATGGAAATTATAATAAATAATTCAACTGAACTCATAATAAATGTAGGATCTTTACTAAGTTCAGTACCTCATACACGCCCTACTAGAGTTACTGCATCCATGATGTCAGATGATAACAAATACTTGAAAAAATTAAATTATCCAAAGCCAAATTACGAAGGCCCTACAGGAATTACATCAGTTTTATCAGATTATTGTTTTAAAGAAAATATACCTTCGATAAGTATTTGGGGACATGCTCCGCATTATTTACAAATACCACATAATCCTACATTGACATTAAATATTTTGAAAGAAATTTCAAAAATTATAGATATAGAAATTGACTATAGTGACATACAAAAAGATTCGCAAAATTTTAATGATAATTTAAAAAATGCTTTGTCAGATCAAAATGATATACAAAAATATGTAGAAAAATTAGAAGAGAGATATGACTCTGAAGAAGAAGTGAAATTAAATCCAGAACCTAAGATTATTATTGATGAATTAGAAAATTTTTTACGTGATCAACGAGGTCAATAAATATTATGAAAGGAAATAAATGCTCAATATTACAATTATAGGGCTTGGCCCACTAGGAACCTCTATAGGTTTCGCATTAAAAAAATACTGTAACAATATAGGTGAAATTATTGGATATGACTTATCAAATAAAAATCAAGATTATGCAAAAAAAAATCAGGCTATAGATAAAACAGAATGGAATATAAAAAATGCAGTTTCTCAATCTGATTTAATTTTTATCTGTGTCCCTACAGGTAGAGTCTACGAAGTGATAAATGATATTAGTGATGCAACAAAATCTAAAGCAATTATTTGTGATACTTCTAATGCTAAAAGAGCATGTATCAATTGGGTTGATAATCTATTTGTAAATGATGTATCATACATTGGAATAAATCCACTTACATCAGCATCATTGAAAACTCAAGATGATTCTTCGCCAGATGCTTTTTTTGGTGCAAAATGTGCTGTTATATTAGGCAGTAAGGCAACTAAAGATTCTATTGAAATCATTACAAATATTATAGAGTCATTTGGTTCGAATTTGTTATTTATGGACCCAGATGAGCATGACTCGTTTGCAGTTGCTACTTCAACATTACCATCTATTATTGCCTCAGCAATGATTAATGCAGTCAGTGAATCTCCTGCATGGCCAGAAATAAGTAATTTTGTTGGTACAAATTTTGATTCCTCCACAATTTCAGCAAGTTTTGATCCTGCTTCGACACAAGGAGCTGCTTTAGTAAATCCAGATTTATTAATACACTGGATTGATCAGGTACAAACTCATCTTAGTCATATGAAGGAATCACTGAGTGATATAGATGATAGGCACTCTCACGAAGGAAAACTTGCAGACAGTTTAGTTAATGCATGGGAGCAACGCCTAAGGTTGGAAATTGGGGTAGCTGATAGTAGAGATGAAAAATATAAGCGAGAACCGTTACCATCTTCATCTGAAAGTATGATGGGACTGTTTTTTGGTAATAAAGTCGCATCTGCAATGACTAATAAAAATGAAAAGCAAGAAGATAATAAATACGATAGACGAAAGTTAAGATAAATTGTCAGTAACCGTATTAAAATCAAATCAACTTCGTGGAGAAATTAATATTCCTGGAGACAAATCTATTTCTCATAGAGCAGTTATATTTAATTCAATGGCTAGTTCAAAAAAAATTTCTATTAGAAATTTTTTACCAGGAGAAGATTGTTATTCTACAGTAAACATTATGAGAGAATTAGGTGTTGATATTAAAATTGAAAATGATAAAAATAGCAAACCTATCATTATAGTGAATGGTGTTGGTCTTCACGGATTTCATGAACCTGCAAGCATACTTAATTGTGGTAATAGTGGAACAACAACAAGACTTATATCAGGTGCTCTAGCCGGAAGAGATTTCATCTCAATTTTATCAGGTGACAAATCACTGAATTCTAGACCAATGGCAAGAATTATTCAACCATTATCAGAAATGGGTGCAAGAATATTTGGTCGAGAAAATAATAGATTTGCCCCTTTAATTTTTGCAGGGGGATTACTTGATTCTATTAATTATAAAATGCCAGTAGCTTCAGCCCAGATAAAATCTTGCATTATTATTGCTGCATTAAGGGCAAAAGGTATAACAAAAATTTCTCAAACTGCCATTTCACGTGATCATTCGGAAAGAATGCTTTTGGCTATGGGTGCAAAAGTTACCCAAGATAAACTTGATATATACATAGAACCTTCGGATATGGATTCTATAGATGTTGAGGTCCCAGGGGATATAAGTAGTGCTGCATTTTGGATGATTGCGGGAATTTGTCATCCCGATTCTGAACTTTTGTTGAAAAATGTAGGAATAAATAAAACAAGAAGTGGAATAATTACAATACTTAAGAACATGAACGCTAAAATTGAAATACTCAATAAGAAAGATGTTGCAGGTGAACCTATTGCTGATATTTATGTTAGAACAAGTGATTTGAGATCTACAGAAATATCTGGAGATATTATACCCTTATTGATTGATGAAATTCCAATAATTGCGCTAGCTGCCTCTTTTGCAGAAGGGGTAACAGAAATAAAAAATGCTGAAGAACTTAGAGTTAAAGAATCAGACAGAATTACAACAACAGTAAATTTTCTTAAATCTTGTGGTGTTGAAATTCTTCCAACAAAGGATGGTATGATAATTAATGGAAACCCAGACTTGTCTCTTAAGTATGGTTCTTTTTCTAGTGAAATGGATCATAGAATAACTATGACTATGGCTGTGGCTGGATTGCTGTCATCTAATGGAGTTAATATAATTGATGGTGAAACTGCGAATGTTTCATACCCGAATTTTTGGAAAGAACTTTCAAATCTAGGTGCAAAAATTGAATAGAAAATCCTTATTGGTAGTTATATCTGGTCCATCTGGAGTTGGTAAAGATGTGATAATTGAAGAAATGGTTAGGCAAAACCCTAAGGACTATCATTTTACTGTTACTGCAACTACTAGGAAACCTAGAGATAATGAATTAAATGGTGTAAACCACTACTTTTTATCACTCAAAGAGTTCACTTCAATGATCGATAATGATGAATTATTGGAATGGGCTAAAGTCTATGGTAATTATTACGGCGTTCCCAAAAAACAAGTAAATGATGCATTAACAGATGGCAACCATGTAATAATAAGAGTTGATGTGCAGGGAGCAAAAAGAATTAAGTCTATAATGCCTGAATCTATCTTAATTTTTATACATCCTCCTAATTTTGATATATTAAAAAATCATCTTATTAAAAGAGGTGTTAATTCCGATAAAGACATATCAATCAGATTAGCTGAAGCAAAAAACGAAATTCCTCAATCGAAAAACTTTGATTATTCAATAATTAATGAAGAAAACAAACTCATTGAAACAGTAGAGAAAATTTATAATATTATTACTGTAAAATCCGAAAATTAATACTAGATAATAATTTTCAGAATATTTTTATTGATTATTTTTAATATTCAAAAAATTTTTATCGAATTTTCATTTTTTCAAAATTATCATAATTTTATTATAATGTAGATAGTTTGTATTCATTGAAGATTAATTACGTGTTTTAAAAATAAATGTTGCTACAATAAAGATATGAAAAAAATTCTAGTTGCACCCCAACAATTTAAAGAAAGTCTTAGTGGGTTAGATATAGCTAATTCTATTGAAAATGGCATACTCAAGGTATGGCCTAATTCTAAGATAAAAAAAATTCCTGTAGCTGATGGTGGTGATGGTACACTTGAAACTTTGGTTGAAAACTTAGATGGAGAAATTAAATCAACTATAGCTGATAACTCTAATTTTGAAAAAGTAAAAACAGAATGGGGCGCTTTGGGTGATAAGAAAACTGCTGTGATTGAGGTGGCGAGGGTAATTGGTTTATCGAAAATATCTAAAGATAAAAGAGATATAATGAAAGCTTCATCCTATGGAATAGGTTCTATTTTTAAAGAAGCTTTGAGTCAAGGATTCCGAAATTTTATAGTCCCTGTTGGAGGAAGCGCGACAAATGATGGGGGTGCTGGAATACTCCAGTCATTAGGTGTTTCATTAAAAAATAAATCAGGAAAAGAGATAGGATATGGAGCAAATGAACTCTTATCTCTTAAAAGTATAGATATTTCGGGCTTGGATGAAAGAATGAAAGATGCCACCATCATGGTGGCTTGTGATGTCAATAATCCATTATGTGGGCCAAGAGGCGCTAGTGCTATTTATGGACCACAAAAAGGCGCTACTTTTCAACAGGTGAAAATTCTTGATGATGCTTTATTGCATTTTTCAGAGATTATAAAAAAAGATTTAGGTAAAGATGTTGCAGATATTCCTGGTGCAGGTGCATCTGGTGGTATCGGTGCAGGTCTCATGGCTTTTTTCAATTCAGAGCTGAGGTTGGGGTCTGATATTGTTATGGAACTATTACAAATCGAAAAGCATATTACTGATTCAGATTTAATTATTGTTGGAGAAGGACAGGTTGATAGATCAACTGTATTCAACAAGTCTCCAATAGCAGTTTCTAGAATTGCAAAAAAATACAATAAACCAGTTATCTGCATAGCAGGTTCCTTAGGTGCAGGATTCAAAGAGGTTCATTCTCACGGTATTGATGCTGTTTTTTCTTTAGTTAATAGGCCTATGTCATTGCAAAATGCAATGAAAGATACTTCCAGGTTGGTAGAGATTGCTACAGAGCAGGCATGCAGATCAATTAATATAAACTTACTTAGCTAGCAAGGGTATAGTTTGAGGCCCTTCGGGTAGAACGCATATTGAAGGGTTGTTTATTTTACTTGACAAATCTTCTATCAAATCTTCTATATTTTCTGTGCGTAGTAAATGTGCATCGCTAACATCTTTTTCACCCAATTTTGAATACAGGTAAATTTTAGATTGCATTTGTATCTGTGATTGGATTTGAAATTGCCATTGGTCTGGTATTTTTGTATCGTTTTGTTTAATATACTCCAAAAAAGTTCTTGGGTTGTTATAAGTTTTGAGTAATTTCTCATAATTACTTTTATACGGGAAACCGTCAATACATTCTGATACAGAGATAATTGATCCTCCTGGCTTAGTAATTTGTGCAGCAGCGGATACCCCTTTAATTGATTGGTATATATTTTGATCTAAAGGGTACCCTGAATTAGATGTGATCACTATGTCAAAAAGTTTATCAGTTTTTTGCATTGCATTTTTCTTGACGAAATTGCAAGCTAATTCATGTTCATCTTGAAGATTCCCTGAGAATACATTAGTTATTTCGTTATTTCTATTTAATGTAAGATCTATTGAAAAATCAGGTCTAGCTAATCTAGAGATTTCTACAATTTCTTCATGAATTGGATTTCCTTTAGTAATTCCCCAAGTTGAGTTTTTATTTATTATTCTTTCATAATTATGAAGAGTAGTTATTGTATCAATTCCTGCTAATCCAGGGGCAATCATTTTAGGACCACCTGAAAAACCGGCAAAAAAATGTGGTTCAACAAAACCTGTAGTAATTTTGAGATCACATTCAAGCCATAATTTATTTAACATTAGAGATGTTTTTTTACTGGTTTTACCTATATGTTTTAATTCCTGTGATTCTTCAGAGTTATGATTAACAATTGTTATCATAGACAAAACATCTTTATCAAACATATCATTTATTTCTAATTTACTAGATTGTCTATGACTACCTGTTGCAATAAAAACAACAAGATTATCTTTTTGAATCCCATCACATTTTTTTATTATGGATCTTAAAACTTCATTTCTTGGTTGTGCTCTAGTGTGATCGCATACTGAAACTCCTACAACCATTCCTTGTTTATATATTGATTCTAATGGTTGGGAATTTATTGGACTAGATGTAGAACTCATAATAGTATTTGATGGATTTTTTAAGGGATTAGTAACTAGTGGACGTAAAACTGTTGAATTACTAGGCAGGTTAACATAGATGCCTTTTTTCCCATAATCAATTTTAATTTTCATAATAATTAAAATGCCTTTTTATGATATTTTTTATTTATTGAAGTTGATATATAAAAGTTGATAGAATAATTATATAACATATTTTAGTTTATATTTTTATGAATAAAGAAACATACGATGTAGTAATAATTGGAGCTGGAATAATTGGATTGGCAACAGCTCTAAAATTACTTGAGAAAAAACCGAATATCAAATTAGGAATTATAGAAAAAGATTCCAAAGTCGGTCAACAGCAAAGTGGTCACAACTCAGGAGTTATACACTCTGGTATTTATTATAAACCTGGATCTTTCAAAGCAAATTTTTGTGTAGCTGGTAGAAAAAGCATGACTGACTACTGTCTAGAAAATGAAATTCCAGTATGGACATGTGGTAAATTAATAGTTGCCACAGATAAACCTTCTGAGGCGCGACTTGATGATCTTGAAGAACGTGGAAAAGCTAATAATGTTGAAGGATTACGAATAGTCTATAAAGATGAAATTAGTGAAATTGAACCTCACGTATCCGCTACTAAAGCTTTGTATGCACCAAAAACTGGTATTGTTGATTATACTAAGGTTTCATATTCATATTATGAAAAAATTTTAAATATGTCTGGAGACGTTTTTTTATCTACTAAAGTCATCGGTTTTGAAAAAGATTCAGATATATCGATAATAAAAACAAATAATGGAGAAATTAAATCAAAAAATGTTATAAATTGTGCAGGATTGCATTCGGATATTATTGCTGAAACAATGGATGTAACTACTGATGTAAGAATTATTCCTTTTAGAGGAGAATATTATAAATTATCAAAAGATAGTGAGCATCTAGTAAAAGGTTTAATTTACCCAGTACCTGATCCTGCATTTCCATTTTTAGGAGTACATCTTACACAAACAATGAAAGGCTGGGTTGAAGCAGGTGCAAATGCCGTTTTAGCATGGAAAAAAGAAGGATACTCAAAAACTGATTTTTCAATCAATGACGCTCTTAGAACTTTATCATTTAAAGGTTTTTGGAAATTATCACTTAGAGATTGGAAAACTGGCCTTTGGGAGATTAATAGATCATTAAGAAAAAATGTTTTTCTTAATAGCTTAAGAAAACTTGTCCCTGAATTAAAATCAGATGATCTGTCAGGTAAAGGATCAGGTGTCAGGGCTCAGGCCGTCGATAATAATGGGACCCTAGTCGATGATTTTAAAATTATAGAACTAGAAAAAGCAATTCACGTACTAAATGCACCCTCTCCAGGGGCTACTGCTTCATTAGTAATCGGTGCCCACATTGCTGGTATTGCTGAAAATAATTTTAACCTATAAGGATTTATTAATTCTTTCAACAAGTATATTTTTTCCAACCGCACCAACAATTTGATCAACAGGTTCACCGTTTTTAAATATCATCAATGTAGGTATGCTTCTTATAGCATAATTTGTAGAAATCGCTGGATTGCTATCAACATCAACCTTGGCAAAAGACATTTTTCCATCAAATTCAGTAGCTAATTCTTCAACTACAGGTGCTATCATTTTACAGGGTCCGCACCATTCTGCCCAAAAATCAACTAAAACAGGTATATCTGAATCGAGTACTTGTTCCTTGAAACTTTGCTCTGTAATCTCTATCGGTTTTGACATTGTATCTCCCTATCAATCTGCTGCAAGAGTGACATTTTCATTAATTTTTATTGACTTAATTTGTCTGTAGTTCAGAGAATCCATTTCTGGAGCCCAATCCATATCACTCATATTTTGCATTTTTGTGGCTATTTCTCCAAATAAAGTAGTATACCTAATTATACCTATAAAATCAGAATCAGTAGATACTATTCCTGTTACAATTTCAACGTTTTTATCATCAAATAATGTAATATTGTCACCTGATTTTAATTTATATTTTTTTGCATCTGAAATATGAATAGATATAGTGTTTAAATTATCTATCCAATTCATGTTATTTTTATCTCTTTTTATTTGATAAGAATTTTCATGTGAAGCTAATATTCTTCCGGGTACAAATAATATATTATCTTTAATTTCTGTACTTGAAGGATTTTGATTAATGTTTTTTAGAGAAAATTTAATTTTTTTACTAAAAATTGGGAATGCCTCTTTGATTGAAGGATCAATAGGTATTTTAACTCCGTAATTTTCAACTTGATCTTTAGTTACAAGTGAATATATAGGAACATTTTTTACTATATCATCAAATATGTCTGATTTAGAATATTTTGAAAATTCAGAAAATCCCATATTTTCAGATATTCTTATGATTAAGTTTTTTGTTGAAATTTGTTCAAATTTAGGATTTCTAGCTGGGTTTAGTAATTGTATTCTTCTCTCAATGTTAGTTATGGTAGCGGTTTGCTCGTCATATGTTGTGCATGCAGATACTACGTTGGCAACTTTAGTAAATTCATTATCAAAAGGGGAAGATACAAATAAAAATTCTAAATTAGATAATTTATCTATAGATTCATATAAGGGACCTTTAGTAGTTGGTATGCCATCTGCAAATAATAATAAAGCCTTAATATCACCATTATTAATTTTTTCTGCTATATTATTTATTGAGAAATTATCTTCTTTTGGGATAATACCCATGTTACGAGCACCCAATGTATTTGCTCCACTGTATAAAGGGTAAATGCCACCCTCATTTTCATCAAAACCTATAAGCATTAACAAGTTAATTACTTCATTACTAAGGTTATAAGCATCTTTATCCTTTAAGTTGTCATTTCCAAGAAGTATTGATAAAGAATCATTTTGCGTAAGAATTCTAGCGGCTGAACGTATATCATCTTCAGGAATATTTGAAAGTTCAGATATTTGCGAAACATCATATTTCCAAATATTTCTTTTATATTCTTCGATACCACTTAAATTGTTCATTATAAATTCTTGATTTTCTAATGATTCGTCAATTATAACTCTCGCAATAGCAGAAACAAGAAGTATTTCTGTCCCTGGTTTTGGGTTTAGCCAAAGAGTGGCAAGTCTTGTGAGCTCTGTTTGCCTTGAGTCTATAACTACTAAATCAGAACCATTTCTAACTGATTTTTTTAATGGGACTGCTAATACATTTTGTTCTTCTGTCGGGTTCCCATTTACAACTAAAAAGGTTTTAGATTTTTCTAGGGATGTTATATTGTTAGTTGAACCAGACAAACCTAACCTTTCTTCCATTACTGAGAGCAAGGTATTTCTAGTGTTAAGACCTGAATCCACGTTAGCAGTTTTTAAGACTGATTTTGCAAATTTAGAAATTATGTATTGATCTTCGTTTGAACCTCTAGGAGAAGTGATTATTCCGATTTCACTTGGTTCATAATTTGATAATGTGTCGGATAGCAATTTATAAAGATCATCTTTAGCAATTTTCTTTAAAATTCCATTATCTCTTATGTAGGATTTTTTTAATCTATTTGCATGGTTAGGATAGTCATAACCAAATTTACCTCGCATACATGTCTGTCCTTCGTTTGGAACTCCTGCTAAATCTCCTCTGAATCTAATGATTTTATCTAATTTATTAACTTCTCCAATCATGCTGCATCCAACTGGGCAATTGGTACAAATGGTCTTAATATCTTTATTTGATTTTTCCCATTTATAAGATCTCTCTGTTAATGCACCTGTTGGGCAAACATCAACGCATGTACCACAAAACTCACAACCTGATTCAAGTAATGAAGAACCATTTGATGTCCCTACAAGAGATACACCAGATCTAGAAGTCAATGTTAGAGCATTTACAAACCTAATTTCATCACAAACACGGACACATCTAGAACAAACAATACACAGATTATAATCCCTATCATAAAAAGGGTCATCTGAGTGGATCGGTAAATTTCTCCTGTGATAATTAAGTGGAGTTCTTAGGTCAAGTTCAACGCTTCTAACAGTATCTTTCAGCTCACATCTTTCATTTTTAGGACAAACTGTACATCTGTCAGTTACAGATACATGTCTTTGGCAAATATCTTGTGGCCCACATAATTCTATTCTATGACAGGTAAGACAGCCGTGTGGATGTTCAGCCATTAGAAGTTCAATTACATTTTTTCGTAAATTTCCAATCTCTTCATTATTTGTAACAACTTTTGAATCTGGCATGGGAGGTGTGGTACAAGAGGCTACAGTCATAGTTCTTCCATTAGCTGTTACTTCAACCATACAAGCCCTACAAGATCCTTGAGGTTTCATCTTTGGATAATAACAAAGGTATGGGATATAGATATCTTGGTCCATGGCAGCTTGAAGTATGGTTTGACCTGGTTTTGCTAATATTTCTTTATCATCAATATTAAATTTTATGTTATCTGGCATTATTACCTCTTTATGGCCTTGTCCTAGTTGGGAGTATCATTTTTCCGTCTCTATTAACACCCGTTAAATTTATTTTACCATTTACCGCTGATTCTATTTCTTCTCTAAAATATTTCATAGCAGAAAGTATTGGATTGTAGCCAAGTTGGCCATGACCACATAATGAACCAGACTTCATACTTGAACCTATACGTTGAATTAAGTCTAAATCATTTCGATTAGATTTGTTTTGGCACATCCTATCAAGTATTTCTAGCATATGAGTATTACCTAAACGGCACGGAAAACATTTGCCGCATGATTCAAACTGGTTAAAAGCTATTAGATTTCGTAGTAAATCTACAATATTAGTTTGTTCATTTCCAACAATAATTCCCCCTGAACCAATAGATGCTCCAGCTGCAGACATTGCATCAAAGTCTATAATAGTGTCAAAAGCTTCTTCTCCAAGTAGGCCATTTAATGGACCGCCAGCTTGTAGAACTTTGATCGATTTTCCTTTAGAAATTCCTCCCCCAACATCTTGAAGGACTTCACGAATAGTCATTCCCATGGGTATTTCATACATTCCAGGAAACTTTATGTGTCCTGAAAGGCAGACAATAGCAGTGCCTGATGTAGTTTCAGTTCCTATTGACTTAAACCAATCTGATCCTTTTCTGATAATTTCAGGGACATAAGATAAAGTTTTTACGTTATTAATATTTGTAGGTTTTTTCCACAAACCTTGAGCCGCTGGAAAAGGAGGTTTATACCTAGGGGTTGACCTTTTTCCTTCTATAGCTTCCATAAGAGCAGTTTCTTCACCAGCCACATATGAATCTCCTGTTAGTGAAACTTCCATATCAAAAGAAAAATCAGAACCCAAAATATTTGGCCCTAATAATCCTTTTTCATAGGCATCGGCTATAGCTTTTTTGGCAGCCTTGATAGGAATTTCATGACCCTGGCGGATAAATATATAGCCGTTAGATGAATTTGTAGCATAACCATTTAGTATAAGACCTTCCACAAGGGTATGAGGGTCATTTTCAATAATTCCTTTATCATTAAAAGCACCAGGGTCACCCTCTTCACAATTACATAAAACATATTTTACTTTTTCTTTAGATGGAGCCAAGAAACTCCATTTTACACCAGCAGGAAATGCTGCTCCTCCCCTACCCCTTAAACCAGAGTTCTTAACTTCATCTACGATGAATTCAGGCGTTTTTTCAAAAATTGCAGATGAGAGTGCCGAATATCCTCCTCTAGCAATGTAATGATCGATGCTTAATGGATCTGTATCACCGAAATTTCTAGTGGCTATCTTTTTTTGTCTCGAAATATTAGGCATATCATTTATATTTTGAATACCCCACAATTTAGCAGCTTTATCATTTCCTGCAAAAACTTTATCAAGTAAAGGTTTATTATTTGATAAATGAAAATTTAGGATGTTTTCAATTTCACTTGATTCAACATTGCCATAATATGTTCTAGTACCATCAGGTAAAGTAATATCAACAATCGGTTCTAGGTACATAAGTCCAACAGCGCTAACTAGGGATAAGTTTATGTCCGTAAAATTTTTTTCGAGATAATTTTTAGCTTGATTGAATATTTCATATGAACCCATAGCCTGACCAGATGTTCCCCCACCTATTCTGACCCATTTACTAGAATTGAGATCATACCAATC
>PBVQ01000015.1 GCA_002728715.1 Dehalococcoidia bacterium
AATCCACAAAAAAACGATCACTTTTATTTGTAGCAAAATAACTTATATCGGGTAAGATTTGATTAGTATCTGAGCTATCTAACATACTACTAGATATTTCTTTTTGCTCTAAAGTGTAATTTTCTGAAACTTTATCGTTAGAATTATTAGCAGGAGTTTCTTTCAAATCATAAAATTTTTCATTTTGATCAGGAGTGTTTTGAGTAGATGTACACGAAATTAATATGATGCATAAGCAAAAGATTCCTAATTTTTTTATGACGATTTTCCTTAAAAACAAAATTAGCTAATTAGTTTCAGATGGGGGTAAATAATTTGTACTTGCTTCTGACGCAATTTTAGCAATTGAGTTCATATCAATAGCTTCAAGAATCACCATACTTCCTGCACCAGAAGCCTCAAAAGCCATTTTCAATCCTGCAACTTGTTCAAAATTTTCTGCTTCACATGAAACTATAAAATCAAAATCCCCTCTAAGAAAATCAAAACCTAACATCTTCAACCCCATTTTATTTACTAAATTTTCAGCAACAGCTCGTCTATCTTGGCCTGGGTTTTGAATAAAACCTGCAAAACTTTCTTCGGAATAAACTCCAAATGCATAAAATTTCATTTTTTCCCTTTCTTTAATATTTTTCAGTAATATCAAAACTAATTTAAGAAATCTTTTCTCTTAATGTTATTTCGTTATTATATCATCAATAATGATAGTACTTTTTTGATGAATGAATATTAAATCTAATATATAAAAATAATGTTACATATTTGTGAATTATTAATTTATTACCTATAATGAGCACAATTATTAAAAATAATTTGAAAAAAAGGATTTATTATTATGAATATAGATGCAAAAAAAATGGCTGGCTATTGCTTAATTGTTGGACCAATTATGGCATTAGTAAGCTTTTTTATTCAACCTGGAGGAATTTTAGGCATCGGTGGAGCAACTCCTGAGCCACTTGATTTTGCTGCAGCGAAAAAGTTAGCTGTTGATAATTCTGCATTAGCTATAATAACTGGAATACTTGTGACAATGGGGTTACTCAAACTACTCTCTGGTATAGTTTTTTATGCAAACAGCGTCATGCAGAATGGAGATGGTAATGGTTTAGGAAGGGTTTCTTTGCCATTTTTTATCGCAGCGGTTATTGGCTGGACCATAGCAAATGGAATGAATATAGCTCTAGCAGGAGAAATTTACACTGATGAAAATATCATAGGTGTTAGTTTTGGAATAAATATTATTTGTTCAATTGCTTTTGGTTTTGGAGGTATTATACTAGCTTTAGCTACGTCCATAAGAGATGAAGTAAATAAAAATTTATCATACCTTGCAGCCATTGCTGCAGCAGGTGTTTTTGCAAGTAATTTTGTTGTTGCATTTTCACCTGACAGTGGTAATACTATTCAGTTAGTTAATGGCTTATGTTTTATTATTTACACCATCTACTCAATGGCTATAGGTAGATCACTAATAAAGTAAAAATTTTAATAAGCCATACTTTAGATATTTCTTAAGCTTGGCTTATTTTAAATTATAAATAATTATGAAAATTTTACTGATTTCAGGTGGGAATCACCCATTTGAAAAAACAACTCCAATACTTGAAAAACTTTTTTATGAAAACCAAAAAAAAGTGAAAGTTACTGAATCAGCTAAAGAATTAGAGTCAAAAAATTTTGACTTCGATCTAATAGTATTGAATACACTTAGGCAAAAATCATATAAAAATGATTTTACAAATAATCAACAAAAGGGACTAAAAAAACTAATTTCGGAAGGAGTTGGCTTAGTATCTATACATATAGCTGCTGCATCTTGCCCCGATTGGAAAGAAATGAAAAATATTACTGGTGGAGGTTGGGTTACAAATGGAAAAAGTTGGCATCCACCAATAGGTTGGTTTAAGGTGAAAATCGAGGACAGAAATCACCCAATAGTTGATGGAGTAAGTGAATTTTGGACTTATGATGAATGCTATTGTGATCTCGATTATAAAGATAATAATCATACGTTTATCAGCGGTTCGGTTGATGATAAATTCATGCCAATTGGCTGGTCTTCAAAATATGGAAAAGGAATAGTGTCTAATATTTCATTAGGACATTCAGATATTGGTCAAAATCATCCGATGTTTCAAAAGCTAATTTTAAATTCATTAAGTTTTGTTCATAATAAATAAATCTAAAATTCAATATCATTACATCTTTCACATATATCCCTAGGTAGAAGATTCTTAGAAATCATAAACTTAAAAACAATACAACCAAAACAAAATCCTAAAAATGCTTCAAGTGAAGCAAAAAATAATAATATAGAAGTAAAAATTACACCAAAAACCTCTAAATCCAATACTATAAAAATAGTTATACTTGCACTAAATATCATTCCAATAAACTGTGCAAATCTCTTTGGAGGACCTGGTAATAATTTTTCCTCAAAAGATAACCTTGGGACAATAATTTTTGTAACTAAAAGTGCTATTGGACTAACTTTCGGACCAGATGTAAATCTTGATACAAAACCGTATAGTAAAAAAATAGATATGTATAATGCAAAATCTGAATTATTTATTGTTGAAAGTAATAATAATGAGCAAATTATTATTACAAAAAATGCTACTAAACGAGCAGAAACATCATTTATCATTTCTGGAAATGAAAAAAAGTTTTTTAAGAATTTATTATTCATTACAATTCTACCTTTCAAAAAAAAAAGACCCCTCAAGGGTCTTTCTGAAAAATTAAAAAAAATTAAACTTATGCAACCCCAAAGTTATTATTGGGACAACAACAGAACATTTTCATAAGATTTATACTCATTTTGGCGTTCAACAATTAATTTTTTAATATTACTAATGAAAAAAAGTATAAATATAATTTACGTAATTTGTTGTTAACTTCTTGCTTTACTAACTATGATTTTTCGACCATCAAGTTCTGATTGGTCTAAACTCATTGCTTCTTCAGCTGATTTAGCATCCTTAAATGTTACGAATCCAAAGCCCCTAGATCGTCCTGATTGCCTATCAGTGATTACATTAGCGCTCTCAATCTCTCCAAACTGTTCAAATGCCTTTCGTAAACCTGCATCATCAGTTGCCCATGCCAAACTTCCAACAAATATTTTATTATCCACGTTATACCTTTTTCTATTTAAAAGAGCTTGATGATAGATACTAAATTATAAAAATAATTTTTTCATCAAGCTCTATATGGTTTAATTACTAGAATTATAATACAAAAAAACAACCTTTTGTTTAAAATAAGTATGAACAAATGCTATTTGTAAATAGTTTTTAAATAAATGGCTATCTTAAACTTTTAGCCTTTGAACGTGAATGTTGATCAAGTATGTTTTTTCTAATACGTATGTGGTTAGGAGTAACTTCTAAACATTCATCATCCATTATGAATTCTAATGCTTGTTCTAGTGACATTTCTTTATGTGTATCTAAATGTTGAGCTTGATCAGCTCCAGCAGAACGCATATTTGTTTGCTTTTTTGACTTTACTACATTTAAATCCATATCTTGAGGACGTGGATTCTCGCCTATAATCATACCTTCATAAACCTCCGTAGCAACGGGTACAAATAATTGACCTCTTTCTTGAGCATTAAGTAATGAATACGTTGTAGTCACACCTTTCCTATCAGCTATTAAACTACCAGTAGGGCGAGATCTCATCTCTCCCTGCCAAACCTCGTATCCTTCAAAAACATGATGCGCTAATCCTCCACCTCGAGTCTCAATAACAAATTCATTATGAAAGCCTATTAAACCTCTTGCAGGAATAATATAATCCATCCTTACTCTGCCTTGACCATGATTAATCATATTAACCATTTTACCTTTACGATGGGCTAAAAGTTGAGTAATAGATCCAAGATGCTCCTCGTCGATATCGACTGCTAACCTCTCTATTGGCTCATGAAGTTTATCATTAATAATTTTCGTTACAACCTCTGGTTTGCCTACTGTAAGTTCAAATCCCTCACGTCTCATAGTTTCTACTAAAACAGCCAACTGTAATTCACCTCGACCTTGGAAAATCCATGAGTCTGGTCTCTCTGATGGTAAAATATTTATTGACACATTACCTACTAACTCTTTATCGAGTCGATCTTTCAACATTCTTGCAGTCAATTTTTTACCATCAAGCCCTGTCAGTGGTGATGTATTAATTCCTATAGTCGCAGATAAACTAGGTTCGTCAATACGTATAATAGGAAGAGGACGAGGATCATTTAAATCAGATATTGTTTCACCTATAGTAATATCTGGCATTCCAGCTACAGAAATAATTTCACCTGGTCCAGCTTCTTCTGCAGCAACTCTTTGTAAACCTTCATTAATATATAACTCTGTAATTTTTGTGACAACTACTGAACCATCAACTCTACAATGAGATATCATTTGATCTTTTTTTATAGTTCCTTGATGTATCCTACAAATAGCTAATCTGCCTACATATGGGGAAGCATCTAAATTAGTTACATGAGCTTGCAATGGTAAATCATCATCATATTCAGGAGGCGAGATATTTTCTAATAAAAGATTAAATAACGGAGTTAGATCTTCTCCTGGATTCTTTAGGTCTAAAGTAGCAATTCCATCTCTAGCATTTGTATATATAATAGGAAAATCGATCTGGTTTTCATCTGCATCAAGATCGATAAATAATTCATATACCTCATCAATAACTTCAGAAATTCTAGCATCTGGTCTATCAATCTTATTTATTACAAGTATGATGGATAGATTTGCTTCAAGAGCCTTTCTTAGAACAAATCTTGTTTGAGGAAGTGGACCTTCACTTGAATCAACAAGAAGTAAAACCCCATCAACCATAGCTAAACCTCTTTCGACTTCTCCACCAAAATCAGCATGGCCAGGTGTATCAATAATATTAATTTTAACATCACCCCATCTAACAGCAGTATTTTTTGCTAGTATTGTTATACCTTTTTCTTTCTCTAAATCAGTAGAATCCATCACTCTTTCAGTTAATTCTTTGTGAGATTCTACGGACCCAGATTGTTTGAGCATTGCATCAACCAGCGTAGTTTTGCCATGATCCACATGAGCAATAATCGCTACATTACGTCTATCTTTTCTAGAATTTTTGGCCATTAATTTTCACACTAGTAAATTATGGATGTTATTGGAAGTTCAGATTTTTAATTTTACATCGTTTAGGTATAAAAGTGACGTAAAATTAATATCGTATTTTTGCAAAAAGTACTTGCTTAAATTCTTACTGCAATATCAATCTAGGTTATACATTGGCAAGGGAGAAACCTTTAAGGTTTCATAAAAAAAGGGAATAAAAGAAATGAAAAAGAAGTATAATTTTAGATATAAATCATCGAGTTGACTTTGAGTATGGTGAGCCCGGCGCGATTCGAACGCGCGACCTGCGGCTTAAAAGGCCGATGCTCTACCAACTGAGCTACGGGCCCAAAATCAACTCTCAATTTATCTTTAGAATTTAATTTTACACTTATAAAGAAATTTGTCCTCACTTAAAATAATAATTTTTTAGGTTTTTTTATTAGATAAATAATAAGTATTTTGAATATTATTTATTAATAATCCTTATTGATAATCTTCCAGTCTTTTATCGGCCAGTAAACTATCGACACTTTACCTGAGATTGAATTAGCTGAAATAGCACCCCAATTTCTTGAATCTACAGATCTCATTCTATTATCTCCAAGAACATAATATTCACCTTGTTTTACATATAAAGGATATTGATCCCTTAATCTTTTTGTAGATAAATCTGTCCAATCTGTTTTTTCTCCATTCACATACACGTTTTGCCCATCTAAATCTATCCAGTCTCCAGGAATACCAATAATTCTTTTTACATAATCTTTTTTAGTTCCATCAGGTGGCCGAAATACAATTATATCTCCCCTTTGAGGTCCGCTTAGTAGATGAGATTCATCACCAACAATACTTATTTTAGAGGGAATATAACTAAGCTTATTGATAAATAATCTCTGATTCTCAAAAAGAACTGGATTCATTGATGCACCTTGAACCATATAACTCTGAGTTAAGAAATTAATAATAATTAAAATCAAAGCAGATATTATTATTGTTTGACCTGTATCTCTTAGAAATAATCGCATACAATAATTATAAATCATAATAATAAGAATTAGTGAGGTTAAAAATTTTCAAGTACAAGCATATACTCGTATATATTTTTATACTCTTGCTAACTAGTTGCTCAAATGGTTTGATAGGTTCGACGAATGCGACAGAGCAGCCCATTGAAAGTAACTTTTCTGAAGTTATTATCTCAGAGCAAGCGTCAGAATCTCGCTACATACCTACTCAATCTTCACAATCAAATTCACTTGTACAAACTGGGATAAATGTTCAAGCAAATAGCTCGATAAGTGTACCTGCAGATTTAGCAAGTTTCAATATAAAAGTTAAATCAAGAAAAAAAACAGTAACTGAAGCAAGAGAAAATACAGCAATATATGTTAAAAAGGTAGTTGCTGCTATAAAAAAAATAAATATTTCTGAAGATGATATACAAACTACTAGTTTCAACATATATCCCGAAACAAGGTGGATTGAAAAAAAAGATGATTTTGGTGTCTACAGCGAAAGCACCACAATTGCTTACTCTGTTGAAAATTCTATAAATGTAACAGTAAGAAACTTAGACAATCTTGGGAAGGTAATTGATGAAGTTACCATTGCTGGAGAAGACCAAATACAAATCAACTCTATCAATTTTTCCGTTAGTAATATTAATTCATATGAAAAAAAACTTAGAGAAACTGCAGCAATTACTGCAAAAAATAAAGCACAAACTTACGTTGAATCATTAGGTCTAAAACTTGGCAATCTTAGTTACATAAGTGAGATAAGTTCGCCTGTTACAACTCCAAACTATGCTCCAAGAATGGAAATGGCAATGTCAGCCGATGCACAATATACTCCTTCTACTTTTATACCAGGAAATATAGAAATAAGCATTTCAATACAAGCAAACTTTGAAATTTCAAGATAAAATAACAATATGATACTTAGTGATATATCAATAAAAAAAGCAATAAATGATAAAAGGATTATTATAAATCCTTACTCTGAAAAAGATGTGCAACCAGCAAGTGTAGATGTGCACTTGTCAGATACTATTCTAATTTTTAAAAATTCTGTTGCACCATATATAGACCTAAAAGATGAAATCCCAGATCTAACTGAAGAGGTAAAAATTAAAAAAAATATTCCTTTCATTCTTCATCCTGGAGAATTTGCACTTGGAAGTACACTAGAGAAATTGACACTTTCTAATGATATTGTTTCAAGAATTGAAGGTAAGAGCTCATTAGGAAGATTAGGACTTTTGATACACTCCACAGCAGGGTTTATAGATCCAGGCTGGGATGGTAATTTAACACTAGAACTTGCAAATGTATCCAGATTACCCATAACACTTTACTATGGGATGAGAATTGGACAAATCTCATTTCAAGAAATGACTACTGAAGTTGAGAATCCTTATGGATCAGCAAAACTTAAAAGTAGATACAAAGGTCAAATTCTACCAACTGCAAGTAGAGTGCATATTGATTTTGAGGATCAAATAAAACAATCATAAATTATTATATGAATGACCAATTTATAGAAAGAGCCTTTTTACTTGCTGAAGAGAACCTCGGACAAGTAACTCCCAGACCTTCTGTTGGTGCAGTGATAATTAAAGACAACAAAT
>PBVQ01000033.1 GCA_002728715.1 Dehalococcoidia bacterium
CCGAGCTAGCAGAAAAAATATCCAAAGATTTGGCTTATAAGGCTTGGAATAAAAGAGGAGAACTTAATAGATCTGTTCCAAGTATTAAAGAGGCACTGGAAGAAGCACAAAAGATTTATGTTGGGCCAAAACCTGAAGGAGCAGAAAACTATGTACCTTCTGATGGTTCTGCATTACAAGAAGCAGAAAAAACTGAGCATTCTCACCTTGGCCCGATAGTTCTAATGGATGTACGAGATAATATAGGTGGAGGATCCACTGCAGATTCAACACACATACTAAAAGTTGCACAAGAAATGAAAATAGATGGGTACTTACAAACCTTATACGACCCTGAATCAGTTGAGCTATGTGTTAATGCAGGTGAGGGCGCGGAGGTAACGATTGATGTTGGCGGAAAAACCGATAACATGCATGGAGAACCAATAACCATTACAGGAACTGTTAAAAGAATACATGATGGAAAATATGAAGAACATAGACCAAATCATGGAGGTCAAAGATTCTTTGATGACGGTGAAAGAGTAAGGTTTGATACTAATGATGGTAAAACAATAATTTTGACCTCGTTAAGAACTGGTAACACTGCTAGAGAGCAGATTTACTCTATGGGGATAAAGCCTGAAAATTATAAAGTAATCGTTGCAAAAGGTGTAAGCTCTCCTAGGCCGGCATATCATCCGATAGCCTCAGAAATAATCGTGGTTAATACTCCAGGAGTAACATCTGCTGACTTAAGTACTTTTGAGTATAAGAATATAAGAAAATCTTTGTACCCATTTCAAGAACCTGATTATCCACCTAATTCAAACGAATAAGGGTAAATTATGAGAATCGCACTACTTGGTATTTCACATGAAACAAACACATTTTCTGTTACCCCCGCTACATATGAAGAATTTGAAAAAGGAAAAGGGCATATCGTCAGGGGTAATGAAATTTTTGAACAATTTGGTGACACCAATTACACGATTGGCGGGTACTTAGAAGCGGCAAAAGACTCTGGTTTTGAACTAGTTCCTTTAATGTTTGCTAGAACAGGTCCAATAGGAACAATAACTAAAGATGCATACGATAGACTATCATCTGAAATGTTTACTATGCTTGAAAATCAAGGACCTTGGGACGGAGTACTAATTTCAAATCATGGCGCTGCAGTGTCGGAAGAATTTCCTGATATGGATGGAGAATTTACTAGAAAAACAAGAGAAATAGTAGGGCCAAAAGTTCCCGTCGGTATTACATTTGACCAGCACGCAAATATTTCAAAAGAAACTATCAAAAACACTAATGTATGTATCGTATGGAGAACAACTCCTCACTTAGATTGTAAAGTTCGCGGATATAAATGTGCATCATTAATTTATAAAACAATTAAGTGTGAAATTAATCCTACGCAATTCATAGAAATGCCTCCTATGCTAGTAAATATAGTAAAACAATATACAGGTCAAGAACCTATGAAAAGTTTGGTGGATGAATGTGTTGAAGCAGATGAAAATAACGATGAAGTTTTAGACACATCAATAGTTGAGGGATATCCGTATGCAGATGTTGAGGAGATGGGAATGTCTTGGATAACTATTACCGATAACAATTCCGAGCTAGCAGAAAAAATATCCAAAGATTTGGCTTATAAGGCTTGGAATAAAAGAGGAGATCTCAATAGACCTGTACCGAGCATAAGGGAAGCTTTAGTAGAAGCACAAAAGATTTATGTTGGACCAAAACCAGAAGGAGAAGAAAACTATGTACCCTCTGATGGTTCCGCGCTCCAGGAACCTGAAAAAACGGAACATTCTCACCTAGGACCAGTAGTCTTGATGGATGCAGGAGATAATGTAGGCGGAGGATCGACTGCGGATTCAACACATATACTAAAAGTAGCAGATGAAATGAAAATAGAAGGATTCTTACAAACTTTATACGATCCAGAATCTGTTAAGACGTGTGTTAATGCAGGCGAGGGTGCCGAAGTAACGATTGATGTCGGAGGGAAAACCGATAATATGCACGGAGAACCAATAACCATTACAGGCACCGTAAAAAAAATACACCATGGAAAATATGAAGAACATAGACCAAGCCACGGAGGGTTTAGATTTCATGATGACGGTCTTAGAGTAAGATTAGATACGAATGATGGTAAAACAATAATTCTAACATCATTACGAACACATAATAAAACTAGAGAGCAGCTTTACTCTATGGGAATAAAGCCTGAAAATTATAAAGTAATCGTTGCAAAAGGTGTTAGCTCTCCTAGGCCGGCATACCAGCCCATAGCCTCAGAAATAATTGTAGTAAATAGCGCGGGAGTAACATCTGCGGACTTAAGTACTTTTGAGTATAAGAATATAAGAGTTCCTTTATACCCATTCCAAGAACCAGATTATCCACCTAAGTAATATATAATATAAATATGGATTTTTTAAAAAATAAATTTACTCTATTCGGATTAATAGTATTCACAATTAGTATTTTAATTATTGTTATAACTCTTTTTTCTAGTAATAACAATAATTCAGCAAATAATGACGAATATGCAACATCAGGAGGAATTTTACTTGGAGATCCAAATGCTCCTGTAACAATAGTTAAGTTTACTGATTATCAATGCCCCTCTTGCGCATCCTTTACATTAGGCCCTGGAAAACAAATATTCCGAGAATATGTTGATACTGGAAAAGCAAATTTTATATATAGAAACTACCCTTTTATTGGAGATGAATCATTTCAAGCCGCTGAAGCAGCATTGTGTGCATCAGATCAAGATAGACTTAAAGACTATGATGAAATTATATATGTAAATTGGAATGGACAAAACAAAGGAACATATTCGGAAAAAAATTTAATAACCATGGCTGAGTTATTACAGCTTAATGTCAATTCTTTTAGTGAATGCATGTCATCTGATAAGCATATAAAGAATATTCAAAAAGATATAGATGACGGTAAAAAACTAGGCATAAAGTCAACACCTTCAGTACTAATAGACGGTGAACTTATTTTAGGAACAAAAAGTTATGGCGATTATAGAGTTATAATCGAGCGTGCGCTTGGAAATTAGTTGTGAGAAGTTTCACAAAGATTCAATATTTATGGTTTTTTACTGCTTTTATTTCTTTACTAGGGTTGGTAGTAACAACATATCTTACAATATTATCAATTGGTCAGATTGAGGCTTCATGTAGTATCCAGGGATGTAATGAAGTACTTAATAGTAAATGGTCTAAACTCCTAGGTATACCTTTATCTTTTGGTGGTATGTTAGTTTACGGAATAATAATGATACTAAGCTTAAGTCATATATCCTCAATAAATATCCTAACAAGAAAAATTATTTTACTTTCTATTTTTATTGGAATGAGTGTATCTGTATACCTAACATATATAGAGATATTTGTAATTAAGGCCTTGTGTCAATATTGTATAACCTCTGCAATATTATTATTGATAAATTCAATAATAATAATAATAATTTTCAAAAAAGAAAAATTATTTATTTCTTTTCATATATGGCAGGTTTTGTTTTTGGAGGATGAGGCCAAGGTCTCTGCCAACCCTCAAAACCAAAGGTAGGGTCTTGAGACATATCACCATTTTGAGCTAATCTGTCATTCATTGATGCATCAATTGACTTCATAACTTCATTGGATAATTCATCTTCAAGTTTATTTCTTATATCCTGATAATCTTTATTATTGATTAGGTTTTTCTGCTCTTCAGGGTCATCTTTCATATCGAATAATAGGATTTCACCGTTAGAATATTTATGTAATTTATATCTACCGTCAAAATTCATCCACCCATCGGTTAGGAATCCAAAAATATTATCTCTACCAGAATTACCTGGCATACCATTTCCAGGTAATGGCCTTGAATCATACCATTTTGGAATATCTATATTACCCCAACTTAACATAGTAGAAGTAACATCTGTTACTTCTACTAAGTCATCTACTGTTTGACCTGGTTTAATATTTGGACCCATAGCTAGCATAGGAACACGCATAGCTGTATCAAAAAAAGATGCCTTACCAATTAAACTGTGATCACCTAAATAGTCACCATGATCAGATGTTAAGATTATATAAGTATTATCTAGTAAATTTTTTTTGTCTAATGCTTGAATAATTTTTCCTACTTCATAATCTATTTGTTGAACTAATCCTGAGTAGTGCTTCCTAATCAACATTTTACTTTTTTCAGGAAAATCTGAATAATCCACTCCATTCCAAGGTCTTTTATTGTTTTCGACATTAATTTTTTTTAATCCCGGAGCATCTTCTAATTGGTCAGGTATTGGTTTAGGTAATTTTTTTTCATTTATATTTTTTAGAAATCTTTCATCAGGATCATATGGGCAATGAGGCCCAGGAAACCCAACCATCATTGCAAAAGGTTGATCAGATCCATAATTTTCAATAAATTTTACTGACTCTGATCCTACGAATCTATCCCAAGAATGCTCCCAAGGAATTGTATTAATTACCGCGCCTTTATTTTCATGATATCCATCCATTTCATTCCCATGAGTTTTTCTTAATCCATTGTCTTTTAGATAATGATAATAATCATCTCTAACATCTAGCCATCTTTTATCTTCACATACTACTCTATACTGAAAACCTCTTTTTTCATCCCATGGATAAAAATGCATCTTTCCAATACCAGCGGTGTAATAGCCAGAATCAGAGAAGATTTCAGGAAAAATTTTTACACCTGCCTCTTTCCAATCTGCTCTTAGATTATGAAGATTTGATGCAACTCCATTTTTTATTGCATTCATCCCAGTTAACAAGCATGTCCTTGCTGGCACACAAACCGGTGACGCAGAAAAAGCATTTTTGTAATTTATTCCATTTTTAGCTATAGAATTTATATTGGGTGTTTCTAACCAATCAGCACCATTTGATTCAATAAAGTCTGATCTAAATTGATCAGGAAACAAAAAAACTATATTGGGCTTCTTATTTTTCATAAATTTAATTTTCCTTCCACAAAAGACTCTATTTTTTTTGGAGCATCAATTGAAACTACATATATATTGTTTTTCTCACCCTGCTTTGATGCAATTATAACACCTGAATTTATTCCTAAAGTTGATATTTTTATATATGACTTGACTGGTTTCATTTTACTTAATTCTTTTTTTGATTTATATACCCTTAAAGAATTAATCGTTGATAGTTTTATATTATATGTATTACCTCGTTTTATAATAGCTAAAGTATCATTTTTTATCTGTATTTTAATATGCAAAATAGAAGTCAAAATATAAATAATTATCAACGAGCTAATAAATAATGTCATGTATAAAACATATAAATTAACTCCACTTTCTATTATTGGTTCACTACCAAGATTTTTTATAA